>NZ_BCWN01000014.1 GCF_001592225.1 Castellaniella caeni NBRC 101664 | reverse complement strand
GAGGCGGGCTTTCTGAGCGGAAAGCCCCATTCTGGGGATGCGCCCCAGGCCCCGCCAGACTGGGAAGTACGAACGGATGAAACTGTCCATGCCGCCAAGTTGAAAACCGACGGCCGCAGCGGCGTTTCGTGCCTGGCCCAACCCTAAAGGCGACTTGCCTGACCCCCAGGCGCTGCGGGCGTTTGGCTGGCGTGTGCTCCACAGACCAGTTCACCTTTCGCGATTGTAGAATTGGAGAGGTAGCGCGATCGCTGAGACGAACTTGACCGCTTGGCCCCGACCGCCCCTTTTACCGTACTGATTCAACACCCCGCGCGCAACACGCAGCCAATCCAATGAATTCGCCCCCGCCCGTGCCACTATGCGCCCAAGACTATGCCGATCTCGCTCGGGCGCGGCTCGATCCCGCCATCTGGGCCTGGCTGGAATCGGGCAGCGCCGATCAGCTGACGGCGCAGGACAACCAGCAGGCCTATGCGCGGCTCAAGCTGCGCAGCCGTGTGTTGCGGCCCCTGCAGGGCGCGCACACGCGCCTGACGCTGGCCGGGCAGGCGCTGCGGCACCCGATTCTCATCGCCCCCAGCGCCTGGCATGGTCTGGTGCATCCCGAGGCCGAGCAGGCCACGGCGCTGGCCGCCGCCGCCACAGGCACGCTACTCGTGCTCAGTGCCCAGTCGGGCACTCCCATCGAAACGCTGGCCGCGCTGCCCGCCCCCCCGACGATCTGGTTCCAGCTCTACGCCCAGGCCCGGCCCGAAGACACCCTGGCGCTGGCCGAGCGGGCCATCCGGGCAGGCGCCCAGGCACTGGTGCTGACCGTCGATGCGCCGGTCAATGGCATCCGCAACGCCGAGCAGCGCAGCGGCTTTCGCTGTCCGCCACACATCCGCTCGGTGCACCTCGACGGCCTGTCACCAGCCCAGGCCAGGCCCACGCCCCCCGGCGGCAGCCCCCTGTTCGACAGCGGGCTGCTGGACGTCGCCCCCACCTGGGACACCGTCACCTGGCTGCGCCAGCAATTCCCGCAAGTGCCGCTGTGGCTCAAAGGGATACTCGACCCCGAAGATGCGCGCCTGGCGATGCAGCATGGCGCCAGCGGCCTGATCGTCTCCAACCACGGCGGACGCTGCCTGGACACCCTGCCCGCCACCATCGAGGCGCTGCCCGCCATTGCACGGGCCGTCGATGGCGCCCTGCCCATCCTGCTGGACGGCGGCATTCGCCGGGGCAGTGACATCCTGAAAGCCCTGGCCCTGGGCGCCCAGGCCGTGCTGATCGGCCGCCCCGCCCTGCACGCGCTGGCCGTGGGCGGGGCCTCGGGGCTGGCCCACCTCATCCAGCTGCTGCGTGGCGAGCTGGAAGTGGCCATGGCACTGACGGGTTGCCGCACACTGGACGAAATCGGCCCTCACGTGCTCTGGGACAAGCCCGGACACGGATCGGCCGCCGCGGACTGATCCATGCCCAGCAAACAAGGGCTGCTTATAACGGAATACCGCTTATAGCGGGGGGGCCGCTTATCACCGAGCTGCTTATAACGAAGACCGTCCATAACGCAGGCTGCTTACAAACGGTGAGGGAGAAGCAGCCACGCCCAGCGGCGGTTTCGATGCGCCCTTTATGAAATCAGCTTCGGCGGCGTATGCGGCAAGCGCGCCTCTGGTGCCCCCACGGATGCCTCGTCGCGCAGCTGGAAACTGGACACCAGCTGCAACAAGGTATCGGCCTGGGCCTGCAGACTGGATGCTGCCGCCGCTGACTCTTCGACCAGGCTGGCATTCTGGCGCGTGACGTCATCCATCTGCGTGATGGCCGTGCTGATTTCTTCGATCCCGGTTGTCTGTTCGCGACTGGCGGCGCTGATCTCGCCCATGATGGTCGTCACCTGGCGGATAGCCTCGACGATTTCCTGCATGGTGGCCCCGGCGCGGTCGGCCTGCGCATTGCCCTTGTGACTGGACGCCACGGATGCCTCGATCAGCGTCTTGATCTCTTTGGCCGCACCCGCACTGCGCTGCGCCAACGCTCGCACCTCGCTGGCCACCACGGCAAAGCCGCGGCCCTGTTCGCCCGCGCGGGCGGCTTCGACCGCCGCATTGAGCGCCAGAATATTGGTCTGGAAGGCAATGCTGTCGATGACACCGATGATGTCGGCCACCTGTTGGGCTCTGGCATCGATCTCGCCCATCGTCCCCACCAGCTCGGCCACGATGGCCCCACCCCCCGTAGCGATCTGTGTGGCCTTGTTGGCCAGCGTATTGGCCTGCTGGGCGTTGTCGGCATTCTGGCGCACGGTGGCGGTGATTTCTTCCATCGTGGCCGCCGTCTCGGCCAGCGAACTGGCCTGCTGTTCTGTCCGCGAGGACAGGTCGAGATTGCCGCTGCTGATCTGCGCCGAAGCTGCCGCCACGCTCTGTGCACCGCTGCGCACACGCGCGATCATGTCGGTGAGGCCGTCTTGCATCGTGCGCAGGTGGGCCATCAAACTGACGTCATCGTGCTCACGCACCGGCACGCGCTGCGTCAGATCGCCCTGGGCCACCTGCGTGACCAAACGGTTGGCCTCGGCGGGCTCACCCCCCAGGGGACGCAGCACCAGCCGCCCGATGGCCAGCCCCAGACACAGAATCGTCAAGGCCACGCTCAGTAGACCCAGGCCTGCGGACAGCCATTCCAGGCTGCGGACGTCTTTCAGAATCTGGTCGTTGGGCAGCGTCACGGCAAAGCCCCAGGGCGCGGCCACCCCCGGAAAATAGATCGGCACCTGAATCACCGTGGCGTCGGTTTTCAGCAGCGGATCGTACAGCAAGGTGGTCAGGGTCTCGCCATCGGCGATGGATTTCAATGCCGCCCGCAGATCGTCCGCGCTGAGCCCCAGGTCTTCACTCAGTCGCTTGCCCAGCAGGCTGCTGTCGCGGTCGCCGACGAAATACCCTTGATTGGACAAGAGACTGGCGTACCCCGTCTCGAAGGGGCGCAGCTTGCTGATCGACGACTGCAGATTGGCCAGGTCGATATCGACGCCGACCGCCCCCACGAAAGCCCCCTGCTTGAGGATGGGCACGGACACCGTGGTCAGCAGCGCCTTGCGGTTGCCATAGTCGTAGGTGAACGGATCGCTGACCGTGATCTTGCCGGTCTTGCGCGGCACCAGATAGTAATCACCCGCACCTGGCTGGTCGATGCCGCTGAGCACTTCCTGGGCAATGCCACCGTCGGTCTGGCGATTGAGCTGCACCAGGTAGCGGCCACTGGCATCCGACTGTTTCGTGCCCGCGAACTGGCTGTCGCGCCCATCGAACGCGTTGGGTTCCCAGGCCGACCAGACCCCCAGGTACGCCGGCTCGGCCTCGAGCACCTGGCGCAGCAGGGCCGTCGCCTGGGCGCGATCCGCGGTGCCACCCGAAGCGCTCAAGGTTTGCAGAGCAGCAGCCAGCGTACGACCGGTTTCGATGGCCTGGCGCAGCGGCGCCGTGGCATCCGACCCTTCGCGGCGCGCCAGCTCGGTGCCGTAGCGCGTTGCGCTTTCGAGCTGAAAGTGCGCCGCCTGACGGGTAAAGACCGTCAGCGTGATGGCAAACCCCGCGATCACGATGCAAGCGACGATCAGCATCAACTGCTGACGCAGCGTAAGGCGGCGGAACAAGGCGGGCATGGCGCTTCCTGAAGTTCAAATTACTTGACAGGTAAATTTACATCATAAAGCAACAAAAGAAATAAATTTGGCGAAACTAAACAACAAAATTTACATATAGGCGGAATATAGGCAGAATCAAGCAAGAATCCTGCGCGTCGATGTCCTACGCCGCGCCTGCGGCTTGCTCCCACCTCGCAGCTTGCACGCTGCTCGGATTCGTTAGGAGGCTGCTTTTGCTTTGGGGCGGCCCGGCAGCAACAGTAGCCCCCACGCTGCGCCTGCGGCTTGCTGCCCCCAAAGGGGGCGCTTTTTGCTTTGGGGCGGCCCGGCAGCAAAAAAACCGGCGGAAGGCCGGTTTTTGTCTGTTTCGCTGCGAGGTTTGTTCAGTGGTGTCGGCGGCGCTGCAGCAGGTAGTGCCAGACGAAGCCGGGATATCCCAACACGATGAACAGGGCCAGCGTGACCGCGTAGAATTCCCAGCCCTGGGGAAAGGCGTTGCCCAGGTCGAGTTCGAAGGTGAAGCCGAACGTGCCCACCAGCACATAGCCGATGAGCAGTTCGAGGAAGCGGTCGATGAAGGGCTTGCCCTTGGCGGCGGCCTTTGCAGCCGCGCCGTTGGGGCGCCTTGTAGCAGGCGGCGCAGCGTCCGCCGCCGACACCGCCTGCGCTACTTCTGATGACACGACTGCCGCCCGACCCACCGCCTGCGCCGTGTCTGCCGCCTGGCCCGCCTGCGCCGTCGAATCTGCCGCAGCCGGACGCACGGCCTCATCCATGAGCGCGGCCATGGCCGTCATGTGCTCGGACTGCGCCGTTCCATGAGGCACCTGCGCGGCAGCGGCCGCCTTGCGGCCCGCCAGCCAGCCTGGAAAATACAGCAGGCCAAAGGCCAGCAAGCCGCTGACCAGCAGCTTGCCGATGAAGAACAGGCCGCCCACGCCGCCGAAGGCGCCGCCCACCAGGCGCGGGGTGCCCCAGGCCCATAGCGCCAGCGCCGCCAGAAAAACCAGGCCCACGACCCAGCGCGCCAGGCTGCCCAGCGATTGCGTGGCCCGCGACCAGGGCCACGGGGCCAGCGGGCGTTCGAGCAGGAACGGCAGGTTGGCCAGCACCAGGGCGCCCAGGATGACCAGCCAGACAGCGACCGACAACGTCATATGGACAGCCTTAGAACACCAGCGACTGGCGGATGACGTCGATGCACAAGGCCATCAGGCCGCCCGGCATCACGCCCAGGCCGATCACCAGCAGGCCGTTGAGCGACATGACACTGCGCGTGACCGCCGTGCCCGAGCTCAGTTCGACGCCGTCCTCGGGCTCGTCGAAATAGGCCATCTTCACCACGCGCAGGTAGTAGAAGGCGCCAATGAGCGACATCATCACGGCGAACACGGCCAGCGGCACGTGGCCCGCGTTGATGAGGGCCTGCAGCACAACCAGCTTGGCGTAGAAGCCCGACAGGGGTGGAATGCCGGCCAGCGAGAACATGGCCAGCAGCAGCACGCCGGCGAGCATCGGATTGCGGCGATTGAGCCCCTTGAGATCGGCGATCTCTTCGGCCTCGAAGCCCTGGCGCGAGAGCAGCATGATGAGGCCGAAGGTGGACAGCGTCGTCAGCACGTAGATGACGATGTAGAACAGCGAAGCGCCGTAGGCCGCCGCGCTGGCGCCCGGCTGGCCCTCGAACACGCCCGAGAGCAGGCCCAGGAACACGAAGCCCATGTGCGAGATCGTGGAATAGGCCAGCATGCGCTTGAAGTTGGTCTGCGCGATGGCCACGATGTTGCCGATGGCCAGCGACAGCGCCGCCATGATGAGCAGCATGGGCTGCCAGTCCATGGCAATGCCGTGCAGGGCCTCGATGAGCAGGCGGATCATGATGGCAAAGGCGGCAAACTTGGGGGCCGCCCCAACCAGCAGCGTGACCGTAGTGGGCGCGCCCTGATAGACGTCGGGCGTCCACATGTGGAAAGGCGCCGCCGTCAGCTTGAAGGCCAGGCCCGAGACGATGAACACCACACCGAAGGCCAGCGGCAGGCGCTGTGCCCCGCCGTCGCGGATGACCTGGGCGATCTCGGCCAGGCCCAGCTGGCCGGTGGCGCCGTAGATCATGGACATGCCATAGAGCAAGATGCCCGAAGCCAGGCAGCCCAGCACGTAGTATTTCATCGCGGCCTCGGTGGAGGCCAGGTGATCGCGGCGCAGAGCCACCAGGGCATACAGGGCGAAGGACATCAGTTCGACGCCCAGATACACCGTGAGCATGCTGCCCGCCGAAATCATCACGAACTCGCCCAGCAGCATCAGCAGCGTCAGCGAATACAGTTCGCCGCCACGCGTCACCATGTCACGCTTCTCGGCGTAGGAATGGCCGTAGATGAGCGTGACCGCCACGGCAATCGCCGAGAGGATCTTGAGGAAGTGCCCGAAGGAATCGGCCACGTACAGGTCGCTGAAGGTGCGGCCCTGCACGCCGTTGCTCCACTGGCCCCAGGAGACCAGCACCGCCACCAGCAAGGTGCCCAGGGTAAGCATGAAGGTCATGCGCCGGGAGGGCTCGGTGCCAAAGGCATCGATCAGCAGCACGACGCCCGTCAGCACCAGCAGAACGATCTCCGGGGTCGCCAGCGCGAAGTCGAAAAGATTTTGCATCGTGATTCCGGTCTACAGTTTCGATTGAGCAACGTGATCGAGCAGCGCCTGCACGGACGGGTGCATCAGATCGGTGAAGAAGCTGGGGTAGATCCCCATGAAGAGCACAAAGATGGCCAGCAGGCCCAGCACCAGGAACTCGCGGCTGCACAGGTCTTTCATGCCGTCCACTTGCTCGTTGGCCACCGGGCCCAGCGCCACGCGCTTGAGCATCCACAGCGAATAGCCCGCACCCCAGATGAGCGCCGAAGCCGCCAGCAGGCCGATCCAGAAGTTGTACTGCACGGCCCCCAGGATGACGGTGAATTCACCCACGAAACCGCTGGTGCCCGGCAGGCCGGCGTTGGCCATGGAGAACAGCACGAAATAGGTGACGAAGCGCGGCATGCGGTTGATGATGCCACCATAGGCGTCGATGCGGCGCGTGTGCAGGCGGTCGTACATGACGCCAATGCACATGAACATGGCGCCCGAGACGAAGCCGTGCGACAGCATCTGGATGATGGCGCCTTCCAGGCCGGTGATGTTGAAGACGAAAAAGCCCAGGGTGACGAAGCCCATGTGCGCCACGGACGAATACGCCACCAGCTTTTTCATGTCGTCTTGCACGATGGCGACCAGGCCGATGTAGATGACGGCCACCAGCGACAGGCCGATCATCAGGCCCGCCAGGCTGTGCGAGGCATCCGGCGCGATGGGCAGCGAAAACCGCAGGAAGGCGTAGGCCCCCAGCTTGAGCATGATGGCGGCCAGCACGATGGAGCCGCCCGTGGGCGCTTCGACGTGGGCGTCAGGCAGCCAGGTGTGAATCGGCCACATCGGAATCTTCACGGCGAATGCGGCAAACAGCGCAATGAAAATGAAGATTTGCTGCGAATAGCTGAGCGGCATCTTCTGCCAGGTGGCGACGTCGAACGACTGCCCCGCCACGTGCCACATATAGATGAAGGCAATGAGCGTGAGCAGCGAGCCCATCAGGGTGTAGAGAAAGAATTTCAGCGCGGCATACACGCGGTTGGGGCCGCCCCAGGCGCCGATGATGATGTACATCGGAATCAGCGTGGCCTCGAAGAACACGTAGAACAGCATGCCGTCCAGGGCGCTGAAGACGCCGATCATCAGGCCCGACAGGATGAGGAAGGCCGCCATGTACTGCGCCACGCGCGACTTGATGACTTCCCAGCCCGCCAGCACCACGATGATGGTGATGAAGGCCGTCAGCAGGATGAACCACACCGAGATGCCGTCGATCCCCAGGTGATAGTTGAGGTTGAAGGCCTCGATCCAGGGCGTGTTTTCGACGAACTGCATGTCGGCCGTCTTGGGATTGAAGCCGGTGTACAGCGGCAGGGTGACCAGCAGGCTCACGATCGAGCCCACCAGCGACAGCACGCGAGTCGGCCCCGGGTTGTCGTCGCGCCCGATCAGCAGCACGAGCAGGCCGAAGATGATCGGGACAAAGATCGACAGGGTCAGCCAGGGGAGTGTTGAAGACGCCATTTCGCTAGCCATCAATGAACCATCAGAACGAAGAATGTGAGAAACACCATGATGCCGATGATCATGGCGAAGGCGTAATGATAGATGTAGCCCGACTGCAGCAGACGCGTCGTTGCCGCAGCCACGCCCACCATGCGGGCGCTGCCGTTGACGATGATGCCGTCGATGATGCCGCGGTCGCCGCCTTGCCACAGGCCGCGGCCCAGGCCGCGGGCGAAGCGGGCAACCACGCGCTCGTTGAACCAGTCGAAGTAGTACTTGTTGAGCAGCGTGTCGTAGACGGGCTTGAAGGCCCTGGCCAGCGCCGCGGGCACCGCGGGATTGACCAGCCAGCAATACCAGGCGACCACGAAGCCGGCCAGCAGCAGCAGGAAGGGCAGCGCGGTCAGGCCGTGGATGCCGAAGCCGACCCAGCCGTGCCATTCTTCAGCCAGCGCGGCCATGGCCGGGTGTTGCGCCAGCACGGTGATGGACTTGCCGAAGAAGCCGCCAAAGAGCAGCGGATCGACGAACCAGACACCCGCCACCACCGACATGAAGGCCAGGATGGACAGCGGCAGCGTCACCACCCAGGGCGATTCTTTGGGCTTGGCGCCATGCAGGGCATGGATGCTGGGGCCGTCGCCGTAGCTGGCCCAGTGGCTGTCGTGGCTGTGGTCGTGATCGACGTGATCGGGATAGCGTTCTTTGCCGTGGAAGACCAGGAAGTACAGGCGGAAGGAATACAGCGAGGTGACGAACACGCCCGAGAGCGTGAGCGCATAGGCAAAGCCCGCGCCCGGGATGTTGGCCGCGTGCGCCGCCGAAATGATGCTTTCCTTGGAATAGAAGCCCGAGAAGAACGGCGTGCCCACCAGCGCCAGCGTGCCGATCAGCATCGTGATCCAGGTGATCGGCATGCGTTTCCAGAGGCCGCCCATGTGGCGCATGTCCTGGTCGTGCAGCATGCCCATGATGACCGAGCCCGAGCCCAGGAACAGCAGCGCCTTGAAGAAGGCGTGCGTCATCAGGTGGAAGATGGCCACCGAGTAGGCCGAGGCGCCCAGCGCCACCACCATGTAGCCCAGCTGCGAGAGCGTGGAATACGCCACCACGCGCTTGATGTCGTTTTGCACCACGCCCAGGATGCCGAGGAAGAAGGCACCGAAGGCACCGATCACCATGATGACCGAGAGCGCGGTTTCGCTGAGTTCATAGACCGGCGAGAAGCGCGCCACCATGAAGATGCCCGCCGTCACCATGGTGGCGGCGTGGATCAGTGCGGAGATGGGGGTGGGGCCTTCCATGGAGTCGGGCAGCCAGACGTGCAGCGGCGCTTGCGCCGACTTGCCCATGGCGCCCACGAACAGGCACAGGCAGGCCACGGTGAGCATCTGCCAGTCGGTGCCGGGGAAGACGATGCCGCCCAGCTTGTCGGCCTGCGCGAAGACTTCGCCATAGTTGAGGCTGCCCGCGTAGGCATACAGCAGGCCGATGCCCAGCACGAAGCCGAAGTCGCCCACCCGGTTGACCATGAAGGCCTTGAGGTTGGCGAACACCGCCGACGGCTTGGAGTAGTAAAAACCGATGAGCAGGTACGACACCAGGCCCACGGCTTCCCAGCCGAAGAACAGCTGCAGCATGTTGTTGGCCATCACCAGCATCAGCATCGAGAAGGTGAACAGCGAAATATACGAGAAGAAGCGGTTGTACCCGGGGTCTTCGGCCATGTAGCCGATGGTGTAGATGTGCACCATGAGCGACACCCCCGACACCACCACCATCATGAGCGCCGACAGGGGGTCAATGAGGAAGCCCACTTCGTACTTGAAGGTGCCGATCATCGACCAGGTGTAGATGGTGCCGTCGAAGGTCTGGCCGGCCAGCGTCTGCTGCAGCACGACGAGCGAGCCGACGAAAGACACCAGCACCCCCAGGATGGTGAGGGTATGCGAGCCACGACGCCCGATCCACGAGCCCATGAAGCCCGTGCCGAAAAAGCCCACGACCACGGCCGTGAACAGCGGCGCCAGGGCAATCAACAAATAAAGACTTTGTGCAGACATCTTGCCCTTACCCCTTCAATTGGTCGAGCTTGTCGACGCTGATGGTGCTCAGGTTGCGGAACAGCAGCACCAGAATCGCCAGACCGATGGCGGCCTCTGCCGCAGCCACCGTCAGCACGAAGAACACGAACACCTGCCCCGCCGGATTGCCCGACCACATCGAGAAGGCCACGAAATTCATGTTGGCCGACAGCAAGATGAGTTCGATCGACATCAGCAGCACGATCAGGTTGCGGCGATTGAGAAAGAAGCCGAACACGCCGATGGCAAACAGGATGGCCCCGACGACCAGGTAATGGCTTAGACCGATTTCCATCATTTTTCGGCTCCTTCGGCTTCAACAGCGGGGGCCTCGACCACGGCGGGCATATGCACCACGCGGATACGGTCGGCGGCGGTGACGCGCACCTGCTTGCTGGGGGTCGTGCGCTTGAAATCGGTGCGCTTGCGCATGGTGAGCGCGATGGCGGCAATCATGCCCACCAGCAAGATGAGCCCGCCCACCTGCACCGCATAGCTGAAATGCGTGTACATGGCCGTGCCCAGCGCCAGGGTGTTGTCGAAGTTGTCGGGCACGGGCGGCAGGCTGGGGGCATCGCCCCACGAGCGCAGCACCACGAAGGCCATCTCCAGCACCATGATGCCGCCGATGGTAAGCCCCAGCGGCAGATACACCTTGAGGCCGGACTTCAGCCCTTCAAGGCGCATGTCGAGCATCATGACGACGAACAGGAACAGCACCATGACGGCGCCCACGTAGACGATCATCAGCGCGAGCGCGAGAAATTCGGCCTGGATCAGCATCCACAGCATGGACGCGGTGAAGAAGGCCAGGATCAGGTGCAGCACGCCGGTGACCGGGCTGGTGGCCGTGATGACGCGAAACGACGCCACGACCAGCACGATGGCCAGCAGGTAGAACAGTATGGAATCAAAACTCATGGTCAGTCATCCGCATCAACGATAAGGCGCATCGGCAGCGCGGCGGGCCGCGATTTCCGATTCGTAGCGATCGCCCACGGCCAGCAGCATGTCTTTGGTGAAGTACAGGTCGCCCCGTTTTTCACCGTGGTATTCGTGCAGGTGGGTCTCGACGATGGCGTCCGTGGGACAGGCTTCTTCACAGAAGCCGCAGAAAATGCACTTGGTGAGATCGATGTCGTAGCGCGTCGTGCGGCGGCTGCCGTCTTCGCGCTGTTCGGACTCGATGGTGATGGCCAGCGCCGGGCACACGGCCTCGCACAGCTTGCAGGCAATGCAGCGTTCTTCGCCGTTTTCGTAGCGGCGCTGCGCGTGCAGGCCGCGAAAGCGCGGCGAGGTCGGCGTTTTTTCGACCGGGTAGCGCAGCGTGATCTTGCGCTTGAAGAAGTACTTGCCCGTGAGCCACATGCCCTCGAACATTTCCTTCAGCATCAGACTGCCGAAGAAGTCTTTGATTGCTTCCATGATGTCCCTCTTACTGCCAGATGTTCCAGGGCGTCTGCATCCAGATCGCCACGACCACCAGCCATACCCCGGTCAGCGGAATGAAGACCTTCCAACCCAGACGCATGATCTGGTCGTAGCGGTAGCGCGGGAAGGTGGCGCGGAACCAGATGAACATGGACACGACGACGAAGGTCTTGATGCCCAGCCACAGCCAGCCCGGAATCCAGGTGAATGGCGCGAAGTCGAACGGCGGCAGCCAGCCCCCGAGGAACATGATGGCCGCCATGGCGGACAGCAGGATCATGTTGGCGTATTCGCCCAGGAAGAACAAGGCAAAGCCCATGCCCGAGTATTCGACCATGTGGCCCGCGACGATTTCGGATTCGCACTCGGCCATGTCGAAGGGGTGGCGGTTGGTTTCCGCCACCGAGGACACCACGTAGATGATGAACAACGGCAGGAGCGGCAGCCAGTTCCAGGACAGGATGCTGACGCCGTGGCTGGCGAACCAGCCCGTGCCCTGCCCCTGGACGATGCCCGAGAGGTTGAGCGTGCCCGACACCAGCAGCACGGTGACCATGACAAAACCCACGGCCAGCTCGTAGGACACCATCTGCGCCGAGGCGCGCAGGGCCGAGAGCAGCGCATACTTGGAATTGGACGCCCAGCCCGCCACGATGACGCCATACACACCCACCGAGGTGATGGCCATGATGAACAGCAGCCCGGCGTTGACGTTGGCCAGCACGACGTCGGGCTGGAAGGGGATCACCGCCCAGGCGGCCAGCGCCGGCATGAGCGTGACCACCGGGGCCACGACGTAGAGCACCGGATTGGCCTTGGTCGGTACGATGAGCTCTTTGGTGAGCAGCTTGAAGACGTCGGCAAAGGGCTGCAGCAGGCCGCGATAGCCCACGCGGTTGGGCCCCAGGCGGATGTGCATGAAGCCGATCATCTTGCGTTCCCAGTACGTGAGGTAGGCCACGCACAGGATGATGGGCACCGCGATCACGATGATCTTGACGAGCGTCCAGACCACCAGCCAGGGGGTGGCGCCGATCAGGCCGACGCCGTAGTCGTTGAGGAGAGTCAACCAGTCCATTTAGCGTCGCTCCAGCTGGATGGCGCCCGAGCCGATGCCCAGGGCGGCGGTCTGTTCAAAGGCACCGGCAATGCGCACGGCCTGGTCGGCCACAGCATCGTCCAGCGCGGCTTCGAGCTCGGCGGCGCCGTGCTCGGTGGACACACGCACGGCATCGCCCGCCGTCAGGCCCAGCGACTGCAGCGTGGCGGCGTTCATGGCGGCGCGCGGCGGCGCCGAATTGACGTGCTCTTGCAGCGGCTGCGAGCGGCGCACCAGGGCGTCGGTACGGTAGATGGGCAGTTCGGCCACGCGTTCGAGCCCCGTGCCCGGTGCCACCGTGCCCGGCGTCTTGCGCACTTCGTTGGACAGGCGGCCATCGACGCCGCCCACCATCACCGTGTCGCGCACGGACTCGGAGGTTTCGTCGTCAAAGCCCTGCAGACTGAGCAGATTGCCCAGCACGCGCAGCACCTTCCAGGCCGGGCGCGTGTCGCCCACCGGGGCGGCCACGCCCTTGAAGCTTTGCACGCGGCCTTCGGCATTGACGAAAGAGCCGGAGGTTTCGGTGAACGGCGCGATGGGCAGCATGACGTCGGCCCAGTCTTCGGCAGCCGACTTGAAGGCGGTGAACGCCACCGCCATGGCCGAACCTTGCAGGGCGCGCACGGCGCGCTCGCCCAGTTCGCTGTCGAGGCGTGGTTCGGCGTGCAGCACCAGATAGGCCTTGAGCGGCTCGCCGCCCAGCATGCGACGGGCGTCCAGGCCGCCTTCGGCGGGCACGGCGCCCGCCAGGTAGCCACCCACCGTGTTGCCGCCCGAGGTGAGGAAGCCAAAACGGCCCCCGCACAGGCGCGCGATTTCTTGCGCGTTGGCGGCCAGGCGCACCACCTGATCGTCGGTGACGGCCAGGTTGCCCAGGAAGATGCCGACCTTCGCGCCCGAAGCCAGGCTGTCGGCGATCTTTTGCGCCGCCTCGCCCGCCTGCACGTTGGCCAGGCCTTCGGGCACCGGCTGCGACTTGAGCGCGGCCAGGGCGACGACGATTTCGGCCAGCGCCTGCACCAGGCCCGAGGGCTTGACGGTGAGGCGACCCGTGACCGGCACCAGGGGATCGACGGCGACGCTATCGACCAGGGACAGCTGCATGCCGTGCTTGGCGGCCTGGCGCAGGCGCTGCGCCATGAGCGGGTGATCCTTGCGCAGGAACGAGCCCACGACCAGCGCGCGATCGAGCGTGTTGAGATCGGCGATCGGCATGCCCAGCCAGGGGGCGCCGGTGCGCACAGCGTCAAGCGCCGCGCCATCGCCGCGCAGGCGGAAGTCGATGTTGTCCGACCCCAGGGCGCGCGTCAGGCGCGCCAGCAAGGCGAGTTCTTCGAGCGTGGCGGTTTCGGAGCCCAGCGCGCCGATTTGCGTGCTGCCACCGTCTTCACGCACCTGATTGAGGCCCGTGACCACGGACTGCAGGGCGTCCGTCCAGGAGGCTTCGTGCCATTGGCCGTCGCAGCCGCGCACCATGGGGTGCTGCAGGCGGTCTTCGACGTACAGGCCGGCGTAGGAGAAGCGGTCGCGGTCGCTGATCCAGCATTCGTTGACGGGTTCGTTTTCAAACGGCACCACGCGCAGCACGCGATCCATCTTGGTCTGCACGACCAGATTGGCGCCCACGCTGTCGTGCGGGCTGACCGAGCGGCGGCGGGCGAGTTCCCAGGTGCGCGCGCTCATCATGAAGGGCTTGGAGAGCAGCGCGCCCACCGGGCAGACGTCGATCATATTGCCGGAGAGTTCGGATTCGACGGCCTCACCCACGAAAGTGGTGATTTCGGAGAATTCGCCCCGGTTGAGCATGCCGATTTCCATGATGCCGCCGATCTCCTGGCCCACCCGGATGCAGCGCGTGCAGTGGATGCAGCGCTGCATCTGTTCGGCGGAAATGAGCGGCCCCATGGGCTTGTGAAAGACCACGCGCTTGGTTTCTTTATAGCGTGAGGCCGATTCGCCATAGCCCATGGCGAGGTCTTGCAGCTGGCATTCGCCGCCCTGGTCGCACACCGGGCAATCGAGCGGGTGATTGATGAGCAGGAATTCCATCACGGCGCGCTGGGCCTCGATGGCCTTGGGCGAGCGCGTGTGCACGACCATGCCGTTGGTGACCGGCGTGGCACAGGCCGGCAGTTGCTTGGGAGCCTTTTCGACTTCGACCAGGCACATGCGGCAGTTGGCGGCAATGCTGAGCTTCTTGTGATAGCAGAAATGCGGGATGTACAGTCCAGCCGCGTGGGCAGCCTGGATGACCATGCTGCCTTCTTCGGCTTGAACCTTCAGCCCGTCAATGGTGAGTTCTACCATGGCGTGTCCTGACCCTACAGATACTTGGCGACCACACAATCTTTGTGGTCGACGTGGTGGACGAATTCGTCGCGGAAGTGCTTGATGAAGCTGCGCACGGGCATGGCCGCCGCATCCGCGAGGGCGCAAATCGTGCGGCCCATCATGTTGTGTGCAACCGAATCCAGGGTTTCGATGTCTTCCATCGTGCCCTGGCCGTGCTCCATGCGCTGCATCATGCGATACAACCAGCCGGTGCCTTCACGGCACGGCGTGCACTGGCCGCAGGATTCTTCCATGTAGAAGTACGACAGGCGCATGAGCGACTTGACCATGCAGCGGCTGTCGTTGAGCACGATGACCGCGCCCGAACCCAGCATCGACCCGGCCTTGGCGATGGAATCGTAGTCCATGTTGGTCTTGAGCATGATCTCGGCGGGCAGCACGGGCGACGATGAACCGCCCGGGATGACCGCCTTGAGCTTGCCGCCCTTGACCCCGCCCGCGAGTTCGAGCAGCGTGGTGAACGGCGTGCCCAGGGGGATTTCGTAGTTGCCGGGGCGTTCGACGTCGCCCGAGACCGAGAAAATCTTGGTGCCGCCGGCTTTCTCGATGCCCAGTTCGAGATAGGCTTGCGCGCCCATCTGAAAGACGAAGGGCACGGCGGCGAAGGTTTCGGTGTTGTTGACCGTGGTGGGCTTGCCGAACAGGCCGTAGCTGGCCGGGAACGGCGGCTTGAAGCGCGGCTGGCCTTTCTTGCCTTCGATGGATTCGAGCAGCGCGGTTTCTTCGCCGCAGATGTAGGCCCCGAAGCCATGGTGCGCGTACAGCTGGTACGAGAAGCCGGAACCCAGGATGTTTTCACCCAGAAACCCGGCCTCGCGCGCCTGGGCGAGGGCTTCTTCGAAGCGCTCGTAGATGCGGAAGATTTCGCCGTGAATGTAGTTGTAGCCCACCGAGGCGCCCATGGCGAAGCCGCCGATGATCATGCCTTCGATGACCGAATGCGGGTTGTAGCGCAGGATGTCGCGGTCTTTGAAGGTGCCCGGCTCGCCTTCGTCGGAGTTGCACACCACGTACTTTTGCGTGGGCAGGTTGCGCGGCATGAACGACCATTTCAGGCCTGTGGGAAAACCCGCACCACCGCGCCCGCGCAGGCTGGAAGCCTTGAGTTCGGCGATCACGTCTTCGGGCTTCATGCCCGTGGTGAGGATTTTTTTGAGCGACTCGTAGCCGCCGCGCGCCATGTAGTCTTTGATGCCCCAGTTGCTGCCATCGAGCCCGGCCAGAATCTGCGGCTGGATGTGGCGCCCGTGGAAAATCATGCTGCGTTCGGCGTCGTTGCCCAGCTGCGGGTCGAAAGCATCGTTGCCATACTTGTTGAGAACGTCCAGGGCGCTCATGCCGACTCCTTCAATTCTTGGATCAGGGCGTCGATCTTCTCGGGCTGCATGCGGCAGCACATGTGCTTGTCGTTGGCGATGATCACGGGCGCATCGCCGCAGGCCCCCATGCACTCGCCTTCGAGCAGGGTGAACAGGCCATCGGGCGTGGTTTCGTGGAAGTCGATGCCCAGCTTTTGCTTGAGGTAATCGGCCGCTTGCGTGCTGCCCTGCAGCGCACAGGGCAGGTTGGTGCAGATGGTGAGCGTGTATTTACCCACTTTGTGCGTGTTGTACATCGCGTAGAAGGTGGCCACTTCTTGCACCGCGATGGCGGGCATGTCGAGGTAGGCCGCCACGTCGCGGATGATCTCGGGCGACACCCAGCCTTGTTCGGTCTGGGCGATGGTCAGCGCCGCCATCACGGCAGATTGTTTCTGCTCGGGCGGATATTTTGCAATTTCCCGGTCGATATCCCGGTACGCTTGTTCGGAAAGCAGCATCGTCATTATCCTGTGATCTCCGGGGCCTAGCGGTCGATTTCGCCAAACACGATGTCCTGGGTGCCAATGATGGTGACCACGTCGGAAATCATGTGTCCCTTGGACATTTCTTCGAGCGAGTGCAGGTGCGCAAAGCCCGGCGCACGAATCTTCATGCGATACGGCTTGTTGGCACCGTCGGAAATGAGGTAGATGCCAAACTCGCCCTTGGGGTGTTCGACGGCGGCATAGGCCTCGCCCTCGGGCACGTGCATGCCTTCGGTAAAGAGCTTGAAGTGGTGGATCATGTCTTCCATGCCCGTCTTCATGCGCTCGCGCTTGGGCGGCGCCACCTTGTGGTTTTCGGTGATGACGGGGCCCGGATTGTTGCGCAGCCATTCGATGCACTGGCGGATGATGCGGTTGGACTGGCGCATTTCTTCGATGCGGCACAGATAGCGGTCGTAGCAGTCGCCGTTCTTGCCCACGGGGATGTCGAAGTCCATCTTGTCGTAGACTTCGTAGGGCTGCTTCTTGCGGAGGTCCCATTCGATGCCCGAGCCGCGCAGCATGGGGCCGGTAAAGCCCAGCGCCAGGGCGCGTTCGGGCGACACCACACCGATGTCCACCAGGCGCTGCTTCCAGATGCGGTTTTCGGTGAGCAGGACTTCGTACTCGTCGACGCAGTTGGGAAAGCGGTTGGTGAAGTCTTCGATGAAGTCGAGCAGCGAACCCGAACGGGCCTCGTTGATGGCCTTCATTTCTTTGGCCGAGCGGTACTTGGACGGCTTGTACTGCGGCATGGTGTCGGGCAGGTCGCGGTAGACGCCACCGGGGCGATAGTAGGCCGCGTGCATGCGCGCACCGGATACGGCCTCGTAGCAGTCCATCAGGTCTTCGCGTTCGCGGAAGGCGTACAGGAACACGGCCATGGCACCCACGTCGAGCGCGTGCGAGCCCAGCGACATCAGGTGATTGAGAATGCGCGTGATCTCGTCGAACATGACGCGGATGTACTGCGCGCGCAGCGGAATCTGAATGCCCAGCAGGCGCTCGACGGCCATGCAGTAGGCGTGCTCGTTGCACATCATCGACACGTAGTCGAGGCGATCCATGTAGGGCAGCGTCTGCAGGAAGGTACGCGTCTCGGCCAGTTTTTCGGTGGCGCGGTGCAGCAGCCCGATGTGCGGATCGGCGCGCTGGACGACTTCGCCGTCGAGTTCGAGCACCAGGCGCAGCACCCCGTGCGCGGCCGGGTGCTGCGGGCCGAAATTGAGGTTGTAGTTCTGGATTTCTGCCATGTCAGTACCGCTCTATGCCGTAGTGATCTTCGCGCACCACGCGCGGGGTGACTTCGCGCGGTTCGATCGTGACCGGTTGATAAATGACGCGCTTTTGCTCGGCGTCGTAGCGCATTTCGACGTGCCCCGAGATGGGGAAATCTTTGCGGAAGGGGTGGCCGATGAAACCGTAATCGGTGAGGATGCGGCGCAGGTCGGGGTGCCCTTCGAAGACGATGCCGTAGAGATCGAAGGCTTCGCGCTCGTACCAGTTGACCGACGGCCAGACATCGACCAGCGAGGCCACTACGGGGAATTCGTCGTGCTCGGCATAGACGCGCACCCGCAGGCGCCAGTTGTGCGTGACCGACAGCAGGTGCACGACCACGGCGAAGCGGTGCGGGTGGGTGTGCGTGTGGTCGGGCGTGTAGGTGGGGGCTTTCCAGGCCGAGTAATCGACCCCGCACAAGTCCATACAGGACTCGAAGCGCAGGCTGGCGTGATCGCGCAGCGTGCGGCAGGTGTCGGCCCAGGCGCCCTGGGGCACCTGCAGCGTGAGCTCGCCCAGCGACTCGACGAGTTCGATCGAGTCGCCCAGCACGTCGTGCAAATTGGTTTGTAAGGTCTGTAGCCGGGTCATATGCGGATCATCAGAATCATCGGATGTGGATGAAGGCGGGCGGGCGGCCGTCCGTGGACGGCCCATTGAGCATCACGCCCCGCCACCGCCTGCTAGCGGGCAATGGTGTTGGTGAGACGGATCTTGTTTTGCATCTGCAGCAAGCCGTACACCAGCGCCTCGGCCGTGGGCGGACAGCCCGGCACGTAGACATCCACCGGCACGATGCGGTCGCAGCCGCGCACCACCGAATACGAGTAGTGGTAGTAGCCACCCCCATTGGCACAGGAACCCATGGAGACCACCCAGCGCGGTTCGGGCATCTGGTCGTAGACCTTGCGCAGCGCGGGCGCCATCTTGTTGCACAGCGTGCCTGCCACGATCATCAGATCGGACTGGCGCGGGCTGGGACGAAAGATGATGCCGAACTGGTCGAGGTCGTAGCGCGCCGCGCCAGCGTGCATCATCTCGACCGCACAGCACGCGAGACCGAATGTCATGGGCCACAGCGAGCCCGTCTTTGCCCAGTTGAGGAATTTATCCGCACTGGTTGTCATGAAGCCTTTTTCCATGACGCCTTCAACAGCCATTTTGCTCACCCCCAATTATTCCCAGTCGAGCGCGCCACGGCGCCATTCGTAGATGAAGCCCACCGTGAGGATGCCCAGAAACACGGCCACCGACCAGAAGCCCACCATGCCGACGGCCCCGTTGGCCATTGCCCAGGGGAACAGAAACGCGATTTCGAGGTCGAACATGATGAAGAGGATGGCCACCAGGTAGTAGCGCACGTCGAACTTCATGCGCGAGTCGCCAAACGACTCGAAACCGCACTCGTAGACAGACAGCTTTTCAGCATCGGGTACGTTGCGCCCCAGCAGGCGCCCCGCCACCAGCAAAGCCGCGCCAATCAGCGTGGCAACGATGATGAAAAGCAGCACCGGAAAGTACTGTTGCAGATTCATGGATGGCCCTGCCTCGAAAGATCAAACTACGGGATTGTAGCATTTCGATATGCGGATTTGCCGGGAAAACCCTGGGCGGAAACAAATCCGGGCTAGGCTTCAGGGGAGCACAGAATGGCTTTCAGATGCCTGAAAGCGGGGCTTGCCAGAGGCTGAACAGACGCACGCCTGCGCGTTCAAAATCGGCCGTGCCGCGCCGGATGCTGGCGCAGATCGATCGCTACGCCAAGGCCCACGGGGCCACGCGCAGCGGGTTTCTGGTCGAAGCCGCCCGGCGCGCCATGCAAAACCACCGGTAGCGGCGCACCTGTCGGCCATGCACTGCCGACGCACCAACAACAAAAAACCACCCGAGGGTGGTTTTTTGTCGAAGGCAAGCCTTCGGGTTCGTGACGGCCCGGCAAGCCGGGCCGCATCGCGGCGTGGACGAGCCACGCGTGGCGATTAGAACTTGTGGTTCAGGCCGATACCGACTTCCTTGGCCTTGGCATTGTCCAGGTAGTACATGCCGGTGCCGTAGGAGCCATATGCGTACACGGAGGTGCGCTTGGACAGCGGGTACTGGTAGTTGACCTGGTAGATGTCTTGAGCCTTGTCGGGGAAAGCGCCCTTCGTGCCATCAGCCAGCGTCCACTGGTCGTACTCGTCCAGATTGGACTTGGAGTGCGTCCAGGTGACACCCGCCGTACCACCAGCCAGCGGCGCCGACAAGCCCACGTAGTAGTTATTAGACTTGAAGTCGCTGTATGCATTGCCGCTCGAGCCGAGGGCTTTGTAAACATCCGCACCCGTGTTGGCCATGCCTGCGCCAGCGAAGCCCATCTTGCCATGGCGGTCTTGACCAAAGGCCAGCGCCAGCTTCACGACTTCGAAGTCGTACGACGCGCCGATGTTCCAGCTGGTGATCGCGTCATTGCGATTGTGCCAATCTTTCTTACTACCATCGGGGGCAGTGTACGTATCGTTCATCATCTGACGATCGTAGCTAGCACCCAAGGCGATCGGGCCATTGGCATACTTGAGACCAACCGACACCCAGTTGGTGCGGTCGGTATTGTCAGTGCTATCGACGTCGTTGCCGTCACGCGTGATGCTGGTCTTGCCATTGGCATAGGCCACGCCAGCCTGGAAGCCGGAGAAGTTCGGCGTCATGTAGCGGAAGCTGTTGTCCATGCGGTTGGCATAACCGACGGCACCGAAAGCGCTGTCCATGTCGCCCATCGTGTGACCGACGTTGAACTGGTCGTAAATCATCACGGCGCCCATATTGTACTGGCGGCCCATGGTGAACGTACCCCAGTCGTCGCTGGCCAGACCTACCCAGGCTTGGCGATGGAATTGCTTGGTGCTGGTCGAGGTGCCGTCACCCAAGGTGATGCCTTGTTCCAGGGTGAAGATGGCACGGGTGCCATTGCCCAGGTCTTCAGAACCGCGCAGGCCGAAGCGGCTGCCGTTGAAGATGCCGCCCTGCATGCCGGAGTTGGTGCTCTTGAGGTCGTAGCCATGGTCATTGAACTTGACCTGGTTGTAGCCGTAGCCCGTATCCAGAATCCCGTACAGCGTCACCGACGTTTCTGCCTGAGCGACACCGGCGGTGGCGAAACCTGCCAGCAGAGCAGCAGCGAGCAGAGTCTTTTTCATGTGAGAAATCTCCGTAGATTTTTATGAACCAGAGCCGACCAACCACATGAGGCCGCCTCTCCGTCTAGCTCCGCAAAAGGGAGGTTATGGCTATTGCATCAAAAAACCGGCAGTCGCGCCATGCAAGGATCACTCACATCAAAAGTTTTCAGGCATTGCGTTGCACTCGGACAACAAAGCGCGGCCTTACCCACCTCTAGCGCGATGCGGCCACCGCAAAAACCGCCAAAGCTTCGTGTGATAGAACAACAAAAAGCCACCCGCAGGGGTGGCTTTTTGTTGTGGTGCCAGGCACCCGAGAAGCATCTGATCCAGAACCTTGGCTCTGGATCAGATGATCATCAGAATGCGTGGAGCATGCCCAGACCGGCTTCCTTGCCCTTCAGGCCATCGACGTAGCCCAGGTTCTGTGCATAAGAACCGTAGACGTACACCGTGGTGCGCTTGGACAGCGGGTACTGGTAGTTGACGTGGTAGGTGTTGATGTTGCCCGCCAGATCGCCCCAGCCGCCGTCAGCTTGCGCAGCGTCGAGGTTGGAGGTGGAACGGTTCCAGCCCGCGTACAGCACGCCGCCTGCCAGGGGAGCGCTCAGGCCCACGTGGTAGTTGTTGGACTTGAAGTCGGAGTAGTTTTCGATGTTCAGGTCTTGGCCCAAGTAATCGGCGGTATCCATGCCCATGCCCAGCTTGCCATGGAGGTCGCGACCATAGGCCAGGGACAGCTTCACGACTTCAAAGTCGTAGGCGGCGCCGATGTTCCAGTTGGTGACGGCATCCTTGGTGAACGAGGAGCCACCGAAGTCACCCGTCGTGGTCTCGCCACGGTTTTCACGCGTGTAGCTGGCGCCGACAGACAGCGGGCCATTGGCATACACCAGGCCGACAGAACCGTGGTTGCCACGGTTGGTGTCCTTGGCATCGTCGTTGCCATTGCGGAAGATCGTGGTGTTGCCGTTACCACCCGTGCCGTACAGGAAGATGGCCTTGAAGCCAGCCATGCTCGGCGTGGTGTACTTGAAGGAGTTGTCGATGCGGGTGCCGCCGTTCATGCCGGTGGAACCGAAGGCCTTGTCCATGTCGCCCAGGTTGAAGCCGTTGGTGCCGTCGCCGTTTTCGACGATGCCAGCATCCACACCGGCGTCATACTGACGGCCCATGGTGAAAGTGCCCCAGCTGTCGCTGGCCACACCCACGAAGGCTTGGCGGCTGAACTGACGCTTGTCGTCGGCCGGAGCACCGCTGCCGATGTCAAAACCTTGTTCGAGGGTGAAAACAGCGCGCAGGCCGTTGCCCAGATCTTCAGAACCACGCAGACCGAAGCGGTTACCAGCCAGGCTACCACCCAACAGACCGGAGGAGGTCTTCTTCAGGTTGATGTTGTGATCGTTCAGTTTGTACTGGGAATAGCCGTAGCCCGCGTCAGCGATACCGTACAGGGTAACGGACGATTCAGCTTGAGCGACGCCAGCGGTGGCCAGACCGGCCAGCAGTGCTGCGGCGAGCAGAGTCTTTTGCATGGATGAAATCTCCAGAGGTTGTTGTGTAGCCTAGTGTTTCAAAGCCTGCCGGCAGCTTTCCATGCAGCGGGCTTTGCAACTTCCCATCAAGGGATAGGGTTTGATGGTATAGAGAGATACGGGTTTACGCGAGCGAACACCCGGGAATCCCGAGTATTTCCGACAAGTTGTGGCGCTCACACAACAATTGACCAATACAGCGCCAGCGATGTCCCACATGCCGCGCGCTGCGCAGTGCGTGTCCACCGATATGCGTCAGGCGCTGGTGGATTCTGGGTCGCCAACCGCCTGGGCAAGTTTCTGGATAGAAAGCGGCGCGCACCCCTCGGCGTCGTTGCTGATGGTCACGTAGGCGGGCTGACCCGCGCCCGTAATGCCGCAAATGGTGCGCGCCAGCACGCTGCGCGTATGCGGGTCTGCACTGACAATCGCGTCAAATGGGGCGTGCTTTTTCTGGGCATCGGCATAGCCGTATGCGCCAAAGGCGCGATTCAGGTTCCACCGGCAGACCAGCGGGCCCGGCCACAGCGCGCGCAGCATCGGCAATTGCGCTTCGATGGGCGGCATCTTGCCGTGCAGGCCCAGGCAAAAGGTGGCGCCGTGCGCCTTGAGCACATCCACCAACCCCTGCCCCAGCAGCTCGGGATCGCGCACCTCGACCGCGACAATCACCTGGGCATGCCCGGACAGAGCCTGCTGAACCCCAGCCAGCAGACGATCCAACTGCTCCAGCAAGGCCATGGGGCGGTGAAGCCAACCCATGGACAGAGGGCTCAGCTGGAAGACGAGCACGCCCAGCTTGGCACCCAGCCCTTCGAGCGTGGGTTGCACGAAGTACTCGACCGCCAGATGGGGCGCGAGGAAATCCGGATTGGGCTTGCGCGCCTTGCCGTCGTCATCGCGCACCTGGGCATCCGTGATGAGCGCGGGGCATTTGACGACGAAGCGGAAGTCGTCATCGACCTGGCTGGCGTACGCCGCGTACTGCCCCGCCGTCAGCGGACGCCAGAAGGTGCGATCCACGCACACCGTGCGCAGCAGCGGGTGCTGATGATAGGCGCCCAAGCCGCTTTGCGAGAGCGTGCCAGGGCTGTAGGCGCCGTCCCAGACCAGCCCGTCCCAGCCTGGGTACGACCACGTGGAAACCCCGAACCGCAACTGTGTCGGCAGCCGTAGGGCCAGATCGTGCCAATCGGCCGCCGCGGGCGCAAGACGCACCTTGGCCGCGCTGCGGCGGGCGGCGGGCGCCGCGCCGGGGCCCGGATCCGCATCTGCCGCCCCTGCCCCATCTGTCACATCTGCCAGCGGCGGGAAAACGGCTTCTTCAAAAAGGTCGCCTTG
This sequence comes from Castellaniella caeni NBRC 101664, assembly GCF_001592225.1. Classification (GTDB taxonomy): domain Bacteria; phylum Pseudomonadota; class Gammaproteobacteria; order Burkholderiales; family Burkholderiaceae_B; genus Castellaniella; species Castellaniella caeni. The sequence continues at coordinate 65,684 of NZ_BCWN01000014.1, read as the reverse complement.
CATGTTTGCCATCTCGATCACCAGCCACGTCTCATAGAGCGAACATCCTCGTACGACAACGGCGCTCAAGGCCACCAGAATGCGGCACTTGAACGCGAGCGACATCTTCCAGCGACGTGCTTCGTGGCCAGGAATTTCCGACATCGCTCCAAGCCTTCTGTCGCGCCTTCGGTGACGACTACTTGTGGCACTCAGGCACCGCCCTTTCGTCGCGGGTGTGGTCAGGCGCTTGTCGGGGCCTCACTCCCCGGCCTGCGCCACTGCGCCGTCGGCATCAATGCGCCTTCTTCTCAAGCCGCGTAAACACGCGCTCCATATGTGCGCTGGCCTGCGCATCGGTCACATTCGGGCGCGGATCGTCGATGCTGGCCTGCACCTGGTCGCGGAACCATGCGTCATAGGCCGCTGCCTCATGCGCCCGCTTGAGCGCCGCCGACCGATCGGGCCGCTTTGTGACCGTCACGGATTCCCAGTCAAAATTGGTGTTCGTCATCATATCCTTACCTCGCCTGAAGGCCGAGGCTTGTCGCGCACCGGATCAATAGCCCGCCTCCTTCTGGTGGCGGAAGGCCAGGACATACACCGCGTCGTCGATTGGCTCGTAGCGGTACAGCGCCACATAACCGGAATCGCCGAAGGCGATCACCAACTCGCGCAGTTCTGGCATGTCAGAGAGCGGCCGCCCGATGTTGGGAGCCGTCTCCAGCAGTTGAAGCTGTTGCTTGATGACCTGACCGGCCCGCCTGGAGGCTTCCAGCGCCTTCGTGGCCAGGAATTTCCGACATCTCTCCAAGCCTTCTGTCGCGCCTTCGGTGACGATTACTCGCGGCACTCAGGCACCGCCCTTTCGTCGCGGGTGCCCCAGGTATCCAACCAGATGCCAACCTCTCGACCCGTCAGATGACGACCGGTTTCCTGGTAAGCGACCCAGGACGCCAAGGCTTCTTGTTTGAAGCGCTCGCGCGCTTCCTCACGTTCGACGTACTGCCGGATCGCTTCGAGCATGATCCAATGGGATGAGCGGCGGCGCTGACTGGCCAGATGCTGGACACGGTCTTTCAGCATCTCGTCGATCTTGAGGGACGTTGCCATAGCAAGCCTTTTATCACATGGTAATACCTGGCCATGATAACTCAACTCTTTACGCAAAACCGTCAGCCAAGTAGTCGATGAGCTTGCGCACCGCTGCGCGCTGGCCGCTGCGGCTGGCGTAGGCCAGCTGGACGACGCCGGGCGGCGGGGCCCAATCGGGCAGCACGACCCGCAGCTGGTCGCTGGCCAGCGCATCATGCAGCATCAGGCGCGGCAGCACGGCGCAGCCGACACCGTCCAGTGCCGCGCACAGCAGCACGCCCATATCGTCGGCCACCAGCCGGGGGGCGTGCTTGTATTCCACCTGTCGGCCATCGGCATGGCGCAGGTGCCATGCGCGGGCCTCTGGCGAATTGCCCAGGCCCAGCGTGGGCAAGGCGCGCAGGTCGTCTGGCGCGGACAAGGGCGGGATGCCCGCCAGCAGCGCTGGCGCGACGGCCAGCACGTGTTCGCTGGGTGCCAGGGGACGCACCACTTCATCCTGCGGCAACACGGCATCGGGCGCACGCACGCGCAGCACCAGATCGACGCCATCCTGCCAGACATCCACGTTGCGGTTGCTTGCCTCGATCTGCAGCTGAACCTGCGGCCAGGCCTTGACGAAGGCATTGAGCAGCGGCCCCACCGTCGCCTGCAGCAAGGCTGGCGGGCAGGCCAGGCGCACGCGCCCGCGCGGCTCGTGCGTCTGTTCGTGCGCCAGCGCGCGCACGGTCTCGGCTTCGGCCAGCATGGCGTGCGCATGCGGCACGATCTGCTCGCCCACGGGCGTGAGCACGAAGTGGCGCGTGCTGCGCTGCGCCAAGCGCACGCCAAGCCGAGTTTCCAGCTCGGCCAGGCGACGACTGAGCTTGGACTTGGGAATGCCGCTGGCGCGCGCAGCCGCGGCAAAACCGCCGTGTTCCACCACCAGCGCGAAATACGCCAGATCGTCGAGATCCTGCATGGCCGTTCCTCCACAAACGCCAAGGAGAATTGTTCTATTTTCAGGACAGTATAGATATTTTCCATCTATTACTGATTCATTGTTCCAATGGCATCATGAGTGCCGTGATCGCCCGTCGGCCTGTCTAAAACCAGGCTGCAGCGGTTCGATTTGAAACCGCCTGAAGCGAAACACCCGATTTTCAACCCCACGGAGAGTCCATATGAGCAAGGTCAAGCTGGCCATCGTCTACTACAGCACCTACGGCACCAATTACGCCATGGCCGAGGCCGCGGCCAAGGCCGCCGAAGAAGCGGGCGCCGAAGTGCGCCTGCGCAAGGTGCGTGAAACCGCGCCCGCCGAAGTCGTCAAGTCGGTGCCAGCCTGGGGCGAGCAGACTGAAAAGACGGCACATATCGCCGAGGCCACGCCCGAAGACCTGATTTGGGCCAACGCCTTTCTGTTCAGCGCCCCCACGCGCTTTGGAAATATGGCCAGCCAGATGCGCGCCTTCATCGACACGCTGGGCCCGGTGTGGCAGCAAGGCCAGCTGGCCAACAAGGCCGCCAGCGCCATGAGCAGCGCGCAAACCGTGCACGGCGGGCAAGAAACCACGCTGCTCGGGATGTACGCGACTTTCATGCACTGGGGCAGCATCATCGTGGCCCCCGGCTATGCCGACCCCGTGATCTTCGCCTCCGGCGGCAACCCTTACGGCGCCAGCGCCAGCATGGGAGACGTCAACGACGCGGTGCTGGCTTCGGTGCGCTTCCAGGCGCGGCGGCTGGTCGAGTTCGCCGGCAAGATCGCGGCGTAAGGCCAGCGTCGGCCCCTGGCGGCCGCGCAAGACGATCGGCGGCGATCACGCCATCACCAGGCGGATTGGCTTGTGCTGGCGACTGGCGGGGAGGTCGAGCGCGTGCGTGGCGATGCTGCGCCAGGCCAGGGCGATGCGATCGACCGCTTGCCGCAGATCGGCCACGGGCCGCGACCAGGGCAGGCGGATGAAGGCATCCAGACCGCCATCCGGGGAAAACACGGGGCCGGGGGTGATGGCCACCTGTTTGACGGTCATTGCGGCGGCCAGCGCTGTCGCCCCCCGGCAGGGCAGTTCGCACCACAGGGCCAGCCCGCCTGCTGGCGGGACAAAGCGCCAGTCGGGCAAGTGGGTCGCCACGGCCTGCATCAAGGCATCGCGCTGCGCGCGCAGCCGCTGGATTTGCCCCGGCGAGACCGTCCCCTGCCGCAACAAGTGCGCCGCGGCCAATTGTTCGACGATGGGCACACCCAGATCCAGCGACATCCGCGCCCGGGTGAGCGACCCCAGCAAGGGCTGCGGAGCGCGAATCCAACCCACCCGCAGCCCACCCCAAAAGGCCTTGCTCAGGCTGCCCAGCGTGATGGTGTCGGGGTTGAAGCAGGCAAAAGGCGCGGGCATGGCCTGGCCATCCAGAGCCAATGCCTGGTGGGTCTCATCCACGATCGGCGCAACCCCATGGGCTTGCAGGCAGCGTCCCAGCTGCTGACGCTGGTCGGTGGTCATGACCGCGCCGGTCGGGTTTTGAAAATCTGGAACCAGATAGGCGAAATCAGGCCGCGCCTGCTGGATCGTGTGCATCATGCCGGCCATGTCCCATCCCGTGAGGCCCAGCGGGGTTTCATGCAGGGTCAACCCGGCAGCCCTCAAGGTTTCGGCGGCATTGGGGTATGTGGGCGACTCGATCAGGGCATGTCCCCGCCGGGAGGCCAGGGCCCGCACCACGATGCTGGCGGCACTGAGCGCCCCGGGGGTGACGATGATCTGTTCTGGCGCGGTAGGCAGGCCGCGAACCTGGTATGCGGCGGCGACCGCTTCTTGCAAAACCCGCAGGCCGGATGGGAAATACCCGTGCCCGCTCAGATAAGTGGGCAGATCGGACAAGGCGGCGGTGTAGGCTGCCATGACCTCGGCGGGGGCTGAATCGGCGGCGCAGCTGAGGTCGATCCAGTCTTCACCCGCCCCACCGGCCACCAGAACGCGGTCGTGAGCCTGCCGCCGCCCACCGGGGACGGCGGTATAGGTTCCCGAACCCTGGGTCGCGCGGGCATAGCCGCTGTCGCGCAGGGCCAGGTAAGCCCGGGTGATCGTGGTGCGGGATCGCCCCAGCGCCGCAGCCAGGCTGCGTTCGCTGGGCAGGCGCACGCCCAGTGGAATGCGACCATCGCCGATCAACAAAGTGAGCTGGTCGGCCAGACCAACGTAGGCCGTGCCCGCAGGCAGCGTGCCGACGAGGGTACTGAGCTGGCGGGCGGTAATGGATTCTTTCATGCAGGCCACTTTATTGTGATTGGCTATTTTCAAGCAGACCAATTATGGGCAAGATGACAAGCATAGTAAATCCATGGGCAGTGCGGTGCCCGGGCTCATCTCATCATGCGACAAAAAAATTCCATTCGGCTTGCCCAGCTCGGGCCATTTGAACAACTGCGCGCCGGACGGCTGGGCCGCCGCCTGACCCAGCTGATGATCGGGCTGGTGTTCTACGGGGTATCCATGGGCATGATGATCCGCGGCAGTCTGGGCCTGGCCCCCTGGGACGCCCTGCACATCGGCCTGACCCATTATTTCCCGGTCAGCTTCGCCTGGGTGTTCATTACGGTGTCATTTGCCGTGCTGCTGCTCTGGGTGCCTCTGCGCGAAATCCCCGGTGTCGGCACCATCGCCAACGCCATCACCATCGGGATCGCCACGGATTTGACCATGCGGGTGCTGGATACCCCCGATCACTTTCTGGCCCGCCTGGGCCTGACGGTGGGTGGGGTGGCGCTGTGCGGCCTCGGGTCGGCCTTATATATCGGGGTGCAGCTGGGCCGCGGCCCGCGCGATGGCCTGATGACAGGCCTGCAGCGGGTCACGGGCCTGTCGCTGCGTCTGGTGCGCACCGCCCTGGAAGTCTCTGTGCTGTTGGTGGGGTTGATGCTGGGGGGGGTAGGTCTGTTTGGCATCGGCACGGTTCTGTTCGCCCTGCTGATCGGCCCCCTGACCCAGGCCATGCTGCCCTGGGCCATGATCGAAGTCGAGACCGATCCCCGGCACGCGGCGGGGGTTCCTACCTGCTAACGGCCGAGTCGGAGTTCGGAAGTATCAAGCTCAAACTCATCTTCAATGCCAAGCTTTTTCAGGATCGCCGGCAGTACTTGATGAATCACACGCATGCCAGTGAGCAGCTCGTTCATGTAGATATCAGGATGCAGGCGGCTTTGGTTAAAGCCAAAGCTATGTGCTTCCGCAGCCCGACCCAACTCATCGTGGGAATCGAAGACCAGATCCATCAGCTCGGCTCTCAAAGGGACACCAGCACGAAATGCACGCTCCTTCAGATACGTGATCATTTCAGCGACCTCGGACTCCACTTTGTTCTTGAAACGTGAAAATCCAGGAACCTCGCGTTCGTTCAGCTCCAGCTTCGATGCGGCCAGACTGAGCAGTGCAGAATCAAGATCCCAAGCTGGCGTGTCGACCAGATCCAGCTCATCATCCAGAACCAAATCTGACACGAACGCTGCATAAAAGCCATACACGTTTGTGAGTGACTTAAACATGTCATGGATGAGTGAAGCTATCTCGTTGTCCCAAATGGCTTCGCTCTCATCATCGTCATCCGCGATACAAGCCTCCAGCTCCTTGGGAAAGGGTCGAGGAATATTCACCCCCATTTCTTGGAGCACATGAAAGGTGTTCCAGAACAGGAAGCAGTTGTCGTCCTCCAGATCCTCCACCAACGGCGCCGTATCGTAGCCAGTCTCCGCACTACATTCGGAGAGGTCTGCAAGGTAGCGAATGAGTTGTACCCATTTCTTGGCGTCTTCTTTGGAGCCAGCAAGCAAGACGACATCCGGATCCAGATCGTCCAGGTCGGCCAGCTCGCTCAACCTGTCGCTCATTTCGGATGAAATGTACTCGCCTTTCTTCCACTTGCTAATTTGTGCCGGCGAAACCCGCAGCTTAAGGGCAAGCTCTTTCTGGGTGCAGCCTTGAGCGGACAGTGCGAGTTCAACGAGTGACGATGATTGCATGTTTGGCCTCATTTATTAAGTAAATGAAATTATAAATTTACTTAATACTATACGCGCGTACTGCGCGTACTTCAAGGCGCGCAACAGTTCGAGCGATAGAGGCATGCGCAGCGTTGGACAATGCCCCGATGCCGCCTTCGGCCTATCCCGCATGAAACCGTGCTTCAGGAGGTCGAGGATATCGACCACTGGACGATCACCGCGCATCGTCCAGCTATACCGTCTCAACGCATGCTGGTGCCTCGGGACGTAGTGAGGCATCAGTGGGGTCACCAATAGTTTCTGCATTAAATTCGCAATACGGGACGAATAATGGTGCGTTGCGCGAAGCGAATGTAAATCCACGAACAAACCATGCCTCAACACCTTTCAGATGTCCTGGACGCCTGTGAGCGCGCGGGCAAGGTGGTGGGCGTGCCGACAGCACGAATATGGATTTCAAAGTCTGGGTTCCACCCCAGCAGAGGGCAAATACATGATGCAGCGCGAGCAGTACTACACGCCCGTTTGTCGGGCCCTACACAACAAATGCGGGCTCGAAGTCGAGCACATCCGCACCGCGCATGCCCAACCCCCTGGCTACCGTGCGCCAGCCATTTACTGCCTGGGCAACTTCAACCCAAGTCGCAGCGGCCCGTTCTGCGTCCAACCTGAAATAAGGTGCTCCCTCCATCAGCAAGGCTTGGCTATCGATGACCCCGGAATCCTCGGTGAGCCAGGTCTTGCTCTCTCGGCGATCGCCCGGCATCGGGTTGAGGTCGAAGGCTGGCGACAGGCGCCACCCGTGATTGCGTGCGTCGTACAGGAACCCCATATTGCGCAGATGGTCGTCAGTGTTGCAAATCAGGAAATTGAAGACCAGGCGACGCCACAGTTCGTGGATGTCTTGAATCGGGTTGGCTCCCACTTGCAGCAGCACGTCCACCAGCTCCGTGTAGGCATGCGCCGTGTCACGGCCATCGGATTGCAGCATCGTCGCGGCCGACACGTAGGGAATCCGGCCTGCATTGTCGGTGCGGTCGAATCGGCGAATGATGGCAACTGCGGTGCCGTTGATCAGTTCCACACGCGCCGGAGCCACCCTGATGCCTGCCTTGGCCGCCAGGTGCATGGCCAGCACTTCGCCACGGATGACGTCACGCTGATCCGCCCGGCTGGGAAACTTGCCCAAGGCCAAACGCCCCCCCGTATCTCGAACCGTGGATTTGGGCCGCGTACCGCCCAGCGAAGTGCCCTGTCCAAGCAAGTATTGCAGGTCTTGTGCGCTCTCCGTACCCTCTTCCAGGGCGTGGGCGGCCTGCACAATCCTATCCAACTCCACCAACGGCGGTACGCGTCTGCACTGCTCGCCAGAGCGCAAATAGGCCTTGGCCTGGGGATCAAACAGGCGCAGTGCGCCAACACGCGCCTCGTCGTCTACCCACATCACGAAGTCGACGGGCTCCAGAGCGGGCATCTGGCGATCTTCCTGCCGCAGCCTCGCATGAGCACGCCGGATCACGCGTTCACCCCATGAATCTGGCGCAGTGTCTTCCAACGCACGAAAAAACACCTGCTCGGGATGCTGGACGCCCGGCACGGGTTGCAAGTCAGGCGACAGCGCGAAGAAGCGGGGATCGTGCAGCCATTGCTCGTCATAGCTGAACGCGCTGCGCTTACCACTACCTAGATACAGTCGCCCCACGACCTGTCCTCCGGCCCCCAGACGCACTTCGAGGTCGCGACGCCTGGGCGACTTGCCCTTTGCCATCAGAAGCCCTCCAGCTCATCGTTGTCGGCATCTGTACTGCTTTCGCCAGTCGCGGCGGACTGGCGCGTTTGCCGCTTGTTTCCAGGCGACGATCGCACCCTTTGCGGCAACTGTTCGCGCATCAGTTCCATGCCCAGCACATCATTTTCCATGGCCATTGCCTTGAGCACCGCATCCAGGCGGCCGAGCACTTGCAGGGCACGCAGAAAGGTATGCAGCGCCGTGCCAGGATAGCCATCTTCCATGCGCCTGACGGTGCTCAGTGATGTGCCGATGCGCTGCGCCAGGCTTTCCTGGCTCAGTCGGCGCATGCGGCGTGCCGTCGAGATATCCTGCCCCAAACGACGCAGCGCGCGCCCAACTGGCAGTGGCAACGCAAGCTGTGCGCCAGAGCGTTTCCGCACGGAAGATGGCATGACGATAATCCATCAAATATGATTTTGAATTAACTTTAGTTAGTCATATTTGAACATATCGGCACAACCATGATCAAGTATTCCGCCAACTTCCAGCGGAAACCCTTCAGGCAGATAATTGCGCAGACTGGAGCGGGGTCATCAACCATGTCGAATGCTTATCTGCGCTATCGAGTAGATGAGCGCGCAGCGATAACCTACTGCGTACGATGCTCCGCATGGGCCGAGAAAGCCCCCGCCGTCAGATCAATGTCGGCGCCTGAGATGCCAGCTCTGCGTGCTACGTCCTATCCTGCATGGATGCTTCTGCCACCTTGCGGGCGATCCGATCAAGAAGGCTCTTATTCAGGCGACTAAATTGACAAATGAGACATAAGAGATTAACGTTGATTATGTCTCAAACCAGCCTGTGGGAGATGACTATGCCCAATACCACCCATCTACCGCGCGTCACGGCGGAAGATGTACGCCGCTTCGCAGATACCGTCGAAATCCGGGATGCCAGGGCGTTCGCGGCCGAGTTGCAGGCGTTCGTCTACGAACGAGTGAAGGCTGCGAAGCTGCACCCCCCCATGGAAGCGGAGACGACGACGCAGGCCCTCGCCCGCAAAGCGGTCGCGCTGCGTGCCAGCAAGCGCTGGGCACCGACTGAAACCGACATTCAACGCGGTCGCGTTGTACTGCTGACAACCTTCAATCAGCCGCAAAATCTGCCACTCGCCGAATTCGCCAAGCTGGCGAACAAATCGCGTCAGCAGATCTACAAGGACATCGTCGCCCGCCGGCTGCTGTCACTGAATGTGGGACCTCGCGGTCAGAAGCTGCCCGACTGGCAGCTCGATCCGGTAAAACAGCAGCTGACCCAAACCATACTGCAGAAGGTCGAGGGTATCGACCCCTGGACGATCTACCGTGCGTTGTCCGAACCTCTCGAAGGCTTGGGCGGGCGTTCGCCGGTGGACGCAGTGACACCTGGCTCGATCAACGACGTGGCCGAGACCGTATTCAATGTGTTGAGCGTGCAGGTGCACTGAAGCCAGACCGCCCATGAGCTACGAACTGCCTTCGTCCCTGATCAATGTCGGTGAGTTGCTCCAGCATGTGAGCCGTGTCGTCTATCGGAACAGCCCACTGTACTATGGCCGCAACAGCACCAATCGCTACGATGATCCGGCGCGGGCCTACGGAGTGCTCTACCTGGGGCGCGATCTGCCGACGGCGCTGATGGAGTCGGTGTTCCACAAGCACCAGTGGCTTGCAGATACAAAGCGTTCGATCGCGCTGAAAGAAGTCCAGGGTCGTATGGTGCGTGCCGTAGGGGTGATGGCTGATTTACATCTGGCCGACCTCACAGCCTCGGGCGTCATGGCCGGCTACTTCGGCCTGAACCTGGAGCAGTTGGTCAGCCGCGACTACACGCACACGCAACAGGTATCCGCCCAGTTGCATGCGATGGCCGGAGACGACCATGAACACGCCACACATCGGCATCGCAGAACGCATCGGCCGTGTCTTTGGCAGCGGATGGTGCATTTATGCGCGTGGCGATCAGCGCGTACCGAACTGGTTGGTGTCCAAGGGCGTGCCAGCGGTTGGCACCAACCTATTGCTATGGCCACCGACAGCGAGCCACGCTTTTCCACCCTGCCGCTGATGTCCAGCAAATGGGCGCGGGTGATGTCGTAGATGGTCAGGGGCGGCAGTACGGAAAACACGTCCTTCTTGAAAACCCGCTGGATCTGCTTTGGCGTGCTTTGCCGGCCTTCGTCTCCCGATTTGGGAACCCCGTATTGCCGGTGTACCACTCAATGTACCGTTTGTACCGTTTTTATGCGGATGGGAGTGGATTTCGCTGGATGTCAGTGGATCAAGGTTGGCTAAAAAATCTTAATCCCGACAATGAATTACGACGTTTCTTGGCGTTCGGTGGAAGACCGTGGAAAGCCGAAATGGAGCGGGTGATGGGAATCGAACCCACGACGGAAGCTTGGGAAGCTTCAGTTTTACCATTAAACTACACCCGCGATTGGTGCAATCGATTGATGCACAAGGATTTGTGGGTAAAATTGAAGGCCACAGACACCCTTGAAGCCCTGTAGTTTACCTCATTTTGAACACACCTAAAGCCCCCCCGCCCATCGTCACGGCACAAGGTGCCTCCGGCAGCACGCACATTCGCAGTTTCGTCCATCGCCGCGCACACATCACGCCCAGCCAGGAGCAAGCCATCGCCCAGTGGCTGCAGCAGTGGGCCATCCGCTACCAGAATGCGCCGCTCGACTTGTCGGCGGCCTTTGGCCGCGCCGCGCCCACCATCCTGGAGATCGGCTTTGGCATGGGCGAGACCACGCAGCAGATTGCCCAGGCGCGGCCGGGCGACAATTTTCTGGGGGTCGAGGTCTTCAACGCGGGCGTCGGGGCGCTGCTCAAGCGCATCCACGACAACGAGCTGGGCAACATTCGCATCATCCAGCACGATGCGGTCGAGGTGCTGCGCGACATGATCCGACCCGGGTCGCTGGCGGGCGCGCACATTTATTTCCCCGATCCCTGGCCGAAGAAACGCCACCACAAGCGTCGCCTGATCCAGCCAGCCTTCGTCGAACTGCTGGTCAGCCGCCTGGCGCCGGGCGCTTATCTGCACTGCGCCACCGATTGGGAACACTATGCCCAGCAGATGCTGGCGGTGCTGTCCGCCGAGTCCGGGCTGCAAAACACCTGTGCCGATTATGCGCCCCGCCCCGACTACCGGCCGCTGACCAAGTTCGAGAACCGCGGCTTGCGCCTGGGGCACGGGGTCTGGGATCTGATTTTCACGCGACGCACGCCTGACGGCGTCGCATCAGCAACAGAGGCAAATTGATGTATCCGGAAATCCAGCCCTATCAGCAGGGCATCCTGGAGGTCGGCCACGGCCATCGCGTCTACTGGGAACTGTGCGGCAATCCGCACGGCACGCCCGCGGTGTTTCTGCACGGCGGGCCGGGCGCTGGCTGTTCGGCCACCCATCGGCAAGTCTTCGACCCCAGCCGCTACAACGTTTTGCTGTTCGATCAGCGTGGCTGCGGGCGTTCGACGCCGTCGGCCAGCCTCGAACACAATACGACCTGGGATCTGGTGGCCGACATCGAACGGCTGCGCACGGAGGTGCTCAAGGCCGAACAGATGGTGGTCTTCGGCGGTTCGTGGGGCTCCACCCTGGCGCTGGCCTATGCCGAAACCCACCCACGACACGTGCGGGCCCTGATTGTGCGCGGCATCTTCCTGCTGCGCCAGGCCGAGCTGCGCTGGTTCTATCAGGAAGGCGCATCGTGGCTGTTCCCCGATGTCTGGGAAACCTATCTGGCCCCCATCCCCGAGGCCGAGCGCGGCGACCTGATCGCGGCCTATCACCGCCGCCTCACGGGCAGCGACACCCAGGCGCAGCTGCAGGCGGCCCACGCCTGGACGCAGTGGGAAAGCCACACCATCAGCCTGCTGCCCAACGAAGAGCACATCCAGTCACACGCCGCCGACCAGGCGGCACTGGCCTTCGCCCGGATCGAGAACCACTACTTCGTGAACAAGGGCTTCATGGAAGAAGGCCAGCTGCTGCGCGACGCGCACAAGCTGGCGGACATCCCCGGCGTCATCGTGCAGGGGCGCTACGATTGCTGTACCCCGGCCCGCTCGGCCTGGGATCTGCACCAGGCCTGGCCCAAGGCCGACTTCCACCTGATCCCGAATGCGGGTCATGCTTTTGACGAACCCGGCATCCTGAAGCAACTGCTGGCGGCCACCGACCGCTACGCCTGAGCGTCCCACCGCCCTTTCTCTGATCGCCGCCGCCCGTGCCCGAAGGCGCGGGCAGCGCACACGGAAGCCACGCACCATGAGTCTCACCATCCGCCTGAACGGTCACGAAAAACAGCTGGACGGCGTCCACACAGTGCAAGACCTGGTGGCCCACCTGGGCTACGAGGGCAAGCGCATCGCCATCGAACGCAACGGCGACATCGTCCCCAAGAGCCAACACGCCCACACGGCGCTATCCAACGGCGACCACCTGGAAATCGTCGTAGCCGTGGGAGGGGGATGAGACAGGACTAAAAACCGTCCCTGCGGACGGTTTTTTGCCTGTCGAATCGAAGCGGCCTGCAGGCCGCGACGTGGAGAGATGCCAGCACCAAGACAAGCCCTGCCTGTCTCCGTGGAAAAATGCCCGCACCAAGACAGCCCCAAGCCCTCCCAAAAGCAAAACCTACCGAAACCCTCCCCTTCCCATCCCCGCCAGCCCCTTCAGCCCCCCCATGGCGCGCATCATCTTCGCCATGCCGCCTTTTTTCATCTGCTTCATCATCCCCTGCATCTGCTCGAACTGCTTGAGCAGGCGGTTGACCTCTTGAACCGGCACGCCGGAGCCCGCGGCGATACGGCGCTTGCGTGAGGCCTTGATGAGCTCGGGCTTGGCGCGTTCGAGCGCCGTCATGGAATTGAGAATGCCTTCAGTGCGCGCCAGCTGCTTTTCGGCTTGGCCGCCCTGCACGTGGGCGGCGGCCTGAGCAAACTGCGCGGGCAGTTTTTCCAGTAAAGAGCCCATGTCACCCAGCTTTTTGACCTGCTGCAGCTGATCGCGGAAATCATTGAGGTCGAAGCGGTCGCCGGACTTGAGCCGGGCCGCCAGTTTTTGCGCCTCGGCGATATCGATATTTTTTTGCGCCTGCTCGACCAGCGAGACGATGTCGCCCATGCCGAGGATGCGCTGGGCCATGCGCTCGGGGTGGAAAGCTTCGAGGCCATCGAGTTTTTCGGACACGCCCACGAACTTGAGCGGCTTGCCGGTGATCTGGCGCACCGACAGGGCCGCCCCGCCGCGCGCGTCGCCATCGAGCTTGGTCATCACCACGCCGGTGAGCGGCAGCGCCTCGGAGAACGCGCGCGCCACGTTGACGGCGTCTTGCCCCTGCATGGCATCGACCACGAACAGGGTTTCGATGGGGTTGAGCAGGCCATGCAGGACGTGGATCTCGTCCATCATGACCTGATCGATGCCCAGGCGCCCAGCCGTATCGACGATGAGCACGTCGTAGTGGTGGCGGCGGGCATGATCGAGCGCATCACGGGCGATGTCCTGCGGTTTTTGCGTGGTTTCGGTGGGCAGGAAATCGACCCCCACCTGCGCCGCCACGGTGCGCAGCTGATCGATGGCGGCGGGCCGGTAGACGTCGGCACTGACGACCAGCACCTTCTTGCGCCCGGTCTTGCGGCCATGCTGGATGTGGTTGCCCTCGGACAACCACTTGGCCAGCTTGCCGGTGGTGGTGGTCTTGCCCGCCCCCTGCAGACCCGCCATGAGGATGACGGCGGGCGGTTGCGCCGCCAGGGAAAGCTCGCCCGCCTCGGCCCCAAGATCGCCCCCCATGAGGCTGGTGAGTTCTTTGTGTACGATGCCCACCAGCGCCTGGCCGGGGTTGAGGCTGCCCACGACTTCCTGCCCCAGCGCCGCCGTCTTGACGCGGGCGACGAACTCGCGCACGACGGGCAGCGCCACGTCGGCTTCGAGCAGCGCGAGGCGCACCTCACGCAGCATCTCTTGCGTGTTGGATTCGGTCAGGCGGGCTTCGCCTCGCATGGTCTTGACGACGCGCGACAGACGGGAAGTGAGGTTATCGAGCATGATGGCGTATCCGTAAAACTGGTTGATCCGTCGGCCTGCGCATAAAATGGATGCTTTTGGGGCGCGGGCTGTGCGCGCCGGATACCGAGGACTATGTCAGTCAGCATTGTATTTCACTTGCTTGCCGCACTGGCTTACGCCGTGCTGGGCCTGGCCCTATGGCGTCCGATCATCGGTGCCAAGAGTGTGCGCGCCACCGGGGCCATCGGGCGCAGCTGCCTGCTGGGGGCCATTGCCCTGCACGGCATCGGCCTGGGGGCCGCCGTCATCGTGCCCGCTGGCCTGCACCTGGGCTGGGCGCTGGCCCTGTCCACCGCCATGTGGCTGGGCATGATCGTCTTCTGGATCGAAAACTTCCTGCTGCGGCTCGACAGCCTGCTGCTGGTGCTGCTGCCCGCCGCCGCGCTGGTCAGCCTGTTGGCAGGTGTCTTTCCGCAGGGTTATCTGGTGCCGCACGCCAACAGCGACTGGCTGCGCGTGCACCTGCTGATCGCCATGGTGGCCTACGGGCTCATCACCGTCGCCGCGCTACACGCCATGCTCATGACGGTGCTCGACCGCCACCTGCATCGCCCGATCGAATCCGAGGGCGAGCAAGGCGTCATGGGCCGCGCCATGAGCGCCATGCCGCCGCTGCTCACGCTCGAACAGCTGTTGTTTCGCCTGATCGGCATTGGCTTTGCCATCCTGACGCTCACCGTCATCACCGGCATCATCGTCTCGCTGCGCCTGGGCGGCAACGCCCTGCCCATGGATCACAAGACGGTGTTCACGCTGCTGTCCTGGGTCACTTTCGGCGTGCTGCTGCTCGGGCGCCAGATTCAGGGCTGGCGCGGGCGCACGGCACTGCGCTGGACGCTGGTCGGGTTCGCCTTCCTGCTGCTGTCCTACACCGGCAGCCGGTTCGTCCTTGAAGTGATTTTGCACCGAGGCAATCTTGGGTAAGTTTCTACTGTGGGCCATCATCATCCTGGCCGTCCTGATGGTTTCGCGCATCCTCAATCATCAAAAAGCCCAGGCCCGGCAGGCGGCGGAGCGGCGCCAGGCGGCGCAATCCAAGGCCGCCGCCGAAGAAATGGTGCGCTGCGCCCACTGCCAGATCTATCTGCCGCGCTCCGAAGCCTACATGAGCCGGGGCAAGACCTGGTGCTGCGCCGAACACGCACGGCTGGGACTGAAACAGTGACCCGGCGCGCCGGGCAAGCTGGCGTCCAGGCACCAGACGTCGGGTCGCTGGAAACGCCATCCACACAGGCCGCCGGGCCGCTGCACCTGGGGCCGGACGGCTGGCTGGACGACGGCCCCGGCATCCTGCGCCGCCCATCGCCCAACCACGACACCCGCCCCGACGCCGAAGCCCCGTCCCTGCTGATCATCCACAACATCAGCCTGCCGCCCGGGGTGTTTCAGGGCGACGCCATCATCGATTTCTTTCAAAACCGCCTGGACATCGCCGCCGACCCCTGGTTCGAGAACATCCGCGACCTGAAGGTCTCCGCGCACTTCCTCATCCGCCGCGACGGCACCATCGTGCAGTTCGTGCCCACCACGCTGCGCGCCTGGCACGCGGGGGTGTCGTCTTTTCAGGGGCGTGAGCGCTGCAACGATTTTTCGATCGGCATCGAGCTGGAAGGCACGGATACGACCCCGTACACGGACGCCCAGTACGCACGGCTCAATGCCCTGGCGGCGGCGATCCGCGCGCGGCACCCGATCCGCTGGGTGCGCGGGCACGAACACATCGCGCCGGGCAGAAAGACCGACCCCGGCAAGTCGTTTGAGTGGGGGCGGTTGGACGGAGGGCTGGCGTGAAAGGGCTGGGCGTTCACGACCGGCCATGCTTAGAACGACAGGCGCCCGAGCACCTCATCGGCGATACCAAGACAGGCGGTCAGGCCTGGTGATTCGATACCGTACAAATTGATCAGGCCAGGCACACCGTGCTGGCGCGCATCCTGAATCAGGAAATCCGCATCGCCTGCTTCCGCATGGGCCAGCTTGGGACGCACCCCGGCGTAGTCGGCATGCAATGCGCCATCGGGCAGCTGAGGCCAGTATTGGCGGATCGAATCGTAGAAGCTGTCGGCACGCGCGGGATCCACGTCGTAATCGACGGTATCCACCCACTGGACATCGGGCCCGAAGCGTGCGCGCCGCCCCAAATCCAGCGTCAGATGCACCCCCAGGCCACCTTTCACGGGCACGGGATAGATCAGATGAGAAAAGGGGGACGCCACTGACAAGGCGTAATAGTTGCCTTTGGCCAGTTTCATGCGGGGAATCGTCTCGGGCGGCACCCCTTCGAGACGCGCGGCCAGGGACGCCGCCTGCAAGCCCGCCGAATTGATGAGACAAGGCGTGCGGATTTCCATGGGTTCGTCGCCCCCGACCTGCAGCACGATGCCGTGCTTGCCATCGACACGCCCCGACACCACGGGGGAACACAGCGCCAGCATGCCGCCCGCGGCCTCCAGGTCCCCCAGCAAAGCCTGCATCAGGCCGTGGCTGTCGACGACCCCGGTGGAAGGCGACTGGAGCGCCGCCACGCAGCGCAGTGCGGGTTCTTGCGCCTGTGCCTGCGCGGCCTCCAGCCACTGGAGATCATCCACCCCGCTGGCTGCCGCGTTGGCGGCCAGCGCGCGCAACGTGGGCAGCTGGCTGGCCGCGGTGGCGACGATCAATTTGCCGCAACGCCAGTGGGCTACGCCGTGCGTCTCGCAATAAGCGTAAAGCGCCTGGCGGCCTTGCACGCACAGGCGCGCCTTGAGGGAACCTGGCGGGTAGTAAATACCGGCATGAACGACCTCGCTGTTGCGCGAGCTGGTGCCCGTGCCGATCGCCGACTGCGCCTCCAGCAGGATGGTTTCACGGCCCCCCAGCGCACAGGCCCGCGCAACCGCCAAGCCGACGACGCCAGCCCCGATGACAATGCAATCCACTTCTTCCACAGCTTGAACTCCCAATCCCGCTAGTGATCGTTTTGTTGCGGCGCCCTGCCGACGTGCAAGGATTCCCAGCGCTGGCGCGTGGGCTGCATGTGGTCTACCACCAAGCGCGCCAGCGCAACCCGGTCTTGTGCCTCGATTGCCTGGATCATGGCGGCATGCTCGCGCACCGCCTGCTGCAGCCACTCGGGGGCGACGATGCCATACGAGCGGATCGGGTTGGAGACTTCGGTGTAAAAGGCGATGGCCTTGCAAAGTTCGCGGTTGCAGCTCAGGGCGAACAGCTGGTCGTGAAACTGATCGTTCAAGCGCCGGATCAGGCTGCCATCGGCGGCGATCGACACGGCCGCGGCATGCTTGACGTAGGCTTCTTTGAGCGCTGCCAGGGCCTGGGCGGAGGCGGGCAACGGCATGATCAGCGCCGCGTCACGCTGCAGCAGCTCGCGCATGTGATAGATTTCGCCCACTTCTTCGAGCGTGAAATCTTTGACACGTGCCGATCTGGAACGCGGCTTGACCACGAGGCGGCGGCCCACCAGCTCTTGAATCACCGAGCGCACCACGTGGCGCTTGGCCTCGAAGCGTTCCATCAGGGTGTCTTCTGTCAGCTCTTGGTTGGGGCGCAGCCGCCCGAAAATGATGTCGGCTTCCAACAGCGCCACAATATCGGCTACGGAAGCACTACGGCTTGGTTCACGATTCATCGAACGATCAACTCCAGACGCGTGGGTTCGTCCCACATCCAGCCCGCGGGGGTGCGCCGCAGTTCAGGGAAATGGCCTGGCACGACAATGTCGGCGTGGGCGGCAATCCAGGCGAGCGTCTGGGCGGAGCGCGACGCGGGATCGAACTCGCTGGCCGCATGTCCCCCCGCCAATTCGCGGTACGTCTTGCACGCATCCCCCGCCAGCACGACACGCGCCCCGTCATCCCGGGTGTAGTGCAGCAGATAACTTCCTGGCGTATGCCCAGGCGCATGACGATACAGCAATCCGGGCACCAGTTCTCCTTCGGTTTGATCCAGCAGGTGCAGAGGACGGTCGGCCAGATAGTGGTTCATGCCGATGCTGCAAAACGGATCGTCCGGATCGGGCTGTTTGGCGTACGCCCATTCTGCGGCGCCAAGATAGACATCCGCCCGCGGGAACAGATCGACGTTATTGGCATGGTCGAAGTGCAGGTGCGAGAGAAAGACCGTGCGTATGTCCTCTGGGGCCAGGCCGTGTCTTTTCAGCCCAGCCAGCAGCATGAGCCGGGTGAGGTGGTGCCCGGTATCGAACAGGATCGGGCCATGTCCCTCTGCCTGAATCAACACGGTCGTGGAAAAGCCGAAGAAGCCCTCTTTGAAGCGGAGGCTGTTGCCTTCCACCAGAATGCTGTGATGAATCGTCATCGAGATCTCCTTCGTCCAACGATTATTATCAATAATACAGACAATACTATAACTTTGACTTCAATTACCACAACCAGAATTGAGCGTTTCGCAGGGATAAATCGGACGACATAACCCTGAAAACCTAGGGTTTTCACTGATCTTCATCAAAATTGTAGTGACACATAAATTATTAATAGTATTATTGATTCTACATCAGTTCCTCATTTTTTTATCAAGATTTCGGGAGACATCATGGCGGCATTCAAGACAATCGTGGCCGGGCTGGCAATCGCCCTGACCAGCGCGGGGGCACAGGCCGACACCTGGCAAATGGCCACGCCCTACCCCGAGTCCAACTTCCACACCAAGAACGTGCTGCAGTTCACCCAAGACGTCCAGGAAGCCACCCACGGCAAGCTGCAGATCAAGGTGCATTCGGCTGGGTCGCTCATCAAGCACCCGGAAATCAAGAACGCGGTCCGTTCACGCCAAATCCAGATCGGCGAATTCTTCATCTCCATCCTGGCGAACGAAAACCCCTTCTATGCACTAGACTCCGTGCCCTTCGTTGCCACGTCGTTCGACGACGCCCGCAAACTCTACGCGGCGTCCAGGCCCGAGCTGGAAAAAGAACTCGACAAACAAGGCCTGAAAATCCTTTACTCGGTTGCCTGGCCGCCCCAAGGGCTGTATTCGGATCGCCCTATCGAAAAGGTCGAAGACCTGCAAGGCCTGAAGTTCCGCGTCTATAACTCTCAGCTGGCGCGCCTGGCGCAGTTGGTCAACGCCGTCCCGGCGCAAGTCGAGGTTCCGGATCTTGCCCAGGCGTTTACCACCGGCAGGGTCAATACGATGCTCACGGCAACCTCGACAGGGGTGGATACCAAAGCCTGGGATTTCCTCAAGTATTTCTACGACGTGAAGGCCTATTTGCCCAAGAACATCGTGGTCGTCAACAAACGCGTCTTTGATGCCCTGCCTGCCGACGAACAGCAGGCGGTCATCGAGGCCGCGGCCAAAGCCGAAACCCGCGGATGGCAGATGGCGGAAGCAGACCACCAGGCCAAAAAACAGATTCTGGCCGACCACGGCATGCACGTCAGCGATGGCAGCGAAGCCCTGAACGCCTCTCTGCACAAGATCGGCGCGCGGATGGCAACCGAATGGAGCCGCTCGGCCGGAAAACCGGGTGAAGCCGTACTCCAGACCTACCGGGCCCAATGATGCACAAGATGCTGGATGCGCTCTATCGCATCACAGGCCTGCTGGCTGCCGCCTCACTGGTGGGCATCGTCGTCGTGGTGTTCGGCCAGGTGCTGCTGAACATCATCGACTACGTTGCCACACGGCTGTTTGGCACCAGTTTCGGCCTGCTCATCCCCTCCTATACCGCGCTATCGGGCTACGCGCTGGCTTTCGCCACCTTCCTGTCTCTGGGCCTGGGGCTGCGCAAGGCCGCGCACATCCGTGTCACCTTGCTCGAGGTACGTCTACCGAGACTGGCACAGCGCGTCAGCCTGACCTTGGTTGCGCTGCTTGCCGTACTCATCGGCGGGCTGTTCACCTACAGCCTGGGCCAGCTGGCCTACCAGTCGTATGCCTGGGGCGACCGGGGCACCGGCTTGCTGCGCGAACCACTCTGGATTCCACAACTGGTCATGTGCATCGGCGCGGCTGTCTTCCTGGTAGCCGCCATCCACACATTTTTCGAGGTTCTGCGCGATGGTCATAGCGAGGCCCTGAGCACGGACAACCACGCCGAAGAGGTCACCTGATGTCTGTCTCCCTCATGTCGTTCGTCCTTCTGGCGGTGCTCTTTGGCAGCCTGGCCGCTGGCCTGTGGATTTCCATTGCCTTGTTCGTCACCGGGCTCGTGGGTGTCGTCCTCTTTGCCAGCGCACCGATCACCGACGTACTCGGCACCAACATCTGGACGTCGTCCACCGAGTGGTCGCTGGCGGCGCTGCCGCTTTTCATCTGGATGGGCGAAATCCTGTTTCGCTCGCGCATGTCCAAAGACCTGTTCACAGGGCTCGCCCCCTGGATGCGCCCCATCCCCGGCGGGCTGGGTCACGTCGGCATTCTTGCCTCGGGCATCTTCGCCGCCGTCAGTGGATCTTCAGCGGCCACGTGCGCCACGGTCGCCAAGGTCGCCGTGCCCGAACTCAAGGCGCGAGGCTACGACGAACGCCTGGTATTGGGCACGGTGGCGGGTTCCGCCACCCTGGGGCTCTTGATCCCCCCCTCCATCATCATGATCGTCTACGGCGTGGCGGCTGAGCAATCCATCGCCCGGCTTTTCATCGCGGGGATACTGCCCGGGCTGGTCGTCATCGCACTCTACATGGGATACGTGGCACTGCAGTCGATCACCGGGCGCGCCAAAACTCCGCCCAAAGACCCCCCCACCACACTGGGGCAAAAATTTCAGGCCTCTCGTCGGCTGCTGCCGGTCGTTCTGCTGATCGCGGGGGTCGTGGGCTCCATCTACCTGGGGCTTGCCAGCCCCACAGACTCCGCCGCGGTCGGCGTGGTACTGGCGCTGGCCATGAGCTGGTGGTTTGGCGACCTGAGCTGGCAGTCCTTCAAAGAGGGGCTGATCGCAGCCACGCTTTCGTCATCCATGATTGCCTTCATTCTGGCCGGATCAGCCTTCCTGACCCTGGCAATGGGCTATTCCGGGCTACCCGCCATGATTGCAGGGTGGATCACCGGCATGCAGCTCAGCAGCTACACGTTTATCGCCGCGCTGACCGTATTTTTCATCATCATGGGGTGTTTCCTGGACGGAATTTCCATCGTCGTGCTGACCACGGCGGTGCTCCTGCCCGCGGTTCAAGCGGCGGGCATCGACACCATCTGGTTTGGCGTGTATCTCGTCCTGGTGGTGGAAATGGGGCAACTGACCCCACCCGTCGGCCTCAACCTGTTCGTCCTGCAGGGCATGACGGGACGCGACATCGTGTTCATCTCGAAGGCCGCCTTCCCGTTTTTCCTCATGCTGATCCTTGCGGCGGCGATCTTCACCGTCTTCCCCGATGTTGTGATGGTGCTGCCGAGGATGATGTACGGCGGTTGAGCTTGCGTGCAAAGACAGGCTGCACGCCAACGCTCAGGCCGGTTGCAGCGCCTGCACCAGTTCGGGCACCGCCGTGAACAGATCGGCCTCCAGCCCGTAATCGGCCACGCCGAAGATGGGCGCTTCGGGGTCTTTGTTGACAGCCACGATCACCTTGGAGTCTTTCATGCCGGCCAGGTGCTGGATGGCCCCCGAGATGCCCACGGCGATGTACAGCTGCGGGGCCACGATCTTGCCCGTCTGTCCCACCTGGTAGTCGTTGGGCACGAAGCCCGCGTCCACCGCTGCGCGCGAGGCGCCCAGGGCAGCACCCAGGCGGTCAGCCAGGGGCTCGAGCACCTGCCGGTAATGCTCGCCGCTGCCCAGGCCACGCCCACCGGAAACAATGATGTCGGCGGCACCCAGCTCGGGGCGCTCGCTGACCGTGAGCGCGCGGCTCACTAGCCGGGACAGGCCCAGGTCGGGGCCGGCTGGCAGCGTTTCGACAGGAACCACGGCGCCTGACGCGACGGCGTCGAAGGCTGTCGTGCGAATCGTCATCACCTTGACGGCGTCCGTGCTGCGCACCCGCGCCAGAGCATTGCCCGCATAAATGGGGCGCACGAAGGTCGCGCTGTCTTCGACGGCGATCACATCGGAAATCTGCGCAACCCCCAGCAAGGCCGCCACCCGGGGCAAGGTGCTCTTGCCCGCAGGAGAAGCCGCCGCCAGGATGTGTTCATACCCCGGGGCATGCGCCAGGATGAGCGCGGCCAGATTCTCGGCCAGCTGATCTCGATAGTGCGGCGCATCGACCAGCAGGACGCGCGATACACCGGCCAGCTCACGAGCCTGCTCGGCCGCAGCCTGACAATCGGTGCCCGCCACCAGCACGTGCACCTCATCGCCCAGAGCAAGGGCCGCCGCGACGACGTTGGCAGTGGCGGCACCCAGGTGCTGATGCGTGTGTTCGGCAAGTACGAGAATGGTCATGCAATCACCTTGGCTTCATTTTTGAGACGGTCGAGCAGCTGGGCGGCGTCGGCCACCCGAACGCCGGCGCTGCGCGCCGCGGGTTCGCTCACCTGCAGCACGGTCAGATTGGCCTGCACCGCCACCCCCAGCCCCTCGGGCGTCAGGATGTCCAGCGGCTTTTTCTTCGCCTTCATGATGTTGGGCAGCGTGACGTAGCGCGGCTGGTTCAGGCGCAGATCGGTGGTGACCACGGCGGGCAGGGTCAGCTCAAGCGTTTCCAGCCCGCCGTCCACTTCGCGCGTGACCGTGGCGCGGCCATCGGCCACCGCCACCTGCGAGGCGAACGTGGCCTGTGGCCAGCCCAGCAGGGCGGCCAGCATCTGGCCGGTCTGGCCGGCATCGTCATCGATGGCCTGCTTGCCGCAGATGACCAGGCCGGGTGATTCTTGCTGGCACACGGCCTGCAGCAGGCGGGCCACCGCCAGCGGCTGCAGTTCGGCATCGGTCTGCACCAGGATGGCGCGATCGGCCCCCATGGCCAGAGCCGTGCGCAGGGTTTCCTGGCAGGCGGCCGCCCCGCAACTGACGACGACGACCGCTTCCGCCAGCCCCGCCTCCTTGAGGCGCACGGCCTCTTCCACAGCAATTTCATCGAACGGGTTCATGGCCATCTTGACGTTGGCCAAATCCACCCCGGTGCCGTCACGCTTGACGCGCACCTTGACGTTGTAATCCACCACCCGTTTGACGGGTACGACAATATTCACGAATCATTCCTTCAAAGAAGAGGGATGGGACGAGGCCCCCTCGCTACCCCGGCGGTAGCGGTTGACGGCATCCCCGTGGGCAATGGGATGACCTTCATCGTCGAAAACCTCGGTTCTGGAAAAAAACACGCTGCGCCCGGCGGACTGCACCTTGCCCCGCGCGTGCAGAGTGCCTGCGGAGACCTGGCCCGTGTAGCTGATGTTCAGCGACAGCGTGACCGCCTTGCGCGGGTGCTCCGGCGAGCCGGTGTACAGCCCGGCCAGGGCGCCCGTCACGTCGATGAGCGTGGCCAGCACGCCGCCATGCACCGTGCCGCCACGGTTCAGGTGGCGTGGTTCGATGTCCAGTTCGAGCTCGGCACAACCATCGCGCCAGGCCACGATGCGGCAGCCAGTCTGCGCGGCAAAGCCGCGGCCGATGGCACTTTCGTTCAGCGCCTCGGCAAGTTCAGCGGGCAAAGTAGAGTTCATGCAGCGCCTCGATATCGACATCCGCAGCGGCCTGGGAAAGCTGGATTTTCCCGCCCTGCATCAGGTGGACATGGTCGGCCACGCCGACCGCCTTGTGCGTGTTCTGTTCGACCAGCACGATCGTGCGGCCTTCTTTTTTCAACTGGGCCAGCACGTCGAAGAGTTCGTTGACGATCACCGGGGCCAGGCCCAGGGAAGGTTCGTCGATGATGAGCAGGTGCGGATCGGACATCAGACCGCGACCCATGGCCAGCATCTGGGCCTCGCCGCCGGACAAGGTGCCGGCCAGCTGGGTACGACGCTCTTTCAGCCGCGGAAACAGGGCGTAGGCCTTCTCGCAATTGGCCTTGGCCCCGGCGCGCCGGGACTTGGGGTAGGCGCCCAGCATCAGGTTTTCCTCGATGGACATGTCCTTGAACACCATCCGTCCCTCGGGAATCATGGCGATCCCCTGACCAAGCAAATCCCAGGTGGACGCGCCGCCCAGGGGGCGGCCCTCGAAGCTGATGCTGCCCTGGGTCAAGGGGATGAGCCCCATGATGGCGCGCAGCAGCGTCGTCTTGCCGGCCCCATTGGGGCCGACGATGGTGGTCAGCTGCCCCTGGGGCACCGACAGCGACACATCCCACAGCACGTTGATGGCGCCATAGCCCGCGCGCACATCCTTGATTTCAAGCATGGCCGTCTCCTGTGTAGCTCTTGATGACCTCGGGGTTGCTGAAGACCTCGTCGGGCGTGCCATCGGCGATCAGTTCGCCGAAGTTGAGCACGGCCACCCGGTCGCACAGATTGCTGATGGTCTCGATATCGTGCTCGATGATCAGAATGCCGACGGAAAACTTGGCATGCAGCTCTTTGAGCATGTTCATGAAACGGCGCTTGCCCGCGGTCTCGAGCCCGGCCAGCACCTCGTCGAGCATGAGCAGCTTGGGGTCGGTGGCAAGCGCCTTGGCCACTTCCAGCGCCTTGAGTTCGGTCAGCGCCAGCCCGGTGGCGGCATCGTGATCGGCCTTGGCGCCCAGGCCGGTGAAGGCCAGCACCTCGTCGAGCCGGGCTGGATCGACGCGCCCGGTGCCGAAACGCTGCGCCACGATCAGGTTCTCGCGCACCGTCAGTTCGTGCATGGGCTGCGGGATCTGGAACGTGCGCCCGATACCCATGCGGGCCCGACGATGCAGGGGCGCGCGAACGATGTCGCGGGTGTCGAACAGGATGCGCCCGTCCGACGGGCGCACCAGGCCCGAGATGGCGTTGAACAACGTGGTTTTCCCGGCACCGTTGGGGCCGACCAGGCCGACCACTTCGTCCGAGCGCACCGACAGGCTGACGGCGTTGACCGCCGTCAGGCCGCCGAACCGGACCGACAGATTTTCGAGCTTCAGCATGCCTGCTCCCCCGTAGAACCACTTGCGATCCGCTGCATGCCAGGGATCTTGCGCACCAGGGGCACCAGGCCGCCGGGGCTGAAAATGATCATGGCCACCAGCAAGGCCCCCAGCACCAGCTGATGGCCAGTGGGCATGAGGTTCTTGAAGATCAGCTGATCCACCAGATAGACGGTCACGGCGCCGATGACAGGCCCGGAGATCGTGCGATAGCCGCCGAAGATAGCCGCGACGATGGGCAGCATCACCCACATGCTGTTGAAAGCGTAATCGGGTTCGAGGAAGTTGATGTAATGCACGTTGAAGGCCCCGACGACGCCCGTCATGAAGGCCGAGACGAACAGCATCATGGCCTTGAGCAGTACGCTGTTGACGCCCACCACGCGGGTAGCGTCCTCGCTGCCGTGCATGGCCCGCAGGGCGATGCCGTAGTGGCTGGCGCGGATGTGGCGGTACGCCACGATGAACACCAGCAGCAGGGTGAGGATGAGCACGTAGCCGCCTGTCTTGCTCGACAGGTCGAAGCCCAGCACGACAGGCAGTTGGGGCACGCTGGCCAGCCCGCCCGAACCGCCCGTGACCGATTCCCATTCCGTGGCGACGATGCGGAAGATGTGCGCATACGCCAGGATTGCCAGGGCGAAGTACGGGCCTTTCAGGCGCAGCACCGGCAGCATCACCAGCGACGCCAGCACGGCTCCGACGCCGCCCAGCAGCATGGCGGGCAGCACCGGCATGCCAGCCTTCATGGTGAGCAAGGCGGAGACGTAGGCCCCCACCCCGAAAAACGCGGAATGCCCGAAGCTGACCATCCCGCCCAGGTTGCCCAGCAAGGCCCAGGCCAGCGCGACGCCCCCGATGATCAAGGCGGCCACGATCAGGCTCATGACGTAGTTGTTGTCGCCCAGCAGCCACGGGATGATGCCGTACGCCAGCACGATCCCGAGCAGGGCCGATTTCGATAGTTTCATGTTCACCCCCTTCGCGCCTTGGCGCCAAACAGGCCATTGGGCATGACAAACAGCACCAGCAGGAACAGCACCATCCCGACCAGCTCCTGCAAGGCCGAGCTGTACAGAGTGACGGTCAGCGCCTCGGCGATCCCCAGCAGCAGGCCGCCGATCAGCACGCCCGGAATCGAGCCGATGCCCGCCAGCACCGTGATGATGAAGGCCTTGATCGTCAGCGCATGGCCAAAGGCTGGCTGGATGACGCCGTAGCTGAAGATGGCCACCCCGGCGAAAGCCGCCAGGATGCCGGCCACCACGAACGAGACGATCTCGGTCGTGCGCGGGTTGATGCCCATGAGCTTGGCCGCGTCCCGGTTGCTGGAGACGGCGCGCACGGCACGCCCGTACCAGCTGCGCGACAGCCACCACCACAGCGCAAGCATCAGCACCAGCGCGATCCCGAAGAACAGCACCTCGCCGCGCATGCTGTACAGCGGCCCAAGCACCACGGCATCCTGCAGCCAGGACGACGAGGTCGAATGCACGTCGGCCGACCAGGTGAGCAGGATGGCGTTGGTGAGCATGACGCCCGCGCCGTAGGTGAGGATCAGCGAATTGAGCTCACGGTCGGCCCGGATCATGTTCACCAGCCAGTACACGAGCACCGAGCACAGGCTCACCACCACCAGTGCGATGGGAATGGCGTAGATGGGGCTGATGCCCAGCCCCGCCTCGACCGTGTAGGCGATGTAGGCCGCCAACAGGACGAGTTCTCCGTGGGCGAGGTTGATCACCTTCATCGTCCCGAAGACCAGCGCCAGTCCAAGCGCCACCAGGGCGTACGAGCCGCCCTGCAGGACGCCTGAATAGAGCGACTGCAAAATGAGTTCCATCATGGAAGAAATGCTCCACGTTCAAATAAAGTGCACCGGGCCCGGATGCCCAGTGTCGTCGGCGGCGGCCCCGGCCCAGCCCCGGATCACGCGGCCGGCCAGGGGCGGGCACCGCCGTGCCCGGGTCTGCTTACCAGGGCACCCCGGGATAGGCCATCTTGCCGGTGGCCGCATCCTCGGGCCATACCAGCACGATCTTGTCGCCCTGAATCTGACCGATGTGATGGGCAAAATTGATGTTGTCGCCCTGTTCGTTGAACTGCACCCGGCCAATCAGGGTCTGGGCGTCGGTGGCGGCCAGCTCTTGCGCCACGCCGCCCGACTTCAGCGTGCCCTTGTCGGCGGCCCGGGCAATGGCTTCGAACAGGATCTTGCCCTGGACGTAGCCGAACTGCTGCAGGTAGCCCACATCGTCCTTGAAGCGCGCCTCGTAGGCTTCGGCAAATGCCTTGCCCTCGGGCGAGGTGAATTCCACCGGATAGGGCAAGGCCGCCGTGCCGAAGACGTTTTGCACCACGTCGGGGAATTCCTTCATCATCTTGGGTGTCACCAGCCCCCAGACGCCGATCATGGCCTTGACCTTGGGCTTGAGCACCTTGGCCGCCCGCAGAATGCCCACGTAGTCGTTTTCGTAGCCCACCATCAGGATGACGTCGGCCTTGTCTTTCAGGCGTACCTTGTTGATGAGCGGCTTGAAGTCGGTGGTGGCCGGGTCGAAGGCGTGCATGATGACTTTGACGCCCTTGCTCGCCATTTCCTTTTCAGTGTCGGCGGCCAGGTGCGCATTGGCCTCTTTGGTGGAATACAACACTGAAACGGACTCGATCTTCATGGTTTCCATCAGGCCAACCAGCGCCTTTTGATAACCCGCCGTGTTGTTGACCCGGAAAAAGGTTTTGAAACCGCGCTGCGTGAGACCATCGGCCACCGCCCCCGAGGTGATGTAGGGCAGGCCCAGCTTGTTGGCGGCGTCTGAGGCCGGGCCCACGTTGTTCGAGCCATAGCCGCCGGTGATCGCCACCGCCCCCTCGCCCGCCAGCTTCTCGACGGCGGCCACCGCCTTCGCGGGCTGCGATTCGTCGTCGATCTTGACGAGCTTGATCGTGTGCTTGCTTTGCGACTTGTTAAAGAGCTCGGCGGCCACTTCGACCCCCTGGATCATGCCGCCGCCCTCGCGCGCCAGCGCGCCAGTCATCGGGCCTTCGACCCCCACCAGAATTTCATCGGCTGCCGCCGAGCCCATCTGCAGGCACAGGGCCACCGCAGACAGCACGCAGATTTTGCCTAATCCTCGAACCATGACATTTCTCCTTTTGTGTGACGTTCAACAAGACCTTGTCGGAGGCCTTTCGTGAAAAAATCAATTCAATCCATACTGGTCGGCGAATCAATCCACCGACGCTGCGACGCGGCGGACAGCATCCAGCCGCTGCATGGCTTGCAGCATTTGTTCTTGCAGGCGCGCCACGATGGCGGCCAATGGTTCCGCCCGATCGACGAAAGCCAGCGCATGGCCCGCCGCCAGCAGGCCGCGCGACCAGTCGCCCGTCTTGTAAGCATTGCGCCCGATCTGGCCCGAGACCAGCGGCATCAGGTCGGCAATCGTCACCTGGGGGTTTTCGACCTCCATCGCCTTGACCAGCGCCGTCGTCTCGTTGCGCAGGGTGCGCACCGTGTTCTTGATCGACTGCATGCACAGGTCGGTATCCGTAGGCTGCGCCTGGATGAGCCGCTGCTTGAACTCCGCATGCGCCCAGATTTCATCGGCCACCAGGAAGCGGGTGCCCACCACCACGCCGGCAGCGCCCATGGCCAGGGCGGCAACGATCTGCGAGCCGTGGCCGATACCGCCGCCCACCAGATAGGGGATGTGCAGGGCATGCTGCGCCCAGGCCGTGTTGACGATGGTGCCTACCATGTCCATGCCGGGATGCCCGCCGCACTCGGCCCCGACGATGGCCACGGCATCGACGCCCAGCGACTGGGCCTTGAGGGCGTAGCGCACGGCGGGCACCTTGTGCAGCACCTTCACCCCCGCCGATTTCAGCAGGGGCAGATAGGCTTCGGGGCTGCGGCCCGAGGTCTCGACAAAGCGCACGCCCTCGTCGATGATGGTTTCGAAGACCTGCTGGGTCTTTTCGCCCGGCACCAGCTTGGGCAGCATCGAGACATTGACACCGAAGGGGCCGCCGTCGCACAGGTCACGGCAGCGGCGAATTTCGCCGCGCAGCTGCTGTTCTTCGGGAAAGCTCGCCGCGGTGATGAAACCCATGATGCCGGCGCGCGAGGCCGCCGCCACGTAATCGGCGTTGGCCAGCCACATCAGGCCGCCCGCCACGACGGGCAAGCGGATGCCATAGAGCCGGGTGATGTCCGTTTGATACGGAATCGACATGATTAAAGTCTCCTCTGTCCTCTGGAATGGCCGTGCCGCTAGATCACCTGTTCGGCCTTGAGCCGGGCCAGGCCGTCCGCGTCCACGGCCAGCAACGACTGCAGCACCTCGGCGGTATCCGCCCCCAGCTGCGGCGGCGCCTTGCGAATGGGCGGGCGCTGGCCATCGAAGCGGTAAGGTGGCGCCAGCACGTAGGTAGACTGCGCATGCGGATGCGGCAGGCTTTGCACCAGGCCGCCCTCGACGGCGCGGCGCGACGTGAGCGCCTCGTGCAGGCCCAGCACCTCGCCGCAGGGGATGCCGCAGGCGGCCAGCCGTTCGAGCAGCTGCGCGCGGGGCCGACGGCGGATTTCGTCGATGAGCACCGGGTTCAAGGCCTCGCGGTTGGCGGCGCGCAGCAGATTGGTCTTGAAGCGCTCGTCGTCGGCCAGATCGGGGCGTTCGATGACTTCGCGGCAGAAGCGCTCGAATTGGCTGTTGTTGCCCACCGTCACCACCAGCGGCCCGTCCTGCGCCTCGAAGACGCCATAGGGCATGATGGACGGATGGTTGTTGCCGTATTTAGGCGGGTCTTCGCCGCGCAGCAAGGCCTCGAGCCCGTAGTAGGCCGAGATCATCAGGCCGCAGTCGTACAGCGCCATCTGGATGTGGCGCCCGCGCCCGGTGCGTTCGCGCTCGTACAGGGCGGCCAGCATGGCCTGGGCGGCGTACATGCCGGTGAACATGTCCACGACCGCCACACCGAATTTCAGCGGCGGCTGGTTGACCTCACCATTCAAGGCCATGAGGCCGGTTTCGCCCTGCACCACCAGGTCGTAGCCGGGCCGGGTGGCCTCGGGGCCATGGCTGTTGTAGCCGGAGATCGAGCAATAGACGAGACGTGGATTGAGCGCACTCAACTGCTCGTAGCCCAGCCCCATGCGTTCGACCCCGCCCACCTTGAAATTTTGCACGACCACATCGCACTGCAGCGCCAGCTCGCGGGCGATACGCTGGCCTTCGGCGGATTTCAGATCCAGGGTGATGGAGCGCTTGTTGCGATTGACGCTGTTGAAATAGGCCGTCTCGGTGCGTCCCACCCGTACGCCCCAGTCGCGCGTATCGTCGCCGCGGCCCGGGTGTTCGACCTTGATCACCTCGGCGCCCAGGTCTCCCAGCGTCATGGCCGACATGGGGCCGGCCAGCACGCGGGACAAATCCAGAACACGTACCCCGGCCAGGGGCAGATGAGCCGTTGCGCTCGTCATGACAGTTTCCTCAAAGAGATGAAGTCGGCGGCACGCTTGCCGAAGAACGCCCCGATACCCTCAGCGGCTTCCGCATCCCCCAGGGAGGCCGCCATACGCTCGGCCTCCGCATCCAGCTGCGCTTCCACCGAGTGATGATGGGCGCTGAGCGACAGGGCCTTGATACGCGCCATGGCTCGTTGCGGGCCGCGCGCCAGGCGCTGGGCCAACTCGATGGCCTGCGCCTCGGCGCTGCCGGGCGCGGCCACCCGGTTGACCACGCCCAGGCTGGCCAACCGGGGCGCGGCGATCCGGTCGCCCGTGAGCACCAGCTCGGCCAGCAGCTGGCGCGGCATGAACTCGGCCAGAAAGGCCGTGGCACCGCCATCCGGGCTCAGGCCCACCTTGACGTAGGCGAGCGACAAATAGGCGTCCTCGGCCATGACCAGCAGGTCGCAGGCCAGGGCCAGCGAGACCCCCGCCCCGGCGGCGCCCCCTTCCACCGCGGCCAGCACGGGCTTGGGACAGCGGCGGATGGCGCGCACGGTCTCATGCAGAGCCTCGATGCGCTCACGGCGCTGCGACTCGGTGAGTTCGCGGCGCTTGGCCAGTTGGTTGAGATCGCCGCCCGCGCAGAAGTATCCCTGCGCGCCGACGAGCACCACAGCGCCGACCTCGGGATCGGCGGCGGCAACCGTCAACGCCTCGCGCAAGGCGGAGTAAAACTCCGGGCTGAGCGCGTTGCGCGCCTGGGGATTGTGGTTTACCAGCACCTGCACGGCGCCTTCGCGGCGCGACACCAGTCTTTCGCTCATGAGCGGGCTCCGCCCAGCGCCATGTAGCGCTGCAGGTGAAAGTCTTCGTCGCCCAACTGGTGATCGATCATCACCAGGCGCTTGGCATAGTGCGCCAGCGGCAACTCCCAGGTCATACCGATACCGCCGTGCAGCTGGATGGCCTCTTCGGCCACCAGAATGCCCACCCGGCCGATGGTGTACTTGGCCGCCGACAGCGCCTGTTCGCGGGCCAAGCGATCGTCGCCATCGAGCGCGGCAGCGGCCCGGATGACGGCGGAGCGCGCCTGCTCGATTTCGAGCAGCACGTCCACCATGCGATGCTGCAACGCCTGAAAGCTGCCGATCGGCACACCGAACTGCTGGCGCGTGCGCAGGTATTCCAGCGTATCGTCCTTGGCCACTTCCATGGCCCCCAGGCTTTCGGCGCACAGGGCCAGAACACCCGCTCCGACGATGCGCTCGATCAGAGGATAGGCCTGATCCACGGCGCCCAGCAGCGCCTCGTCGCCCAGACGCACGTTCGTCAGGACAAGCTCGGCGGCGCGCCCGCCATCCACCAAGGGGTAGCCGCGCAGTGCCAGGCCGACGGCCTTGGCCGACACGACGAACAGGCTGATGCCCTGTTCGTCGGCGGGCGCGCCCGAGGTGCGCGCGCTGACGACGAGCAGGTCGGCGGCCTCGGCGTGCGGCACCACCGCCTTGGCCCCGTCCAACACCCAGCCGCCCTCGGTGCGCCGCGCCGTCGTGCTCACTCGGGCAAGCGCATAGGCGGCGTCAGGCTCGGCATGCGCAAAGGCGCCAATGCACTGGCCATCGATCATGGCCTGCACCCGGGCCTGTCCCGCGTTGCCCGCAGCCTCGGACAAGGCCAGCCCCGCCATCAAAGTCCCCAGAAAGGGCTCGGTCACCAGGCGGCGGCCCAGTTCTTCAAAGACCACGGCCAAGTCAAACCCCGCGCCGCCATATCCCCCCTGATGCTCGCCAAAGAGAGCGCCCACGATACCCATCTGCGCCATGCGCTGCCAGTGCTCGGGGCTGCGGCCCGCCGCAGAGCGGGCAATCGTGTCGCGCTCGGCAAACGGATACTGCTCGCGCAAGTAGCGGCCCAGCGACTCCGCCATCATGCGACGGTCTTCGGTATGTTCAAAATTCATGAATGCAATCCCCTTACAGTCCGAGGATCATCTTGGAGATGATGTTGCGCTGGATCTCGTTCGATCCGCCAAAGATCGACAGCTTGCGATTGTTGAAGTACTGGGCGGCCACCGGCGCGGCTTCTTGCGGCCCAACCCACGGGCCGACAAAGTCTTCTTCCAGGGCAGCGCTTTGCAGCGGCTGGGCGTACGGCCCCATGGCGCGGCGCATCAGCGCGGTGATTTCCTGGCGAATCTGGGTGCCGCGGATCTTCAGCATCGAGCTCTCGGCGCCCGGCACACCGCCCCCGGCCACCGCCGCGATGACGCGCAGATTGGTGATCTTCATGTTTTCCAGATCGATTTCGATCTTCGCCAGGCGCGCGGCAAACACGGGGTCTTGCACCAGGGGACGGCCATTTTTCTGCAGCTTGGCGGCGATGCTGCGCAGGCGCGCCAGCGCAGCGGCCGACATGCCTACGCCGGCAATGTTGGTACGTTCATACGTCAGCAGATACTTGGCGCACGTCCAGCCCCGGTTTTCCTCGCCCACCAGGTTTTCCACGGGCACTCGCACGTCGGTGAAGAACACCTCGTTGACCTCGTGCGCGCCATCGAGCGTGATGATGGGCCGCACTTCGACGCCCGGGGTGTTCATGTCGATCAGCAGAAAGCTGATGCCCGCCTGCTTCTTGGCATCCGGGTCGGTGCGCACCAGGCAGAAAATCATGTTGGCGTGCTGGCCGAGCGTCGTCCAGGTTTTCTGGCCATTGACGACATAGTGGTCGCCATCGCGCACGGCGCGCGTCTTCAGGCCCGCCAGGTCGGAACCCGCGCCCGGCTCGGAATAGCCCTGGCACCACCAGTCGGAACCATCCAGGATGCGGGGCAGCCAGTAGCGCTTTTGCGCTTCGTTGCCGTACTTGATGAGCACGGGGCCCAGCATATTGACGCCAAACGGCACCACGCGCGGGGCGTGCGCGAGCGCGCACTCGTTGTCGAAGATGAACTTGCGCACGGGATCCCAGCCCGTGCCGCCGTATTCGATCGGCCAGTGGCTGGCGAGCCAACCCTGCTCGTTCAGGATGGCGTGCCAGGACTGCATGTCGGCCTTGCTCAAGTGCAGGCCTTGGGCCACTTTGTCGGACAGCCGCTGCGGCAGTTTGGCTTCCAGAAAGGCGCACACTTCCTGCCGGAAGAGTTCCTCTTCCGGAGTGAAATTCAAATCCATGGAAATTCCTTGAGATCAGTAGATTTCGAACAGCCCCGCTGCTCCCATGCCGCCGCCGATGCACATGGTGGTCACGGCGTACTTCACGCCGCGCCGCTTGCCTTCGAGCAGCACGTGCCCGGCCAGGCGCGCGCCCGTGGTGCCAAAGGGGTGACCGATGGAAATGGCGCCGCCGTTGACGTTGAGCAGTTCGTGCGGAATGCCCAGCGTGCGCTGGCAGTACAGGGCTTGCGAGGCAAAGGCCTCGTTGAGTTCCCACAGACCGATGTCGTCCATCTTCAGGCCGTAACGCTGCAGCAGGCGGGGCACGGCAAACACGGGGCCGATGCCCATTTCATCGGGCTCGCAGCCGGCCACGGCCAGCCCACGGAAGGCCCCAAGCGGCTGCAACCCGAGGCGTTCGGCCTCGCGCGCTTCGACCAGCACGCAGGCCGCGGCGCCATCGGAGAGCTGCGAGGCGTTGCCCGCCGTGACGAACTGATCCGGCCCCATCACGGGCGTCAGCTTGGCCAGGTTTTCGTAGGTGGTGCCAGGGCGGTTGCAAGTGTCGTGATCCACCGTGACTTCGGTCTGGGTGAGCTCGCCGGTTTCTTTGTTCTTCACCGCCATGGTGGTCGTGCAGGCAATGATTTCGTCCTTGAACACACCCGTGGCCTGCGCCTGGGCGGTGCGGCGCTGGCTCTCCACGGAGAAACGATCCTGGTCTTCACGCGTGATGCCATAGCGGCGCGCCACGATGTCGGCGGTCTGGATCATGGACAGATAGAGTTCGGGCTTGTGCTCGGCAATCCAGGGGTCGATGCCTGTCGTGCCGGCGTCGGTGGCGCTGCGCCCCTGAATCTGCGAGCAGCTTTCCACCCCGCCGGCGATCATGGCGGGCACCCCTTCGAGCACGATGCGCCCGGCGGCCATGGCGATGGCCTGCAGGCCCGAGGCGCAGAAGCGGTTGACGGTGGTGCCCGCCACCGTGACAGGCAGCCCGGAACGGATGACGGTCTGGCGCGCGATATTGCGCCCCGTGGTGCCTTCGGGATAGCCGCAGCCCAGGATCATGTCCTCGATCTGGGCGGGATCGACGCCCGCGCGCTCGACGGCGGCGCGCACGGCGTAAGCGGCCAGGGTGGGGCCCGGCGTGATGTTGAATTCGCCCCGATGCGCTTTGGTCAGCGGTGTACGGGCGGTTGAAACGATGACGGCCTCTCGCATGATGCGTGTCTCCTCAGTCTTGTTGAAGCTGGTTCAAATCCTGGAACCGCCTGCCTTGCGCCACCAGTTGCAGCAGCAAGGGGGAAGGCTTCCAGAAGTGCGGGTCTTGCGCCGCGAATTCGTGAATATCGGCCAGGATTTTGTCCAGCCCGACCTGATCGGCGTAGTGCAGGGGCCCGCCGCGATGGCGCGGAAAGCCGTAGCCATAGAGCATGGCCACGTCCACGTCCAGAGGCCGCAAGGCAATGCCCTGGTGCACGACGTTGGCCCCTTCGTTGATCATGGCGGCCAGGTAGCGGCGCAGGATTTCGTCCTCGGTGAATGTGCGCTGCACGGCGCCCAGCTGCTGGCGCACTTCGGCCACGATGGCCAGCACCTCGGGGTCTTCCTGTCCGACGCGCGCGCCGTCCGGATACAGATACCAGCCACGGCCCGTTTTCTGCCCGAACCAGCCGCGCTCGCACAGGCGGTCGGCCGCGGGCACGTAGCGCAGCAAAGGGTCGCGCGTGGCGGCCCGGCGCTTGCGCGTGGCCCAGCCAATGTCGCCCCCTGCCAGATCGGTGACCTGGAACGGCCCCATCGGAAAGCCGAAATGGCGCACCGCCTGGTCGATCTGGTAGGGCGAGGCGCCGTCGGCCAGCAGATAATCCGCCGCCTGCCGATAGACGGCCAGGATGCGGTTGCCGATGAAGCCGTCGCACACGCCCGCGCGCACCGCCACTTTCTTCAGGCGCTTGGCCAGGGCGAAGCCGGTTGCCACGACGTCGTCGGCCACCTGTTCGGGCACGACGATTTCGAGCAGCTTCATGATGTTGGCGGGCGAGAAGAAATGCAGGCCGATCACATCTTGCGGCCGGGCCACGGTCTTGGCCAGCGCATTGATGTCCAGGTACGAGGTATTGCTGGCCAGCACGGCCCCCGGTTTGCAGACCCGATCCAGTTCGGCGAAGACGGCGGACTTCACCGCCATGTCTTCAAACACCGCCTCGACCACCAGGTCGGCCTGCGCCAGCGCAGCGTAGTCCGTCGATCCGGAAAACAGCGTCAGTCGGCGGTCGCGCTCGGCGGCATCCAGCCGACCGCGTTGCACCAGACTGTCATAGACCTTGGCGACGTGGGCCTGGCCACGCGCCAGGCTGGGGTCGTCGCGTTCGATCATGACGACCGGCAAGCCCGCATCGAGCATCGCCACGGCAATGCCCGCCCCCATCGTGCCGCCGCCCACGATGCCGATCCGCTCCAGGGAACGGGGCCGGGCACGGCCCGCCTCGGGCACCTTGGCCGCTTCGCGTTCGGCGAAAAAAGCGTGCACCAGCGCCGCACGCTGCGGCGTATCGAGGCACTGCAAAAAGAAGCTGCGCTCAAGGCGCAGGCCCTCGTCGAAGGGGACGTCCAGCACGGCTTCGACGGCATCGACAATGCGCGCCGGAGAAAACAGGCCACGGTGCTTTTTGTTCAGGCTGCCGCGGGCCGCCTCGATGGCCTGGCGGGCGGCGGGGACGGCATCGGCGGCAATCGCGCGGTCGCGCGTGGGCCGCACCGCGGCACCCGCCGCCAGCAGTTCGTGCGCATAAGCCAGACCCTCGGCCTGCGGGTCGGTGCCAGTGGCCAGCCGATCCACCAAGCCCAGGTCGGCGGCCTGTCGAGCGGCCACGGGCTTGCCGTCGAGCATCAGCTTGAGCGCCGCCTCGACACCGATCAGGCGCGGCGCCCGCTGCGTGCCGCCGGCCCCTGGCAGCAGGCCCAGCGTGACCTCGGGCAAGGCGAACTTTGCACCCGGCACGGCCAGGCGGTAGTGCGCTGCCAGCACGACCTCGAGCCCGCCGCCGAACGCCGCCCCTTGCACGGCGGCGATCACGGGCCGCGGGCAGGCTTCGATCCGGTTGCAGACATCGGTGAGCAAAGGCGCCTGGGGGGGCTGGCCAAATTCGCGGATATCCGCGCCGGCGATGAAATTGCGTCCCTTGCCCAGCAGCAGCACGGCCTGCACCGCCACATCCGCCTGGGCCGCGTCCAGCGCCGCCAGCAAGCCCCGGCGCACCTCGACCCCCAGCGCGTTCACGGGCGGGTGATCGATCGTCACCAGCAGAACGGGGCCTTCCCGCCGCCAGGTGACGGCAGGAACGGAAGGGTGTCGGGGGTCGGTCATGTCGGGGTCTCCTGGATGCTGAATGCCGAACGCCGAATGCGCGCGGCAGTGCTCGATGACAGTGTTTGATTTATGGGAATGATTCTTTCACTGATCAAACCCCTTTACAATGGCATAGATAGTTGACACACTGTCAAACGATTTTTGACATTGACCGTGAACACGTCATGACGCAAGGTTCCATGAACGCCGAATCCCTGATTTTTCTGGTTGAAATCCTCGATGCCGGCAACCTCAGCGCCGCCGCCCGCCGCCTGAAAATGACCCGCGCCAACGTCAGCTATCACCTCAACCGACTCGAACGATCCCTGGGGCAGCAACTGGTGCGGCGCACCACCCGGCGCATCGAGCCCACCGAGGTCGGGCTGCGCCTGTACGAGCACGGCAGCAAAATCCAGTCTGAACTCGCCACCGCCAAGGACTCCGTGCGCGAGCTGGGGCACATGCTGCGCGGCCGCATCCGCCTGAGCATCCCCAGCGGCTTCGGACAAGTGGTGATGACGCACTGGCTCATCGATTTCAAGCGCCAGTATCCAGGCATCGTGCTGGACGTCATGTTCGAGAACCACATCATCGACATGCTGCGCGATGAAGTAGACATTTCCATTCGCGTCATGTCCAACCCGCCGCAAAACCTGGTGGCGCGCCCCATGGGGCCCGTGCGCTACACCGCTTGCGCGTCACAGGCATACGTCGAGCAATACGGGTTGCCGCAACGGCTGGAAGACCTGCCCAAGGCCCCCATCATCACCTCGGGGGTCGCGGGCCGCCAACTGCGGCTGTCGGCCTACCTGAAGCAGCGCCGCCAGGAGGTACTGCTCGAACCCACGCTGATGTCGGAAAATTTTCTGTTCCTGCACCAGGCCATCATGGCGGGCCTGGGGGTGGGCATCGTCCCCGACTACGTCGTGCGGGCTGAAGTGGCGCGCGGCGAAGTCGATACCACGCTCAACGAGTGGTATCTCAGCATCTTCGGCACCGAGATGTTCATGCTCTATATGCCCAACCGCTACCACACGCGATCCACCTCGACCTTCATCGAGTACATGCTGGATCGCGCGCAGACCTACCGCAACGCCTTGGCGTGATGTTCGACGTGCTCGCC
The DNA here is from genome assembly GCF_001592225.1 of Castellaniella caeni NBRC 101664. Classification (GTDB taxonomy): domain Bacteria; phylum Pseudomonadota; class Gammaproteobacteria; order Burkholderiales; family Burkholderiaceae_B; genus Castellaniella; species Castellaniella caeni. The sequence continues at coordinate 27,731 of NZ_BCWN01000014.1, read as the reverse complement.
GATGAAGCTGGCGATGAAGTAGTAGCTGTGGTCGTAGCCCGCGTGACGCCGCAGGGTCAGCGGATGGCCCGCCGCGCGGCAGGCGGCTTCGAGCAATTCAGGACGCAGCTGCGGCGCTAAAAACTCGTCGTCCAGCCCTTGATCGACCAGCAGCGGCAGCCGCTCTGGGGCATCGCGCAGCAGCTCGACGGCATCCCACGCCGCCCAGGCGGTAGTGTCGTCGCCCAGGTACGCGGCAAACGCCTTCTGGCCCCAGGGCACCTGGCTGGGTGCCACGATGGGCGAGAAGGCCGAGACGCTGTGATAGCGCCCAGGGTTGCGCAAGGCCGTCACCAGGGCGCCATGCCCGCCCATGGAATGCCCGGCGATGCCGCGCGCCGACATGGCCGGAAAATGCCGCTCGATGAGATCGGGCAGCTCTTGGGCCACGTAATCCTGCATGCGGTAGTGCGCGGCCCAGGGCGCCTGGGTGGCATTCAAGTAAAAGCCCGCCCCCTGCCCCAGGTCGTAGGCGGGGTCATCGGCAACGCCGTCGCCGCGCGGGCTGGTGTCAGGGGCCACGAGAATCAGGCCGTGCCGGGCGGCATGCGCCTGGGCGCCGGCCTTGGTGATGAAGTTCTGCTCGGAGCAGGTCAGGCCCGAGAGCCAGTACAGCACCGGGCAGGCCTGGCCCTGCAGGGCCGCGGGCGGCAGGTACACGGCAAAGCGCATGGCGCAGCCCAGCACGGCGGATTCATGGCGCCAGACTTCCTGGCGGCCGCCAAAGCAGGCGTGCTGCTCGACCCGTTCAATCTCGTTATTCATAATGAATCACCGAGCGGATCGACTTGCCTTCGTGCATCAGGTCGAACGCCTCGTTGATGCCCTCCAGGCCCATGGTGTGGGTGACGAACGGGGCGAGTTCGATATCGCCGCGCATGGCTTCTTGCACCATGCCGGGCAGCTGCGAGCGGCCCTTTACCCCGCCAAAGGCGGTGCCGCGCCACGAGCGGCCCGTCACCAGCTGGAAGGGGCGGGTGGAGATTTCCTGCCCCGCGCCGGCCACGCCGATGATGATGGACTGGCCCCAACCACGGTGGGCGGATTCGAGCGCCGCACGCATGACGTTGACGTTGCCGATGCACTCGAAGCTGTGATCCACGCCCCAGCCGGTCATGCCGACGATCACCTGCTGGATGGGCTCGGCGTGATCCTTGGGGTTGACGCAGTCGGTGGCGCCAAACACCTTGGCGAGCGCGAACTTGTCGGGGTTGGTGTCGACGGCGATGATGCGCCCGGCGCCCGCCTGGCGCGCGCCCTGCACCACGGCCAGGCCGATGCCGCCCAGGCCGAACACGGCCACCGTGTCGCCCGCCTGCACCTTGGCGGTGTTGCGCACGGCGCCGATGCCGGTGGTGACGCCGCAGCCCAGCAGGCAGACCTGCTCGGGGTTGGCGGCGGGGTCGATCTTGGCGAGCGATACTTCAGCCACCACGGTGTATTCGCTGAAGGTAGAGCACCCCATGTAGTGATAGATGGGCTGGCCCTGATAGGAAAAGCGCGTCGTGCCGTCGGGCATCAGGCCCTTGCCCTGCGTGGCGCGCACCGCCACGCACAGATTGGTCTTGCCCGACTTGCAGAACAGGCACTCGCCACACTCGGCGGTGTAGAGCGGGATGACGTGATCGCCGGGCGCCACGCTGGTGACGCCCTCGCCCACTTCGACCACCACGCCCGCCCCCTCGTGACCCAGCACTGCAGGGAACACGCCCTCGGGGTCGTCGCCACTGAGGGTGAAAGCATCGGTATGGCAGACGCCCGTGTGGCTGATCTTGACGAGCACTTCGCCCTTGCGCGGCGGCTCGACGTCGATCTCGACGATCTGCAGGGGTTTTCCAGCCTCGAAGGCGACGGCGGCGCGGGATTTCATGGCAGCTCCAGGTGTACAGGCAGATCATCCGGGCAGGATGACCGCTCATCATGGGTAATCGATGGGTAATCAGCAGCGATTATGGACAGAAGCCCTCGAGAACACAAATGACAAGCACCCCAGGTGCCGGATGGGTTTCCGTCACGTGGAGTGCTTGTGGCGGCCCCGGCCCGGGGCCGGGCGCGGCCACCTGCCTGGCGGCAGGCCTGGGCGCTTATTGCGCCAGCAGCAGCGCGTTCATGCGTTTGACGAACGCCGCCGGGTCTTTCAGGGCGGCGCCTTCGGCCAGCATGGCCTGGTCGAGCAGCAGCTCGGCCCAGTCGCCAAACGCGGCGTCGGGCTGGGCTTCGAGGCGTTTGACCAGCGCGTGCTGCGGGTTGACTTCAAGAATCGGCTTGACGTCCGGGGCCTCCTGACCAGCGGCCTTGAGCATGCGCAGCAGGTGCGGGCTGAGCTCGTTTTCGTCCACCACCACGCAGGCGGGAGAATCGACCAGGCGGGCGGTGACGCGCACGTCTTTCACGCGCTCACCCAGCGCCGTCTTCAGGCGCTCGATGGTGGGCTTGAAGGCTTCGGCGGCCTCGGCCTGCTGCTTCTTTTCAGTCTCGTCGGCCAGCGCGTCGAGATCGAGCCCGCCCTTGGCCACCGACACCAGCGACTTGCCGTCGAATTCGCGCAGGTGCGAGAGCATCCACTCGTCCACGCGGTCGGACAGCAGCAGCACTTCAAGCCCCTTGCGACGGAAGACTTCGAGGTGCGGGCTGTGCGCGGCGGCGGGGTAGGAATCGGCGGACAGGTAGTAGATTTTGTCCTGCCCCTCTTTCATGCGGCCGACGTAGTCGGCAAACGACACGGTCTGCGCCGGGCTGTCGGACTGGGTGGTGGCGAAGCGCATCAGGGCGGCGATGCGATCCTTGTTGGCCGGGTCTTCGCCCACGCCTTCTTTCAGCACCTGGCCAAACTGCGTCCAGAACTCTTTGTATTCGTCGGGCTTGTCGCTCGCCAGCTCGTCGAGCAGGCCCAGGATGCGCTTGGCGCAGCCTTCGCGGATCGCGCGCACGTCGCGGCTTTCCTGCAGGATTTCGCGCGAGACGTTGAGCGGCAGGTCGGCCGAATCGACCACCCCGCGCACGAAGCGCAGGTAGCTGGGCAGCAGCTGCTCGGCATCGTCCATGATGAAGACGCGCTTGACGTACAGCTTGACGCCGCGGCGGGCGTCGCGATCCCAGAGGTCGAAGGGTGCGCGCTTGGGCACGTACAGCAGCTGGGTGTATTCGCTGCGGCCTTCCACCCGGTTGTGCGTCCAGGCCAGCGGGTCTTCGAAGTCGTGCGCGATGTGCTTGTAGAACTCGGTGTACTGCTCGTCGGTGATGTCGGCCTTCGAGCGCGCCCACAGGGCATTGGCCTGGTTGACGGTTTCCCACTCGTCCTTGGTCACCTGCTCGGATTTTTCCGCATCCCACTCTTCCTTCTTCATCTGGATGGGCAGGGAAATGTGGTCGGAATAGCGGCGCAGCACCTCGCGCAGTTTCCAGCCCGACAGGAATTCGTCTTCGTCGGCGCGCAGGGTGAGCGTGACCGACGTGCCGCGCTCGGCGCGCTCGATGGCCGCCACGGAAAACTCGCCCTGGCCGTCGGATTCCCACAAGACGCCTTCGTTGACGGGCAGCCCGGCGCGGCGGCTTTGCACCGAGACCTTCTCGGCCACGATGAAGGACGAATAAAAGCCCACGCCGAATTGGCCAATGAGCTGGGCGTCTTTTTGCTTGTCGCCAGTCAGCTGCGAGAAGAACTCGCGCGTGCCCGAGCGGGCGATGGTGCCCAGGTTGGCCACCGCCTCGTCGCGCGACAGGCCCACGCCGTTGTCGCTGATGGTGATGGTGCGCGCGGCCTTGTCGAACTCGACGCGGATGCGCATGTCACCATCGCCTTCCAGCAGTTCGGGATGGTCGATGGCCTCGAAGCGCAGCTTGTCGCAGGCATCGGAGGCGTTGGAGACCAGTTCGCGCAGGAAGATTTCCTTGTTGCTGTACAAGGAATGGATCATCAGTTGCAGCAGTTGCTTGACTTCGGCCTGGAAACCCAGGGTTTCGGCGGCTTGCGTATCGGTTTGGCTCATGGTGACGAAGGATGAATGGTTCATTGAATCGTGAAGCGCCCCGGCCATGCCTTGGGCACAGGCGCAAGGGCGAACTATCCAGGTAGCTGGGGGCCGACGGCGGGGTTTTCAAGGGCTGCCTGCTGGCAGCGCGCAGCCGACACCCGGACTTGGCCGTCGGCTCAGGCGATAGGCGGCAGGCCAGGCGGCAATGGCTGTGGCGTCAGCAGCCCCGCGGGCACGTCCGCCGGGGCGGCGCCCGAGGGCGGCACTTGCAGCTGGGGCATCTCGACCGACGACACCGGCCCCGTCATCCGTGCCCCCTGGCGGCGGATGATGTCAGCCAGCTTGAGCAGCACGTCTTCCTGCACGTTCATATAGTCGTTGTAGTCGGTGCTGACGGTGAAGGCGTACAGCGACAGCTTGAGCGAGTAGCCGCCACAGCTGCTGAAGTTGAAGGCGAAGAAATCGTGCTTGATGCCGGGGTGCGTATTGAGCAGCGCGCGCCCCGCTTCGAGAATGGCCGGCACGGCGTCGATGTCGGCGTAGCGCAGGTGGATGTCTTCCATGATGCGGCGGCTGGTCATGCGCGTGTGGTTGATGACCGGCTGCGTGTTGAACATGGCATTGGGCACATAGAACGGCTTGCAGTCAAAGCCGATCAGGCGGGTGGCGCGCCAGCCGATGTGTTCGACGCCGCCCATGAGGTCGGTGCCCGGGATGATGATGTATTCCCCCACTTTGAAAGGGCGGCTGGCAAAGATGGTGAGGCCGCCCAGCAGGTTGGCGACCAGGCTTTGCGCGGCAAAGCCGACGGCGATGCCGCCCATGCCGCCGAAGGCCAGCAGCCCGGCAATCGAAAAGCCCAGCGCCTGCATCACCATGAGGATGGCCGTGATGACGATGGACGCCTTCGTGAGCTTGCCGATGGCGTCGGCCGCCGTGGGGTCGAGCTCACGCCCGCGCGCCTGGGCCCGACCCAGCAGGTTGGACTGAATCTGGTTGACGGCGCGCAGCAAGAACCACATTGCCACCAGGATGACCAGCACTGTGCGCGTGGGGGCCAGCCCGTGTGCCAGCAAAGAGTCTTTGGACAGCACCGTGCCGCGCTGCACGAGCATTTCGGCGGCCAGGGCGATGCCCAGCACCCAGATCAGGGTTTGCACGGGCAGCGACGCCCCCGACAACAGCCCATGCGCCCACACGTGGCGCACCGGATGCAGGCGGGCCGCCACGCGGGCCAGCAAAATGCGCAGCACCGTGCCGGTGACGAGCGCCCCCAACACGGCGGCGAAAACCAGGATGGCGGATTCCCATTGCTGATAAATAGACATCATTTGTTGCAAGATGGCTTGAAAATTCAAATCGATCGGCTCCAATCAAGGGAATTCGGCCACTTAGTGTAAAGGATGGCCGACGGCTCATTTCCAGGCACAAATAAGCTGTATTTCCTCCGCGTCATTCCCCGATCGCGCCAGACCCCGTAAGGTTACGCTTGCTCATAGAGCCCAGGTCGGTCGTTTCGTTCTGGATTCCAACAAGATTTTGCTGTCTGGAGACACACCATCATGCTCAAGCGACGCACAGGCCTTGCCACAGGCCGCATGGCACACCTGACGTTGGGCACCCAGCTCTTCATCGCGGCCACGGCCATGACGGTGCTCGTCATGGCCCTGCTGGCGGCGTTCATCACCTGGCAGAGCCGACAAACCGCCATCGCCAACGTCAGCGCCGCCAACCGCATGGGGCTGGAAGACTACAACCGCTCGCTGCAGCTCATCTTCGACGTGGCGCGCAACCGCAGCGAATCCCTCTACCCGGTGCTCACGCGCTATCTGGGCGGCACGCCCAAGCCCACCGGGCAAAGTGAAAACGGCCTGCCCGTCTTCACGACCGAAGGCAAAACGCTGGACGGCAAGCCGCTGCGGGGCAACCAGGCGCTCATGCGCAGCGTCACCGGCATGACGGCCGAACTGTACGCCCGCACTGACACGGGCTGGCGCGTGCTGGCCAGCGCCTACCAGGATCAGCCCGCCCACGCCGTGGGCGCCACGCTCGACCCGGCCAGCCGCCTGGCCCGGGCGCTGGATGAAGACAAGGTCGTCCACATCCCCGAACTGATCAACGACAAATGGCATCTGGTCACCGTCAACCCGCTCAAGAACGCCCAGGGACAGGTGTACGGCGGCATCATCGACCGCCTGGACATCAGCGCCCAGATCGGGCCGGTACTCAAGGATCTCACCAGCATCAAGCTGGCCGAATACGGCTCGCTCTTCATGCTGCGCCCCACGGCCGACGGCCAGGACTGGTATCGGGTGGCGGGCTCTTTCGGCAAGCCGGGCGATCTGGTGAGCGCGGGCAACCCGCCGGCCGACTTCGCCCGCATGAAGCAGGCTTTTCAGTCGGCCCCCAGCGGCACGGCCCAGGCCACGATCAACCAAACCAAGGTCTTCATGGCCTGGCAGGCGGTGCCCAACTGGGGCTGGCTGATGTACGGCTTTGGCGACGTCGATGATTACCTGGGCGCCAGCAACCAGCAGATGTGGACGCAGCTGGGCTTCATGCTGCTGGGCACGTTGCTGATCGCGCTGGCGATCTTCTGGCTGGCACGGCGCACCCTGGCCCCGGTGCACGACGTGGTCACCGGCCTGCGGCGCCTGGGGGCGGGCGACCTGAGCCACGACATCCCGCCCAGCCCGGCGCACAGCCGCAACGAGGTGCACCAGCTGCTCGACAGCCTGGCCAGCACGCAAGACGCCCTGCGCCACATGATTCGCCAAGTGCATGCCAGCGTGGGTGAAATCCACACCGGCGCGCGCGAGATCGCCGTGGGCAACACCGACCTGTCCAGCCGCACCGAAGAACAGGCCGCCTCGCTGCAGGAAACCGCCGCCAGCATGGAAGAGCTGTCGTCCACCGTGCGCCAGAATGCCGACAACGCGCGCCAGGCCAATCAACTGGCCAGCGGCGCTTCCCGCACCGCGCACCAGGGCGAAGAAGCCGTGGAGGGCATGGTCGCCACCATGCAGCGCATCGCCGAGCGTTCGACGCGCATCACCGACATCATCGGCGTCATCGACGGCATTGCCTTCCAGACCAACATCCTGGCGCTCAATGCCGCCGTCGAAGCCGCCCGCGCGGGCGAGCAGGGCAAGGGCTTCGCCGTGGTGGCGGGCGAGGTGCGGGCGCTGGCGCAGCGTTCCGCCGAAGCGGCCCGCGAGATCAAGCAACTGATCGAAGCCGCTTCCCAAGAGGTGCAGTCGGGCACGCGCCAGGCGGGCCAGACCGGCACACTCATGCAAGAGGTGCTGACCGCCGTCGATCGGGTCACCAGCATCATGAGCGAGATCGCCTCGGCGTCCAACGAGCAGTCCACGGGCATCGACCAGATCAACCTGGCGGTGGGCCAGATGGATCAGGTCACGCAACAAAACGCGGCCCTGGTCGAAGAAGCCGCCGCTGCCGCCGACTCGCTGAGCGCGCAGGCCGACAGCCTGGCGGCCACCGTGGCCCAGTTCAAAACAGGCGACGAGGGCCGCCCGGATGACCCGCCTGCGGCCTATGCACATGCGCCTGGGCAGCAAGCCCCCCATCCAAGGGCGCTGCGTCAGCTGGCCTGAGCCCCCTCGGTCGCACAGCGGTTGCGACCGGGCGCATCTCCAAGCCGCTTACTGCGCGATGGCCCCCGCGGCCAGCCGCCAGGCCAGCACGAACATCACCAGAGCAATGGCGCCATCCAGCACGCGCCAGGCGCGCGGGTCGCGAAAAAACGGTGCAAACAGGCGTGACCCCAGGCCTAGAACGATCAGCCACAGCACGCTGGCTGTGAGCGCGCCGGCGGCAAAGCCAAAGCGCGCGTCGGCAAAGCCGTGGGCAATCGAGCCCAGCACCATCATGTCCAGCCAGAAATGGGGGTTGAGCAGGCTGAAGCCAATGGCCCCCAGCAAGGCCGCGCGGCGCGAAGACAAGGCGGCCTGCTCGGCCTGAGCCCCCGCCGCCGGACGCCAGGCCCGGTGGGCCGACTGCAGACCATACCAGGACAGGAACACGACCCCGAACCACAGCACGAAACCCGCCAGCCCGGGCAGGCGGGCCGTCAGCGTCTGCAGACCCGAGACGCTGGCAAAGATGAAGCAGGCGTCGATCAGGGCGCAGATGAAGAGGATGGAAAACAGGTGCGCGCGGGCAATGCCCTGGCGCAGGATGAACGCGCTTTGCGCCCCCACGGCGGCGAACATGCCCAGGCCCGTCAAGGTGCCGCTCGTCCAGGCGGCAACCAGGGGCGAGGCGGAAAGAAACGGGACAGCGGCAAACATCGTGGGCTCCTGCAAAATGAAAGGCCATCCGAATGAATGGCCAGCCGAATCGGGTGCCATACCGGCTTGCGACGCGGCTGATTCGGACTGCCCTTCATTGTGCAGGTGCAGCAATATAAAATACAGCTAAATTTATTAAATTATATTAAGCAATTCTTAATTAAAACAGAGAACAAGCATGCAACTGGATCATGGCAATCTGCGCGCCCTGGCCGCCGTCGTGCGCGAGGGCAGCTTCGAGCGCGCCGCCGCGGCGCTGCACGTCACCCCATCGGCCATCTCGCAGCGCATCAAGACGCTCGAATCGCGCATGGGCCGACTGCTGGTGCTGCGCACCAGCCCGGCACAGGCCACGGCGGACGGCCGCGTCCTGGTACGGCTGGCCGAGCAGGCCGCCTTGCTCGAACACGAAGCGCTCGATCATCTGGGCATCGACGCCGACCGTCCCGCTCCCAGCCTGCGTATCGCCGTCAACCACGACAGCCTGGAAACCTGGTTCATCCAGGCGGCGGCGCGCTACGCAGAAAACAGCCGCACGACGCTGGACATGATTTCCGAAGACCAGGATCACACGGCTTCTTTGCTGCGCAACGGCAGCGTGCTGGCCGCCGTCACGACGCTGGGCGACCCGGTGCAGGGCTGCCGCGTACACCCCCTGGGCCGCATGCGCTACGTGGCCACCTGCTCACCCGCCTTCCACGCCCGCTACTTTGCGCACGGCGTAACCGCCGACGCCCTGGCGCAGGCCCCGGTGCTGATCTTCAACCGCAAGGACGACATGCAGGCGCAGTTCGTGCGGCGGATTCTGGGCGACGAGCGCCCCTGGCAACCGCCCACCTGGTGGCTGCCCTCGGCGCACGCCTTCGTCACGGCCACCCTGGCTGGCCTGGGCTGGACGATGAACCCGCTGCCCATGATTCGCGCGGCCCTGGACGCGGGCGATCTGGTGCCGCTGCGCGCCCGCGCCTGGCACGACCTGCCGCTGTACTGGCAGCATTGGCGCACGGGGGCGCGCACCATGGACGTTCTCACGCAGGCCGTGCGCCAGGCCGCCCGGGTGCTGGTGCGTCCGGCGCGGGCGGGCTGAAAACAGGCTCCCTCGGCACCGCGCGGGCGGGCGTCAGGCGGCACGCGGTGGCTACTGTCCTGCGCGCAGCTGGCTGAGCGTCTTGGTGGGCGTGATGGTTTCGGGGTCGATCAGGCAATGGACGATGGCGGGCAGGCCGCTGGCCATGGCGCGCTCGAAGGCGGGCTGGAATTCGGCGGTGGTCTCGACGCGCTCGCCATGGCCGCCAAAGGCGCGCGCATAGGCGGCAAAATCCGGATTGCGCAGCGCGGTGGCCGACACCCGCCCCGGATAGTGGCGCTCTTGGTGCATGCGGATGGTGCCAAACATGCCATTGTCGATGAGCACGACGACGATGGGCAGCTGGTACTGCACCGCCGTGGCAAATTCTTGCCCATGCATCATGAAGCAACCATCCCCGGCAAAACACACCACCGGACGCTGCGGATACAGCCGCTTGGCCGCCACGGCGGCGGGCAGGCCATAGCCCATCGAGCCCGAGGTGGGCGCCAGCTGCGTGCCATAGCCGCGAAAGCGATAAAACCGGTGCAGCCAGGTGGCGTAATTGCCCGCGCCGTTGGCGAGGATCGCGTCATCGGGCAGGGCCTGGTTGAGATACGCCATCACCGCGCCCATCTGCAAGGCGCCCGGGTGGTGGATGCGCAAGGGGTCGCTCCAGGCGGCGCGCGCCGCGTGCAGCTGCTGGCAGCGCGCCTGGCGCGCCGCCGTGGCGGTGGCGGGCAGCCCTGCCATGGCCCGCAGCCAGGCCCCGGGCGAGCACGCCAGGGCCACGTCGGCCCGATACACGCGGTTCAGCTCGCTGGGGTCGGGGTGCACGTGCGCGAACGTCTGCCCGGCTTCGGGGATGCCAAACAGGGTATAGCCCTGGCTGGGCACCTCGGACAGGCGCCCGCCCACGGCCAGAATCAGGTCGGACGCGCGGATCGCGGCCAGCAAGGCCGGGTCGGCCCCCAGGCCCAGGTCGCCCGCGAAGCAGGGGTGTTCGACCGGGCACAGCATCTGGCGGCGAAACTGCACCGCCACCGGGATGGCATGGCGCTGGGCAAAGGCCGCAAGATCATCGACAGCCCGCGCATCCCAGCGGCTGCCGCCCACAATCGCCAAAGGCCGTTGGGCCTTGGACAATAGCGTGGCCAGCGCAGTGAGCTGATCCGCGGGCGGCGCGGTATCCAGCACCTGGTAGGGCCGGGCGTCGGCCACCGCGACCATTTCGGTGAGCATGTCTTCGGGCAGCGCCAGCACCACGGGGCCGGGGCGCCCGGACACCGCCACGTGGAAAGCGCGCGACAGGTATTCGGGAATGCGCTCGGCCTGATCGATTTCGGCGGCCCATTTCACCTGCGAGCCAAAGACCGCGCGGTAATCCATCTCTTGAAACGCCCCCCGGTCGCGCATGGCGCGGCCGATCTGGCCCACCAGCAGAATCAGCGGCGTAGAGTCTTGCGAGGCAATATGTACCCCCGCCATGGCGTTGGAAGCCCCCGGTGCGCGCGTCACCAGACACACGCCGGGGCGGCCCGTGAGCTTGCCGTGGGCCTCGGCCATCATGGCCGCCCCGCCCTCCTGGCGGCACACGGTGACTTCAATGCCCGCGTCGTACAGCCCGTCGAGCACCGCCAGATAGCTTTCACCGGGCACGCAAAAAACGTGCCCAACCCCGTGCACGCGCAACTGATCGACCAACACATGGCCCGCCAGCCGGGGCTGTACCGCAGACGATAGCGTCATCACATTTTCCTTTTCGCAACATGCCTGACCCTGCCAGACAGGCAGCGTCCAAGATCACCTTCACCCCGCCAACCCGCGGCCCGCCCTGTTCACGCTTCGACCGGCGTGGTGCTCAGCCACAGCACCTCGGACTCATGCGCACCGGCGTTGATGACCCGATGCCGCATGCGGCTGTCAATATAAAAACAGTCGCCCGCGCTCAAGGTGACGGGCTGGTAGTACTCGGTATGCAGCTCGATGGCGCCCGCCAGCACGTAGACGAATTCTTCACCGTCGTGGCGGCTCCAGCCCTCGTCCGGCGCAAGACTGAAGGCTTTGATGACGCTGCGAAACGGCATCATGCTCTTGTGCGCCAGCTGCGAGCACAGCAGCTGGTGGCGGTAGAGTGGCGTGTCGTGCAGTTCCCCTTGCCCGGCGCGCTCGATGCTGCGCCGCCCGGCCCCCATGTGCGCCTGGGCGGGTACGAACAGTTCGGCAATGTCCACGCCCAGGCCGTGGGCCAGGCGCAAGAGCACATCGTAGGTGGGCGACACCAGGCCGTTTTCAATCTTGGACAGCGCCGAGACCGACACCCCGCTGGCCTCGCCCGCCTGGCCTTGCGTCCAGCCGCGCTGCAAACGCAGCGACTTCAGGCGCCCGGCCAGGGCGGATTGGCGCTCGCGCACCTGCGTTGAACTCAATTTGTCGTCTTCTGTGATAGTCATTGCCTGCTCGCTGCCCCCGCGCACCCGGCGCCGCTGCCGCGGGCTCGCACGCCCGTCGGCTGCGGGCCGCTAAACCACATTCTTTTCGATGATCGGCCGGCCTTCGAGAATGCGGCCCCACCCCAGACGACCAAGGTCGAGCGTCTGGAAGCCGCCGGACACGATCAGTTCGGACAAGGCGCGCCCCACGGCGGGCGACTGCTGCATGCCGTGTCCGCTGAAGCCATTGGCGAAATACAGGTTGTCCAGCGCCGGATGCAGCCCGAGGATGACGTTCTGATCGACGAGGTTGTAGTCGTAGTGCCCGGCCCAGCTGCGCGTGCAGCGCAGGGCCTCGAAGGCCGGCACCCGCTGGGCGAGCGTGGGCCACAGCACCTCGTCGAACAGGGCGTGCTGCACGTCGAAATCGGTGACGGCGCACTCGGGATCGTGATCGGGCGAAGGCGCGACCCCCATGATGAAGCCCTGCCCCTCGGGGCGAAAATAGGCGCCGCTGGGGTCGATGACCATGGGGCAGCCGGGCAGCGGCTGCGGGCACTGCACGTAAAAGACGCTGCGCTTGCGGGTCTGCACCGGCAGCTCGATGCCCGCCAGCCGCGCCAGCGCCGGGGCACCCGTGCCCGCCGCATTGACCAGCGCCCCGCAGGACAGTACCTGCCCGTCGTCCAGGCGCACCTGGCCGACCCGGCCCCCTGCAAGCCCGAGCCCCACCACCCGGCGCGGCAGATACACCGCGCCCTGGGCAATGGCTTTGCGCCGCAGCCCTTGCAGCATGCCGTAGGCATCCAGCCAGCCCTCGCCGCTCAGGCCCAGGGCGCCGCCCGCCAGATCGGCCACGTCCAGCCAGGGATAACGCGCCCGCAGCGCGGCGCTATCCAGCAAGGCGATATCGGCCCCCAGGCTGCGTTGCAGGGCCTGGTTTTCTTGCAGCACCGGCCAGCCGCGCGGCGTGGCCAGAAACAGGTAGCCGCCCTCGCGAAAGGCCGCGTCGGGCTGCTCGCCGTCCACCGCCAAGGCCTGGGCAAAGCCGCGCAGGAACCGCGTGCCGAAGAGCGACATCTGGATGTTTTCCGCCGTGGAAAACTGGTGCCGGATGGACGCCGCCGACAGCGCCGTGGCGCAATGCTGATAGCTGGGATCGGGCTCGATGACGGCCACCGTGCCGCGAAAACCGGGGTGGGTCGTCAGGAAATAGGCCGTGGCGCTGCCAACGGCGGCGCCACCGGCAATCACTACGTCGAAATGCGTCTGCGACATCGAAGGAGGCTCCTGGGCTGTACTGCGCGGCGCGCCTCGCCCAGGCCCCGGCGGCGCCCTTGCCGTCAAGGCAAGCCGACCCGCCGCCAGATGAGCGGTGCGCACACCACGCCTTTCGGCAATGCCTTATTTTCAAACCAATTTTTTCTGATTGCTCTAAGCATTTTCCCTAAAAGAAAATTTTTTCCAGACAGAAATCCGCGTGCTATCCTGAACCGCACAGCCGCGAATACCGGAATACCGGGCTGCGCCCCCACGGCACGCTGGGGGCCGGGCGCGGCCAAGACCCACGCGCGCACGGCTGCCCGCCGGGCGCGCAGCGCACTTGCACGGAGCACACCGCATGGACACGCACGATCTGCTGCATTCTTTCGGCCTCTCGTCAGACACGCTCACAGGCGGCACGCTGGCCGTGCACTCGCCCATCGACGGCAGCCACCTGGCCGATCTTCACACGCACAGTCCGCAAGACGTCGCCCGCATCGCCGCCCAGGCGCAGGCGGCGTTTCTCGCCTGGCGCGAAGTGCCCGGGCCGCGGCGCGGCGAACTGGTGCGCCTGTTCGCCGACGAACTGCGCACCCACAAGCAGGCCCTGGGCCGCCTGGTCAGTCTCGAAGCCGGCAAGATCGCCGCCGAAGGCGAAGGCGAAGTGCAAGAAATGATCGACATCTGCGACTTCGCCGTGGGCCTGTCGCGCCAGCTGCACGGGCTGACCATCGCGTCTGAGCGCCCAGGCCACCGCATGATGGAATCCTGGCACCCGCTGGGCGTCGTGGCCGTCATTTCCGCCTTCAACTTCCCCGTGGCCGTGTGGTCGTGGAACACGGCGCTGGCGCTGGTCTGCGGCGACCCCGTCATCTGGAAGCCCTCCGAAAAAACGCCGCTGTGCGCCCTGGCCTGCGAAGCGCTGTTCCAGCGGGCGCTGGCGCGCTACACCGAAGCCCCCGAACACCTGGTGCAAATCGTCATCGGCGCGCGCGAAGTCGGCGAAGCCCTGATCGACGACCCGCGCGTGGCGCTGGTCTCGGCCACGGGTTCCACCCGCATGGGCCGCCAGGTGGGGCCGCGCGTGGCCCAGCGCTTTGGCCGCTGCCTGCTCGAACTGGGCGGCAACAACGCCATCGTCGTGGCGCCTTCGGCCAACCTGGACATGGCCCTGCGCGGCATCGTCTTTGGCGCCATCGGCACGGCCGGCCAGCGCTGCACCACCACGCGGCGCCTCATCGTGCACGAAGACGTGGCCGACACCCTGATGGCGCGCCTGAAGGCCGCCTACGCCAGCGCCACGGTGGGCAACCCGCTCGAGGCGCACACCCTGGTGGGGCCGCTCATCGACCGGCGCGCCTTCGAGGCCATGCAGACGGCGCTGGACGCGGCCCGCGCGCAGGGTGGCCAGGTCACGGGCGGCGAACGCGCGCTGGCCGAGCGCTATCCGCACGCCTGGTACGTGCGCCCGGCCTTGGTTGAAATGCCCGCACAAACCGACCTGGTCTGCCAGGAAACCTTTGCCCCCATCCTGTACGTGATGCGCTACCGCACGTTCGACGAGGCGCTGCACATGCACAATGCCGTGCCGCAGGGCCTGTCGTCGGCCATCTTCACCACCAACCTGCTCGAGGCCGAACAGTTTCTCAGCTCCGGTGGATCGGACTGCGGCATCGCCAACGTCAACATCGGCACCTCGGGGGCCGAAATCGGCGGGGCCTTCGGCGGCGAGAAAGAAACCGGTGGCGGCCGCGAATCGGGCTCGGATGCCTGGAAGTCGTATATGCGCCGCGCCACCAACACCATCAACTATTCTCACGCCTTGCCGCTGGCCCAGGGCATCCGGTTTGGCGAGGATTGACAAGCCTGAGCCGCTGCCTCAGCATGAAGCCCTTCAAAAACACACAACAAACCGCCCACCGGCACAGAGGAGAACCCCATGAAGACCCCCACCCGCCTGGCCATTGCCCTGGCCGGCCTGACGCTTGCCGTCGGCGGCACGGCGCACGCAGGCAAAGTGCTCGACTCCGTGCGCGCGCACGACCAGCTGGCCTGCGGCGTCAACACGTCGGCCCCCGGTTTTTCCGGCACCGACAGCAAGGGTGAATGGCGCGGTCTGGACGTGGACGTCTGCCGCGCGGTGGCCGCCGCCGTGCTGAAAGACGCCACCAAGGTGAAATTCGTGCCGCTCAACCCGCCGCAGCGCTTCACCGCGCTGCAGTCGGGCGAAATCGACATGCTGTCGCGCAACACCACCTGGTCGCTCACGCGCGATGCCTCGCTGGGGGTGGTCTTCACCGGCATCAACTACTACGACGGGCAAGGCTTCATGGTGCCCAAGAAGTTCGGCGTGAAAAGCGCCAGTGAACTGAAAAACGCCGAAATCTGCCTGCAGTCGGGCACCACGTCCGAAAAGAACGTGGCCGACTACTTCAGCGCGCACCACATCCCCTACAAGCCGGTGGTCTTCGATTCGCCCGAAGGGGCGCACACCGCCTTCTTCGGCGGGCGCTGCCAGGTCATCTCCACCGACATGTCTGAACTGGCCGGCATCCGCGTGCAAAACCCCAAGGCTGACGACTACGTCATCCTGCCCGACGTCATCTCCAAAGAGCCGCTGGGCCCGGTGGTGCGCCGTGGCGACGACGAATGGTTCGCCATCGTGAAGTGGGCGCTGTTCGCCATGCAGAACGCCGAAGAGATGGGCATCACGCAGGCCAACGTCGATCAGGTCAAGGCCGAAAGCAAAGACCCCAACGTGCAGCGCTTGCTGGGCACCGACGAAGACATGGGCAAGCTGCTGGGCCTGGACAAAGACTGGGCCTATCGCATCATCAAGCAGGTGGGCAACTACGGCGAAAGCTTCGACCGCAACATGGGCGAGCACTCGGCCCTGAAACTGCCGCGCGGCGTGAACAAGCTCTGGACGCAAGGCGGCCTGGTCTATGCGCCTCCCGTGCGCTAAGCCGCCAGGCACGCAGCGCACCGCCGTCCCGCAAGGCGGCTCACACGTGGGGCGCCGCAGCCTCGTCTACCAGATCGTGGCCGTCCTCGCCCTGCTGTACCTGGGCTGGGTGCTGTTTTCCAACACCGAACAAAACCTGGCGGCCATGCAGGTGAAGTCGGGCTTTGGCTTTCTGCTGCAGCCCGCGGGCTTCGACATCGGCGAATCAGCCTTTCCCTACGTGGCCAGCGACACCTATCTGCGCGCATTCCTGGTGGGCGTGGGCAATACCCTGCGCGTCTCGCTGCTGGGCATCGTGCTGGCCACGATCCTGGGCACACTCGCGGGCATTGGCCGCCTGTCGCATAATTTTCTGCTGCGCAAGCTGTGCGACGTCTATGTCGAAATCCTGCGCAACGTCCCGCTGCTCATCCAGCTGCTGGCGCTCTACCTCGTCATCACGCAGCTGCTGCCCTCGGCGCACGACGCCTTGACGCTGCTG
Source organism: Castellaniella caeni NBRC 101664 (assembly GCF_001592225.1). Lineage (GTDB taxonomy): Bacteria > Pseudomonadota > Gammaproteobacteria > Burkholderiales > Burkholderiaceae_B > Castellaniella > Castellaniella caeni. The sequence continues at coordinate 11,198 of NZ_BCWN01000014.1, read as the reverse complement.
CCCTACACGTACCTCAGCAAGAGCGGCCTGCAGATGCCGGTGCCCGTGTGGTCGATGGCCTGGGCTCCGGCCCTGGTCGGCCTGCCGCTGGGCTGCCTGGGGGCCTGGTGGCTGCTGCGCCGCGCGCAAAAGCGGCAGGCGCGCACGGGCGGGCGCCCGCGCCGCCTGCCGGCGCTGCTGTGCGTCGTGGGCCTGCCCCTGGTCGGCTGGCTGGCGGGCGGCGCCCCCCACCAATTCGACGTCCCCGAAATCTCGATCTTCAACATCAGCGGCGGCATCTCGCTCACGCCCGAATTCCTGGCGCTGCTGGCGGGCCTCACCCTGTACACCTCCAGCTACATTGCCGAAATCGTGCGCGCGGGCATCCTCGCCGTATCCGAAGGGCAACTCAACGCCGGGGCGGCCCTGGGGCTCACGCGGGCGCAAAGCCTGCGCTGGATCATCCTGCCGCAGGCCATGCGCGTCATCGTGCCGCCCATCACCAGCCAGTATCTCAACCTAGCCAAGAACTCGTCGCTGGCCGTGACCGTGGGCTACCCCGACATCGTCTCGATCGCCAATACCTCGATCAACCAGAACGGCCAGGCGCTGGAATGCATTTCCATCATCATGCTGGTGTACCTGCTCATCAGCCTGGTCATCGCCCTCTACATGAACTGGTACAACCGCCGCGTCGCGCTGGTGGAAAGGTAGGCCGACCATGACATCCCGGCCCCACTCGCCGCTGAATCCGCCGCTGCCCTTCGTCGGCCCGCTGCTCGCCTGGGTGCGGCGCAACCTGTTTTCCAGCTGGATCAGCAGCCTCGTCACCCTGGTCATCGGCGCCCTGCTGGTGGCGGCCATCCCGCCCGTCTACGCCTGGGCGCTCGGCCATGCCGTCTTCGTGCCCGACGTCAAGCTCTGCCGCGCCGCCCAGGGCGAAGGCGCCTGCTGGGGTTTCGTCGCCGAAAAGGCGCGGCTGATCCTCTTTGGCCGCTACCCCTACGCCGAACAATGGCGCCCGCTCGTCGCCACCCTGATCCTCGGCGGCGCGCTGTTCATCAGCTGCTTCCGGCGTTTCTGGAAAACCTGGCTGGCGGGGCTCTGGGCGGCCGCGCTGCTGATCTTCGTACTGCTGATGACGGGCGGCTTCTGGGGCATGAGCCGCGTCGAAACCAATCTGTGGGGCGGGTTTCCGCTCACCCTGGTGCTGACGGTGGTGGGCATCTTCCTGGCGCTGCCGCTGGCCATCCTGATCGCGCTGGGGCGGCGCTCGAACATGCCCATCATCCGCTCGTTCTGCATCTTCTACGTCGAGATCATCCGCGGCGTGCCGCTCATCACGGTGCTGTTCACGGCGTCATTCCTGTTTCCGCTGTTCCTGCCGCCGGAATACAACATCGACGTCATGCTGCGCATCCAGATCGGCATCGTGCTGTTCACGGCGGCCTACCTGGCGGAGACGATCCGCGGCGGCCTGCAGGCCATCCCCAAAGGGCAGTACCACGCCGCCTCGGCGCTGGGCCTGGGCTACTGGCAGGCCACGGGCAGCATCATCCTGCCGCAGGCCCTGCGCATCGTGGTGGCCCCCATGGTCAATACCTTCATCAGCACCTTCATGGACACCTCGCTCGTGATGGTGGTCAGCCTCTACGACCTGACCGGGGCGCTCAAGCTGGCGTTGGGCGACCCCAGCTGGAAGCCCTTCTTCCGCGAAGGCTATCTCTTCGTCGGTGCCATCTACCTGGTCTGCTGCTACGGCATGTCACGCTACAGCCAATGGGTCGAGCGCCACATCAACCGTCGCATCAGCCGCCCGTAAGAATAACCATTCTTATTTGCTTTACAATCGTCTCGACCTTTTTTCGAGAGTCCACAAGCCATGAAGACCTCCTCACGTCGAGCCTTTCTACGCAGCGGGATCGTGCTGGGCGCTGGCGCCCTGCTCGGCGCGCCCGCCCTGCGCAGCGCCCGCGCCGCGCAAACCCAGACCCTGGTGCTGTACAACGGCCAGCACGCCAAGACCACGACGGCGCTGGTTGCCGCCTTCACCAAGGCCACGGGCATCCAGGTCGAAATCCGCAAAGGCAGCAGCACCCAGCTGGCCAACCAGATCATCGAAGAAGGCAACCGCTCGCCGGCTGACGTGTTCTACGCAGAAGAAAGCCCGCCGGTCGCGGCCCTGGCCGAAAAGCAGCTGCTGGCCGCCCTGCCCGAGAGCACGCTGAGCCAGGTGCGCCCGGGCTACACCGCGCGCGACAAGACCTGGACGGGGGTGACCGCCCGCAGCCGCGTCACGGTCTACAACAAAGACATGATCCAGGCGTCCGAGCTGCCGGGGTCGGTCATGGACATGGCCACGGCGGCCTGGAAAGATCGCGTGGGCTTCGTGCCCACCAGCGGGGCATTTCAAGAACAGATCATCGCCATCAAGCTGCTCAAGGGGCGCGACGCGGCGCTCAACTGGCTCAAGGGCCTGAAAGAATTCGGGCGCATCTACAACGGCAACATGGCCGCCATGCGCGCCGTCGAGCGCGGCGAGATCGCCACGGCGCTGGTCAACAACTACTACTGGTACATCGTCGCCAACGAAGTGGGCACCGACAAAATGAAAGCCGGCCTGCACTATTCCGCCCCCAAAGATCCGGGATGCCTGATCACGGTGTCGGCGGCGGGCGTGCTGAAGACGGCGCGCAACCCCGACGCGGCCCAGAAGCTGCTGGCCTTCATGGTCAGCCAGGCCGGGCAGGAAGCCGTGGTCGATACCGTGGCCGAATACCCCCTGCGCGCGGGCGTGAAATCACCCTTCGACCTCAAGCCCTTCGACCAGCTGATGCCGCCCGCCGTCAGCCCCGCCGACCTCGGCGACGCGGCTGACGCCATCGCCCTGCGCCGCGAGGCCGGCCTGGCGTGATACGGCCTGGTTTGCTGGCGGGCCGTCGGCCCGCCATGCCGCCGACCTGGATGAGCGTCGCGGCGCTCGTTCCCGTCGGGCTGGTCTGCCTGCCGCTGGTCTACATTGCCCTGCGCACCGTCCAGACGGGCCTTGCGGGCGCCGCGGCAGAACTGTTTCGCGCGCGCACCTTCGAACTGCTCAGCAATACCGTCACCCTGGCGCTGGGGGTGATGATCCTGGCCTCGCTGATCGGCCTGGGCGTGGCCTGGTGCGTCGAACGCAGCGACCTGCCGGGCCGGCGCTGGTGGCGCGTGGCCGCCGGCCTGCCGCTGGCCGTGCCCGCCTTTGTCTCTAGTTACGCCTGGTCATCCATCGACGTCGTCTTTCAGAACCTGGGCGGCGCCATCTTCATTCTGGCCCTGTCGTCCTACCCCCTGGTCTATCTGCCCGTGGCCGCCGCCCTGCGCAGCACCGACCCAGGGCTGGAAGACGTCTGCCGCTCTTTGGGCCACGGCCCCTGGCACGCTTTCACGCACGCCCTGATGCCGCAGCTGCTGCCCGCCCTGGGCGGCGGCGCGCTGCTGGTGCTGACCCATATGTTCGCCGAATTCGGCGCTCTGGCGCTGTTGCGCGTGCAGACTTTCACCACCGCCATCTTCGAATCGTACGAGCTGCAGTTCGACAGCGCCTCGGCGGCCATGCAGTCCATCGTGCTGATGTTGCTGTGTATCCCGGCAGCCTGGGCCGAAATGCGCCTGCGCGCGGGCCGCCAGGTGGCCCGGGTGGGGCGCGGCGCCACGCGTCAGGCCCGCCCCGTGGCGCTGGGCCGGGCCACCTGGCCCGTGTTGGCCGTCTTCGGCCTGCTGGGCTGCGTTTCCCTGGGCGTGCCGCTGGCCACACTGGGCTATTGGCTTGCGCACGGGCATTCCACCGGGCGTGGCTACGACCAGATTCTCCCGGCCATTGAAGGCACGCTCACGCTGGCGGGCTCGGGCGCCCTGCTCACCAGCGTGCTCGCCATCCCGCTGGTGCTGCTGGCCGCGCGCCACCGGGGCCGCCTCGCGCAATTCGCCGAGCGCCTGCCTTACATCGTGCACGGGCTGCCCGGCGTGGTCGTGGCCCTGGCCCTGGTGTTTCTGTCGATCCGTCTGGTGCCCGCGCTCTACCAGGGCGCGAGCGTGCTGCTCATCGCCTACGCCATCCTGTTCCTGCCGCTGGCCCAATCGTCGCTGCGCGCCTCGATCGAACTCGTGCCGCCGCAGATCGAGGCCATCGCCCGCAGCCTGGGACGCCGTCCGTTCCACGTCTTCCTGACCGTGATCCTGCCCAACATCACGCCGGGCATCGGCGCGGCGCTGGCCCTCATGATGCTGGAGATCGTGCGCGAGCTGACGGCCACGCTGATGCTCGCCCCCACCGGCACCGTCACCCTGGCGACCGAGGTCTGGACATACACCGCCGATGCCGAATATGGCGCCGCCGCCCCTTTTGCCGCCTTGCTGGTGGTCGTTTCCATTTTGCCGGTCTGGGTCTTCACCCGCCGCATGCTGCACCACGGACATCAATGAGATGAGCACCTCCATGATCCTCAGCCAGATCCGCAAGCGCTTCGGCCCCACCGAAGTGCTGCGCGGCATCGACCTGGCCATCCCCCAGGGGTCGGTGCTGGCCCTGCTGGGGCCTTCGGGCTGCGGCAAGACCACCTTGCTGCGTCTGATCGCCGGTTTCGACCCGCTGGACGAAGGCCAGATCGCCTTTGGCGAGCGCATCGTGGCATCCCCCACGGTGTTCGTGCCGCCCGAGCGGCGCGGCATCGGCTACGTACCCCAGGAAGGCACGCTGTTTCCGCACCTCACGGTCGAAGGCAACATCCGCTTCGGCCTGCCGCGCCAGGACGGGCGGCGCCAGCGGGTGGAAAAAGTGCTGGCCCTCACCGGGCTGGCGGGCCTGGGCAAGCGGTATCCGCACGAACTCTCGGGCGGGCAGCAACAGCGCGTCGCCCTGGCCCGCGCCCTGGCGCCGGGGCCGTCGCTGGTCTTGCTGGACGAACCCTTCAACGCCCTGGATCTCGACCTGCGCCGCAGCATGTGCGAAGAAGTGGTGCGCGTGCTGCGCCAGACGGGCACGACCACGGTGCTGGTGACCCACGACCCAGGCGAGGCCTTCGCCGTGTCGGATCAGCTGGCCGTGATGCAGTCCGGACGCATCATGCAGTGCGCCCGCCCCGAAGCGGTGTACTGGAAACCGGCCAGCCCGGCCGCCGCCCGGCTGACGGGCGCCACGCTGTGCCTGCCGGGCGCACTGACCGACGGCCAGACCGCCACCTGCGCCCTGGGCGCTATCGCGCTGCACCCCGAAAGCCCGCGCCCCGACGGCAACGCCAGCATCCTGATCCGCCCCGAACAGGTGCTGTGGTCGGCCCAGGGCCCTGGCATCCCGGCCACCGTGGGCTACCGCTCGTTTCGCGGCGACCACACCCTGATCGGCGTCGATCTGGCCGAACTGTGCCTGGACTTGCGCGTGCCGTCACTGTCAGCGCCGGCCCTGGGGGCCAGCGGCTACCTGCGGGTACAGGGCGCCTGCATGGCCTTCGACGAAAAGGCGACCTAGGCTACAGCCCGCGCCGCGCCGGGCTACGCCACGACGGCAGCCGCCCCAGGCGTGGGCTTTATCTCATTGCCAGCCCCAGCGGCGGCAGTACACCCCCTTCATCCATTGCGTCAGCCCCATGTAGGCCAGCAGGATGAACGGCAGCAGCGCGAAGTACAGCGGCGGCAAGGCCTGCAGGCTGAAGGCTGATGCCAGCGGCCCCATGGGCAAGAACAGCCCCGCGGCCATGATCAGCACCGTCATGAACAGCAGCGGCCAAGCGGCCCGGCTTTGCACGAAGGGCACCTTGGCCGTGCGGATCATGTGCACGATGAGCGTCTGCGTCAGCAGGCTGACCACGAACCAGCCCGACTGGAACAGCGTCTGCTGCGCGGCGGAGTGCGCGCCGAAGACGAACCACATCATGGCGAACGTCACCAGATCGAAGATCGAGCTGATGGGCCCGAAAAAAAGCATGAAGCGGCCGATTTCCCCCGGCACCCAGCGCTGCGGCCGCAGCAGCTGCGCCTCATCCACGGTGTCGAACGGAATCGCCGTCTGCGAGATGTCGTAGAGCAGATTGAGTACCAGCAGGTGAATGGGCAGCATGGGCAGAAACGGAATGAAGGCGCTGGCCACCAGCACCGAGAACACGTTGCCGAAGTTGGAGCTGGCCGTCATCTTGATGTACTTGAGCATGTTGACGAAAGTGCGCCGTCCCTCGACGACCCCCGCTTCCAGCACCATCAGGCTTTTTTCCAGCAGGATGATGTCGGCAGCCTCGCGGGCGATGTCTACCGCCGAATCGACCGAGATGCCAATGTCGGCGGTGCGCAGGGCCGACGCATCGTTGATGCCGTCGCCCAGAAACCCCACCACGTGGCCGTTAGCCTTGAGCAGGCGCACGATGCGCGCCTTGTGCGTGGGCGTCAGGCGGGCAAAGACGTCCGTGGTTTCCACGGCGCGCGACAGCGCTGCGTCGTCCATGAGTTCGAGGTCGCCGCCCAGCAGCACCTGGCGCGGCTGCAGGCCCACCTCGCGGCACACTTTGGCCGTGATGCGCTCGTTGTCGCCCGTGAGCACCTTGACGGCCACGCCATGCGCCGCCAGGGCGGCCAGCGCCTCGTGGGTGGATTCTTTGGGAGGGTCGAGAAAGGCAATGGTGCCGGCCAGCACCAGGCCCTGCTCGTCGGCCACACTGTACGCCTGCCGCGCGGGCTGCGGCCGACCCGAGGCCACGGCCACCACGCGCAGGCCTTCTTCATTGAGACTGCTGGCCACGGCCCGGATGCGCTCCAGCAGCGCGGGCGTCAGCGGCACTTCGCGGCCATCGTGCATGACCCGTGTACATACCCGCAGCACTTCTTCGACCGCCCCCTTGGTGATCAGGCGATGCCCGCCATCCGGCCCGGACACCACCACCGACATGCGCCGCCGGACGAAATCGAACGGCATTTCGTCCACTTTGCGATAGCGGCCTGCGGCCCCCGACGGGCCGTCCACCCCGGCGCGCTCGAGCACGGCCACGTCCAGCAGGTTCTTCAGGCCCGTCTGATGCCGGCTGTTGAGCCAGGCCAGTTCCAGCACCGCGTCGGACGGCTCCCCCCAGGCATCCACGTGGCGTTCGAGGAAAATGCGGTCTTGCGTGAGCGTGCCCGTCTTGTCCGTACACAGCACGTCCATGGCACCGAAGTTCTGGATGGCGTCCAGCCGCTTGACCACCACCTTGCGCCGGGCCAGCGCCACCGCCCCCTTGGCCAGGGTGGAGGTGGCGATCATGGGCAGCATCTCGGGCGTGAGCCCGACCGCCACCGACACGGCGAACAGCAGCGCCTCGCCCCAGTCGCCCTTGGTGAAGCCATTGATGAACAGCACCAGGGGCGCCATCACCAGCATGAAGCGGATGAGCAACCAGCTCGTGCGATTGACCCCCATCTGAAACGGCGTGGGCGCGCGGTCCGTGGCCAGCACCCGCCCGGCCAGCGCCCCGAAGTAAGAACGCTCGCCGGTGTTGACCACGACGACGCGGGCCGCGCCCGAGACGACGTTGGTGCCCATGAAGACGACGTTGTCGAGTTCGAGCGGGTTGCGCACCGCGTCGTCGCGCTGGACGGCGAATTTTTCCACGGGCAGCGACTCGCCCGTCATGGCGGCCTGCGCGACGAACAGGTCTTTGGCCGCCAGGATGCGGCAATCCGCCGGGATCATGTCGCCCGCCGCCAGCACGACGACGTCGCCCGGCACCAGCAGGCGCACTTCGACCTCGCAGCGGCGGCCCAGGCCATCGTCCAGCTGCACGCCTCGCGGTTGGCCATCCGCCCCCGTCACGTCGGCGTCGCCCAGGGGTCGCAACACCGTGGCCGTATTGCTGACCAGCGATTTGATGGCGTCCGCCTCGCGGTTGGAGCGCACCTCCTGCCAGAAACGCAGCAAGGTGGACAGCACCACCATGGTGCCGATGACGACGACCGCCTCCGCGTCCTGCGTGAGCCACGACACGACGGCCAGGAGGGTCAGCAGCAGGTTGAAGGGCGTGCGATAGCAATGCCACAGGTGCGTCCACCAGGGCAGGGGCTTTTCCTGCTCCACTTCGTTGAAACCGACGGATTCGCGCAGCTGGGCTGCCTGCGCATCGCTCAGGCCATCGGGGCGGCTGTCCAGGCGGCGCAGCAGCGCGTCGGGCGCCATCAGGGCGGCGGCCCGCAAGGCTTGCGCCAGCACCGGGGGCACTTCGTGGCTGGCCACGGCGCCGATCTCGGCAGTCGGCAGAAACCGCCGACGGAAATGGCGGGTCATGTGGCGGGCGCGCAAAAAGCCCGCGAAAAGTTCTTTCAGGATCGTGAAACGCATTCTTGTTCTCCGGATCGCCACTCCCCTGAAACAAACAGAAGAGCGGCTAACGAGGCCGAGGGTTCAAAGTCATGGTGAAGTTCCCGCAAAAGAGTCGGCCGCGCGGCGGCCCGGCGCGACGAGTCGTTGACCAGGCGCAAACGGGCCGCCGCGTCGGGCGGCGACAATCACGATCGTGTCGGGATGAGGGATGCCGTGCGGACGCACGGCATCGGGACGAACCCGCAGCTATCTGCCACAAGACAGGGATAGCCGCAAGCCGAAGACTTGCAAGCTACCTAAGCCTGTGGCGCATCGATCGTAGATCGACAACTGGCACTTTCCACAGGAAGGCACTCCGCAAAATTGAAGACGCGTCATTTTAATGTCGAAAATCAGGCCGCCACAAGCGGAATCCGAGCGTTCTGCTCGGGTTTTTGGCCTCATTTCGCGCATATGCATACCCGATACCCGACCTACACTGAGCCGATACGCGCGGTAGCCGACGGCGGTTCGCTTGGTACACCCGGCAGCCCCGCGGCATGCTTCGTTACACAGAAGAGAGGATGACACCATGGCCCACCCGCGTCTGGCACGAACACGCACCACCTCATTCAAATTCGCCCTTTTCACGCTGGTGGCCATCATCGGCATCGCCCTGCTCACCGGCGCCTTCCTCTGGATGGAGCGCAACGCGCTGCTCAAGGAACGCCAGGACGGCGCCCGCCAGGCGGTAGAAACCGCCTACGGGGTCATCACCTATCTGGATGCCCAGGTGAAAAAAGGGGCGCTGACTGAAGACCAGGCCAAACAGCAGGCCATGGACGCCATCCGCGGCATGCGCTACAGCGGGCAGGAATACTTCTGGATCAACGACATGCAGCCGCGCATGGTGATGCATCCCATCCAGCCCAAGCTCAACGGGCAAGACCTCTCAGCCATCAAAGACCCAAACGGTCTGCGGCTGTTCGTCGCCTTCGTCGATACCGTCAAGGCCAGCCCCAGCCATGACGGCTTCGTCTTCTACCTCTGGCCCAAGCAGGGTGCCGCCCAGCCAGTGCCCAAGGTGTCTTACGTGAAAGAATTCGCCCCCTGGGGCTGGATTCTGGGCTCGGGCGTCTACTTGGACACGGTCAACGCCACGCTCTGGAACCAGGCCATCCGCTTCGTGCTGGCGGCCCTCGTGCTGGCGGCCATTTTGCTGGCGCTGGGGCTGACCCTGTCGCGTCGGCTGGTGCGCCAGCTGGGCGGCGAACCCGATGAAGTCATCGCCATCGCCAATCAGATGTCGCAAGGCGACCTGAGCGTGGACATCCCCGTGCGCGAGGGCGACACCCACAGCCTGCTGCACGCCATGCGCGTCATGCGCGACGGCATCGCCCAGGCCGTGGCCCAGGTGCGCCAAGGCACCGAGTGGATCGCCCAGTCCGTCGGCCAGATCGTCACCGGCAACCTGGACCTTTCCGCGCGCACCGAAGAACAGGCCGCCTCGCTGCAGGAAACCGCCGCCAGCATGGAACAGATCACCAGCACCGTGGGGCACAACGCCACCAACGCGCAGCAGGCCAACACGCTGGCCAGCGCCGCGTCCGAAGTTGCCGCCAAAGGCGGCGACACGGTCAACCAGGTGGTGCACACCATGGACGACATCAACGCCTCCACCCAGCAGATGGCCGACATCATCGGCACTATCGACAGCATCGCCTTCCAGACCAACATCCTCGCGCTGAACGCCGCCGTCGAGGCCGCCCGCGCGGGCGAGCAGGGCAAGGGCTTTGCCGTGGTGGCCTCCGAGGTGCGCGCGCTCGCCCAGCGTTCGGCGGCCGCCGCGCAGGAAATCCGCGGGCTCATCGACACCACGGTGCAGAAAATCCGCACCGGGGCCACCCTGGCCGACGGCGCCGGGCAGACCATGGCCGAGGTCGTCAGCAGCGTCAAGCGCGTCACCGACATCATGGGCGAAATCACCTTGGCCAGCCGCGAGCAGGCCACCGGCATCGAGCAGATCAACCTCGCCATCACGCAGATGGACCAGGTCACGCAGCAAAACGCCGCCCTGGTCGTGCAGGCAGGCGAATCGGCCAAGGCGCTCGATGCGCAAATGAACGGCCTGAACCAGGCCGTGGGCGTGTTCCAGCTGCGCCACGACGCCCCGGCCCTGCCGCAGGCCTGAGTCCTCGACGGCCTCCTCTCGCGGGGGGCCGCCCAGCATGCCCGCTTCACCCACCCACTGTGGCACCTGTTTCTACCGCAGGACACCACGGCACCGATCGTCACAAGGTGCCGACTTTCACGCGCCGCGCACGCGACACCACGTTATAGATCGTCGTCCTGGACACGTGATAGCGCGCGGCGATCTGGGCGACCGGGGTGCCGCGCGCCTCGACCATGGCCAGGACTTCCTGCGTCTGCCGCGTATCGAGCTTGGGCCGCCGCCCCCCGTGGCGCCCCCGCGCACGCGCCGCCACGAGGCCCGCCCGGGTGCGCTCCCGGATGAGGTTGCGTTCGAACTCGGCCAAGGCCGCGAAAACGTGGAAGATCAGCCGACCCGAGGCACTGCTGGTTTCAATTTTTTCGGTCAGGCTCTCGAAACTGACCCCTTTTTGCTCCAGGTCGCCCACGATGCGCACCAGGTCCGGCAGACTGCGGCCCAGCCTGTCGAGGCGCCAGACCACCAGCGTGTCTCCCTGGCGCAAGGCGCGAAAGCAGGCATTCAGCTGCTCGCGCGCGGCGCTCTTGCCGCTGGCCACATCGGTATACGTATCGCTTTTTGCTATGCCCGCCCGAAGAAATGCGTCGATCTGCAGGTCGAGGTGCTGCCCGTCCGTCGAGACCCGCGCATATCCGAGGCGCCGCCCTGCGGATGTTCCTGCCGTCATCATGGGGCGCAATGTACAGCAAACGG
>NZ_BCWN01000013.1 GCF_001592225.1 Castellaniella caeni NBRC 101664 | reverse complement strand
GGCTGTTGATTTCGCCATGAGCGCCAGCACGGTGGCGATGCCCAGGACGATCATGCCCAGCTGGTTGCTGGCGAAGGTGCGGGCGAAGACCTGGTCGGTATAGTCGTTTTGAAAGGTGCTGAGCTTGTCGATGTTGCCGATGATCTTTTGCGACAGCACGGGCATCTCGCGGCTGAAAAAGGTCTGCGCTTTGCTGGTGTCCCAATTTTCCAGCGCTTTGAAGGCCGCGTCGCGCTGCTTGAAATACGCGTCCTGGTCGGCCTGGGCCTGCTGGTACAGGGCGCGCGCCGTGGGGTGCTGGATGGTGTCGCCCAGCTGCTTGTGCAGGCTCTCGATGCGCGCGTCGGATTGTTTCAGCCCCTGGACGGCCAGCGCCTGGGCATCGGGGTCGCTCAGGTTGGTGGCGGCCAGGGTGAGGTTGTTGTTGGCTTCGGTCTGGCGTGCCCATTGCAGGATGAGGGCGTTGTTGAGTTCGCGTCCCTGCAGCAGCTGATTGGCCTGATTGCTGTCCTGGATGCGCCACAGGCCGATGCCGGCCAGGGTGATCAACAGCAGGATCACGACGCCAAAGCCCAGTGCCAGACGCGTGCCGATGGTCAGATTTCTCATGGTGCCTCCGTGCGGCGGCGTCGATGACCGTGGCTGTTTGCCGATGTGGTCGCCTCGCCACCTTTTGTTGATCTGTGTATCAGGATAATACAATTGTCCCTATTCCCTGATCGGGTAAGGATTTCTTGTTTTGTGCATCAACTGTCGATTTAACAAAGAGGCTGTTTGCATTAAGATGAGTGGTTTCAGTTTCACCATCCGCGCCGGCTGCCCGCAGATCCGGGCTGATCGCGCTTTGCCAATCAGCCTGCTCACAAGGCGGGCTCTCATTTGAGCTATCCCATGGACACACCCTCTGTCACCCCCGCTGTTTTCTCTCAACGCGCGCAAAAGCTCACCAGCTCGGCGATCCGCGAAATCCTCAAGATCACCGAACGCCCCGAGGTCATTTCCTTCGCCGGTGGCTTGCCCTCGCCCGAAGGCTTCCCCATTCCCCAACTGCAGGCCGCGTTCAACCAGGTGCTGGCCACGCAGGGGGCCACGGCCTTGCAGTATGGCCGCACCGAAGGCTACACGCCGCTGCGCGAGTGGGTGGCGCACGATCTCTCCCGCGAGGGCATGGTCATCGATCCCGAAGAAGTGCTCATCGTCTCGGGCTCGCAGCAGGCGCTCGACATGCTGGGCAAGCTCTTCATCGATCCGGGCGCGCGCGTGCTGGTCGAGGCGCCCAGCTACCTGGGGGCACTGCAGTCGTTTTCGCTCTTCGAGCCGCAGTTCCAGGCGGTGCCCACCGATGCGCAGGGGCTCGTCCCCGAGGCGCTCGACGATGACATCACCCGGGGCGCGCGCTTCATCTACGCGCTGCCCAATTTCCAGAACCCCACGGGGCTTACGCTCAGCCTTGCGCGCCGCCAGGCGCTGGTGCGCCGCTGCGCCCAGCTGGGCCTGCCCATCATCGAAGACGATCCCTACGGCGAACTGCGCTACGCCGGCGCGTCGCACCCGGGCCTGCTGCAACTGGGCCGCGCGGTCGGCGCCACGGTGATTCGCCTGGGCACGTTCTCCAAGGTGCTGGCGCCGGGCATGCGCCTGGGCTATGTGGTGGCGCCGCGCGACATCATCAGCAAGCTCGTGCAGATCAAGCAGGCCACCGACCTGCACACGGCCACGGTCACGCAGATGGCGGTCTACGAAACCATTCGCGACGGTTTCCTGCAGCAGCACCTGCCCAAGGTGCGCGAGCTTTACCAGCGCCAGTGCGGCTACATGCTCGACGCGCTCAAGCAGCATTTTCCGGCGGACGCGCACTGGACGACCCCCGAAGGCGGCATGTTCATCTGGGTCACGCTGCGCCAGGGCATCGACACCACGCAGCTTTTGCAGCAGGCCATTGCCCGCAACGTGGCCTTCGTGCCCGGCGCGCCGTTCTACGCCGGGGTCAAGGCGCCCACCAACACGCTGCGCCTCAGTTTCGTCACCGTGCCCGAGGCCAAGATCCGCGAAGGCGTGCGCATCCTGGGCGAACTCATCGGCCCGGCGACGGTCGCCGCCGCGTAAGCATCGGGTTGTGCCGCTCATGTCCGATCCGTCCGCACGCGCCCGTGTCTCGTCCGCGCCGACCCACGAAGCTGCGGGGGCACCGTCCGGGTCAGCCTCCAGCCAGCGCGCGTCGTCCGCGCCCGATCTCTCCGACATGCGTCCCGACGACTGGGTGGCGCGCTGGCTGCCCGCCACCTGGGGGCCGTATGCGCGCCTGTGTCGGCTCGACCGCCCGGTGGGCACGTGGCTGACGCTGCTGCCCGCGCTGGCGGCGCTGGTGCAGGCGGCGGACGGCTGGCCCACGCTGTGGCGCCTGGTGGTTTTCTCGTTGGGCGCGCTCCTGATGCGCGGGGTGGGTTGCACTTTCAACGACATCTTCGACCGTGATTTCGACCACCGCGTCGAACGCACGCGTTTTCGCCCGCTCACCAGCGGGCAGCTCACCCTCAAGGCGGCGCTGTGGTTCGCCGCCGCGCAGCTGCTGGTCAGCGCTTCCCTGCTGCTGGCCATCAATGTCTACAGCCGCTGGCTGGCGCTGGCGCTGGTGCCGCTGGTCGTCATCTACCCCTTGTGCAAGCGCTTCACCTACTGGCCGCAGGCGGTGCTGGGCGTGGCCTTCAACTGGGGCATGCTCATGGCCTGGACCGACACGCAAAACGTCCTGCCCTGGTATGGCGTGGCCATGTGGCTGGGGGCCGTGCTGTGGCAGATCGGCTACGACGCCATTTACGCCTACATCGACGTGCGCGACGACCGCATGCTGGGCCTGAAGTCGGTGGCCATGTGGTTTGGCGATCGCGGGCGCGCCTGGATTGGCGGCATGTACGCCGCCACCGCCGTGCTGTGGCTGGCGGCGGGCTGGGGCATGGGCCTGGGCTGGGGCTATTACGCCGTCATGGCGGTGATTGCCGGGCACTTCGCTTGGCAGATGGCGCATTTCGACGTGCGCCACCCCGAGCGCGGCCTGCGGTTGTTTCGCTCGAACATGCAGGTCGGCGTGCTGATGATCGTCGCCGCCCTGGCGGGCACGCTGGTCACCTGATCCCGGCGGTGGCGGGCTCCGTTGCGCGCGGGCGCGGCGCGGGCTGATGTTGCCACAGCCTGTTCCGTGCCTCTGTTTGTGTGCAGCTTGGCGTGTCTGCCCGATTGCAGCTAGACTGTTTGAAAAGATCGTATCAAGCTGCGTCGTGTCCTGCGTACTTGCCTGTTGCCGGGTCTGCTGCCTAGTGTGCTGTTCGGTTGATACTCGGCTGCACGCGATGCGTGGGTCATGCCAGCAGCGCCCCGGAGACCCATCATGGCCAGTACGACGCCCGCCGATTCGGCACTCGAATTCGATTACGTCATCGTGGGGGCCGGCTCGGCGGGTTGCCTGCTGGCCAACCGCCTGTCGCAGGCGCACCGGGTGTTGCTGCTCGAAGCCGGCGGCCCCGACGACTGGCGCTGGATCCATATCCCCGTGGGCTACCTGTATTGCATCGGCAACCCGCGCACCGACTGGTGCTACCACACGCAACCCGACCCCGGCCTCAATTACCGCACTCTGGGCTATCCGCGCGGGCGCGTGCTGGGCGGGTCGTCGTCCATCAACGGCATGCTCTATCTGCGTGGCCAGGCCGCCGACTACGACGGCTGGGCCGCGCTGGGCAACCCGGGCTGGGCCTGGCAAGATGTCCTGCCGCTATTCATGGCGGTCGAAGACCACCACGCCGGGGCCAGCAAATACCACGGGGCCAGCGGCACCTGGCGGGTCGAACCGCAGCGCCTGCGCTGGGCCGTGCTGGATGCCTTTCGCGATGCCGCCGCGCAGGCGGGCATCGCGCGCACCGACGACTTCAACCGGGGCGACAACGCCGGCTGCAACTATTTCGAAGTCAACCAGCGGCGCGGCGTGCGCTGGAACGCGGCCAAGGCCTTTCTGCATCCGGTGATGGGGCGCGCCAACCTCAAGGTCATCACCGGGGCGCGCGTCGAGCGCATCGAATTTTCCGGGCGTCGCGCCACCGGGGTGGCGTTCGTCGAAGACGGCGTGCGGCGGCACGCGGTGGCGGGCAAAGAAGTCATCCTGGCGGCGGGGGCCATCGGCTCGCCGCAGCTGCTGCAGGTCTCGGGGGTGGGCCAAGCGGCGCGCCTGCATCACCTGGGCATCCCGCTGGTGCACGACCTGCCGGGGGTGGGCGAAAACCTGCAAGATCACCTGCAGCTGCGCATGATCTTCAAACTGCACAAGGCGCTCACGCTCAATACCCTGGCCAACGCCTGGTGGGGCAAGGCCTGGATGGGGCTGCAGTACGCGCTGTGGCGCCGTGGCCCGCTGTCCATGGCGCCGTCGCAGCTGGGGGCCTTCGCCAAATCCGACCCCGACCGCCCACGGGCCAATCTCGAATACCACGTGCAGCCTTTGTCGCTCGACAAGTTCGGCGATCCGCTGCACCGCTTTCCCGCCATGACGGCTTCGGTGTGCAATCTGCAGCCCAGCAGCCGCGGCTACGTGCGCATCACCTCGCCCAACGTGGCCGACCACCCCGACATCCTCTGCAATTATCTGCAGACGCCCGACGACCGCGCGGTGGCCGCCGATGCCATGCGCCTGACGCGGCGCATCATGGCGCAGCCCGCGCTGGCGCACTATCAGCCCAGCGAATACCTGCCCGGCGCGGCGGTGCAGTCGCAGGCTGATCTCGAAGCCGCCGCGGGCGATGTGGGCACCACCATCTTCCATCCGGTGGGCACATGTAAAATGGGCGTCGATTCTTCAGCGGTGGTCGATCCGCAGCTGCGCGTGCGGGGGGTCGAAAACCTGCGGGTGGTCGATGCGTCGATCATGCCAGTGATCACGTCGGGCAATACCAATTCGCCCACCATCATGATCGCCGAGAAAGGGTCGCGCCTGATACTCGGGGCCGCTTAGGTACAGCACACTAGGCGGCTTCCCTCATCCCCAACAGCTTGCCGGGGGTGTTCTTCGTGCCAGGGGGCAAGGTATTGCGCCCCTGGCGTTCGTTTGGTTCCATCGGACTCGGATATGGTCAGTCACACCGAAGTCGTGGCAAGCCTGTTGTTTGCCATTGCCATCATTCACACGTTTTCCGTGCCGGTCTTCGCCCGGCTGGCCAATCGCGGCGGCGCCCATGCGGGCCTGTGGCACATGCTCTCCGAGGTCGAAGCGGTCTTCGGCGTCTGGGCCTGTGTGCTGTTCATCTGGATGGCGCTCACGCTGGGCGTCAAGGGGGCGGTCGATTATCTCGACACGCGCAACTTCACCGAACCCGCCTTTGTCTTCGTCATCATGGTGGTGGCGGCCAGCCGCCCCATCATCGAACTCGTGCGCGATGTGGTCGATCTCGTGGCCCGCGCGCTGCCGGTGCCGCAGGCCCTGGCGCGGTTTTTCGTCATCATGACCCTGGTGCCGCTGTCGGGTTCGCTCATCACCGAACCGGCCGCCATGACACTGGCCGCCTTGCTGCTGCGCCAGGCGTATTTCCGCCGCCCGGGCCAGGATGGTTTCAAGTACCTGACGGTGGGCGTGCTGTTTGTCAACATCTCCATCGGCGGCGTGCTCACGGCCTATGCGGCGCCCCCCGTGCTGATGGTGGCGCAAACCTTTGGCTGGGATACCGCCTTCATGTCCACGCACTTCGGCTGGCGCGCGGTCGCGGCGGTGGTGATCAACAGCCTGGCGCTCACCTGGATCTGCCGCCCCTTCCTGCTCAACGGCGAGATCGGCGGGGCCGACGAGGGCGAGAAGCGCCCGCCGGTGTCGCCCGTGGTCATTGCCGTGCACGTGCTGTTTCTGCTGCTGGTGGTGCTGTCCTCGCATCACATCAAGATTTTCCTCGCGCTGCTGGTGCTGTTCATCGGCTACACCCATGCCTACAAGCGCCATCAGTCGCCCCTGCTGCTGCGCGAGGGCTTCATGGTGGGCTTCTTTCTGGCCGGGCTGGTGGTGCTGGGCGGGCTGCAGCAGTGGTGGCTGCAAGACCTGCTGGCCGGGCTCTCGCCCCTGGTGCTGTACGCGGGCGCCACGCTGCTGACCGCCGTCACCGACAACGCCGCGCTCACCTACCTGGGCTCGCTGGTCGAGGGCACGGGCGAGCTCTGGCGCTACATGCTGGTGGCGGGCGCGGTCACGGGCGGCGGGCTCACCGTCATCGCCAATGCGCCCAACCCGGCGGGCTTTTCCATCCTGAAAGGCTGCTTTGCCGATGGCACCATTGCGCCGTCGCGTCTGCTGGCGTCGGCCGCCGTGCCCACTTTGGTGGCTGTGGTGATGTTTCTGCTGCCCAATTCGTTCAACCTGTAGCATCGGGGCTCCGGCGGCTGGCGGCTGGCGCCAAGCCTGAGCAGAATTCGGGCATTCAGCAAGGCGCCCACCGGGGCAGGGGGCGCGTGAACGGGGCATGCAGCCGGGCAAGGGGCGCTCGTGGACGAGGCGCGCACCCGGGCGGGGGCTGCTCGTGGAGACGGTAATAGCGCTAAACTTCAAAGAGTTGGTTTTTCAGGATTTTCTTGTGCCTATTTATGTCTACCGGTGCAGCCATTGCGGTCATCAGCAAGACGTGCTGCAAAAAATGTCCGATCCCCGTCTCACCCATTGCCCGGCCTGTGGCCAGGAAACCTACGAAAAGCAGGTCACGGCGGCGGGCTTTCGGCTCAAGGGCTCGGGCTGGTATGAAACCGATTTTCGCGGCGGGGGCGGTTCGCACTCCGAAGGCGTGCTGGGTTCCAGCGCGCCCTCGTCAGGCGCGTCCGACCACGCGGCGGGCACCACGGCGGGGACGGCCAGCGCTACAAACAGCAAGCCGCCCGCCAGCAGCCCGGCGCCAGCGGCCAGCGCCAGCTAGGTCAGGCGTGCCATACCAGGCGCCCGACAGCAGCGCACACAAACCAGCACTCGTTGCCATCGATTCATAGCGGTTTGCATGCTTGACCCGGCAGGGTGGCCGCGACGGATGGCCGCGCACCGGGATGCGGCAGCCGACCAACCAGGATACCCGCCTCGCCGACATGCGATTTTTCAAGCGATATTTCATCACTGGCCTGCTGATCTGGCTGCCGCTGGTCACCACCGTCTGGGTGCTGCTGATGCTGGCGCGCACGCTCGACTCGCTGGTGCCGTCGTTCCTGTCGCCCGAGGCCTTGTTCGGCATCGCCATCCCGGGCTTCGAGCTGGTGCTGGTGCTCGTCATCATCCTGTTCACCGGGCTGTTTTGCGCCAATTTCATTGGTCGTGCCATTTTGTCGCGCTGGGAGTCCCTGCTGGGACGCATCCCCTTGGTGCGCTCCATTTATAATTCGGTCAAGCAAGTCAGCGATACGGTGTTCGCGCCCAATGGCCAGGCCTTTCGCCAGGCCGTGCTGGTGCAGTATCCCCGGCAGGGCGCCTGGACGATCGCCTTCCTCACGGGGGCCCCTTGTGCCGAAATCGCCGACTTGCTGACGGGCGATCATGTCAGCGTCTACGTGCCTACCACGCCCAATCCGACTTCAGGGTTTTTTCTGATGATGCCGCGCACCGATGTCCAGATGCTCGAGATGTCTGTCGATACCGCCCTGAAATACATCGTTTCGATGGGGGTGGTGGCACCGCCGCCGGCGGAGCTGGCGGCACACGAGTCCGTAGGCCCGCGTGTGCGCTGACAGCGGATGGTCGCCCCAAGCCCATATTCTCTCGCAGTCTTGAATTCAAATATTTCACGGAGCCCTTCTTGAACCGTACCTGCTACACCGGCGAGGTGTCCAAAGCCCATCTCGACCAGACCGTCACCCTGTTTGGCTGGGTTCACCGTCGCCGCGACCACGGCGGGGTCATCTTCATCGATCTGCGCGATCGGGCAGGGCTGGCTCAGATCGTGGTCGATCCCGACAATGAAACCGCCTTTGCCACCGCCGAGCGCATCCGCAACGAATACTGCCTGCGCATCACCGGCCTGGTGCGTCTGCGCCCCGAAGGCACCCGCAACCCCGACCTCACCTCGGGCGAGGTCGAAATCCTGTGCCGCGAGCTCGAAATCCTCAACCCCTCGGTCACGCCGCCGTTCCAGCTGGATGACGACAACCTGTCGGAAACCACGCGCCTGACGCATCGTGTGCTCGACCTGCGCCGCCCGCAGATGCAGCGCAACCTGATGCTGCGCTACCGCGTGTCGATGGTGTCGCGCAACTACCTCGACAAGCTGGGCTTCATCGACATCGAAACCCCCATGCTCACGCGCAGCACCCCCGAGGGCGCGCGCGACTACCTCGTGCCCTCGCGCGTGAACCCGGGCGAATTCTTCGCTCTGCCGCAGTCGCCGCAGCTCTTCAAGCAAATGCTGATGGTGGCCGGTTTCGACCGCTACTACCAGATCACCAAGTGCTTCCGCGACGAAGACCTGCGCGCCGACCGCCAGCCCGAATTCACCCAGATCGATTGCGAAACCTCCTTCCTCGACGAAGTGCAGATCCGCGAGATCTTCGAAGGCATGGTGCGCGAAATCTACCAGCAAGTGCTGGACGTCGCCCTGCCCGAATTCCCGGTCATGAGCTGGGGCGAGGCCATGCGCCGCTATGGCTCCGACAAGCCCGACCTGCGCGTCAAGCTCGAATTCACCGACGTGGCCGACCTCATGCGGGACGTCGATTTCAAGGTGTTCGCCGGCCCCGCCAAAGACCCGGCCTGCCGCGTGGTGGCCCTGCGCGTGCCGGGCGGCGCCGCCATGCCGCGCAGCGAAATCGACGCCTACACGCAGTTCGTGGGCATCTACGGCGCGCGCGGCCTGGCCTACATCAAGGTCAATGACGCCGCCGCCATCCCCGAAGGCCTGCAGTCGCCCATCGTCAAGAACATCCACGCCGATGCCCTGCGCGGCCTCATCCAGCGCACGGGCGCGCAAAATGGCGACCTCATCTTCTTTGGCGCCGATCGCACCAAAGTGGTCAACGACGCCATCGGCGCCCTGCGCGTGAAGATCGGCCTGAGCGAATTCGGCCGCAGCCACGGCCTGTTCGAGGCTGGCTGGCAGCCGCTGTGGGTGGTCGATTTCCCCATGTTCGAGTACGACGAGGCCGAAGGCCGCTACTCGGCGGCCCACCACCCCTTCACCTGCCCCAAGGCGGGCCACGAGGACCTGCTCGAATCCGATCCGGGCAAGGCGCTGGCGCGTGCCTACGACATGGTCATGAACGGCTGGGAAGTCGGCGGCGGTTCCGAACGTATCCACCGCGCCGACGTGCAGACCAAAGTCTTCAAGGCGCTCAAGATCGACGAAGAAGAAGCCCAGGCCAAGTTCGGCTTCCTGCTGGACGCCCTGCAGTTCGGCGCACCGCCGCACGGCGGCCTGGCCTTCGGCCTGGATCGCCTGGTCACCCTCATGGCCGGGGCCGAATCCATCCGCGACGTCATTGCCTTCCCCAAGACGCAGCGCGCGCAAGACCTGCTGGTGCATGCCCCGTCGCCCGTGGACGAAAAGCAGCTGCGCGAGCTGCACATCCGCCTGCGCCAGACCGAGGCAAAATAAGGTCGGGGGGCCGCCATGTCCGTCGTGCGGGTCGTCAGCTACAACATCCACAAGGGCAAATCGGCCTCGGGTGGACACGAGTCGCTGGCCGACCTGCGGCTGGGCCTTTACGGCCTGCGGCCCGACCTCCTGTTCCTGCAGGAAGTGCAGGGCCGCAACCAGCGCCACGGCAGCCTCGACGCCCAGCACGAATCCCTGGCGGCCGCCTTGCACATGCAGGCGGCCTACGGGCGCAATGCCATACGCGCCGCCACCGACCACGGCAATGCGCTGCTGTCGCGCTATCCCATCCTGTATTACGAGAACCAGGACATCTCCGACCACCGGCTCGAACAGCGCGGCCTGCTGCATGGTGTCATCCAGGTGGACGGCGCCCACGTGCACTGCCTGGTGGTGCACCTGGGCCTGTTTGCCGGTGGGCGCTCGCGCCAGGTACACGCGCTGGTCGAGCGCATCCGCCGCCTGGTGCCCGATTCCGAACCCCTGCTCATCGCGGGCGACTTCAACGACTGGTCCAACCGCCTGGCCCCGCTGTTCGTCGAGCAGCTGGGCCTGGTCGAGGTCTTTGCCGCCGCGCCCCAGGGCGTGGACGAAATCTACCGCCTGCGCCACCGCGTGGCCCAGCTGCGCCAGCGCATGCCCTGGTTTCCGGGCCAGATGCTGCGCCCGCTGCCCACGCTGTCCGCCAATGGCCATGGCGCGCGCGAGACCCCGCCGCCGCGCACGTTCCCGTCGATGTTCCCCTGGCTGCGGCTCGACCGCATCTACCAGCGCGGCTTTGCCGTGCGCCGCGCCCGCGTGCTGCACGGCGCGCCCTGGAAAAAGCTGTCCGACCACGCCCCCCTGGTGGCCGAGCTCGAACTGCCGTAGGCAGTTTTGGCGCGGCAAGCCCAGGTTGCCGTTGGTCGTCGGGTTTCTCTTGGTGTCCATGGGTGCGGCTGTGCCCGGCACCGTCGTGTGGAACTTTCAATCAACAAAGGCGTCCAACATACGTTGTACCGGAATTAGCACTCGAGCCCATAGAGTGCTAAGATCATCCAGGAACCACCCCGAGGACATTGCCACCATGAGCCACACTTCGTCATCCCTGGTGTTGGCACCGGCCCAGCTTGCGCAGGCCATCTCCAACCCGGGGGCGTTGGGTACTATCGACGCTTACATCAGCGCCGTCAATCGCCTGCCCATGCTGACGGCCGAACGCGAAAACGAACTCGGCCGCCGTCTGCGCGACGACAACGACCTCGAAGCCGCACGCGAACTCATTCTTTCGCACCTGCGGCTCGTCGTCTCCATCGCCCGCCAATACCTGGGCTACGGCCTGGCGCACGCCGACCTCATCCAGGAAGGCAACATCGGCCTGATGAAAGCCGTGCGCCGCTTCGACCCTGACCGTGGCGTGCGGCTGGTGTCCTTTGCCGTGCACTGGATTCGCGCCGAAATCCACGAATACGTCGTGCGTAACTGGCGCCTGGTCAAGATCGCCACCACCAAGGCGCAGCGCAAACTGTTCTTCAACCTGCGCCGCATGCGTCCCGACGGCCACACCCTGGCTCCCGATCAGGTGTCCGACATCGCCCGCGAACTCGATGTGCGCCCCGAAGACGTCTCCGAGATGGAAGTACGCCTGTCGGGCGGCGACTGCGGCCTCGACGCCCCCGCCGACGATGACGAACGCTTCGCGCCCATCGCCTGGCTGGCCGACGACACCCAAGAACCCGCCCAGGTGCTGGCGCGCCGCGGCATGGACACCCTGCAAAGCCAGGGCCTGGCCGACGCGCTCGACACCCTGGACGACCGTTCGCGCCACATCGTCCAGTCGCGCTGGCTGGCCGACGACGGCGGCGCTACGCTGCACGAACTCGCCGCCCAATACGGCATCTCGGCCGAACGCGTGCGCCAGGTAGAAGCCGCCGCGCTCAAAAAGCTGAAAAAAGCCCTGGCGGGCCACGAAGACGACCTGCTGGCGGCGTAAGTGTGAACCCTCATTGATTTCGTCCTCGGTTTGTGCAGACATCATTCGTTGCATTTTTCTGGCGGCAAAACCAGAACTTTCTACGCTCGTGTCGGACTAACACTCCATGGATGAACGCCCGACCCTTTGGTCGCGTCATCTTGTCGTCCGCTTCAGCTTCTCCTCTTCCCCTCCCTATCGAAGCGGATGTTCCCGGGATGCCTCCACGGCATCCCTTTTTTTTACCGCCGAGCCAGACCAGGGCGCACGCGCTGACTATCCCTTTGGCTTTTTTTCTTCGGGCGGCCACTGCTGCGACGAGTGCAGCACACGAATGATTTCGACCCTGGCCAGCTTGGGACGTACTCGGTAGACCAAGATCAGAGACGTCTTGCTGACAACCAATTCACGGGTGCCCCGCTTTTGGCCCGATCGTCCAGGTTCTTTTCTGCCCTTGGCAGCCACTCAATCTTCAAGCGGCCCCCGTCTTCAGATCCTCCGCATAGCGGGCGCGACGCCTGGCAAGCCGCGTCATGACATCCTCATGGCTCACCCACTGCGTGGCAGGGTCGTCGGCTTCCTTGATGCCAGCGTCCACCTGGGCGTGGAACCACGCCTCATGAGCAGCGGCTTCGTGGGCTCGTTTCAGCCGTGCGGCCGCATCAGGACGCCCCGGACGGTGTATGTTGGCGCTGCTGTAGTGCGTGGCATCAACCTCGTCGATGCGCACGATGGAGAAATCTTTGCGCAGGTACGCTGTGAGCGTATCGAGGCTGCGCCAAGTTCGTGGCTTGTCTGCCTTGGTGCCGCCCAGGGGCTTTTCGAGCAGGCCCGTCTTGATCATCACAGACCAGCCTCCTGGCTGGCCGATGATGGATACGCCTCGGATGGTGCCTGCCTCGGCCATGCGGCGTGCGGTCGTAGAATCGATGGTATGACTCATGGCAAAGCGCTCCCTGAGTTTGACGGAAGTTTAACAATAAATATGCCATATTTTAACAAATGATCTACGTGCCATTTCGTGCCTGACGAATCCGCGCGGCGAGCAAACTGCGAGGGGATGCTAGCCGCAGGCGTGGCGCGGGGCTATGCGCCAAAGGTCTGCCCGCTGTGTGATCCAGATGTCCTGGCCGCGCTCGCCGGACAGCACGATGCCGTGTAGATTGGGTAGGCATCGCACGTGTCGTCTGTATGCTCGTCCAAAGATCTTTAATAAGATCTATCGTGATAGAATCCTTCAATCATGGAAAAATCACCTGACCGCGCTTCATCCGTCGCCATCGCGCCGCTGCCTCGTGTGGCGGGCGGGTTCTCGACCGTGCTGGCCGATCCTCCCTGGCGTTTTACGAATCGCACCGGAAAGGTCGCGCCGGAACATCGCCGATTAGGTCGCTATGGCACCCTGTCCTTGGAAGAAATCAAGGCATTGCCGGTCAGTCAAGTGCTGGCCCCTGCGGCCCACCTGTATTTGTGGGTGCCCAATGCGCTGCTGCCAGAGGGGCTGGAGGTCATGCGCGATTGGGGATTTCGCTATGTGAGCAACATCGTTTGGGCCAAGCGGCGCAAAGATGGCGGCCCTGACGGCCGAGGCGTGGGGTTTTATTTTCGTAACGTCACCGAGTTGCTGCTCTTTGGGGTGCGCGGTTCGATGCGTACTTTGTCGCCGGGGCGCTCACAGGTCAACATGATCGAAACGCGCAAGCGCGAGCATTCTCGTAAACCAGACGAACAGTACGAACTCATCGAGGCGTGTTCGCCGGGCGCTTATCTGGAATTGTTTGCACGTTACCCGCGAGCTGGCTGGACTGTCTGGGGAGATGAGTCTGCCGAAGAGGTCGTGCCGCAAGGTGTCGTTCACAAGGGTTATCAGGGGGGGGCCATTTTGCCCGCCCTGATGCCCAGCGAGCATCTGTCGCCAGAGCGGGCTCAGGCCTTGGGCCAGGCGCTGCGCCAGCAGTATCAAGCGGGGCGCAGCATTCGCCAGCTGGCGGCGAGCACTGGTTATTCCATTCAGCGCGTGCGGTCGCTGCTCGAGCTGGCCGCCACGCCACTGCGTGCCCGTGGCCGGGCGGCAAACGATACGACACTGGATCTTTTTCAGTCCGGCACAGAATAAGCCTGTCCGTTCCAGGTCTTCTCATTGGCGGCGACCACCAGCAATGGGCAAGTTCCCATGACGCCGCGCCGTACGCGCAATAGGGCCTTTTCCAGGTTGGTGGTGGTCGAGGTGTTGACATCAATGGGCAAAGGCGTGCGGTCTGAGTCGGGCAGCTGCGCCTGATGGCAGGCCCACAGTCGCTCTGCCAGCGGTTTCAATGATTGCCGGTCTTGCGTGATGAGGACAGCGGCCGAGATGACCCCCGCTTCGTGCCAGGCCCGGTAGGCTGAGAGATCGCGATCCAGATTGCCGTCTTTGGCGTTCCATTCGACGTCGAGCGCAACACGGCCTTTGAAGTTGTCCACCAGGTAGCCTTCCTGATGCAACGGCGGCAGCCGGGTGAGTTCGGTATTGCCCCTGTTCAACAGAATCCCATGGGTTTCCAGGTCAATCCGGGTTTCTCGCCAGCCGCGTTGGCCAAACAGGTCGTCAACCTGCCGTGCGATCGCCCCGCGGTTACCGCCTCGTTTGAGCCAGGAAGTTGGGGCCAATGAGAATTGCCCCAACACGTCGGTGATGTCCTGCCACTCTTCGGGGCAGACGGCGTGCAGCACGGCGCAAGCTGAGCTGGTTTCCAGAAACGCCCACCGCTCGCGCACGGCGGGCGGCAGGATGATTGGATTGTCGTAAGTATGGGTTTCGTACATATCTGCTTTCAGACAAGAGGGGCGGGCCTGTAACATAATAGCTGACGCGTTTTTGCTGATATGTTCCGATCATGAAAATAGGCCTCCTGGTCTTTGGTCTGTCCGGGTTGCTGGCCCTGATCTCCTTCATGCCGCCGCTGGCCGGGCGGCTGCGTTTGCCCTATTCGGTGCTGCTGGCCATCGTCGGCTTTGTGCTGGGCGTCATCATCCACGTGCATGGCTGGGCGCCGGGCGTGGTGGCCGACTTCCTGGATTCCCTGCAGCACTTCGATATCTCGTCGGAAACCTTTCTCTTCGTGTTTCTGCCCGTGCTGCTGTTCGAGACGGCGCTGGCCACCAACATCCGCCGCCTGCTGGACGACATCAGCCCCATCCTGGTCATGGCCATCGTCGCCGTGGTCGTGTGCACCGTGGCCGTGGGCTTTTCGCTGGCGGCCATCTCGCCTTATGGTCTGGTGGTGTGCCTGATGCTCGGGGCCATCGTCGCCACCACCGACCCGGTTGCGGTGGTGGGTATCTTTCAAGAGGTGGGTGCCCCCCGGCGGCTGTCCACCCTGGTCGAGGGCGAAGCGTTGTTCAACGACGCCGCGTCCATCGCCCTGTATTCCGTGCTGCTCAGCATGCTGTTTACCGGCGACGAACTTTCCGTCACTGAAGTGGCGCGCAGCTTTCTCGTCAGTTTCCTGGGCGGCGGCCTGGCGGGCTACGCCATGGGCTGGATCGCCACGGCGCTTTTCCGCTGGCTGCGCGGCTGGCCCGCGGCGGAAGTCACCCTGACGGTGGCCGTGGCTTATCTCACCTTTTTCGTCGCCGAACATTATCTGGGTGTCTCGGGCGTGGTGGCCACCGTCATCGCCGGGCTGGTCGTGGGATCCACGGGGCGCACGCGCATGTCGCCCACCACCTTCGAGCAGCTGGAAGGGGCCTGGTCACAGTTTGGTTTCTGGGCCAATTCGCTCATCTTCCTGTTTGCCGCCATGCTCATCCCGCGCATGATGGCTGAAATCACCTGGATGGAAGTATTGCTCATCCTGGTGGTGTTCATCGTCACGCTGATCGCGCGCGCGGTCATCGTCTACGGGCTGCTGCCGCTGCTGGGGCGCTTGCATCTGAGCACCCGGGTCAGCCGCTCGTACCGTGCCGTGATGCTGCTGGGTGGGCTGCGCGGCGCCGTGTCGCTGGCGCTGGCGCTGGCTGTCACCGAGCAGCCCGCTGTGCCGCACGAGGCGCGTCAGTTCATCGCTGTGGCCACCACGGGCTTCGTGCTCATGACCCTCTTCATCAACGGGCTCTCCCTGCGTCCGCTGATCGCCCGCCTGGGCCTGAATCAGCTCTCGGCGGTGGATCGCACCTTGCGCGACCAGGCCCAGGTGGTCGAACTCGAGGCCTTGCGCCTGCGCATCGACGAGATCGCGCGCAACGAACACATCGGCCAGGAGGTGCTCGACCGTCTCAACGCCGTCTTCGACGCCAGCCAGACCAGCATCGATACCGCCCAGGTGCACCAGCTCACGCAAGAGCAGAAAGTGGCCGTGGGCATGGGGATTCTGGCGGGGCGCGAAGAGGAAATGTTCTTTGAAACCCTCAAGGCCCAGGTGGTGGACTGGCGCACGGCCGAATCCTTGCTGGCGCGCGCCGAGCGCCTGGAAGACGCCGTGCGCGCTGGCGGTATCGAAGGGTTTGAATCGGCCATCGAGGGCGACCTGCGCTATTCCAACAGCATGCGCCTGGCCCTGCGCCTGCACCACCTGACAGGGCGGCCCTTCTGGCTGGGGCGCGAGCTGGCCCAGCGCTTCACCAACCTGATGTGCAAGTGGGCCGTGGCGCGCCGCCTGATCCGCTTTGCGCGCACCGACGTGCAGCCGCTGCTGGGGGCCGAAGTCACCGACCTGATCGTCGCCGCCCACCAGCGACGCCTGACCTTGCTGGAAAGCGCCCTGCAGGCCATGGCGCTGCAGTACCCCAGCTACGCCCTGCACCTGCAAGAGGCCTATCTGGCGCGCATGGCCCGCTCGATGGAGCGCATGCGCTACCGCGACATGCTGACGCAGAACCTCATCAGCGGGGAAACCTATTCCGACCTCATCCAGCAGGTGGACATGCGCTGGGGGCCGCTGGAAAAGCACGGTGCGCTCGACATCACCATGACCGCGGCCACGCTGGTGCCGCGCGTCAGCCTTTTCGAGGGGCTGGACGAGGTCACGATGGCCGCCATCTGCCGCGTGCTCAAGCCGCGCCTGGTGGTGCCCGGCCAGGATATCCCCACCCAGGTGGGCCGTAGCCGCGCCATGTACTTTGTGGCCTCGGGTGCCGTGGTGCTGGATTTGCCCGATGGCACCACCGCCGAGCTGGGCAGCGGCCAGATTTTCGGCGAGATGGCCCTGGTCATGAATCACGATTTCCAGGCGCGGGCGCGCTCGCTGGGCTACAGCCGCCTGCTGATGCTGCAGGAAAAAGACTTCAAGAAGTTGCTGGACAAGTTTCCCGAGCTGCGTGAAAAAATCGACACCGTCGTGCGCCAGCGCCTGCGTGCCGTCGAGGTGTGGCAGCAGTTTGAGTCAGGCGAGCGCCAGCACGAGCCGCTGCCCCGGCTGGATCACCTGCTGGCGTCGGTGGATGCGTTGGCGCAGCATGCCGAGGCGGTGTCCGCCGCCGGGGCTTCTGCGGGCATGGTGACGCATGCGCCAGAAGCAGCCCCCGCCGAGGACGTCAGGCCAGCAGCAACTTGATGTCGTGCGCCATGTCTTCCGGCGTGAGCGAAGGCCCCAGCAGGGCGCGCGCCTCGCCGGACTGATCCATCAGGTAGAAGGCCGCCGAGTGGTTCATGGCGTATTGCTCGGGCGTGGGGCCCGGTTCTTTGGCGTAGAACGCCTTGAACGAACGGGCGGTCTTGTCCAGTTGTTCGGGCGTGCCGGTGAGGCCGATGAACGAGGGGTCGAAGGCCTGCACGTAGGCTTTCAGCACCGTGGGCGTGTCGCGCGCCGGGTCGACCGAGATCATGATGACCTGCACGTCTTTGGCCTGCTTGCCCAGCAGTTCGAGCGCCTGGGCGGCCTGTGCCATGGCCGTGGGGCAGACGTCAGGGCACTGGGTGTAGCCGAAAAACACCAGCAGCACCTTGCCTTTGAAATCGGCCAGGGTGCGCAACTGGCCCGTGGTATCGACCATGGACAAGTCGCGCCCCAGGTGCGAGCCACTGATGTCGTTGCCTTCGAAGGGAAGCGGCTCGGCCGCTTTGGAGGTGCAGCCCAGCAGCACCAGGGGCGTGGCGGCCAGTGCGCCGACCAGCAGGCTGCGGCGCGCCGCGGAAAATGAAACAGACATGCTCAACCTATTGGGGTCAGGGAGCGGGCATCAGGATCAGGCCCACCCAGTGATCCAGCAGCAGCGCGGCAAAAAGCAGCGCCAGGTACAGAATCGAATACCAGAACAGTTTACGCGCTCGGGCGTCTGAATAGTGTCGATATAGGTCAAAGGCTTGCCAGACGAACTTGCCGCTGAGGGCGCAGGCGGCCAGCAGATAAGCCACACCGCTCATGCGGATGACGAAGGGCAGCAGCGAGGCGGCGAACAGGGCGACGCTGTAGAGCAACACGTGCAGCTGGGTGAAGTTCTGCCCGTGGGTGACCGGCAGCATGGGCAGGCCGGATTTTTCGTATTCGTGGTGGCGGTACAGGGCCAGCGCCCAGAAGTGGGGCGGCGTCCAGATGAAGATGATGAGTACCAGCACCCAGGCTTCGGCGGGCACGGCGTCGGCCATGGCGGCCCAGCCCAGGGCCGGGGGCATGGCGCCCGAGAGCCCGCCGATGACGATGTTCTGCGGGGTGAGCGGCTTGAGGATGGCGGTGTAGATGAGCGCGTAGCCGACGAAGGAGGCGAAGGTGAGCCACATGGTGAGCGCGTTGACGCCCCAGTACAGGACGAGCATGCCCGCGCCGCCCAGCACCCCCGCCATGAGCAGCACCTGCGGCGGGGAGATTTCGCCCGAAGCCGTGGCGCGCCGCGCGGTGCGCAGCATGCGGGCGTCGGTTTCGCGTTCGATGAGGCAGTTGACCGAAAAGGCGGCAGCCGCCAGCAGCCAGATGCCCAGGGTGGCCAGCGCGGCGCGGCCCAGGTCGGGCAGGCCGGGCACGGCCAGGAACATGCCGATGACCGCACAGAACACCGCCAGCTGCGTGACGCGCGGCTTGGTGAGCGCCAGGTACTGGCGCAGCAAGGAGGGATGGTGGGTGGCGGCGGCAGTGGTCATGGATTCATTCTAGGCGGCTTGCCAGCGCTTGCCGCCTGGGGGTTTCCCTGTTTGGGGTAAGCCCTGAAGGGGGCTGGCGCGACGGAGCCGAGGCCTTGCCTGCTTGCGCCAGGGGCGGGGTCTTGCCCGCCTGCGCCAGGCGCCACAGCAGGGTGACGCTTACCAGCACCAGGCCGGCCGCGCCGCCGTTGTGCAGCACGGCAATGAACAGCGGCCACTCGAAAAAGATCGTGGTCAGGCCGGTGACGAGCTGCAGCCCCAGCAAGGCCAGCAGCAAGCGCGCGGGCCCTTGCAGCCCGGGCGTGCGGCACCAGCGCCAGGCCAGCCCGCCCAGCAGGGCCAGCACGACGAGGGCGAAATTGCGGTGCGTCCAGTGGATGGCCGTGAGCGCGTCTTGCGTGATGAGTTCGCCCGAGGCCTGGGCGCCCAGGCCGCGCAGCAGGGCGTAGCCGTTCTGGAAATCCATGGGTGGCAGCCAGCGGCCATGGCAGGTGGGGAAGTCCATGCAGGCCAGGGCGGCGTAATTGGTGCTCACCCAGCCGCCCAGGGCCAGCTGGGCGAACAGCACCGCCAGGCCCAGCGCCATCCAGGCGCGCCCCGAGGCGGCCGCCGCAGGCACTGGGGCATGCGGCTTTTCGCGTGCCGCCAGCCAGGTCATGCAGGCCAGCAGGCTCATGCCCAGCACCAGGTGCGTCGTGACCACCAGTGGCATGAGCCGGTGGGTCACCGTCCAGGCGCCAAACGCCCCTTGCAGGCAGACGAGCCCGACGATGGCGGTGGCGAGCGCCGGGCCGTGGCCCAGCGTGCGCCGCAGGCGCCAGGCGAGCACGGTAAAGCCGATGATCAGCAGGCCCAGCAGGGCGCCAGCGTAGCGGTGGATCATCTCGATCCAGGCCTGGAAGGCGCTGACGGGGCCGTAGGGCATGGCTTCGAGCGCCTGGCGGATGGCGTCGTGCGCCCCCAGCGGGCTGAGGTGGCCGTAGCAGCCCGGCCAGTCGGGGCAGCCCAGGCCGGAATCCGTGAGCCGCACGAAGGCGCCGAACATGATGAGGTCGAGCGTGAGAAACCAGGCCAGAAACACCAGGCGGCGATAGGCGCGCGTGGACGGCGCCGCGTGCCGGGCTGCATTTGTGGTCGGCAGGGCAGGTGCGGGGCGGTTGGTGGCTGGCATGGCGGCTGGCCCTCAGCCGATGCGGGAATTCTTCAGCAGTGCGCGGATGTCGTCGCGCACGGCTTCGGGGCGTTCGGCATCGGGAAACACCATCATCAGGTGGCCCAGCGGGTCGACGATCCACAGCCCGCGGGCCAGCGTGGCGGCAGGGTCTTGCGCCCCGGGCGCCAGCCAGGCGGCCAGGGAGGCCGGATCGGCGCGCAGGACGTGCGTGCCCTGGTAGGCCTCGGCCACCACGGGGGCGATGGGCGCGTCGTCCGTCACGAACAGGAGGCGTTCGAGCCGCGTGACGTTCTTGCCCTGGCTGGCGTGCGAGTTGCGCAGCACGAACAGGCCCTTGACGCAGGTTTCCGGGCAGGCGCCGGGCCCGGTGCTGATGAGCAGCCATCGCCCCTTGAACTGGTTCAGATCGACGGGCTGGCCGCCGAGGTCGCGCAGCGGCAGGTGCTCGGGGATGGCCCGCTGGGGTTCGATGAGCTGCCCGTATTGGGTATGCGCGGCGGGCCGCAGCCCCAGTGCGGGGACGTAATACGCCAGCAGGGCGAAGACGAGGGGGGCCACGCAGATGATGAAGATGGCGATGACGGGGGCGATCGAGCGGGGGCGGGAGGCGGTGGTCGTCAGGGTCATGGCTGGGCCTTCGGGGTTGAAAGTGAGGGGTTGCGGCGGCGCCGCAGGACGCGCCAGAGCGTGATGGCGGCGGCCCCCAGGGCGATGGCGGCGAAGCTGAACCATTGCAGGGCGTAGTTGTAGTTCTGGCTGGCGTTCAACGACGGCCCGGGCCAGCGCTGGATAAGCCCGGCGTCTTGCGTGGGGGCCTGTTCGAGCACGACGGGCAGCAGATCCAGCCCCGAGGCTGCCGCCAGTGTGTCCAGGCTCAGGTTCTGCACCCGAGGCAGGCGCTCGGCGGACTGGGCGGCGGCAGGCGAGGGCGTGGCAGCCTGGGGTGGGGACGACTGATGCGTGCCGGGCTGCGAAGCCGCCGATTGGGGTGTGCTCGGCTGAGACGTGGTTGCGGGCGGGAACGGTTTGGGCAGCTGGTCGTCCGGGTGTCCGGTGATGCTGCCCAGATCAAAGAGCCGGGGCACTTGCGCCAGCAGTGTGCCGCGTACTTGAACGGGCCCGCTGGCGGCCTCGACGGTGGGCAGCGTGGCTGGCGGCAGTGGACGTGCCACCCAGCCGCGCAAGACCAGCAGGGCCGTCGACTGGCGGTTGCCCCGTGAACCGGTGCCGACGCGGGAGGCCTGCGCCTGCAGCGCCAGCGGCGTGGCCACCCAGAAGCCGGGCTGGCCGTCGAGGTTGCGGTTGTCGATCAGCACCGTGTACTGGTTGAGCCACTGGCCGCGCGCCTGGGCCGGGTGCCAGTCCGGTCCGCTGCGCTGCCGGGCATCGAGCGTGAGGGGCGGCGCCTGGCGCCCCGCCTGCTGGGCGGCCTGCACGGCCTCGCGGGCGTGGGCCCGGCGCAACTGCCACTGGCCCGCGGCAATGCACACGGCCCCCAGCAGCACCAGCAACACCAAGGCCAGGATGGCCTTGATGCTGGGATTCGGGTGCCGCGTCTGCATGGATACTTGAAGCCTGAAATGAGGGTTATTCGGGAGGCGCCTGGGCGCACGAGGCACGGCCTGTGGTGCTAGGCTGCTTGAGTGTGAACCGGACGTGCCACCGGAGAAATCCATGAAAGTGCTGATTGTCATCCTGTTTCTGGCGATCGTGGCCAGCCTGGCCTCGGCCCTGCTGTTTCTGCTGCAGGATCAGGGGCGCAGCAGTCGCACGGCCTGGGCGCTGACCTGGCGGGTGGGCCTGTCGATCGCCTTGTTTCTGTTTCTGCTGCTGGCGCATTGGCTGGGGTGGATCAATCCGGGCGGGGTGCCTCTGGCGGTGGGCTGAGGCGTCGGCCCATGCCCACTTGTCGCCAGGCAAAGGCCACCCCCGGTCAACGGCCTACACCCAGTACACGAAGATATACAGGCCCAGCCAGACCACGTCCACGAAGTGCCAGTACCAGGCGGCCCCTTCGAAGCCGAAGTGGTGTTCGGGCGTGAAGTGGCCGCGCACCAGCCGTAGCCAGATCACCGTGAGCATGGTGGCGCCCAGGATGACGTGAAAGCCGTGAAAACCCGTGAGCATGTAAAAGAGCGCGCCAAAGGCCCCCGAGGTGAAGCGCAGATTGAGTTCGGTGTAGGCGTGGTGGTATTCGTAGGCCTGGCAGCCCACGAAGGTGAAGCCCAGGATGATGGTGACGGCCAGCCAGAAAATGGCCTTGGGGCGCCGTGCCGCCCGCAGCGCGTGGTGGGCGATGGTGAGCGTGAGCGCCGAACTGAGCAGCAGGGCCGTGTTGATGGTGGGCAGCCAGAAGGGCCCCACCGACTTGAAGGGCGCGATGGTGCCCGCCGGGCCGAAGTTGGGCCAGGTGCCGGCAAACCCCGGCCACAGCAGGGTTTGCGTATCGAGGTTGCTGAGCCAGGGGGTGGAGACGTCGCGGGTGTACCACAATGAACCGAAGAAGGCCCCGAAGAACATCACCTCGGAAAAAATGAACCAGGTCATGCCCCAGCGGTAGGAGTGGTCGATGTTCTTGCTGTTCATGCCGCCTTCGGATTCGCGGATGGCGTCGCCAAACCAGCCGAACAGCACGACGAACATGCACAGGATGCCGGCGCAGCACAGCCAGGGGCCGATGGCATAGTCGTTGACCCACAGGGCCGCCCCGACGAGCGTGGCCAGCATGCTGAGGCTGCCGCGGATGGGGTGCGCCGAGTGCGGCGGGACGTAGTAGTACGGGGCCTTGCTGATGGACGCAGTGTGTGCGGCGGTCATGGTGTTCTCCTCTGTTCCAGTCTTGTCAGGCGGTCACCAGCTGCACCGCCAGCAACAGCAGCAATACAAATACCAGCCCACCCAGCAAACCTGCCACGATCACGTGCGCCGGGCCGATGCGCGCGAGATCGTCGTCGTGGCCCGAACGCTTGCGCAGGCCCAGAAAAGCCCAGGCCACGGTACGTACCGAGCGCCAGAAGTTGCCGGGCTCATTCAAGAAACGACCCCGTAGAGCGTGGCGCGTACCAGTGTCCAGACCAGCACGGCCACGGCGAAGGCGGCCAGCAGCAGGCCGGTGCGCACGTTGCGGCGGCGCTGTTCGGGGGTGAGCCCGGAGGGAGGTGGCGTTGGGGTGGATGATGTTTTCATGGGATCAGCCCTCGTATTTGGGCGGGTTGACGAAGGTGTGGTAAGGGGCGGGCGAAGGCACCGTCCATTCGAGGCCTTCGGCGCCTTCCCAGGGGCAGGCGGCCACGGTGGGGCCCGTGCTGCGCACCGTCTTGATGACGATGTAGATGAACAGCAACTGGGTGATGCCGAACCAGAAGGCGCCGATGGTGGCCACCTGGTGGAAGGTGGTGAACTGGGCGGCGTAGTCGGCGTAGCGGCGCGGCATGCCCGCCAGCCCCAGGAAGTGCATGGGGAAGAAGGCCACGTTGAAGGAAATCATGCTGCTCCAGAAGTGCAGCTGGCCCAGGCGTTCGTCGTACATGTGGCCCGACCATTTCGGCAGCCAGTAGTAGGCCGCGCCGAAGAGGGCGAAGAGCGAGCCGGCCACCAGCACGTAGTGGAAGTGCGCCACCACGTAATAGGTGTCATGCACCTGGATGTCGATTGGCACGATGGCCGTGACCAGGCCCGTGAAGCCGCCCACGGTGAACACGAAGATGAAGCCGATGGCAAACAGCATGGGGGTCTCGAAGGACAGTGAGCCGCGCCACATGGTGGCCGTCCAGTTGAACACCTTGACCCCCGTGGGGATGGAGATGAGCATGGTGGCGTACATGAAGAACAGCTGCGCCGTGACCGGCATGCCGGTGGCGAACATGTGGTGCGCCCACACCAGGAAGGACAGGATGGCGATGGCGCAGATGGCGTACACCATCGACGAGTAGCCGAACAGGCGCTTACGGGCGAAGGTGGGGATGATCTGCGAGACGATGCCGAAGGCCGGCAGGATCATGATGTAGACCTCGGGGTGCCCGAAGAACCAGAACACGTGCTGGTAGAGCACCGGGTCGCCGCCGCCCGCGGCATTGAAGAAGTGCGTGCCGAAGTGGCGGTCAGTGAGCAGCATGGTGACGGCGGCGGCGAGCACCGGCATCACCGCCAGCAGCAGGTAGGCCGTGACCAGCCACGACCAGCAGAACAGCGGCATCTTCATCAGCGTCATGCCCGGCGCGCGCATGTTGAGGATGGTGACGATGATGTTGATCGCCCCCATGATGGACGAGGCGCCCATGATGTGGATGGCGAAGATGGCGAAGTCCATGCCCGGGCCCATCTGCAGCGACAGCGGCGCGTACATCGTCCAGCCCGAGGCGTTGGCGCCGCCGGGCACGAAGAACGACGAAGTGAGCAGGATGGCGCCCACGGGCAGCAGCCAGAAGCTGAAGTTGTTCATGCGCGCAAAGGCCATGTCCGAAGCCCCCACCTGCAGCGGGATCATCCAGTTGGCGAAGCCCACGAAGGCCGGCATGATGGCGCCGAAGATCATGATGAGCCCGTGCATGGTGGTGAACTGATTGAACAGCTGGGGCTCGAAGAACTGGATGCCGGGTTCGAAGAGTTCGGTGCGCAACAGCAGGGCCAGCGTGCCGCCCTCGAGCAGCATGCAGAAGGCGAAGATGAGGTACATCGTGCCGATGTCTTTGTGGTTGGTCGCAAAGACCCAGCGCCGCCAGCCGGTGGGCACGGGGTGGGCGTGTTCGTCGTGCCCGGTGGTGGGTGGGATTTGATCGACCGTGACGCTGCTCATGTGTGTCTCCTGCCGGGTCGTGCCGCGTGGGGCGCGGCACGATGAAATAAAGGGTGTGCTTGCTGCAAGGCCCAGGGGCTGAAGCGGGCGCGGGGCCTAGCGCAGCGCCTTGACGTCAGCCGGTTGCACCACGGGGTCTGGCCCCTTGCCCGCATTGTCCCAGGCGTTGCGGGTATAGGTGATGACGGCGGCCAGCTGGACGTCATCGAGCTGGTCGCGGAAGGCGGCCATGGCCGTGCCCGGATGCCCGTTGAGTTCAGTGAGAATCTGCCCTTTCATGGGCGCCAGCACGAACTTGGTGTCGCCATTGAGCGCCGGGAAGGTGCCGGGGATGCCCTGGCCGTTGGCCTGGTGGCAGGCCACGCAGTTGCTGGTAAAGACTTCTTTGCCCTTGGCGATGAGTTCGTCTTTGGTCCAGACCTTGTTGGGGTCGACCGTGGCGGCCGCCATGGTGGCCTTTTGCTGCTGCGCCCACTGGGCGTAGTCTTCGGCGGTTTTGACCTCGACTACGATGGGCATGTAGGCGTGGTTCTTGCCGCAGAGTTCGGCGCACTGGCCGCGGTAGATACCGGGTTTGTCAGCGCGAAACCAGGTGTCACGCAAGTAACCGGGCACCGCGTCTTGCTTGACGCCGAAATCGGGCACCATCCACGCGTGGATGACGTCGGCGGCGGTGAGCACGACGCGCACCTTTTTATCGACCGGCACGACCAGCGGGCGGTCTACTTCGAGCAGGTAGGTGTTGCTTTTGGGCGCCAGGCCGTCGATCTGTTCTTGCGGCGTGGCCAGGTTGGAGAGGAAATGCACCCCGGTGGCCGGGCCATCGAGGTATTCGTAGCCCCATTTCCACTGGTAGCCCGTGGCCTTGATGGTGAGATCGGCCCCGGTGGTGTCTTTCATGGCTACCACCGTGCGGCTGGCGGGGATGGCCATGCCGACGATGATGAGAAAGGGGACGATCGTCCAGGTGAGTTCGATGGTGAGGTTTTCGTCGAACTTGGCGGCCTTGTAGCCGCGCGACTTGCGGTGCCGGACGATGGAATAGAGCATGGTGCCGAACACGCCGATGAAGATGATCGTACAGACGATCATGATCATCCAGTGCAGCGCGTGAATGTCCTGCGAGATGGGGGTGACCCCCGGCGTGACGTTCAGCTGATCGACCGCAGGCCCCCCAGGGACGTCCTGGACAGCCGCCGTGGCGACCGTGACCCATGCCATTGCAAGTATGCCCAACAACCCTCTGACCATCTTCATGTCGTCCCTCGGTAGGAGTGTTTGCATGGCGAGTTGACCTTCGTCAAACAAACACGAGGGATTTTCTGGCCACACACACAGGGTGGCATCGTCAGGCCCTACAATGAATCGCGGTAGCTTCAGCCTGCGACGTCCTTATAAGCTTGAAACGATTATAGCCATAGCTTTCCGCTTGTACAGGCGTGTTTCAGGCGGTTCCTGGGGCCTTCACGGGTTTCCCCCTATCCCGCGCGGGCTTCCACTACAATGCTCCGATGGATGCTTCCACAGCGGTCTTTACCCTGGATGATTTGACGGCGCGCAGCGCGCGCCTGGTGCGTCGCGCCCAGCAGCTGCCGCCTGCGGGCGCGCGTCCGGTCACGATCGCGGGCCGGGTCGGGGGCTGGATATCACCCGCCGCGCTCGACGCCATCGCCCACCACCCGGGGGTGCGCGCCGAAGCCGAGGCCGCGCACCTCACCGCGGCCCCCGCGGCCCGGCTGAGTCTCGACGCCGTGCTGGCCGACATTGCACACACCTTGCAGGCCGCCGGTTTCATCCGCAGCTGGCGCAACGAACTGCTCGACGTCGAAGCCGAAGGGCGGCGCCTGGCGCGCATCGAACGCGGCGCCGTGCGCGCCCTGGGGCTGCTCACCTATGCGGTGCACCTCAACGGCTGGTCGGCCGATGGCCGCCTGTGGGTGGCGCGCCGTGCGCTCGACAAATCCACCGATCCCGGTCTCTGGGATACCTTGTCCGGCGGCCTGGTGGCGGCGGGCGAAGACCTCGCCACCGCCCTGTTGCGCGAATCCCACGAAGAAGCCGGCCTCGAAGCGGTCAACCTGGCCAATCACGACCCCTTGCGCACCGTGGTGCGCATGCACCGCCGCCTGCCCGACGGCTATCAGGTCGAGACCGTCAGCGTCAGCGACTGCGTGCTCGACGCCGGGGTCGTGCCCGCCAACCTCGATGGCGAGGTACTGGAATTCCGCTGTGTGAACATGCCAGAATTGTGGGCCATGCTGACGCAAGGCGCCTTCACGCTCGAAGCCGAACTCTGCGTGCTCGATTCCTTGCGGCATCGCCTGTGGGCCTAGCGTCATGTCTTGCGGGCTTGCCCGCGGGCGGGCGCGGCAAGAATCCAGGCTTGCGGCAAGCGGGCGCGGCGTGGGCGGGATATGCTTTCATCACATCGATGCCGGCGCTGGTGCCGGCTGGGGGAAGACCATGACACAAGATTCTGCCAATCCTTTCGTGCTGCCAGGCTTTGGTCAACAAGGCGATGCGGCGCATAACCCCCTGTTTGCCGGGCTCGACATGATGCGCCAGGCCTGGCAAAACCTGGCGGGGGCGGGGCGCATGGACGGCCCCGTCATGCCGCCCATGTCGCTCGACGACCTCGATCGTCGCATCCGCGAGCTGCAAACTGTGCAGAACTGGCTGCAGCTCAATGCCACGATGCTGGCCAACACCATCCAGGGGCTCGAAATCCAGCGCAGCACCTTCAAGACCTTGCAGTCGTTTGCGGGCGGCGTATTTCCCGAAGCCGCTCCGGCCACCAAGGCGGCTGCCAGCCGCCCGTCGGCGCGGACAACGGGCGCGGGCCCGGCAGAACCCGCTGCGTCGGGGGCGACAGACGCGTCTGCCTCTGCCGCTTCCGGGCAGGCAGGGCAAGCATATGCCCAGGCTGCGGGCGAATGGTGGCACCTGGTGCAACAGCAGTTCGAACAGCTGCGCGAGGCCACGGCGGCCAGCCTGAGCAGCATGGCCGATGCCACCGAGGCGGCCCAGGCGGCTGCGGTGCAGGCCGCTTCGTCGGCCACCGAGGCCGCCGCCGACGTGGCCTCGACGATGCCGGGCGCGTCAGTTGCGGGTGGTACGCGCAAGGCGTCCGCAGGCAAACCTGCCGCCAAATCCGCAACGCCCCGGGGCGTCGCTGCCAAGTCGGCTGCCGGCAAGGCCACCACGGCAAGCAAGGCGACGGGGGCGGCAGCCACCAAGGCCCGGGCAGGTGCCAAGGCGGCCAGCGCAGCGCCGCGACGCGCGGCGCGCAAGCCCGCCGATGCTTGACTGTCTTCTTTGTAAACCAGGGATGCTGCCCCGCTGCGCAGCCCGTGTTGCTTGCGCAGCGGGGCAAGGGTTACTTCGGCCCCCGGGCACCGCTTCATGGTCGCGTCTGGGGGCCATCATCTTGTCGTCTTGATTGCTTCTTCCTTCTCTTCATTCTCTCTTATGCTGAACGTCATCATTCTCGCGGCCGGTCTGGGCAAGCGCATGCAGTCCGACCTGCCCAAAGTGCTGCATCCCATCGCGGGCCAGCCCATGCTCAGCCACGTGCTGGCCGCCGCCCGCGCCCTCGCGCCTGAGCGCATCGTGGTGGTGGTGGGGCACGGCGCCCAGCGCGTGCAGCAGGCGTATGCGGGGCAAGACTTGCACTTCGCCCTGCAGCAGCCGCAGCAGGGCACGGGTCACGCCGTGATGCAGGCGCTGCCTCTGCTGCTCGAGGGCGACGCCGACGATACCTCGCTGGTGCTGTATGGCGACGTGCCGCTGGTGCAGGCGGGCACCTTGCAGGCTTTGCTGCAGGCGCGCGGCCAGGGCCTGGCGCTGCTGACCGAAACGTTGGATGACCCCAGCGGCTATGGCCGCATCGTGCGCAATGCCGCCGGGCAGGTGGTGCGCGTCGTCGAGCACAAGGATGCCGATGATGCCGAGCGCGCCATCCGCGAAGTCAACACCGGCATTCTGGCGGCGCCGACTGCCGCCTTGCGGCGCTGGCTGGGGCAGATCGACAACCGCAATGCGCAGGGCGAATACTACCTCACCGACATCGTCGGCCTGGCGGTGCGCGAGGGCACGCCGGTGGCGCATGCCCAGCCTGCGGCCCACTGGGAAACGCTGGGGGTCAACAGCCGCGTGCAGCAGGCCCAGCTGGAACGCATCTGGCAGGGCGAACAGGCCCGCTGTCTGCTCGAACAGGGCGTCACGCTGGCCGATCCGGCCCGCTTCGACCTGCGCGGCAGCCTGACCTGCGGGCGCGATGTCTTCATCGACGTGGGCTGCGTGTTCGAGGGCACCGTACAGCTGGCCGATGGCGTGCGCGTGGGGCCGCATTGCGTGCTGCGCGATGCGCGCATTGGCGCGGGCACGGTGCTCGATGCCTTTTCGCACGTCGAGGGCGCCCAGGTGGGCGATGCCGCCCGCATCGGGCCCTATGCGCGCCTGCGCCCGGGGGCCGATGTGGGCCCCGAGGCTCACGTGGGCAATTTCGTCGAACTCAAGAAAACCCGCCTGGGGCGCGGCTCCAAGGCCAATCACCTGGCTTATCTGGGCGATGCGCTCATCGGCGAGCGCGTCAACGTGGGGGCGGGCACCATCACCTGCAACTACGACGGCGTCAACAAGTTCCAGACCGTGATCGAAGACGATGCCTTCATCGGCTCGGACACCCAGCTGGTGGCGCCGGTGCGCGTGGGCCAGGGGGCCACGCTGGGGGCGGGCACCACGCTCACGCGCGATGCGCCGGCGGGCGAACTCACCTTGTCGCGTCCGCGCCAGCAGACGGTGCCGGGCTGGAAGCGCCCCGTGCGCAAGTAAGGTGATGCTCGATCGGGCGCAGGTGGCTCGCCACCGCCAGCACGCGCATGGCCTTGTCGTGACGCGTGTGCTGTGATGCGCATTCTTCATCTGAACCTTGAACGTGGCTGGCGCGGTGGCGAGCGCCAGACGCTCTTTACCCTGCAGGGTCTGCAGGCTGCGGGGCACGAGGTCGCGCTGGCCGCGCGCGCGGGCGGGCCGCTGGCGCAGCGCGCGCAGGCGGCGGGCATTCCGGTGCTGGCCTGCGTGGGCAGCCCGGCGCTCGTGCGCGCGCTGCTGGCGCGGCGCCGCCGCTTCGATGTCATCCACGCCCAGACGGCGCAGACCATGAGCCTGCTGGCGCTGCTGCGGCCCGCCTTGCGCGCCGCCCTGGTCTTTACCCGGCGCACAGCCTTCGACGCGCCCGGCAAGGCCCGGCGCCAGCGCTGGAAATGGTCGCGCGCCGACGCCCTGGTGGCCATCAGTCAGGCCGCCGCGGCGGCCCCCCGGGCGCTGGGTCTGCCCGTGGCGGTCATCCCCAGCGCGGTACAGGCGGTGGCCGCCGACCCCGCCCGGGTCGCGCAGCTGCGCGCACGATTCGGGCTGCACGGCCCGTGGCGGGCGGCACCCGGCGAGTCCATGGCCGCCGAGGATGCCGACGCGGTGGTGGGCCCGGTGCTGGTGACGGCGGCGGCGCTCAGCCCCGAGAAAGACCCGCTCACCCTCATCGAGGCGGTGGCGCAACTGCGGGGCGAATACCCGGGCATCGTCTGCCTGCACTGCGGCGCCGACGGTGCGGCCGCCGAGGTGGCGCGAGCGCGCGTGCGGCAGCTGGGCCTGCGGGCTCACTACGTTTTCGCCGGGTTCCAGGCGCACGTGGCCGATTTTCTGGCGCTGGCCGATGTGTACGCCAGCAGCTCGCGTTTCGAGGCGCTGGGCACCAGCGTGCTGGACGCCTGCCTGGCGGGCCTGCCGGTGGTGGCGACCGACGCGGGCGGCCACGCCGAGGTTCTGGCGCCCGACTGCGGCCTGCTGGTGCCGGTGGGCGATGCGGCGGCGCTGGCGCGGCGTATCCGCTGGGTGCTGCGCCACCCCGCGCCTGCGCGCGCCATGGCGCTGCGCGCCCAGGGGCGCGCGCAGCAGGTGTATTCAGTGCCCGCCATGGTGGCGGCCTACGAGCAGCTGTACCGGCGCCTGGGCGCCTGAGCCTTATAGCGCGCGCAACGTTTCTTTGTAGCGCGCGGCGCGGGCGGCGTAGTCTTCGGCGCTGCGTTCGAGCCCGGCCACTTCGTCGTCGCTGAGTGTGCGCACCACCTTGGCGGGCGAGCCCAGGATGAGCGAGCGTTCGGGAAACACCTTGCCCTCGGTGACCAGGGCGCCGGCCCCCACCAGACTGTGGCGGCCGATGACGGCGCCATTGAGCACCACGGCCTGGATGCCGATGAGGGCGCCGTCTTCGACGGTGCAGCCGTGCAGCATGGCCTGGTGGCCGATGGTGACCTGCCGACCCACCGTGAGCGGCTTGCCCGCATCGACGTGCAGCACGGCGCCTTCTTGTACGTTGGAGTGCTCGCCGATGATGATGGGTTCGTTGTCGGCGCGGATGACGGCGCCCGGCCAGACGCTGGCGCCGGGCTGCAGGGTGGCCGCGCCGATGATCGTGGCTTCGCGCGCCACGAAGGCGGAGGGGTCGATGTGGGGGGTGAGATCCCCGAGGGCGTAGCAGGTCATGGGTGCGGTCTCCGACTGGAGCGGCTCCGGCTGCCCGGGCGCCCCTGGTTGATGTCTTGACAAGGTTACCAGCCGCGTTCGGGCGCCTACAAGCCGCTGCGGCACCGGTACTGCGCCGATGTGTGGAGACGATGGTCGTGGTGGGGTGTACGTGAAAACGCTCGAATCAGGGCCCTGATTCGGGCAGATGCCGCCCTATAATCGCGCCATGACCACCCGCATTCTCATTGTCCGCACGTCCTCGCTGGGCGATCTGGTGCACATGCTGCCCGCCATGACTGACATCGCGCGGCACGTGCCCGACGCACAGATCGACTGGATCGCCGAAGAGGCCTTTGCCGAGATTCCCTCGTGGCACCCGGCGGTGCACGAGGTCATCCGCGTGGCGCACCGGCGCTGGCGCAAGCATTGGTGGGATGCGCAGACGCGCCGCGAGCGGGCCGCCTTGCGGGCCGACCTCGCCGCGCGCCAGTACGACGTCATTCTCGACATGCAGGCGCTGCTGAAATCGGTGTGGCTGGTGCGCCAGGCGCGCGGCGTGCGCCACGGCCTGGACTGGAAATCCGCGCGCGAGCCGCTGGCCTCGCTGTTCTACGACGTCAAGCACCGGGTCGAATTCTGGCA
The DNA here is from genome assembly GCF_001592225.1 of Castellaniella caeni NBRC 101664. Classification (GTDB taxonomy): domain Bacteria; phylum Pseudomonadota; class Gammaproteobacteria; order Burkholderiales; family Burkholderiaceae_B; genus Castellaniella; species Castellaniella caeni. Next base: position 64,473 of record NZ_BCWN01000013.1, on the reverse strand, counting down.
GCCGGCCATCGTCCGCCAGCGCACGCTGGCCGCCGCCGCCTTCGGCTATGCGCTGGACGGGGCGCCCGACTTCGGCTTGCAGGCCTTCACGGACGGGGTGGCCGTCCAGCCCGTGGCGCTCATCATGCCTTCGGCCAGCCGCGACGACAAGCTCTGGCCGACCGGGCACTGGCGGCAGGTGTTCGACCACCTGCAGGCGCAAGGCCTGGGCTTGCAGCTGCTGGCAGGCAACGAGGCCGAGCGCGCCCGGGCACAGGCCCTGATTCAGGGGCGGGACAATGCCCAGGTTTTGCCCCGGTTGAGCTTGCGCCAGGTGGCCGAACATCTGGCGCGCGCCCGGCTCATGGTGGGGCTCGACAGTGGCCTGACGCACCTGAGCGCCGGGCTGGGGCGTCCCACCATCGGCATCTACAAGGCGTCCACGCCGGTGCGCACGCCCCTGCAGGGGGCGGCCTATACCGCCAGCCTGGGCGAGCGCGGCCAAGAGCCGGATGCCGGGCAGGTGATGGCGGCCATCGATTCGGCGCTGGATGCGGCTCGCAACGAGTCGGCGCCGGGGGTTTCCCTGCTGCCGCCGGGCGCGCCCCACGCCGACGGGCCGCAGGCAAGACAGGCCTGCGCCGACCCGCGGCCAGGAGCCTGAGTGAGCCGCTGGCTGTATTCCGCGCTGCTGGTGCTGCTGTCACCCTTGCTGCTGGCCTGGATGGGCCTGCGCGCGCGCCGCGCGGGCGGGCGCTGGGCGGTGCTGGGTGCCAGCCGCTTTGGCCGCTATGCCGAGGCCGCCGTGGCGCCGGGCGCCATCTGGGTGCATGCCGTGAGCCTGGGCGAGACGCGTGCCGCGCATCCCTTGCTGCGTGCCTTGCTCGATCGTGGGCACCGGGTGCTGCTCACGCACCTGACGGCCACCGGCTGGGCCGAAGGCCAGCGCGCCTATGCGGCGGACATCGCCGCCGGGCGTCTGCGGCAGGCCTGGCTGCCCTACGACTTTCCCTGGGCCGTGCGGCGCTTTCTGCGGCACTATCGGCCGGCGCTGGGCGTGCTCGTCGAGCGCGAACTGTGGCCTAATCTGGTGCACGCCGCGCGCTGCGCCCATCTGCCGCTGATCCTGGCCAGCGCCCGCTTGTCCGCCGCGTCACTGCGCAGCACCCTGCGCCTGGGCAGCCTGATGCGTACCACCTACGGGGCGATCACCCATACCTATGCGCAGTCCCTGGCCGATGCGCAGCGGCTCGAACGGTTGGGGGCGCAGCCGGTCAGCGTCTCGGGCAATTTCAAGTTCGACGTCCGGCTCGATGCCGCCCTGGCGGCGCGCGGGCGCGCGTTCAACGCCGCACTGGGGCGCCGGGTGGTGGCCATTGCCAGCACGCGCGAGGGCGAAGATGCGCGCTTCATTGCCGCCATCCGGCGCCAGTTGGCGCGTGACGCAGCCTGCGGGGTGGCGGCCCACCGGCCCGTGCTGTTCATGCTGATTCCTCGCCACCCCCAGCGTTTCGAGGCCGCCGCCGCCCAGCTGCAGGCTGCCGGGCTCGCGCTGGTGCGCCGTTCACAGCTGCGCGGCCTGGGCGACGGCAGCCGCTCGGCGCTGGCGGCCTGCGCGCAGGCGCAAGTGCTGCTGGGCGATACCTTGGGCGAAATGCCCTGGTATTACGCGGCCAGCCAGGTGGCCATCGTGGGCGGCAGTTTCGCGCCGCTGGGCGGGCAGAATTTCATCGAGGCCAGCGCCCTGGGCTGTCCCGTCATCGTCGGGCCGCATACGGCCAATTTCGAGCAGGCCGTGGCCGATGCGCTGGCGGCGGGGGCGGTAGCCCGGGCCGACGACCCCGAGCGCGCCGTGCGCCAGGCGTCGCAATGGCTGGAAGAGCCGGCCACGCTGACGCGCATGGGCGCGGCGGGCCGCCACTGGGTGGGCGAGCACGCGGGCGCCGTGGCGCGCGTGGTCAACGGCATCGAGGCGCTGCTGCGGCGCGAGGCGTGATGGATCCATCCCTTCCGGGCGTTGTGTCGCCTGGGTGCGCTGGCCCGGCGGCTGTCCGGAATGCGGGGCGGCGCCCGGCCGTTGGCAGGTGGTTTATGGTGGCGGATCAGTCGGCGTTCAGGCCGTGGTATTTCTTGCCCAGGGCGATCGTGGCTCGGAAGAAGCCCTCTTTGCTGCCGCAGTCGTAGCGCTCGCCGTCGTAGCGGTGGGCGAACACACGCCGGTGGCGCAGCATGGCGGAAATAGCGTCGGTCAGCTGGATTTCCTGGCCTACGCCCGCCTGGGTCTGGCGTAGAAAATCGAAGATTTCGGGCTCCAGCACATAGCGCCCGACCACGGCCTGGTTCGAGGGCGCGTCTTGTGGCGCCGGTTTTTCGACGATGTGTTCGACGCGCGTGTTGCGGGCGTCCACGGCGGAGCCGGCCACGATGCCGTACTTGCGCGTGTCCTGGCGGTCGATGGTCTGGATGGCGAGCACGCTGCCATCGTGCTGATGGGCGGCATCCACCAGCTGGCGCGTGACGGCGGTTTCGGCATCGAGCAGGTCGTCGGCCAGCAGCACGGCAAAGGGCTCGTTGCCCACGATGGGGGCGGCGCACAGCACGGCGTGGCCCAGGCCCAGCGCCTGGGATTGCCGGGTGTAGATGCAGTGTACGTGCGCGGGCAGGATGGTGCGGATGGTATCGAGCAGGGCCTGCTTGCCCTTGGCCTGCAGTTCGGATTCCAGTTCTGGCGCACGGTCGAAGTGGTCTTCGATGGCGCGCTTGTTGCGCCCCGTGACGAAGATGAGCTCGGTGATGCCCGCCGCCAGCGCTTCTTCGACGGCGTACTGGATCAGGGGCTTGTCCACAATGGGCAGCATTTCCTTGGGCATGGCCTTGGTGGCGGGCAGAAAACGGGTGCCCAGGCCGGCGACGGGGAAGACGGCTTTGCGGATAGGTTTCATTGTGGCGAGAATTCGGGGGGCAGCGCAGGCGCCAGGGTGAGCATCTGCTGGTTGCGTTGCGACAGGGGCCGCGGCGTGCGGCCTTGTTCGGCGGGCGGCGGGCCAAAGAAGCCCTGGCCATAGGCCAGCAGCGCCAGGTTGGCGACCACCGCGAGAGTCAGTAGAAAGCGCATGGCGCCTAGTATATCGCGCACGGGCGCGGGCAGAACCGGCTGTCTGGCCGAGTACGTGGCCGCCGGACGGGGGTGGATGGCGGTGGCGCGTGGCCCTGATCGGCGGTCTGGGCCGACTGGCTCAGACCGCCTGTCCAAGGGGGCTGTTTCAGGTGGCGTCGGCGGGCAGGCCCGCCAGGACGGCCAGCCCGTCGAGCACCGGCGCGTCGAGAAACTGGATGGGTTCGGCGGGCAGGCCTTCGTGCTGCCGGGCAAGCGCCTGTTCGGCCTGGATGGCCTCGCGCACCAGTGGCCAGCCGCCGCCTGTGGCGTGCACCAGCGGCGCGCGCCCCTGGGCCGCTGCGCGGGCCAGGCGCCATTGGCGCAGCAGGGCGCCTGCCTGCGCCGCGGCGATGCCGCTGGTGATGGCATCGTGCGTCTCGCGCGGAAAATCGACGCAGTGGCCTTGTGGCAGTGGCAGGTGCGCCGTGCTTTGCGTCAGGCTGTGCGCCATGAGCGAAGGGCCGGGCAGGATGAGCCCGCCCATGAAGGCCGGACGGCCATCCGCATCGCCGCTGGCGGCGGGCAGCAGGGTGTCGATGGTCGTGGCCGTGCCGAAGCTGGCCAGGATGGCGGGATGGCCCGCCTGCCAGGAGGCCGTGCCGCGCAGGTGCTGCAGCAGGCCCAGCAGGCCCAGCCAGCGGTCGGCGCCCAGGCGTGCGGGGTCGGCATAGTGGTTGCGCAGCAGGGTCTGCCCGTGCTGCGCCGTGCACCACTGGACGCGCGCGCCCCAGGCGGCCTGGCAGGCGGCGTCCAGCTGCCGCGCCACGTCGGGGCCGGCCACGTTCGAGCCCAGGATGCGTTGTGGGCGCCGGGCCTGCTGCCGTGGCCAGGCGGGCAGCGTGGCGTAGTCCAGCAGGCAGGCGGCTGTCTGGCGCTGTCCGCCGTTTAGCCAGGTGTATTTGGCCCGGGTGTTGCCCGCGTCGATCAGCAGCATCATCGGCTCAGCCGCACGGAGATTTCGCCCACCGAAATGGGCTGCGTGCCCTGGGCGTTGCGCACCAGCAGGCGGCCTTGCGCGTCGATGCCGCAGGCCACGCCGGTGTGTTTCAGATGGCCGTCGTCGATGACGTCCACGTGTTGCCCGGCCAGGGCGTCCACCTCGGCGTAGCGTTCGGGCAGGCCAGCGAGGCCTTGGGCGCTGGCTTCGTTGAGCGCCTGATACCAGGCCTGGGCCGCGCAGGCCACCAGCTGGGCCGCGTCGGCTTGCGCGGCCTGCGCATCGAGCGCCGCAATGCCCGACCAGTCGGCCACATTGCGATCCAGCGACTGGGACAGGGCGCGCGCATCGAGCAGGTTGAGCCCCATGCCGATGATGATGAGGTGGTGGTCGGGCACCTGGGCCGTGCCCGAGCGGGTGGATTCGATGAGGATGCCGGCCAGCTTGGCCTGGTCGAAGAGCAGGTCGTTGGGCCACTTCATGCACAGGCGGTGGCGCTGCTCGGCGCCCAGCTGCTGGCGCAGGGCCTGGCAGCTGGCCAGGCCGATGAGCGGCGCGAGCGTCGGCAGGTGGCGGGCGGGCAGAAAGACGTCGAAGGCGCAGGAAAACATCAGGTTGGCGCCGACCCGGTTCTGCCAGGTGCGCCCCGCGCGCCCGCGCCCCTGCGTCTGCAGGTGCGTGCCGCGCAGCCAGGGGCGCAGGCCGACCCCGCTGCGCGCGCGCGCCAGCAAGTCGGCATTGGTGGAGCCGGTCTGCGCCAGCCATTCGATCTGGCGAAACTGCGGCAGCGCCGGGCGCAGCGCGGCCGCCAGCGCATCAGGGGCGGGCAGCGGTGGGGAGGATTCAGCGAGAAGGCCTGTCATGTGGGTAGAATGAGCCGGTGTCGCGGCTGCCGGAACACGCTGTTTCGGGGGCTGCGGGCCTGGCAATATCCGTCAAGAGTGCATGCGATCATGAGTCTGCGTACAGAACAATCCGCCTTCCGGGGGATGTCGGGAAGCGTTGAATATACTGTGGACCACCCCGAACAGTCACCTGTGGGGTGGGCGCTGGTGCTGCATCCGCACCCGCTGCACGGCGGCACGCGCGACAACAAGGTCGTCACCACCGTGGCGCGCACCTGCGTGCAGCAGGGTCTGCTGGCCATTCGGCCCAATTTTCGCGGGGTGGGGGCGTCCGAGGGTGTGTTCGATGCCGCCGTGGGCGAGACCGCCGACATGGTGGCCTGCGTCGAGCACATCTTTGCGCAGTATCCGCAGGCCGCGCAAGGCCCCTGGGTGCTGGCGGGGTTTTCGTTTGGCTCGGCGGTGGCGGCGCAATTGCATGCCGAGCTGGCCGACCGGGGCCTGCCGCTGCCCGCGCGCCTGATGCTCATCGGCTGCGCGGTCGAACGCTTCCGCTATCGGCCCCTGGCCATGCCCGCCCACACGCTCCTGATTCACGGCGAACAAGACGAGGTGGTGCCGCTGTCCGAAGGCATGGATTTTGCCCGGGCGCATCAGCTGCCGCTTACGGTGGTGCCGGATGCCGGGCATTTTTTCCATGGCAAGCTGCTCGTGCTGCGCGAAGTGGTGCTCGGCAGCCTGAGCGGCCTTTGAACCGGCCCGGACGTGCGGCGCCGCGCGTCCGGCGGCCTGCCACGGGGCCGCACAGGTTTCAGTTGCTTGCGTTTTGTCTCGATTTCCGCACGCTGGCTCCATGTGCCTGTCAGGCGCGCTGCCTATAATGGGCCTCACGTTTTGCCATCCCCTATTTGTTGCGATCATGCCCACGAGATTTGTCCCGTCGTCCCGCCGTTGTTTCCGTTTGGCCCCGCTGGCCCTGTCTCTGGTGCTGGGCTGCGCTGTGTTGCCGGGTGCATCCTGGGCGCAGAAGGCCGCCCCGGCGCCCGCCGCCACGCAGGCCGCCGATACGGCTGCGGCGCCCGCCGAGTCCACCACCGAAGGCGTCAGCACGCTCTCCAGCATCCCCGTGCCCGCGCTGGGCGTGAAGGCCTGGCTCACGCTCGATGCCAACAGCGGCCAGATCATCGCGGCGCAGAACCCCAAGCAGGCGGTCGAGCCGGCCTCGCTCACCAAGCTGATGTCGGCCTACGTCATCTTCGAGGCGCTCGAAAGCGGGCGCCTGAAGCTCGACCAGATGGTGCACGTGTCCGAAAAGGCCTGGAAGACCGAAGGCTCGCGCATGTTCATCAACCCCAACACCGAAGTCTCGGTGGATGATCTGCTGCAGGGCGTGCTGGTGCAGTCGGGCAACGACGCCACCGTGGCGCTGGCCGAGGCCGTGGCCGGCAGCGAATCGGCCTTCGTGGCGCTGATGAACCAGCAGGCCAAGGCCCTGGGCATGGCGCACACGCATTTCGTCAATTCCACCGGCCTGCCCGACCCCGATCACATGACCACGGTCGAAGACCTGGCCACGCTGGCGCGCGCGCTGGTGCAGCAGTATCCGCAATACCGCCACTACGACAGCCAGAAAGAATTCACCTATAACAAGATCAAGCAGAGCAACCGCAACCGCCTGCTGTGGGCCGACGCCACGGTCGATGGCATGAAGACCGGCCACACCCAGTCGGCGGGCTATTGCCTGGTGGCCACGGCCATGCGCGACGGCCGCCGGGTGGTGTCGGTGCTGGTGGGGGCCGCCAGCGACGCCGCGCGCACCGAAAGCAGCCTGAAGCTGCTCAACTGGAGCTTCAAGAACTTCGATACGGTCAAGCTGCTCGACAAGACCAAGCCCGCCGTGTCGGCGCGCGTCTGGGAAGGTGCCACCGAGACCGCCGATCTCGGGGTGGAACACAGCCTGTGGGTCACCGTGCCGCGCGGCCAGGCCGACAACATCAAGACCGAGGCGCGCTATACCCAGCCGCTGATGGCGCCGCTCACCGAGGGCGACAAGGCGGGCACGCTGCTCGTTTCGCTCGATGGCAAGACGCTGCGCCAGGTGCCGCTCACGGTGATGAAATCCGTGCCCCAGGCGGGCTTTTTCGGGCGCCTCATCGACAAAATCCGTCTGCTGTTCCAGTAGCCCGCCATGCCAGAGATCCGCCCCGAAGACTCTCTCATCACCTATCCCTGCCACTTTCCCATCAAGGTGATGGGGCGCGCGCACGACGATTTCCAGTCGGCCATGGCCGAGCTGGTGCGGGGTTTCGATCCGGCCTTCGACCCGGCCACGATCGAGGTGCGCCCCAGCCGCAGCGGCAACTACCTGGGGCTCACCCTCATCGTGCGCGTCACCTCGCGCGCACAGCTCGACGACCTGTACCGCGCCCTGCATGGGCACGCGCTGGTCTCGGTCGTGCTCTGAGGGCGCGGTGATGCGGCTACGCTGGCTCGACCGTCCCGCGGCGTACCTGCCGGTGTGGCAGGCAATGCAGGATTTCACCGAGCAACGCGGCGACGACACGCCCGACGAGCTCTGGCTGGTCGAGCACGCACCGGTCTATACCCTGGGGCAGGCGGGGCTTGAATCGCACATTCTCAATCCCCACGGCATCCCGGTGGTGCACTGCAATCGCGGCGGACAGGTCACCTACCACGGCCCCGGCCAGGTGGTGCTCTACACGCTGCTCGATTTGCGCCGCCGGCGCATTTTCGTGCGCGAATTCGTCACACTGCTCGAACAGGCGGTGCTCGACACACTGGCCGAGCTGGGCGTGGCTCAGGCCTGCCGCAAGCCGGGCGCGCCGGGCATCTACGTGCCGCAGTCGGCGCTGCTTGCGCCCAGCGGCCAGGCACTGGCCAAGATCGCCGCGCTGGGCATCAAGGTGCGCAATGGCCGCGCCTATCATGGCGTGGCGCTCAACGTCGCCATGGACTTGTCGCCCTTTCTGGGCATCAACCCGTGTGGCTATGCCGGGCTGCAGACGGTCGATTTGCAGTCTTGCGGAATCCGTGCAAACCTCACCGAGGTCGGCGAGCTTCTGGCGCGCCGCTTCACGGCGGCCTGGGAGGCCGCCGGACACCCAACCCGCTCCTGAACGCGTCGCCCCGGCGGCCTGGCGCGCGGGGGCCCAAGGAGACCCGCATGCAGAACCCGTCCGACGCGCTGGTGCTCGCCCAGCGGCATGGCGATGTGCTCACCCTGACGCTCAATCGCCCCGAGCAGTTCAACGCCTTGTCCGAAGCCATGTTGCAGGCCCTGCAGGCACAGTTCGATGCCTGCCGCGACGATGCGGCCTTGCGCGCCGTGGTGCTGGCGGCCAATGGCCGGGCCTTTTGCGCCGGACACGATCTCAAGCAGATGCGCAGCCACGCGGGCGACCTGGATTACTACCAGGCGCTGTTCACCCGCTGCGGGCGGCTCATGCAGTCCATGGTGAGCTGCCCGGTGCCGGTCATCGCCCGCGTGCAGGGTACGGCCACGGCGGCGGGCTGCCAGCTGGTGGCCAGCTGCGACCTCGCGGTGGCGGCGGATACCGCGCGTTTTGCGGTGTCGGGCATCAACGTCGGGCTGTTCTGTTCCACGCCCGCCGTGGCGCTGACGCGTAACGTACCGCTCAAGAACGCCTTCGAGATGCTGGTGACGGGCCAGTTCATCAGTGCCGCCCAGGCGGTCGAGCGCGGGCTCATCAACCACGCGGTGCCCGAGGCCGAGCTCGACCAGGCCGTGGCCGGGCTGGTGGACAGCATCCTCGCCAAGAGCCCGGTGGCTGTGCGCACGGGCAAGGCCATGGTCTACCGGCAGCTGGCCATGCCGTTGGCGCAGGCCTACGACTACGCCGCCGGGGTCATGGCGCGCAACATGCTCGCCGACGACGTGTCCGAGGGCATCGACGCCTTCATGGAGAAGCGCCCGCCGCGCTTTTCTTGATCCGTCTCAAGACGCCCACGGCGTCTTGCGCGTCCAATAGAGAGGTCGATATGAGGTCTCTCTCCATGGCTCGTCCGCTTCATCCTTTCTTGCGCCTGCGCCGTTTGACGACGCGGGTATCCCTGGGCTGTGCGCTGTTTGCCACGCTGGCCGGGGGCGCTGCGCTGGCGGCACCCGTTCTCGCCGGTTCGGCCGCCGATCCCGTGCCGATTCCCGCCGGAGCCTTCACTTACCAGGCCGCGGGCGAGTTTCTCGACCAGGGGCGCCCGGTGGACGCGCCGCGCGTGCAGGGGCAGGTGGGGGCGGGGCGCTTCATCATGCGCCATCCGGTCAGCCAGGCCGAATACGCCCGCTGTGTGCGGGCGCGGGCCTGCAAGCGCCTTGACAAGGGCTTTCGCGACCTGAACGCGCCCGACAAGCCCGCCGTGGGCGTCAGCTGGGCCGACGCCACGGCCTATGCGCAGTGGCTGTCCCAAGAAACCGGGCAGCGCTGGCGCCTGCCGCTGTACACCGAATGGGTACGCGCGGCGGCCGAGCGCTACAAAGAAGAAGGCGCCCTGCCTTCCGACCCGGACGACCCCGCCGTGCGCTGGCTGGCCGAATACGAGCGCGAGATCGTCCGCGCCCGGGGGCGCATCAAGGCCGTGCAGCCGTTTGGTCATTTTGGCCGCAACGCCCTGGGGCTGAGCGACATGGCGGGCAACGTCTGGGAATGGACGGACACCTGTTTTGCCAGCCACAGCGTGGGCGTGCTGCCGCTGGCGCCACGCGAAAACTGCGGCGTGCGCATCCTGGCCGGGGCGCACGTCGCGGCCATGCCCGACTTCATCCGCGACCCGCGCAACGGCGCCTGTTCCATCGGGTTGCCGCCCGCCAACCTGGGCTTTCGCCTGGTGCGCGAAAGCTAGCGCTCCCCCGGCTGTCGTCCCCCTGTCGGCGAGGGGGACGACAGCCATCGCTTCCGCCAGGGGCTTGTCCAGGGCCGTGCCGCTCGGGATGGGGCTTTTGTTGCGCCAGATCAATCCGCCGCCGCGAAAGCTGAATTTTAGATGAATGAATTTGATCCAGCGCAATAAGGGTAAACCCCGGAGGTGACAAGATAGAACCGTCGAAGAAAACGACGCTATCAAACAGGGAGTTCTTTATGAAGGTATTTCGTCTGTGTATGGCCGCCACTGCCTTGGCCTCTTTGCTGGTGGGCGGTGTCGCGAGTGCAGACCCTGCTGACAAGCTGGAGCACATCCGCCCCATGCTCGTTGCGCCGCCAAATGTCATGCAGCACGAGCAGGCGACCACGGCCAAGCCGAAGGTGGTCGAATTCACGATGACCATCGAAGAAAAACAAGTCGTCATCGATGCGGAAAACGGCACGACAATGCAGGCCATGACCTTCAATGGCTCGATGCCCGGCCCCACCATGGTGGTGCATGAAGGCGACTACGTGCAGCTCACGCTGATCAACCCCGACACCAACGCGCTTGAGCACAACATCGACTTCCACGCGGCCACGGGCGCGCTGGGCGGCGCGGGCCTGACCAAGGTGAAGCCGGGCGAGCAGGTGGTGTTGCGCTTCAAGGCCGACCGCACGGGCGCCTTCATCTATCACTGCGCCCCCGAGGGCATGGTGCCCTGGCACGTGGTCTCGGGCATGAGCGGCACCTTGATGGTGCTGCCGCGCGAAGGCCTCACCGATGGCCACGGCAAGAAGCTGCACTACGACAAGGCCTACACCATCGGCGAATTCGATCTCTACATCCCCAAGGATGAGAACGGCAACTACAAGTCGTACGACACCGCGCTCGAAAGCTACGGCGACACGGTCGAAGCCATGCGCAAGCTGGTGCCCACGCACGTCGTGTTCAACGGCAAGGTCGGGGCCCTGACGGGTGAAGGCGCAATGACGGCCAAAGTGGGCGAGTCGGTGCTGTTCATCCACGGCTCGGCCAACCGCGACACGCGTCCGCACTTGATCGGCGGCCACGGTGACTACGTCTGGGAAACCGGCAAGTTCATCAACGAACCCGAGCGCAACCTCGAAACCTGGTTCGTGCGCGGCGGCTCGGCGGGCGTGGCGCTCTACACCTTCAAGCAGCCGGGCGTGTATGCCTACGTGAACCACAACCTCATCGAAGCCTTCGAGCTGGGTGCGGCGGGTCACGTGAAGGTGGAAGGCAAGTGGAACGACGACCTGATGAAACAGGTCAAGGCCCCGGCCCCCATCAAGAAGTAAGTGCTGTGAACGACGGCTCCGGGCGGCACAGTCCGCCGGAGTTGACTGAAAAGGGTGTGCACCGCGATGGAACACCCGCAATTGTGGAGATGGAAATGTTGAAGACCCTGAGTATCGCCGCCCTGAGTGTTGCCGCCCTGCTGCCGACCCTGTCGATGGCCAGCGACGCCGGCACCTTGCAGCAAGGCGAGAAGCTGTACAAGTCGGCCTGCGTGGCCTGCCACAGCACGGGTGCGGCCAATGCGCCGAAGCTGGGCAACAAAGCCGCCTGGGAGCCGATCATCGCGCAGGGCATGGATCAGATGATGAACGTGGCCACCCACGGCAAAGGTGCCATGCCGGCGCGTGGCGGCACCAAGGCGGACGACGCCACGCTGCGTGCCGCCGTCGAATACATGGTCAGCCGCGTGAAGTAAGCCCGTGGCGGGATGGCGGTAAAAGGGTGCCTTGGCACCCTTTTTTACGTGCGCCGCCAATGCCGCCGCCGGGCTGCGGACACCGGTTTGGGGTTATGCGGGTTCGGCCAGCCGCTTGAGGCCGTGGAACGTGTAGTGTGGTTCGCGCGCCCCGGGTGCGTAGACATCCCAGCGCGCGAGGTCGCCGGTGAGGTCGATGTCGGCGGTGGCGAGCGTGTTTTCCTGGTCGGTGTCGCCTGGCGCGCGGCGCAGGATGGGTTCGGCGGTGTCTTGCGTGTCGCGCAGAATGTCGAGCGCGTCGGCGTCTTCGGCCAGCAGGGCGTCACCGCGCGCCTGCCGGTGCGCGGACGAGGCCGTGACCACTTGCGCCAACGCCTGCTGGGCTTCGTGGATGGCGTGGTTGGCGTGCAGGCGGCGGCCTTGGCGCACGGGCTGCACCGAGACCCTGTCCTGGGTGAATTCGACGCTGAAGGAGCAGGGGCTGGCCGCCTGGCCGATGCCCAGGTGAAAGGCGCCCATGCGTGGGTGTGACTGCAGCATCTGCACCGCCTGGGCCGGCGTCTGGGCCGTGAGCAGGGCGCGCGTGAGTACCATGCGTGGCAGCCCTGTCGCCTGTGCCTGGCGCGCGCGGATGTTGTTGACGGTGATCGCCATCCCTGTCTGGGTGACGGCGAAGGTGTGTCCGGGCAGTGAGCCCGGATAGATGAACGAGACGAAGGCCGGGGCGTCGATGGGGCGCGCCTTGACGAGCCCGCAGGCCCCGGCAAAGCCCGGGTCGCCGTCTTCGTTGTGGCTGAGGCGCTGGGCCGCCAGCACGGTGGTGCAGCCGTCGGGGGCCAGCGCCCAGAGGTCGCCGCGGCAGTTCCAGAGAAACACTTCTTCGTAGGACAGGCCCAGGCCTTCGGCCAGGCCCATGAGTTCGTGTTCGATCCAGGGGAAGTGATGGTGCACCAGGCCTTGCATCGTGGCGATACCTGGGTGGCTGCGAAAAGCCATCACCTGAGCCCAGGCGGGCGAGGCCACCAGGTAGCGCTGGCAGGCCCTGGCCCCCCATTGCCCGAGCGCCCGGCCGATTTCGTGGTGTGAGCCGTGGGCGTCGAGCCAGGAGAGCGTCTGTGGAGCGGGTGTGGTGGTCATGGCGGGTTCTACTAGACGTAAGCGCCCGTGGCGTGCAGCTGGGATTCGGTGTGAGACAGCTCGGCGATGGCGTGTTCGCCGCTGCGCACCAGAAACTGCTGGGCGAGCATTTCGACCAGCGACTGGATGGCCACGGTGGATGGAAAGAAGGAATGCCCCTGAGTGGTGAAGGTCAGGACATGATCCGCCTGGAGCGCGATGGGCGCAACCTGGCTGTCGCACAGGGCGAGGATCGTGCAGCCCTGTGCGCGGGCGGCCGCGGCCACCTGGATGATTTCGCGCGAGTAGGGGCTGTAGCTGATGAGCACGACGGTGTCGCTGGGCTGCAGGTGTTGTAGGTCGAGGCTCATGGTGCCGCCCGCGTTGTGCAGCAGGTGAATGTCCGGGCGAAAGAGGCTGCACAGGTAGCGCAGGCTGAAGGCGGCGGGATACGAGGAGCGAAAGCCCGCGATGATGATGCGCTGCGCCTGGACGAGGTGGGCGACCACCCGGTTGAAGGCCTGCCGGTTGGCGGGTTCGAGCGCCATCAGGTTGTGCGACTGCTGCTGCGAGGCGGCGGCCCAGCTGGCCTGGGCGGATTGCGGGCTGGCGACCAGCGACTGGGCGCGGGCGGTGTAGCCGCTGGGGTGGTGCTGCTGCAGCTCGTGTGTGAAGACGGATTTCAGGGCGTCCCAGCCGACGTAGCCCAGGTGCTGCGCCAGACGCACCAGGGTGGCGGGCTGCACCCCGGCCAGCAGCGACAGCTTGCGGGCCGACAGCGTGGATACCTGGGCCGGGTGGTCGATCAGGTAGCGCGCCGCCGCCTGAAACTGCGGGCTGAGCTGGGCGTAGCGCGACTGGATGGTCTGGATCAGTTCATCCGGGGAGCGTGGAACAGGCATGGTAGGACTGTTTGAAAGTGTCAACGGGGTATGAATTACATGTTTCATGATATATGATTCATGAAACATTCGTTGTTCTACTTTTGAGCCTGAGCACGCCGGGCCCAAACCCCCAACAGGCCCAAAGAGGCTCTCCATGACTCATGTCTTTCATCGCAACCCCCAGCATACGCTGAAACGCGCCGTGCGCGGAGAGGGTATTTTCGTTTTCGACGAGGCTGGCCGCTCGTATCTGGACGCTTCGGGCGGCGCGGCAGTGTCCTGCCTGGGGCACGGCCATCCCGAGGTGATTGCGGCCATCAAGGCGCAGCTGGATCAGCTGGCCTACGTTCATTCGTCCTTCTTCACGACGCAGGCCTGCGAAGAACTGGCCGACTGCCTCGTGCGCCGCGCGCCGGGCGAATTGAATCACGTGTATTTTGTCTCTGGCGGGTCAGAGGCCATCGAGGCGGCGCTCAAGCTGGCGCGCCAATATTTCGTCGAGCGCGGCGAGCCCGAGCGCAGCCAGTTCATCGCCCGGCGCCAAAGTTATCACGGCAATACGCTGGGAGCGTTGGCCATCGGCGGCAACGCCTTGCGGCGGCAGAAGTTCCTGCCGCTGCTGATTCCCGCCTATCACGTGTCGCCCTGCTATGCCTATCGCGATCAGCAGGCTGGAGAAACCGAAGCGGCCTACGCCCAACGCCTGGCCACCGAGCTGGAAGAAACGATTCTGGCCGTGGGGCCGGGGCGCGTGGCGGCGTTCGTGGCCGAGACGGTGGTGGGGGCCACGGCGGGGGCGGTGCCGCCGGTGCGCACGTATTTCCAGCGCATTCGCGAAGTCTGCGACCGTTATGGCGTGCTGCTGATTCTTGATGAGGTGATGTCGGGCATGGGGCGTACCGGCTATCAGTACGCCTGCACCGAAGACGGCGTGCGCCCGGACATTCTCACGGTTGCCAAGGGCCTGGGTGCGGGCTATCAGCCAATCGGCGCCATGCTGGCGAGCGACACCATTTACGACACCATCGTCGGCGGCAGCGGTTTTTTCCAGCACGGGCATACGTATATGGGGCACGCCACGGCGTGCGCGGCGGCCCTGGCGGTGCAGACCATCATCGAACGCGACGATCTGCTCACCAATGTGCGTGCGCGTGGCGAGCAGCTGCGCACGCGCCTGCGCGAGGTCTTCGCCGATCACCCCAATGTGGGCGACGTGCGCGGGCGCGGCCTGTTCGTCGGCATCGAGTTCGTGCAGGATCGTCAGACCAAGGCGCCGCTGGCCCCGGCGCTCAAGACGCACGCGCAGCTCAAGCGCGTCGCGCTGGACAATGGCCTGATGGTCTACCCCTCGGGCGGCACCATCGATGGCGCGCAGGGTGATCACGTGCTGTTGGCGCCACCCTTCATCTGCACCCCGGCGGACATCGAAGAGATCGTCGGGCGGCTGGCCCGCACCGTGCGGCAAGTCTTGCCGTGCTGAACGTACCGACGGGCCGTGGTGTTGCCGCGGCCCAGGGCGCCGGTTTGGCTGGCTGATTGATTGACTGATTGATTGACTGAGGAAAACAGGATGGCTCGACTGGACTATGCCGATCTGGACACGGGGGAGGCCGCTGTTTTGGCGCAGCGCATCAGCGCCGCGCGCGGCAGCGTGCTGCATCTGTATCAGATGTTGCTGCACAGCCCCGCCGTGGCCGAGGGCTGGCTGACGTACCTCACGGCCATTCGGCAGAAGTCGCGCCTGGACGGGGCGATCCGCGAGCTGGTCATCATGCGCATCGCGCACCTGAACCGGGCGCCCTACGAGGCCGACCAGCACGCGCCCATCGCGCTGGCCGAGGGCCTGCGGCCTTCTCAGCTGGATGCCCTGGCGCTGCCCGAGCTGCCTGTTGCGCTGTTCGACGCCCGCGAGCGGGCGGTGCTGGACTATACCGACGCCATGACGCGCTCGGTGCAGGTGCCCGATGCCGTGTTCGCGGCGGTGCGCGCGCATTTCACCGAGGCCCGGTTGGTCGAGCTGACTGCCACGATCGCGGCCTACAACATGGTGTCGCGCTTTCTCGAGGCGCTGCAGGTGCATTCGGAGGATGCGCGGTAGGCAAGCCGCTGCGATTCGACGGGCTGACAGGGCATCCCTGTTTCAGGTGCCGGGTCGGTTTGCTTGTGGCGGGCAGTTGCTGTGCGACAAAGCGCGACATTCATGTCGTGCTTTGTCGCGCTATTGACGCTCTTCAGCGATATGTGCGACAGTAATGGCTCCATCGCCATTTTTTATAGAGCACTGTCATGTCAGCCGCAGAAATTCAGGCCATCTTGTCGATCGTTGCAAGTCATCCGCAGGGTGTCGGCGTCACTGACATCCAAGTGGCACTGACGCAGCGGTTTGGCGTCTCTCTTCACCGGCGCACCCTTCAGCGTCGTCTGCATCGGCTTGTGCGAGAACAACGACTCAGCACCCAGGGCGACAGCGTCGCGCTGGTCTATTGCCCCGTCGGGCAAGGGGCCGTGCCCAGCATCAGCGCTTGGCACGCCGCTCTGGGGGCCAGTACACCGCTCGTGCTCAAAGAAACCACCGAGGCACCTTACATTACGGTTTCCCCAGACGGGCAAACGATACGCGACCATGTCAACCTGCCACTGATGCGGCGTCGCCCGGTGGGCTATCAACGGCAATTTCTTGACCAGTACCAGCCTGGCGTCACTTTCTACCTGCCAGAGCCTTTGCGGCAGCAGCTGCATGCCATTGGCCGTACCCCAGCCGATCAACGGCCCGCAGGCACTTATGCCCGGGACATCCTCGGGCGCCTCCTGGTTGATTTGTCCTGGGCTTCGTCACAACTCGAGGGCAATACGTATAGCCGCCTCGATACCCAAAACCTCATCGAGTTTGGTCAAGTGGCGCAGGGCAAAGACGCTTTTGAAACCCAGATGATCCTTAACCACAAGGCAGCCATCGAGATGCTGGTTGAGTCGGCCGATGACATTGGTTTCGATGCGTTTACCTTTCAAAATTTGCATGCCGTGCTCTCGCAAGATTTATTGTCCGATCCAGATGCTTGTGGGCGCTTGCGCAACAGGCCTGTCGAAATCTCAGGCACGGTGTTTCACCCTTTGACGTTTCCTCAAGTGCTGGCCGATTGCTTCCATGTGCTGTTGGCCAAGGCAGCGGCGATACCCGACCCATTCGAACAGGCGTTTTTTCTGATGGTGCAATTGCCGTATTTGCAGCCATTTGATGACGTCAATAAACGGGTGTCGCGGCTGGGGGCCAATATTTCTTTGATTCGCCACAATTTATGCCCGCTGTCGTTCATCGATGTGCCTGATCGTGCCTATATTGATGGCACGTTGGGGGTGTACGAACTCAACCAGGTAGCACTCTTGCGCGATGTCTTCGTCTGGGCGTACGAGCGTTCTTGCCAGCGGTATCTGGCCGTTACGCAAGAAATGGTGGCGCCAGACCCCGTCAAAATTCGCTACCGTGAGGCGCTTATCCGGGCTGTGCAAGACGTTGTCCGGGGTGTGCAAGAACCCGTTGCGCCACTGCTTGAAAGCTTGGCTGTTCGATACGCCGATGCTGCTGATCGTGCCATTTTCGTCGGGCTGCTCGGTGAGGCCTTGCGGCATCTGCACGAAGGCAGCGTGGCGCGGTATCGGCTGCGGCGCGCCGAGTATCTGGCTTGGCGGCAGAGAAAGTAGTGGTGTATTGATTCGGCAGGCGGGGCTTGTCTTGGGGCGGGATATCTCTCCATCGGCAGGCGGGGCTTGTCTTGGGGCGGGGCATCTCTCCACGTCGCGGCTTGCAAGCCGCTCCGATTCGGCAGGCTATTGACCGTCCGCAGGGACGGTCAATAGTCCTGCCTCATCCATAATGTTTCTGGGTGGTGGGTGGCTTGGTTCAGGTGGCGGGCCAGGACGAAGCACAGGTCGGAGAGGCGGTTCAGGTAGTGCAGGATGGGCGGGTTGACGGGTTCCGTGCGTGCCAGGGTGACCACCGCGCGTTCGGCGCGGCGGGCGATGGTGCGGGCCATGTGGGCCTGGGCTGCGGCGGGGCAGCCGCCGGGCAGGATGAATTCCTTGAGCGGGCCCAGGGCCTGGTTGTAGTGCGCCAGGGCCTCGTCCAGGGCTTGCACGTGCGTGTCTTTCAGCGCCGTCCAGCCGGGGATGCTCAGTTCGCCGCCCAGATCGAAGAGTTCGTTCTGGATGCGTGCGAGCAGAGCGTCCACGGCTTCGGGCAGGTTGTGGGTGCGCCAGACGCCGATGGCGCTGTTCAGCTCATCGACGTCGCCCAGGGCCGCGATGCGCGGGGCGTCCTTGGGCACCCGGGTCTTGTCGCCCAGGCCCGTGGTGCCGTCGTCCCCGGTGCGGGTGGCGACGATGGAAACGCGAATCGACATGTGATGTGCTCCTTGGCTGGGGCCGGTGCTTACGCTCGCGGCCGTTTCCTGGGGGCGGCGGTGTTGCGGTTGCCGCGTGTAGGCAGTGTGCTGTGGTGCGTGCAGCCGCCCGCCTGACCGGGACGGCTGCGGGCAGGCTTTATGCCTGGCCGGCCAGGCGCCGCAGGGCGTCACCCGTCACGCGCACGATGCGCCAGTCGTTCAGAATCTCGCCGCCGTGATGCTTGTAGAAATCGATGGCATTCTGGTTCCAGTCGAGCACCACCCATTCGAAGCGCCCGCAGCCCAGCTCCACGGCCAGGGCCGCCAGGTGCTTGAGCACCCAGCCGCCCAGGCCGCGCCCGCGGTGGGCGGGCGATATATACACGTCTTCCAGGTACAGGCCGCGTCGGTCGAGGAAGCTGGAATAATTGTGAAACCACATGATGTACGCGATGGGCACGGCGGGTGCCGCTTCGGTGGCGATCACCAGGCAGTGCGCAGCGGGCTGCGGGCCAAAGAAGCTGGCGCGCAGGCTCTCGTGCGTGGCCTTGAAGGTGTCGGTGAGCTTCTCGAACGTGGCCATTTCCAGCATCAGTGCATGGATGGCGGGGATGTCGGCTTCGGTGGCGGGCCGAAGAAGGTAGCCGGGAACAGGAGTAGCCAAGGTCAGCGTGCAGTATGCTTAAACTGGCAGTTTAGCTCAGGAGTCTTGATATGAAGCCCAGGATGTTTGCGCAAGCGCGGTGTGCGGTGCCAAGGCACGCCGCTTGGGTGATGGCCGCGCTGCCTGTGATGCTGTGCCCCGTGGCGCAGGTGCAGGCCGCGCAACCCGTGCAGGCGCAGGCCAGCGGGCAGGTGGTGCGCGTCAACCCGGATCAGGGCAAGATCGCCATCAAGCACGGCGCCATCGGCAAGCTCGATCTGCCCGCCATGACCCTTGTGTACCACGTCAATCCCGCTCTGCTGCGCGGCATCGCCGTGGGCGATACCGTCAGCTTCACCGCCGAGCGCGCCGACGGGCAATACCGGCTGGTGGCGCTCGAAAAGAAATAAGCCTTACAGCACGTAGCGCGCCAAGTCCTGGCTGCCCGCGGCTTCCGACAGCTTGTCGTTGACGTAGGCTTCGTCGATGACCACCGTGTCCTTGCCGGGGCTGGCGGCCTCGAACGACAGGTCTTCGAGCAGCTTTTCTATCACCGTGTACAGACGGCGGGCGCCGATGTTCTCGGTGCGCTCGTTGACCTCGAACGCCAGCTGTGCCAGGCGCTGGATGCCGTCCTCGGTGAATTCCAGCGTCACGTCCTCGGTGGCCATGAGCGCCGTGTACTGCTTGGTGAGCGAAGCATCCGTCGTGCTGAGAATGCGCACGAAGTCGTCCGCCGTGAGCGAATCGAGCTCGACCCGGATCGGAAAGCGCCCCTGCAGCTCGGGGATGAGATCCGAGGGCCGCGACAGGTGAAAAGCGCCCGAGGCGATGAAGAGGATGTGATCCGTGTGCACCATGCCGTACTTGGTATTGACGCTGGTGCCTTCCACCAAGGGCAGCAGGTCGCGCTGCACGCCCTGGCGCGAGACGTCGGCCCCGCCGCTTTCCTGGCGCGCCGCGATCTTGTCGATTTCATCGAGAAACACGATGCCGTGCTGCTCGGCCAGCGCCACGGCCTGGGTGCGGATTTCTTCTTCGTTGATGCGCCGCGCGGCTTCTTCTTCGGTGAGCAGGCGGAAGGCCTCTTTCACCGACAGCTTGCGCGCCTTGGTCTTGCCCTGCGACAACCCGGCAAACATGCCGCGCAGCTGCTCGGTCATTTCTTCCATGCCCGGGGGCGCCATGATTTCCATGTGCGCCGGGGCCTGCGCCACTTCGATGTCGATCATGGTGTCGTCGAGCTTGCCTTCGCGCAGGCGCTTGCGAAACACCTGGCGCGTGTTGTTTTCTTCGCGCTCGGGTTCGCCCGAGGCGTTGCGCGGCGGCGGCAGCAGCGCGTCGAGGATGCGGTCTTCGGCGGCGTCCTCGGCCTGGGTGCGCACGCGCCGGGTTTCGGTCTCGCGCATCTGCTTGACGGCCACATCCACCAGGTCGCGCACGATGGTGTCCACGTCGCGGCCCACGTAGCCCACTTCGGTGAACTTGGTGGCCTCGATCTTGATGAAGGGCGCGTTGGCCAGGCGGGCCAGGCGGCGGGCGATTTCGGTCTTGCCCACGCCCGTGGGCCCGATCATGAGGATGTTCTTGGGCACGATCTCGTGGCGCAGCGGCTCGGCCACCTGCTGGCGGCGCCAGCGGTTGCGCAGGGCGACGGCCACCGAGCGCTTGGCTTTTTCCTGGCCGACGATGTGCTTGTCCAGTTCCGAGACAATTTCTTTGGGGGTCATGGGGGTGGCGGACATGGCGGGCCTTATAGCGTTTCGACGATGTGATTCTGGTTGGTGTAGATGCAGAGGTCGCCAGCGATTTCGAGCGACTTCTTGATGATCTCGGCGGGCGACAGCGTGGTGGCTTCCAGCAGCGCGCGGGCCGCCGACTGGGCGTAGGGGCCGCCCGAACCGATGGCGGCGATGCCGTGTTCGGGTTCGAGCACGTCGCCGTTGCCGGTGAGCACCAGCGTGTGTTCGGCATCGGCCACGATCAGCATGGCTTCGAGGCGGCGCAGCACGCGGTCGGTGCGCCAGTCGCGCGTGAGTTCGACGGCGGCGCGCATCAGGTGCCCCTGGTGTTTTTCCAGCTTGGCCTCGAAGCGTTCTTGCAGCGTGAAGGCGTCGGCGGTGGCGCCGGCAAAGCCTGCCAGCACCTTGTCGTGGTACAGGCGGCGGATCTTGCGGGCTGTGCCCTTGATGACGATGTTGCCCAGGGTGACCTGGCCGTCTCCGCCCAGGGCGACTTCGTTGCCGCGCCGAACGCTGATGATGGTGGTGGCGTGAAATTGTTCCATGGTGTTCTCTTCGTCCAAGACCTTGCAAGTGGGGGCGATGGGCGGGAAATTCAAGGCGGGAGCCGGTTTGCCGGGCATGTCTTCATGAAAACACCCCAAGGCCCGGTCGTTCTCCGGGGCGTTGGGGTGCGGGGAGCTGCTTGGCGGGGTTGGGCCGCGTGCCGTAGCGGCCTATGCCCCGGGTGCAGGTTCAGTCGCCGTAGAGCTTCTGGCGCATTTCGCGGCGTTCTTGCGCTTCGAGCGACAGGGTGGCGGTGGGGCGAGCCAGCAGGCGTGGGATGCCGATGGGTTCGCCGGTTTCTTCGCACCAGCCGTATTCGCCGCTGTCGATGCGGGCGATGGACTGCTGCACCTTCTTGAGCAGCTTGCGCTCGCGGTCGCGCGTGCGCAGTTCGAGGGCGTGCTCTTCTTCGATGGTGGCGCGGTCGGCCGGGTCGGGCACGTATTGCGTTTCGCGCAGGTTTTCGGTGGTGGCCCCGGCGTTGGTGAGAATTTCGTGCTCGAGCTGGTGCAGGCGGTCGCGGAAGAACGCCAGTTGGGCGTCGTTCATGTAGTCCTGTTCTGGCATTGCCAACAGTTCTTGCTCAGTCGGAATCTTGACCGGGGATTTTGAGCTGGATTTGGTAGCCATGTTGTGTCCTTCCTTATTATGTGCCGGGGCCTGTCGTCCGCATCCCGAAAGTACAGCGGGGCAGCGTGGGGTGGGCGGTCAGGCCAGGCATTGTTCGAGCCCCTGGGTAAAGATGTCTTGGGGCAGTTTACGGCCGATGAAGACCAGTCGGGTATTCGGTTTTTCACTGGCTTTCCAGGGGGTGCCGGGCTCGGCGCCCATCATCATGTGCACGCCCTGGAACACCATGCGGCGGTTGATGCCCTTGATGTAGAGAATGCCCTTGTAGCGCAGCAGGTCGGGGCCATACACCTGGACGATGCCGCCCAGGAAGTCTTCGAGCCGTTCGGGGTCGAAGGCCTTGTTCGAGCGAAACACGAAGGCGCCGATCTCGTCGCTGTGGTGCGCGTGATGGTGGTCGTGGCCGCAGCTGGGACCGCACTCGTGGTAGCCGTCCTCGTCGTCGTGCGCATGGTCGTGATCGTGATCATGGCTGTGATCGTGGTGATCGTGGGCGTGCGCCTCTTCTTCGGCCAGGAATTCGGGGTCGATGTCGAGAATGGCGTCCAGATCGAAGCCGCTGACGTCCAGCAGCGTGTGCAGGTCGGTTTCGCCGAAGTGCGCCGGGGTGATCGAGGCGCGCGGGTTGATGCGTACCAGACGCGCGCGCAGCGCTTCGTAGTCGGCCTCGTTGACCAGGTCTTTCTTGGAGATGAGGATGCGGTCGGCAAAGCCCACCTGGCGCTGCGCTTCTTCCTGGCGGTCGAGCGTGGCCATGCCGTGCTTGGCATCGACCACGGTGATGACGGCGTCGAGCCGGTAGGCTTCGGCGATGTCGTCGTCCATGAAAAACGTCTGGCACACCGGCCCGGGGTTGGCCATGCCGGTGGTTTCAATGATGACGCGGTCGAAGTGGATGGCGCCGGCCTTGCGGCGGCTGGCCAGATCGTTGAGCGTGCGGATGAGGTCGCCGCGCACGGTGCAGCAGACGCAGCCGTTGCTCAGCTCGACGATCTGCTCGTCGCTGTCTTGCACCAGCACGTCGTTGTCGATGTTTTCTTCGCCGAATTCATTTTCGATGACGGCAATGCGCTGGCCATGGAACTCGGTGAGGATGCGCCGCAGCAAAGTGGTTTTGCCCGCCCCCAGAAAGCCGGTGAGGACGGTGACGGGGATCATGGTGTCGGTGGTCGGTGCAGCAGTGTTCATGGCGAGTCTCGAGAGCGATACGCTGCCGCCTGTTCTGGCGGAACTCGCGGCACAGAATATGCATTCTGCTTTGCGGTCTCTTGTCAAGCGGCTTGAGCGATCAGCATGCGATTACATCATAGGCGGGGGTTTAGGGCAAACACCGGTACTTCGTCCGGCGGCGTGCGCGCGGGTTGGCGTGCTGTGGTTCGTGCCGCGTAGCGCCTTGTGGCGCGCGTTGGCCCGCGCCTTACGGGGCGCCCGGCGGGGCCGCCTGGCAGCGCGCGCAGACGGCGCGAAGCTCGGTTTCGTGGCCGTCGAGCACGAAGCCCGCCTGAGACACGCAGTCGGCCAGGCGCTGGCTGAGCGCCGGGTCGCTGAGTTCGGCCACCGTGCCGCAGCGGATGCAGACGATCAGCAGATCGTGCGGGTGGCCCGCCGCGTCGGTGCAGGCGCTCCAGGCGTTGACGGCATCGAGCCGGTGGATGAGGCCTTGCTCGGTGAGGAAGTCGAGTGCGCGGTAGACCGTGGGCGGGGCCGCCCCCGGCTGGGCCTGGCGCAGGGCGTCGAGCAGATCGTAGGCTTTCATGCTGCCCGGCTGGCGCAGCAGGGTTTCCAGCACCAGGCGCCGCAAGGGCGTCAGCCGCGTGCCGCGCTGCTTGCAGAGCTGTTCGGCCGTCTGCAGGCGCCGGGTGACGGCGGCCTCGGAATGTGCGTGAGACGTCGTGTTCATGGTTGTTATGTTATAACATAACGCAATTCCCTGTTCGATCTTGCCGTCCATGCCGCGACTCTTTCCCTTTTCCCGCCCGGATCACTACCGGGGCTCGTCCCTGCTGCTGTCGGCCGCCCAGCGCATGCGGCGGGTGGCCTGGGCCGTGCTGCTGCTGTGGGCGCTCACCGGATGGGCGCTGCAATGGTGGTGAGCGCACACGAAAGCCTGGTCGGCTGTTCGGTGCATGGCGTGGCCGCGCCGGGCGGGTCCGCGCTGCCGGCGGCGGCCCTGTCGCCCGCTATCGAGCTGCAGCAGGTGTGGCTGGGCTGGCACGACCGCATCGCCGTGCGCGATGCCTGCGGCGTGTTTCCCCAGGGCACCCTGACGGCGCTGGTGGGCCCCAACGGGGCGGGCAAATCCACCCTCATCAAGGCGCTCACCGGGCGCCTGAGCCCGGCCCGGGGCCGCATCCGCATCGAACCGGGTCTGGCGCACAGCCTGGCCTGCCTGCCGCAGTCGGCGGAACTCGATCTCAGCTTTCCCATCAGCACCTTCGATCTCGTGGCGCTGGGGGCCTGGCACCGCCTGGGCGCCTGGCGTGGCATGGGGGCCGCCGACCGCGAGGCCGTCGAGGCGGCCTTGCTGGCGGTGGGCCTGGCGGGCTTCGGCCATCAGCCGGTCGATACCCTGTCGGGTGGTCAGCTGCAGCGCGCCCTCTTTGCGCGCCTCATGCTGCGTGATGCGCAGGTGATCCTGCTCGACGAGCCCTTTGCCGCCGTCGATCGCGCCACCACCGAAGACCTGCTCGCGCTGCTGCACCAGTGGCACGCGCAGGGGCGCACCATCATTGCCGTGCTGCACGACCTGGACATGGTGCGCGGCCACTTTCCCCAGGCCCTGCTGCTGGGCGGGCAGGTGGTCGATTGGGGCCCCACCGAGCGCGTGCTCAGCGCCGCCAACCTGCATCTGGCGCGCCACCTGTGCGCCGGGGGGGCGGTCTGATGACGCTCTGGAGCGTGCTGGTTCAGCCTTTCATCGATTACGCCTTCATGCGCCGCGCGCTGGCAGGTTCCTGGGCGCTGGCCTTCGCCGCCGGGCCGCTGGGGGTGTTTCTGGTGCTGCGGCGCCTGAGCCTCATCGGCGACGCCATGGCGCACGCCATCTTGCCGGGGGTGGCGGTGGGGTTTCTCACGGCGGGCCTGTCCATGACGGCCATGACGCTGGGCGGGCTCGTCACCGGCGTGCTGGTGGCCCTGCTGGCCGGGGTGATCTCGCGCCTCACCCCCTTGCGCGAGGACGCCAGCTTTGCCGCCTTTTACCTGGTGTCCCTGGGGCTGGGGGTCTTGCTGGTGTCTCTGAAGGGCACCAACCTGGATTTGATCCACGTGCTGTTCGGCACCGTGCTGGGCCTGAGCGAAGGCGCCCTGCTGCTGGTGACGCTGGTCAGCAGCGTCACGTTGCTGGCGCTGGCGGGCCTGTTTCGCGTGCTGGTCACCGAATGTCTCGACCCGCTGTTCCTGCGCACCGAGGGGCGCATCGGCGCCTGGGCGCACATGGGGTTTCTGCTGCTGCTGGTGCTCAATCTGGTGGCGGGCTTCCAGGTGCTGGGCACGCTCATGGTGGTGGGCATCATGATGCTGCCCGCTACGGCGGCGCGCTTCTGGGTACGCGCGGTGGGGGCGCAAATGGTGCTGGCCGCCGTGCTGGGGGCGCTGGCCTCGTATGTCGGCCTGCTGGTGTCGTATTACGCGGATGTGGCGGCCTCGCCCGCCATCATCCTGGCCGCCGGGGTGGCGCACTTTGCCTCGGTGGGGCTGGGGCCGCACGGCGGCCTGCTGCAGACCGTGCGCCAGGCGCGCGCGCGGCGCGCCCGCTTGCTGGAATCCATGGGAGAGTGAACACATGATGGTCGATGTATGGAACCGTGGGGCGCTGCTCCCGGTCGCTTCACGGGGGCTCATCCGGGCGCGGGCGCGTGGGGTGATGCCGATTTGGCATGCCGCGCGGAGCGTGCTGCTGGCCGTGGGGCTGATGATGCTCGGGCTGGCGGCGGCGCGGGCCCAGGTGTCGGCCGAGGGGGCGGCGCAAGCAGGCATGGCGACTGCCGCAACCGCCGCAACCGCCGCGACCGCGCCTGCCGCCGACCAGCGGCTGCGCGTGGTGGCTTCGTTTTCCATCGTGGGCGACATGGTGCGCGAGGTCGGTGGCGACGACATCCGCCTGGACGTGCTGGTGGGCCCCTTGCGCGAGGCGCATTCGTTTGAACCGGGCCCGCGGGATGTCCGCACCCTGGGGGCCGCCCGGGTGCTGGTGCTCAATGGCCTGGGCTTTGAGTCATGGATGCCGCGCCTGATCGAGGCCTCGGGCTTCAAGGGGCGTGAGGTCGTCGCGTCGCACGGCGTCACGCCGCGCACCGTGGCGGCGGGCGAAAGCGGCGATGCCGCGCCAGGCTCGGTCGATCCGCATGCCTGGCAGAACCTTGCCAATGGCGTGCAGTACGTGCAGAACATTGCCCAGGGGCTGGCGCAGGCCGATCCGGCGCACGAGTCGGCCTATTTTGCCCGGGCCGATGCCTACGTGCACAAGCTGCGCCAGGAAGACACCCGGTGGCGCCAGGCGCTGGCCGACGTGCCCGAAGACCAGCGCGTGCTGGCCACCTCGCACGACGCGTTCGGCTATCTGGGGGCGGCCTACGGCATCCGCATCCTGTCGCTCGTAGGGGTCTCCAGCGAGGCCGAGCCCTCGGCGCGCGCCATGGCCAATCTGCTCAAGCAGGTGCGCGCGCAGCACGTACGCGCCCTGTTCCTCGAACACGGCGGCAATTCGCGGGCCTTGCAGCAGGTTGCGCGCGAGGCCGGGGTCACCATGGGCGGCACGCTGTACGCCGACACCCTGGCCCCGGCGGGCCAGGAAGCCTCGACCTACCTGGGCATGTTCCGCTGGAACGCTCAGCAGCTGTTGAAGGGTTTTGCGGGCGAGCAGTAGCGCGGGCGCTTGCCGATTCGATGGTCTGGCCGTCCACTGGCTAGCCTGGCGCGGATGCGCGGAGGTCGTGCGGGGCGGCGTTGGCGCGGCGGGCGTCACTGATGCGACGCATTACTCATCTTTCGTGCGTCGCTTGGCGCGCGGGTGCGCCTGGTCGTAGCTGGCGGCCAGGTGCTGGAAATCCAGCCGGGTGTAGATCTGCGTGGTGGCGATGTTGGCGTGGCCCAGCAGCTCTTGCACCGCGCGCAGATCCTGGGCCGATTGCAGCAGGTGGCTGGCAAAGCTGTGGCGCAGGCTGTGCGGGTGCACGTGCAGCGGCAGCCCGGCCTGCTGCCCCAGGGCCTGCAGCTGCAGCTGGACGACGCGTGGGCTGATGCGCCGCCCCCGGGCCCCCAGAAACAGGGCCGCCCGGGTGTTCGCGTCGGCAGCGGCGGGCAGCAGTTCGCCGCGCACGGCGAGCCAGGCCTGCAAGGCCGCCACAGCGTGCTGGCCCAGCGGCACGGCGCGAGTCTTGCCGCCCTTGCCGCGCACGGTGGCCTCGCGCTCGTCCAGATCGACCCAGCTGTGCGAGGCGTAGCCGTCTTCGCGCAGGGGCCGCCAGTCGAGCCCCACCAGTTCGGCGAGCCGCAGCCCGCTGGAATACAGCACCTCGAACATCGCCATGTCGCGTTTTTCGACGGGTGTCTGCGGCGGAGGCAGACGCGGGCGGTCGAGCAGGGCCTGCGCCTGATCCACGGACAGCGCCTTGGGCAGGCTGCGCGGGATTTTTGGCGCGCGCACCCCGTGCGCCGGATTGCTGCTCAGGCCTGCCTGGGGCGCGCGCCATTCGAAGTAGCTGCGCCAGGCCGACAGCGTGCGCGCCAGGCCGCGCGGCTGCCGTCCCTGGGCGTGCAGGCGTCCCAGGGCCTGGCGGATGTGGGCTTCGGTGAGCGCGTCGAGCGCCAGTCCGGGGTGGCACCGCTGCAGGGTGTACAGGTCACGCCGGTAGGCGGCCACCGTGTGCGGCGAATAGCGCTGCTGGGCGCCCAGCTCGGTCAGCCAGGCCTCGATGCGCTGCTGGTCTGCCGCCAGCGGGGCGCTCGATGAGGCACCGGGCACGGTCTGGGCGGTATCGCCGGCGCTGGGCTGGGGGTGGGTTCTGGACTCAGGCGGCATCCGGGGTGTTGGCGTTCAGCCGTCCCAGTGCCGCGCCCGCCAGCGCGGCGATCTGTTCGAGAAAGGTGGTGCCCATGTCGGCAGTGAAGCGCTGGGCGTCGTCCGACCCCAGCACCAGCAGGCCGATGGTGCCGCCGCCCGCGAGCGGGCGCAGCGGCAGGATGGCCAGCGAGGTGGGCGGCGCGGCCAGCCAGCTGGCGGCCTCGTGGTCTTTGAGCGGCCCGCAGTAGGGTTGGGCAAGGGTGTCGGCGTAGTGCCGGATGGCGGCCGTGGCGCCTTGGGTGAATTCGCCTTCTTCGAGCTGGGACAGGCCCCAGAGGCGCAGGGCGATGTCGCTGAGCTGGAATTGTTCGCTGAGGCTGTCGCGGATGTGAGTCGGCAGCTTGCGGGCGTCGGTCTCGGCCAGCATGCGGGCGCACCACTGCATGAGGTGCTGGCTGATGCGTTCGTTGCCGCCCGCCTGGTGCAACAGCTGCATGAGGCGTTGTTCGTGTTCTTTGACACGGCCCCGCAGCGTCATGATCTGGCGTTCGCCCAGCGAGATGGCGCGCCCCTGGTAGGGGTGGGGCACGCTCAGCGTGGCGAAAAGCTCGGCGTGTTCTTCGAAGAACTGCGGATTCTGGCCCAGAAAGCTGGCCACGTCCTGGGCGGTGAGAGCGGTGGTCTGAGTGTCCATGTGTCTTTGTCGAAGGAATAGGGGCGGATGAAGCTGCCAGGTGGGCAGTCACGCGGCGCGCGGCATGCGCCGTCGTGCGGCGGCCCGGCGCTAGCGGCCCGCCTGGGTCGCCACGAGCGCGTCGATGTCGATCTGCCCTTGGAAGACCGTGGTGGTGGGCCCGCGCATGCGCAGGGTCTCACCCGTCCATTCTATGTGCAAGGTGCCGCCGTGGGTATCCACTTGCACGGGGCTGTCGAGCAGGCCGCGGCGGATGCCCGCCACGGCGGCGGCGCAGGCGCCCGTGCCGCAGGCCAGCGTTTCGCCCGCGCCGCGTTCGTAGACGCGCAGGCGGATGTGGTGGCGCCCGAGCACCTGCATGAAGCCTGCATTGACCCGCTGGGCGAAGCGCGGATGGCTTTCGACGAGCGGCCCGATGCGGGCCACCGGGTAGGCCTCGACGTCGTCCACCTGCATGACGGCGTGCGGGTTGGAGATTGCCACCAGCGAGCACCAGACGGGGGCTGCGGCATCGGCCACGTCCAAGCCGTATTGCGTGTCGCCGCCGCTGGCGCGGGTGGGCAGGCCGCGCGGGTCGAAGGCCAGGCGTTCGGGAGTGAACCAGGTGTGGCCCATATCGACGGCCACTTCGCCGTTTTCGGCGGCGGTGAGCACGATCAGCCCGGTGGCGATTTCGGCGCGCAGCGGGTTGCGCCGCGACAGACCCTGCTCGTGCACGAAGCGCACGAAGCAGCGTGCGCCGTTGCCGCAGTGTTCGACCTCGCCGCCGTCGGCGTTGAAGATGCGGTAGCGGAAATCGGCGCTGGGGTCGAGCGGGTCTTCGACCAACAGGATCTGGTCGGCGCCGACGCCGAAGTGGCGGTCGGCGAGGGCGCGGGCGCGCTCGGGCGTGAGCTGTATCGATTGCCGCACGCCGTCGAGCATGACGAAATCGTTGCCTGCGCCGTGCATCTTGGTGAAGTTCCAGATCATCGAAGCATTATCCTGTAAAAACGGGCTGTGGCGGTGCGGTGCGCTGGCGTGTCCGGACGGCTGGCTGGCGGGGCCAGCCGCCGCACCAGGGGCGTCAGCAGGGCCATGTGGTTCGTGGTTCAGTAAAAACCCGGCTCGCCTTCCGGACGGGTCTTGAAGCGCCGGTGCACCCAATAGTATTGCGCCGGATCGGGGCGCACTTCGGCTTCGATGAGGGCGTTGAGCCGGGCGGTGGCCGCCTCGGGCGTGTCGCCCCCCGGGAAATTTTCGACGGGCGCGCCGACGTGCACCTGATACTGCCCGGTTTCGGGGTTCAGGCGGCTGATGATGGGCACGACGGCGGCGTCCCAGGCGGCGGCAATGTGCGCCGCCGACAGCAGCGTGGCGGCGGGCACGCCGAAAAAGGGGATGAAGGCGCTGCCCTGGCGGCCAAAATCCATGTCGGGCAGGTAGTACACCGGAATGCCTTTGCGCAGCTGGCGGATGAGCCCGCGCACCCCGTCGTGGCGGCTGACCAGGTGCACCTGGTTGAAGCGCCCGCGCCCCAGGCGCACGATCTCGTCCACGTCGGCGTCGCTCTGCTTTGTGTAGAGCGTGGCGGACTCTTTCAGGAACAGCGTCAGGCGGGTGGCGGCGGCGTCCAGCGCGATGAAGTGGGGCGCGAACATGAGGACGCGCCGCCCGTCGTCCAGCAGCCGTTGCAGATGGTGTTCACCGTGCAGCTCGACCGTGGCCAGGATGCGCTCGGGCGCGCCAAACCAGCACAGCCCGCGATCGATGAACGATTGGGCGAGCAGCTGGAAGTGCCGCCGCAGCAAGGCCTCGCGCTGGTCGTGGCGCAGTTCGGGGAAGCAGTGCGCGAGATTCA
Source organism: Castellaniella caeni NBRC 101664 (assembly GCF_001592225.1). Lineage (GTDB taxonomy): Bacteria > Pseudomonadota > Gammaproteobacteria > Burkholderiales > Burkholderiaceae_B > Castellaniella > Castellaniella caeni. Next base: position 34,461 of record NZ_BCWN01000013.1, on the reverse strand, counting down.
CGCGCACGATGTGGGCGCGCGATTTCAGCAGGCGCGGCACGAGCCGACCCAGTACCCGCCCCCAGCGCAAGCGGGTGGCGGTGGGGCAGCGGCCAAAATAGCCCAGGACGGCGCGCAGCAGCGGTTTCTTGTCGATAGCCATGATCACGGCATTGTAGAAGTGAATCAGTCCGCCGCAGGCGGGATGTCCGGGCGGACGGGGGCTGGCGCGTTCGTCCGCGGCGGGGGCGGCACGGCGGCGGAGTCGTCCGGCTGCACTGGCGGCGCATCGGGGTAGGGCGGCGCGTCGTCGGGCCGCTTGTAGCGGTTGTAGCTCCAGAGATATTGCGCGGGAAAGCGCCGGATGAGGGTCTCCATGGCCTGGTTGATGGCCAGCGCCAGGGCCTCGGGGGTGGCGGGCAGGGGTTCGGGCAGGCGCAGGTAGTGGATGCGCCAGCCGCGCCCGTGGGGCAGGCGCTCGCCCGCCGTGAGGATCACGGCCACGCCGGTCTGCAGCGCCAGCCGGGCGGCCAGCGTCATGGTGAGGGCGTAGTCGCCGAAAAACGGCAGCCACAGGCCGTCGCCTTCGCGCGGCACCTGATCGGGCAGCATGCCTACGGCCTCGCCGCGCTTGAGCGCGCGCACGAATTCGCGCACCCCGTGGCGGTTGGCGGGCACGGCGCGCAGATTGTGCATGTCGCGCGCCGATTCGACGATGGGGTCGAGGTGGCGGCTGCGCGAGGGGCGGAACATCACCGTGAGCGGCCCGTGCTGCGTGAGGTGGCGCGCCGTCATCTCGAAGCAGCCCAGGTGCGGCGTGAGATACAGCACGCCGCGCCCCTCGGCCAGGGCCGTCTGTACGACGGCTTCCTGCTCGCTGCGGGTGATGGCCAGGCACTGCCGGGTGCGCCACCAGACCTTGGGGATTTCGAGGATCATGGCGCCCGATTCGGCGGCGGTCCGGCGGTGGAAGGCGGGGCTCGTGTAGCCCGCGCGGCAGGCGTTGGCCCGCAGGCGGCGGCGATAGCGCCCCGGGAAAGCGTAGACGAGCAGACCGACGAGGCGCCCGAAACCCTGCAGCCAGGACAGCGGCAGCGCAGCCAGAGAGCGGACGAGAAACAACAGCATGAGGGGGACGATGACCCTGTTGAGCGCAGCGATTTCTGCGGGAGTGGGGTATTTTCGCTTAAAATGCCTGCGATCGCTGAGTTAACCGACAACTTGCGGAGCGATCTCGCGCTGGCGACAGCGCGTCTTATCCGCTAAAGCGTCGCGCCCCGATTCATCCCAGAGGTGCAACGCGTTTCGTTCAACCTCGCACCGGTCGGTCCGGTGTTTTAAAGGACGTATCGCTGTGGCAAACAACGATTTTCTCTTCACCTCAGAGTCCGTCTCTGAAGGCCATCCCGACAAGGTCGCCGACCAGATCTCCGACGCCATCCTCGACGCGCTGCTCGAACAAGACCCCAATTCGCGCGTGGCCGCCGAAACCCTGTGCAACACCGGGCTGGTCGTGCTGGCGGGCGAGATCACCTCGCGCGCCAACGTCGATTACATCCAGGTGGCGCGCGACACCATCCGCCGCATCGGCTACGACAATACCGAATACGGCATCGACTACAAAGGCTGCGCGGTGCTGGTGGCCTACGACAAGCAGTCGCCCGACATCGCCCAGGGCGTCGATCGCACGCCCGAAGAACTGCTCAACCAGGGCGCGGGCGACCAGGGCCTGATGTTCGGCTACGCCTGCGACGAAACCCCCGACCTCATGCCCGCGCCCATCTGGTACGCGCACCGCATCGTGCAGCGCCAGGCCGAATTGCGCAAAGACGGCCGCCTGCCCTGGCTGCGCCCGGACGCCAAGTCGCAGGTCACCTTCCGCTACGTGGGCGGCAAGCCCGCCGAGGTCGATACCGTGGTGCTGTCCACCCAGCACCACCCCGACATCTCCCAGGCCGAAATCCGCGATGCCGCCATCGAGCACATCATCCGCCCGGTGTTTGCCGACGGCCTGCTCACCAGCAACACCAAGTTCCTCGTCAACCCCACGGGCAAGTTCGTGGTGGGCGGCCCGCAGGGCGACTGCGGCCTGACCGGGCGCAAGATCATCGTCGATACCTACGGCGGCGCCTGCCCGCATGGCGGCGGCGCCTTCTCGGGCAAAGACCCCTCCAAGGTCGACCGCTCGGCGGCCTACGCCGCCCGCTACGTGGCCAAGAACATCGTGGCTGCGGGCCTGGCGCGCCAGTGCCAGGTGCAGGTCAGCTATGCCATCGGCGTGGCTGAACCCATCAACATCACGGTGTACACCGAAGGCACGGGCGTGATCCCCGACGAGCAGATCGCCCGCCTGGTGCGCGAACACTTCGACCTGCGCCCGCGCGGCATCATCGAAATGCTCGACCTGCTGCGCCCCATCTACAGCAAGTCGGCGGCCTACGGCCACTTTGGCCGCAGCGAACCCGAATTCAGCTGGGAAGCCACCGACAAGGTGCAGGTGCTCAAGGCAGCCGCCTGATCGATCCCGCGCCCGCCTGCCGCGTATTGCCGTGGGCGGGCGCGGCAGGCCGCATTCGGTATAATGACCCTCCTTTCCTGAGGGGCGCTGCACCGGCCCGGTCACCATCGGCGTGACGGGTCGCCAGGCTCAGGAACCTTCTTTTCGAACGGCGCCCATCGTTGCCCTGCGCGGGCAGGGGTGGGCGGCATGCCGATCCCCTTGTTTTGCGCAGGCTCTAGGATACTTATGAGCACTGCACACGATTACGTCATTGCCGACATCGCCCTGGCCGACTGGGGCCGCCGCGAACTCACCATCGCCGAAACCGAAATGCCGGGCCTCATGGCCACGCGCGAAGAATTTGCTGCTTCGCAGCCCCTCAAGGGCGCGCGCATTGCCGGCAGCCTGCACATGACCATTCAAACCGGGGTGCTGATCGAAACCCTCAAGGCCCTGGGGGCCGAGGTGCGCTGGGCGTCGTGCAACATCTTTTCCACGCAGGATCACGCCGCGGCGGCCATCGCCGCGGGCGGCACGCCGGTGTTTGCCGTCAAGGGCGAATCGCTCGAAGACTACTGGCAATACACCCACCGCATCTTCGACTGGCCCGGCGAGCAGGCCAACATGATTCTCGACGACGGCGGCGACGCTACGCTGCTGCTGCACCTGGGCGCGCGCGCCGAACAAGATGCCTCTGTCATCGCCAAGCCCGAAAACGAAGAAGAGCGCGTGCTCTTTGCCGCCATCAAGGCCAAGCTGGCACAAGACGCCACCTGGTATTCCAGCCGCCTGGCGAAAATCCAGGGCGTCACCGAAGAAACCACCACGGGCGTGCACCGTCTCTACCAGATGTCGCAGCGCGGCGAACTGAAAATCCCCGCCATCAACGTCAACGACTCGGTCACCAAATCCAAGTTCGACAACCTCTACGGCTGCCGCGAATCCCTGGTGGACGGCATCAAGCGCGCCACCGACGTCATGGTGGCGGGCAAGATCGCCATCGTCTGCGGCTTTGGTGACGTGGGCAAGGGCTGCGCCCAGGCCCTGGCCGCCTTGCGCGCCCAGGTGTGGGTCACCGAAGTCGATCCCATCTGCGCCCTGCAGGCCTCGATGGAAGGCTTCCGGGTGGTCGATCTCAACGACGCGGGCGTGGTCGAGGCCGCCGACATCTTCGTCACCGCCACGGGCAACTACCACGTCATCGACCGCGACCACCTGTATCGCATGAAAGACCAGGCCATCGTCTGCAATATCGGCCACTTCGACAGCGAGATCAACGTCGCGTCGGTCGAAGACCTGCCCTGGGAAGAGATCAAGCCGCAGGTGGATCACATCATCTTCCCCGACGGCAAGCGCGTCATCCTGCTGGCCAAGGGGCGCCTGGTGAACCTGGGCTGCGCCACCGGCCACCCGTCCTTTGTGATGTCGGCGTCGTTTACCAACCAGACCATCGCGCAGATCGAACTCTTCACCCGCGGCGAACACTACACCACCGGCCAGGTCTATGTGCTGCCCAAGCACCTGGATGAAAAAGTGGCCCGCCTGCACCTGAAAAAACTGGGCGTGAAGCTCAGCACCCTGTCGCAAAAACAGGCAGACTACATCGGTGTGCCGGTCACCGGGCCGTTCAAGCCCGGTCATTACCGATATTGATCCGCGTCGAGCCGGGGGCGGGCTGTCCCGCTCCCGGTTCGTCGGCCCGGGCTGACAGGCCCGCTTTCTCGTCACAAGGAGCTCCATCATGTTGCTGCTCGTCTGGATTCTGAATGCCGTGGCCTTGCTGGTGGTGGCTTATCTGCTGCCGGGCATCACGGTGGCCTCGTTTGGTTCGGCGCTCATCGCCGCGCTGGTGCTGGGCCTGCTCAATGCCATCGTCAAGCCGCTGCTGGTGCTCCTGACCTTGCCGCTCACGGTCGTGACGCTGGGCTTGTTTCTGCTGGTGCTCAACGCCCTGGTCTTCTGGTTTGCGGGCTCGATTCTCAAGGGCTTTCAGGTGGATGGCTTCTGGTGGGCGGTGATCGGCGCCATCGTCTACAGCATCGTGTCCACGGCCCTTTCAGGATTATTGCTCTCATGAGTTCGCAGTCTCTTCTCAGTCTGGAATATTTCCCGCCGCGCGACATAGCCGCGCAAGAGCGCCTGGTGCGTTCGGCCAAGCGGCTGGCGGCGCTCAACCCCGCCTACGTCAGCGTCACCTTCGGCGCGGGCGGCTCTACCCGTTCGGGCACGGTCGATACCGTGCAGATGTTGCGCAATCTGGGCACCGACGTGGCGCCGCACCTGTCGTGCATGGGGGCCACGCGTGACGACCTGCGCGCCATCCTCGACGATTACGTGGCCCGCGGCGTGCGTCGTCTGGTGGCCTTGCGCGGCGATATGCCCTCGGGCATGGGCGGCGACACGGGCGACCTGCACTACGCCAGCGAGCTGGTGCGCTTTGTGCGCGAACACTATGGCGACACCTTCCACATCGAGGTGGCGGCGTACCCCGAGATGCATCCGCAGGCGGAAAACGCCGCGCAAGACCTGCAGCGCTTCGTCAACAAAGTGCGTGCCGGGGCCGATGGCGCCATCACACAGTATTTCTTCAATCCCGACGCCTATTTCGATTTCGTGGATCGCGCTCGCGCCAAGGGGGTGGACATCCCCATCACGCCGGGCATCATGCCGGTCACCAACTACACGCAGCTGGCGCGCTTCTCGTCCATGTGCGGGGCTGAAATCCCCCGCTGGATGCGTCTGCGCCTGCAAGATTTCGGCGACGACAAGGCGTCCATCCGGGCCTACGGGGTGGATGTCGTCACGCGCCTGACGGCCCGGCTGCTCGAACAGGGCGCGCCCGGGGTGCACTTCTATACCCTCAATCACGCGGACGCCGTGGTGCAAGTCTGCGAGAACCTGGGTTTGGGCGCCTGAGCGCCCCTGGCCGGCACCCCCTGGTGCGCTGTTCGGGTCGGGCGCCCCAAGGGGGTGGCCAGTATGCTGTTTGAACGGCACACCAGGCTTTGGCCGCGGCTCAGTCGAGCGCGACCTGTACCTTCAGCCAGAACACCCGCCCCGGCTCGTTGATGCGCGTGTTGGCAAACGAGACATTGCCGGGGATATCGGCCCCCGATTTGGACAGGTGCTCGGCGTAGGTCTTGTTGAGCACGTTGTCGACGCCCGCCGTCAGCAGCACCGTCTTGTTGGGCCGCCAGCCGGCATTGAGTGACAGCACGCCGAAGCCGCCGGTCGGCCCGATGTCCTTGCCGTTGGCGACGATGCCGCCCGAGCCCAGGTCGTAGCGGTGCTGTGCGGCCACCAGGCGCCACAGCATGCCTGCGGAATACGGCCCCTGGGCGTAGTTCAGTCCCAGGCGCACTTCCAGCGGCGGCTGCTGCGCCAGCGGCTTGTGGTCGCTGCGATTGCGACCGTAGACGTAGGCCAGGCTGGAGACGGCCTGCCAGGCAGGCGTGAACTGCCACGTACCTTCCAGCTCGCCACCCATCACGGTCGCATCCACGTTGCGCGTGATGCCCCGATCCCAGTTGATCAGGATGTAGTCGTCGATCTGTCCATAGAAAGCCGAGGCCGACAGGCTGACGGTGTCATGTCGCCAGCGGGTGCCCGCATCCAGTTGCGTGGTCTTCTCGGGACGGGTGGACAAGAAGGCGCTGTTCCCGCCGGCCGGGCTGCCTTTCATGCGCTCCCAATAATCGGGAAAGCGCTCGGCATGGCCCAGACCGGCGTACCAGGTTGCGTCGGCCCCGTAGTCTTGCTCATAGCGCGCGAAGCCGCTGGGCAAGGAGCGCTTGTCTGATTGCCCGGCGGTGGCCGAGGCGCTTGCCGGGCGCTTGTCGCGGGCCGTGTGCCAGTCGAGCCGCGCGCCGCTGATGAGGCGGCGGGTATCGCTCAGATCCCAGGTGCTTTCGGCAAACAGGCCGTATTGCTCGAAGCGTGCATCTTCGACCCAGGCGGCGTCCCGATAGCCGTCCGTGGCGGCGCTGGCGCTCGTCCCTTTGCCGCTGCGCAGGCGATGCACGTCCTGGCGGGTGTCGCCGCCCAGTACCAGCTTCCAGGCATCGACGGGCCGCAGGGTGGCGCTGAAGCGCCCGCCAGACGTGCGGCGGTCGGGGTTGCTGGCCATGTACATTTTGCCCGGCGTGCGCAAGGTGTAGTTGTCCATGACGTGGTCAACGTAGTTGTAGTACAGGCGGGCGTCCACGGCCTCGACCAGACCGCTCAGGCGCTTGCGCTCGAACAATAACGAAACGTTCTCGCGGCGGAACTTGGCGCCGTCCATGCCTCGGTCGGCGTAGGCGGCGCGTCCGTCGCTGAGCGCGGCCGAAAGCTCGATGCGCGTGTGATCGTCCGGCGTCAGGCCGATGGCGGCGTGGCTGCTCCAGCGCAGGTATTCAGAGTGCACCCGATTGCCGTCACCATCGTGATAGTCGTTGGCCTGGGCCCGGGTGCCACCCGCCCGCACGTAGCCCTGCGGCCCGCCCACCTGCACATCGGCCATCTGGTCGTTGCGCCCGAAGCGGCCCAGGGTCAGGCTGCCGTTGGCCTTCCAGCCAAAGTGCGTCATGCGCGGGGTGTCGCGTTCGAACAAGACGACGCCAGCCGACTGACCCGCGCCGTAGCGTACCGATTGCGGCCCCTTGAGCACGGTGACGCGGTCGTACGATTCGGGGTAGACATAGGCGGTGGGCGGATCCATGCGCCCACCGCAACCGCCATAGATTTCCTGGCCGTCCAGCAGAATGCCCAGGCGCGAGCCGGAGAATCCGCGCAGTACCGGGTCGCCGTCCGTGCCACCCTTGCGGATCACGGAAAATCCGGGAATGCTCTTGAGAAAATCAGCGCCATCGTGCGCGGGCAGGGGCTGGCGCGGGGCCTTGGGGTCGGTGCGCACCACCAGCGGCTCATCCAGTGTCGGTGCCGTGACCACGACGGGGGACAGGGTTTGCAGGGGCTGGGCGGTGCCGGGATGTGGCAGGCCGCACAACGTCAGGGCGAACGGTATCCCGGCCACCCATGGGGTTTCCTTTTTCATCAAAATATCCAATCACAGAAATGCTGGGCACAGCCTGAGATTGCCGTGCACGGGGAGCAGGCCATCTCAGGAGTAAAAACAGGGATTCAGCAGCAGTCTGTGGGTGGGCAGCGGGAGGGTGGCCATTCCCAGGTTCCAGTGATCCGGGCATCGCAGGGAGTTTCGTCGAACCCTGGCGCGGGCTGGGCCTGGCGGGCAACCGGCGCGACGGCGTCGGCGACCACGGTGGAGGGGGGCAGGGGATGTGTGGCGCACAGCAGGCAGTGGCCTGTCTGGTGTGTCTGGGGCTTGCCGGACGCCTTTGAATCCTGGTCTGTGTCGGCCAGGTCGATCGTGACCATGCCTGCTGGTGTGCAGGCAACGATTTGCAGTCCTTGCAGGGCATTCAGCGGCAAAGGACGGGCGAACACCGGCCCGACGATCTGAAGCCAGAGCCCCAGGATCAGCAGCCAGTGGATGCAGGAACGCCCGCGAGTACGCTTGCCGGTGTGTTGCATAGGCAGGCATTCTATCGGGCCTGGCGTGTCGGCTCTTTGATGACCGTCAAGCAAAGCGCCAGGGACGAACCGCCTGCCGCGCTGTTTTTCGCCAAGCCTGGCGCTGCGATGATCGTGGCATCGGCGATCATGCCGTGGCGCAGCTTCGTTCTCGGCGCGTAGGGCCTGTGGCCGTTACGCGGCCAGCATCCGCCGGGCGATGATGGTACGCTGGATCTCAGATGAACCCTCGTAGATGCGCAGGATCCTGGCATCGCGCGCGTAGCGTTCCAGCGGCATATCGCGCGTGTAGCCATAACCGCCGTGGATCTGCAGGGCACGGTCGGTGATGAAGCCGACGGCTTCGGATGCATACAGTTTTGCCATGGCGGATTCCATGGAGAATGGTTCCCCCAGACTGCGCTTGTGGGTGGCCTGCAGTGTCAGCGCCCAGGCGGCTTCCAGCCGCAGCTTCATATCAGCCAGCATCCACTGGATTCCCTGTTTGTCGGCCAGTGGCTGACCGCCGATTAGACGCTGCCGCGACCAGGACACGGCAGCCGCCAACGCCGCCTCTGCAATGCCCAGGCTGGTGGCGGCCACATCCAGGCGGCTGTTGTCCAGCACCTTCATGGCGGTGCGAAAGCCGCTGCCTTCCTCTCCCAGCCGCTGGCTTGCCGGCACCCGGCAGTCCAGCGCCACCTCGAATGCATGGCCGCCACGGATAACCATCAGTTTTTCGGGCTGGGAAATCTGCAGACCTGGGGTGTTCTTATCGACGATGAAGGCGCTGATGCCCCGGTTGCCAGCCTGGGGGTCGGTTTTGGCGTAGACCACGATGAAATCGGCCTCGCCCGCGTTCGAGATGAAGTGCTTGACCCCGATCAGATGGTACTGGTCGCCATCGAGGTGTGCCCGGGCACTCATATCCGCCGGATTGGATCCCGCCCGGGGCTCGGTCAGCGCGAAGGCTCCCAGGATTTCGCCTCGGGCCGCTCGGGGCAGGTAGAGTGCGCGCAAGGAGTCGTCCGCCCCGATCAGGATCGAATCCGTGGCCAGGTAATGGGCGCCGATCATTGAGGCCGTTGCCGCGCAGTGGCGGGCGATACTGGCAATCGCCAGTACCAGCGCTGTGGGGCTGACTCCGGGGCCATCCCAGCGTTCTGGCAGATTCATGCCCATGACGCCCAGGGTTGACAGGCCCGGCACGTGGCATGTCGCGGACTGGGCCTGCTCGTCCAGTTTGGCCGCCTGGGGAGCAATTTCGGCTGCCGCGTAGCGATCAATGGCCGCGGCGATTTCCAAGTCATTTTCATTGACGCCTAGACGCGGGTTCATGGTGGATCTCCTGTATGTTCAAGAAAGGTTCAGCGCCCGAAGGCACCCAAGTCGCGCAGCGCGGCGATCTTGTCCAGACTCAGGCCCAGCAGGCTGTGCAGAATCGTGTCGGTATCTGCCCCCAGGTCCGGAGCCGGGCGCGTTGGCCGGGTGTCCCAGGCGGAAAACCGGATTGGCTGATGGGGTAGTCGCAGGCCCGGTAGGCGGGGATCGTCCGTGTCCCACAGCAGCTTGCGGTGTCGCGCCTGATCGCTATTCAGTGCCTGGCGTACCGTCCAGATCGGCGCAGCGGGAATGGCGCCCTCCTCGAAGCGCCCGACCACCTCGGCCACGGTTCGGCTGGCTGCCCAGGATTCGATGGCGCTGCGCAGTAGCGGCTCGTGCCGCGAACGCTGTTCGTCGCTGGCGAATCGGGCGTCCCGCACCAGGTCGTCGCGGTCGATGATCTGGGCGAACTGTGCGAACAGCTTGTTGTTCAGAATCGCCAGGACGAAGTAGCCGTCCTTGGCCCGATAGGCACCGAAGGGGGCCGATAGCGGGTGCCTGTTGCCCACTCGCCGGGTATCCTGGCCAGTGAACAGGTAGCGGGCGACAGCAGTGACGGTGAACGAAAGGGTGGTATCGAACATCGCAGCGTCCACATGGGTGCCCTGGCCGCTGCGGTCGCGGCCGAGCAGTGCCGCCAGGGTGCCCCAGGATGCGAACAGACCGCTGATCACATCGCTAATGGCTTCCCCGACCAGCGTCGGCGGGCCGTCCGGGAAACCCGTAGATTCCATGATCCCGCTCATGGCCTGGATGACGATATCGTAGGCGGGGCGAGGTGAGGCTGGGCCATCCTGACCAAAGCCGGAAATGCTGGTGTAGACCAGCCGAGGGTTCAGCGAACTGAGTTGGCCGTATCCGATGCCTAGTTTATCCGCCACTCCGGGCCGGAAATTCTCGACCACGATATCGACTTCTGCCACGAGCTGATGCACCAGCGCGACTGCTTCGGGCTGCTTCAAATCCAGCACCAGACTCTGCTTGTTCCGGTTGACGACGCTGAACAGGGCGCTGTGCCCGTCACGCATGGGGCCGATCGCCCGGTAGTCATCGCCCTGGGGGGGCTCCACCTTGATGATGTGCGCGCCCAGGTCGCCCAGCAGTGCAGTGCAAAATGGGCCGGACAGCACTCGCGTGAAATCCAGCACGCGCAGGCCCGTCAGGGGACCTGCGTCTGTATCGATATCTTGCACCATGTCTTGCCTCTATCGTGATGATGAGTAACGTACCCAGTCTGCGGGGCGGCGGTTGCCGGTTGCCGGACGGCAAGGTTCGGTGCCTTGCTTCGACGATATGGTAAGAGCCTCTTTGTATAATTTAAAACATTAAAGATTAATTGATTGAATAGAATTTAATGATTCAATTTTCAATTCGACAGTTGGAATACTTCGTCGCGGTCGCCAAGCATGGCGGCACGCTGCAGGCAGCGCGCGCCCTGAACGTCTCGCAACCTTCGATCTCCCATGCCATCTGTATGCTTGAAGCCAACTGGGGGGTGTCCCTGTTCGTGCGCCAGCATGCGCGTGGCCTGCAGCTGACCGCGGAAGGCGAACTGCGGTTCCGCCAGGCCCTGCGGCTGCTGCGCGAAGCTGATTCGCTGGCGCAGCGGGGCGAAAAAGACGTCCGCGGTGTCCTGGTGGTGGGCTGCTTCGATACGCTGGGGCCTTTGGTGTTTCCGGCTCTGATGAAGGCATTCCAGCGGCGCTATCCGGACGTACAACTACGGCCCCACGAAGGCCATATCGCCGACTTGTTGAGCCAGGTAGCCGACGGCACCATGGAACTGGCCCTGGTCTACGACACCAGTCTGGCGGACGGGCGTATCCGCTTGCACGATATCGGTGCCAGCCTGCCTTATGCCGTGCTGCCGGTTGGGCATCCGCTGGCCCTGCAGGCCGATGTATCGGTGGTGGATATGGCGCGGTATCCCTTCATCCTGATCAATCCGCCCCATAGCCGTGAGTATTTCCTATCCCTGTTCAGCCATGCTGGAGCGCGGCCGCACGTCGTGGCGGAAGTCGGTTCCTTCGAAATGGTTCGGGCCCTGGTAGCCAATGGGCATGGGGTGTCGATCCTGGTGACCCGCCCGGCGGGTGATCTGGCCTACGACGGCAGTCCGCTGGTGTGTCGGCCCTTGCGGGATACACCTCCACCACAGAGAATTGTGTTGGCCAGCGCGGCTGACCTGCCCCTGAGCGCTATCGCGCAGGCATTCCTGGATCTGGCGCGCGATTATCTGGCGGGCCAGGGCATGTGCGGCGGTTAGGCCTGTCCCGGCAGCTTGTGGCGGTTGCTCGGGTGCCACATTGAATTTATTTGGTTTTTAATCGGGCGCTATGGGCTATCAACCGTAAATATTATTTATGAGTAGGTTCTTGGCGCGCGGGCGCGCCCACGGCCCAGCCCTTGTCGGTGAGGATGGCGTCGAGCCGCACGTCGTGCGCGGCGGGGGTATAGGGTTCGCCGCTGAGGTCGCCGCAGGCCCAGGCAATGCCGATGGTGGTGCAGGGGTGGCCGGCGGCCTTCAGGGCGGCCAGCGTGCGGTCGTAGTAGCCGCCGCCATAGCCCAGGCGGTCGCCCTGGCGGGTGAAGCCCAGCGTGGGCACCAGCACCAGGTCGGGGGGCGGGGCCAGCGGGCCGGTGGGCTCTTCGATGCCGTAGGCGCCGGTGCGCATGGGCGCGTCGGGCGTCCAGAGGTGGAATTCCAGTGGGGTGTCCGGGCCCGTCACCACGGGCAGCGAGACCGTGAGCGATTCGTCCTCGGCCCACTGGCGCAGCAAGGGTGCGAGCGCGGGCTCTTGCGCCATCGGCCAGAAGGCGGCGATGTGGCGGATGTCCGCCAAGCCGGATTCGCGCCGCTGCGTGCGCTGGCCAGCCAGCCAGGTGTACAGGCGCCCGCGGATCAGCAAGGCGCCGCGATCGCGCTCTGCGTTGGCTTGCGCGGCGCGGCGCTGTTTGAGTCGCTTGCGCAGGGCGACTGCGGTATCCTGTGCGTTCTGATTCATATGGCAGGCTGTCGGTGGGGTAAGCACGATGTGGTGGGACATTCTAAGGTATCGCAAAAGCCAGTGGCGTGCCGACCGCCGCGCACGCGCTTGTCGTGCATCCGGTGCGTTGGCTTGCGTGGCGCCCGGTGCCGCCGCAGTGCCGCCGCAGGGGGCGGCGCGCCATTGGCTGGCGCTGGGGCTGGTCGCATCGCTGGGGCTCAGCGCCTGTGCCGGGGCCCAGGCGCCCTCGGCCGCTGAAGAGCAGGCCGGAGAAGCCCCTTCGGTGGCCCTGACGGCCTCGCCATCGGCTGCCGCGCCCGCCGGGCCGCCGCAAGGCGCTGCCAAGGGGCAGGTGGTTGCCGCTGCGGCAGCGACGCGCGAAGCCGTGCCGCACGTGGCCGCTTACGTGCCGCCCACAGTGCCCGCCGCCGCCCGGCAGGCGGTGCAAGACGCCTACGATGCCGTGCAAAAACGCCGCTGGGCCGACCTCGACCAGCTGGCGCCGACCGCCGCTGCCGACCCGGTGTTGGGCATGTATCCCCAATACTGGGCTTTGCGTCGTCGCCTGCAAGACCCCACGCAACCCGTGCCCGATGCGGCTGTGCGGCAGTTTCTTGGCAAGGCGCAAGATACCTACCTGGACGAACGCCTGCGCGCCGACTGGATCGTCGCCTCGGTGCGGGCCAGCAACTACACGCAGGCGTTGCGCATTGCGCCGGTGCGCGACCCCTCGTCCGCCGTCCAGTGCGCCCTGCTGCTGGCGCGCCACATGACGGCCAAGCACGCCCGGGCCGCCGAAGTGCAAGAGATCTTCAAACCCAATGCCGACTGCTGGGGGATGCTGGATCAGGTCAATGCCGACCACGTACTCAGCCGCAAAGAACTCAATGGCCTGCTGCGCGATACGCTCGAATCCGGCAAAGTGTCGGACATCAACCGCATGGCGTCGGTGGTGTTTGACGACAGTGCCATGGTGCAATTTGCCGCGCTCATGAAAAATCCGCGCAAGTGGCTCGACGCGCGCCCGCAGCCCAAGGCGGCGGTGGATGTCGAGCTGGTCACCGCGGCGCTGGCGCGTCTGGCGCGCGGCGACGACCGCGCCGAGGCTGCGCAATACGTGCAATCGCAGTGGGCCTCGCGCGTGCCCAAGGCGGATATCCAGTGGGTCTGGGGGCAGTTCGGCCTGGCCGCCGCGTTGGCGGTCGAGCCCGACGCGGCGCGCTGGTATCGGCAGTCGGGCTTCGTGCCCATGACCGACTTCAACCACGCCTGGGAAGTGCGCGCCGAGCTGCGTGTCTCGCCCATTCAGTGGGATCGCGTGGCGGCGGCCATTCGCAAGATGTCGGGCGCGCAGGCCGACGAGCCCGTGTGGCGCTACTGGTATGGCCGCGCGCTGGCGGCCCAGGGCAACGAGCAGGCGGCGCGGCAGTATTTCGAGTCGATCTCGGGTGATCTGGGTTTCTACGGGCAGCTCGCTTCCGAAGAACTGGGGCACACGCCGCGTCTGCCCGCCGAGCCCGCGCCAGTCGATCCGGCCTGGGTGGCCCAGGCGCGGGCCAACCCCGGGCTCGAACGGGCCGTCGCCCTGTTCGATCTGGGCTGGCGGCGCGAGGCCGTGCCTGAATGGAATTTCGCCCTGCGCGGCATGAGCGACACCCAGCTGCGCGGCGCCGCCGAGTTCGCCCGCCAGCAGCAGATCTACGACCGCGTGGTCAATACCTCGCTGCAGACCCGGCAGGTGGTCGATTTCAGCCAGCGCTTCATCGCCCCCTTTGAAGGGCGGGTGGCGGCCAAGGCGCGCCAGATCGACCTCGACCCCGCCTGGGTGTATGGCCTCATCCGCCAAGAGTCGCGCTTCATCATGGATGCGCGTTCGCACGTGGGGGCTTCCGGCTTGATGCAGCTGATGCCGTCCACGGCCAAGTATGTGGCGCGCAAGATCGGCCTCAAGGGTTTTACCCCCGGCCAGGTCAACGATTTCGATACCAACACGGTGTTGGGCACCCGCTACATGGACATGGTGCTGCAGGGGCTGGATGGTTCACAGCTGCTGGCCACGGCGGGCTACAACGCCGGGCCGGGGCGCCCCAAGCGCTGGCGCGCGCAGTTGCAGGCGCCAGTCGAGGGGGCCATCTTCGCCGAGACCATCCCCTTTACCGAAACGCGCCTGTACGTGAAAAACGTATTGTCCAACGCCGTCTGGTATTCGATGCTGTTTTCCGGCAAGCCCGACTCGCTCAAGGCGCGGCTGGGCACGGTCAGCCCGGATACCGTCAAAACGGCCATGCCGTGAGCAAGCCGCACCAGGACGCTGCCCGGCACGCTGAGGCCCGCACCCGGGCGACCGCGCAGCGAGAGGCGCCGGGTGGTGGCCGACCGCTGCCAGTTGCCCAGGTGGCCGCTGCCGATGCGCTGCAATCGGCCCTGATCGATGCCGAGGCCGACCCGGCGGTGGCGGGCCTGGCCGTCTACGTCGTGGGCGGCGCCGTGCGCGACGCCCTGCTGGGGCGCCCCGCGGGCGACCGCGACTGGGTGGTGGTGGGGGCCACGCCCGAACAGATGGCGGCGCGCGGCTTCACCCCCGTGGGGGGCGATTTCCCGGTGTTCCTGCATCCTCGCACGCACGAAGAATATGCGCTCGCGCGCACCGAGCGTAAATCGGGGCGCGGCTACCATGGCTTCGTGTTTCATGCGGGGCAAGCGGTCACGCTCGAAGAAGACCTGCGGCGCCGCGACCTCACCGTCAATGCCATTGCCCAGGCGCCGGACGGCACGCTGGTCGATCCGCTGGGCGGGGTGGCCGACGTGCGTGCCCGCGTACTGCGGCACGTGGGCGACGCGTTCGTCGAAGACCCGGTGCGCCTGCTGCGCCTGGCCCGCTTTGCCGCGCGCTTCCACGATTTTTCCATCGCGCCCGAGACCCTGACGCTGTGCCGCCAGCTGGTGACCAGCGGCGAGGTGGATGCCTTGGTGCCCGAGCGGGTCTGGCAAGAGTTTGCCAAGGGCCTGATGACCGCTCATCCCGGGCGCATGCTGGCGGTGCTCGCCGAGTGCGGGGCGCTGGCGCGCGTGGCCCCCGGCCTGGTCTGGGATGCCGAAGTGGCCGCTGGCCTGCAAGAAGGGGCGTCGCCCGCGCGTGGGCTGGATCTGGCCCAGCGCTATGCCCTGCTGTGCTGGAAATCCGCCGCCAGCCTGCAAGATCACCTGCGCGTGCCCACGGCCTGCCGCGACCTGGCGCGGCTCCTGCCTGATGTGCTGCAGCGGCTGCGGCGTTTATCGGACGCGGCTGTGGCGTCTGCCATACGTGAGGCACCCGCCGGCGCGGAAACGGCTGGGATCCGGGTAGAAGCAGCGCGGGCCGCGCAGCCTGCCGCGAGGCCGTCTTGCAGCCACGATCTGGCAGAGCAGCAACTGGATGTGTTCGAAACGTGCGATGCGCTGCGTCGCCCCGAGCGTTGTCTGGCCTTGCTGGCAGCGGCGCAGTGCCTGCAGCCGTCGATCGCACTCGATCATTGGGCGCAGGCGTTGCAGGCCGTCCGGGGTATCGATGCGGGCGCCATCGCGCGGGCCGCGCGCGGCCAGCCCGAGGAAATCCGGGCCCGGCTGCGTGTGGCGCGCTTGCAGGTGTTGGGCACACTGACGCCCGAATCGAGCGGATAATGGCGGGGCGTTGCGCGGCATGGCCCTGCCGCGCGCCGCGCGCAGGCTTGTGCCGTATTCGCGGTGCCCTCGTGTCCGGATCAGCGCCCTTTCCCGGCCTGGTCGCGCGATCGCCGGGCGATCCGTGCGCTGCACGCTTGGCTTGATCCGCTCGTTCATCCGCTTTTATCGTGTATTGCTCCATGCCTGCTTCCGTTCACCCGCTTTCCGCTGCCGCCGTGGCGGTGGATCAGCCGATTCTGGTGTTTGATTCGGGCATCGGCGGGCTGACCGTACTGCGCGAGGCGCGGGTGCTCATCCCCGAGCGGCGCTTTGTTTATGTGGCCGATGACGCCGCGTTTCCCTATGGTGGCTGGGCCGAGGCCGATTTGCGCGCGCATCTGGTGCGGCTTTTTGGCCGCCTGCTGCGCGAGCACGCGCCGCTGCTGTGCATCGTGGCCTGCAATACGGCCTTTACCGTGGCGGGGGCCGCCTTGCGGGCGGCCTACCCCGACATGCGCTTCGTGGGCACGGTGCCCGCCATCAAGCCGGCCGCCGAGCGCACGCGCTCGGGCCTGGTGTCGGTGCTGGCCACGCCGGGCACGGTGCGCCGCGAATACACGCGTGGCCTGATCCGCTCGTTTGCCGCGCGCTGCCAGGTGCGGCTGGTGGGTTCGCCGCGCCTGGCCGCCCTGGCCGAGGCCTATGTCCGTGGCGAAAACGTGCCGGATGACGCCATCCGGGCCGAAATCGCCCCGTGCTTCGTCGAGACGGCCAGCGCGCGCACGGATATCGTCGTGCTGGGCTGCACCCACTATCCGTTTCTGGCGAACGTCTTTCGCCGTCTGGCCCCCTGGCCGGTAGACTGGCTCGATCCCGCCGAGGCCATCGCCCGGCGCGCCCGCAGCCTGGTGCCGCGTATCGAACAGGCCTTGCACCCGGATGCCGCCGACGAAGCGCGGTTGACCGCCGGCCCGGCGGACTTTGCCACGCGGCGGCTGATGAACAGTTTCGGCCTGCGGGTGTCCTGATCCCGGCTTTCTGAGCCCGCCGGACGGTCGGCAAATGCAGGCGGCGCGCCAGGGGGCTCGCACGAGCCCTGGACAAAGCGCATTGTGCTGCCAGGCCGGTTTCACTTAAAATTCAGCGGACTATAAAAATTTTCGTATCCGAAACAAACATGATCCCAGACCTGATTTCCACTGCGCAGGCAGCCGACATGATGCAACTGACGGAACAACGGGTTCGTTCTTTGCTCAAAACCGGGAAAATCGAAGGCCAGCAGATCGGCAAGCAGTGGGTCATCAGCCTCGATCATCTCCAGAAATACTTGTCCAATCCCGAACATCGCGTCAATCCCACGGATCGAAACAGAACAGAGACGGGCGCTGGCAAGCCGGGTTTCGTCGCCCTGAGCTTTTTTTCCGGGGCGATGGGGCTGGATCTGGGCCTGGAGGCGGCGGGCATCGACGTGTTGTTGGCGTGCGATCTGGACAAATCGTGCCGCAAGACCATCGTGGCCAACAAGCCCGACATCGGCCTCCTTGGGGACGTCTGGGATTATTCAGCCGAACAGATTCGCGCGGCGGCGGGGCTGGGTGCGTCTGACCAAATCGATCTGATCGTGGGGGGGCCTCCGTGCCAGTCCTTCAGTACAGCGGGCGCCAGAAAAGGCTTGCGCGACAAGCGCGGCAGTGCCTTGATCCGCTACGTCGAGCTGATCGAGCAGCTGCAGCCGGAATACGCGGTGCTGGAGAACGTCCGGGGGCTGTTGTCCGCGCCGCTGGTGCACCGTCCGCATGCCGAGCGCACCGCTGAATGGCGCGTGAGCGCCGATGAACAGCCGGGCGGGGCGCTGTTGCTGATCGTGCAGCGCCTGCGCGCCGCGGGGTATGCGGTGTCGTTCAATCTCTATAATTCGGCAAATTTCGGCTCGCCCCAGGTGCGCGAGCGCGTGGTGCTCATTTGCCACCGGGGGCAGGACGAGCTGCCCTATCTGACGCCCACGCATAGCGACGATCCGAAATTCGGCCTGCCCCGGTGGCGCACCTTCAAAGAGGCGGTCGCGGGCCTGGATGCGCAAGGGCAGGATCACCTCGATTTTCCCGAGAAGCGCTTGAAGTATTACCGCATGCTCGGGCCTGGGCAGTATTGGAAAAACTTGCCCGTCGAACTGCAGAAAGAAGCGCTGGGAAAATCGTTTTTTGCCGGTGGCGGAAAAACCGGCTTCTTGCGTCGGCTGGCCTGGGACAAGCCGTCGCCCACGCTCGTGACGCATCCCGCCATGCCGGCAACCGACCTGGCGCATCCCGTCGCGCCCCGGCCGCTGAGCATCCAGGAATACATGCGCATCCAGGAGTTTCCCGACGACTGGGTGTTGTGCGGCTCGCTATTGGAACGATACCGGCAGGTGGGCAACGCGGTGCCCATCGGGCTGGGGCGCGCCATCGGCAGGCTCATCCTCGACCATCGCGCTGGTCGGCAGATAAAACAGTATCCGGATTTTCCGTATTCCCGGTATAAGGACACGGCGCATGCGCGCTGGCTGGGCAAGCACGAGCCCTTGCACGGCAAGCGCCCTGCGGCGCAGCCGCGCGCCGAAAACCTGGAGCTGTTTGCCTGAGCCCGTCGCCTTACAGGCGGTCGCGGCGGTCGCCCCGGGAAAAGCCCAGCAGCGGGCCATCGATGTCCCGGCCCACGGCCAGTACCTTGAAAAGCTCGCCCATTTCCGCTTCGCCGGTCAGCAGGTTCAGCGCCGTCAGTTCGCGGGCGCGGGCGGCGGGGTCGCAGCCGGGGGCGCGGATCAGTTGCACCAGCCCGCTGTTCATCAGAAACCGCGCCTGCGACGTATAGCCCAGCACGTCCAGGCCGCCTTCCAGGGCCGCGTCGGCCATGGCGGTGAAATCGACGTGCGCCGTGATGTCCTGCAGGCCGGGCAGGATCAGGGGCTGGTCGTGAGCGTGATGCCGAAAATGGCACATCAGCGTGCCGTGCAGGCGCTGTGGATGGTAGTACTCGGCTTGCGGAAAGCCGTAGTCGATCAGCAGGGCCGCGCCGCGCCGCAGCCATTGGCCCATCTGGCGCACCCAGGCCTCTGCCTGTTCGTTGATCTCCGACAGATACCCAGGCAGCGGCGGGACGCGGGACCGCACCTTGGTCGCCAGGGGCTCTGGGGCGGGGCGTGTCGCCCAGGCAAACGGGCTGGCGGCTTGGGGGGCCGGATCATGCGTGACCCCAAGCTGCCGCAGCTGCCCGTGCTCGTCCCACTGAAAGAGAACGGCGGGCATGGCATCCAGCACTTCGTTGGCCAGCACACAGCCTGAGAACCGGGCGGGCAGGGCGTCGAGCCATTGCACCTGGCCGCGCCACCAGCCAAGCTTGGCCTGTTGGCGGGCGCGCAAATCGGCGGAGAGTTCGAGAATTTGATAGTGCGCCTGGATGCCCAGGCCTTGCAGCGCCGGGATCAGGGCGGCGGCCAGCGCGCCGGAGCCCGCGCCGAATTCCAGTACCGTGGTGCTGCCGCTGGCTTGCAGGATCTGCGCCACCTGCGGGGCCAGGGCCTGGCCAAACAGCGGGCTGATTTCGGGCGCCGTGGTGAAGTCGCCCTCGCGCTGGAACTTGACGCTGCCCGCGCTGTAATAGCCCAGGCCGGGCGCATAGAGCGCGGCCTGCATCCAGGCGTCAAAGGGCAGCCAGCCACCCGCCTGCCGGATGCGTTCGATGAGCATGGCCTGCACGCGGGCGCTGTGCGCCAGCGCATCGGCATCGGGTTCGGGCAGGCCGGTGGGTGTCTGGATGATGGGCAGTGCATTCATGGGGCGCAAGCATAACAGGCGGGCGAATCCCCTGCCGCCTGGGCCAGCGCGCTGCTCGATGCAAAGCGATTCAGGGCACGCCGACATCACTCGGCGTGCCCTGAATCGTGGCGGGAAAGATCAGGCGAAGCGGGGGCGCGCGGCGGGCTTCTTGTCTTGCCCCTGGCGCGCCTGGCGCTTGAAGCCGGGCTTGAAGTCGCTCTTGAAGCCGGGTTTGTCGCCGCGGGCGCTGCGCTCGGCGTGGTCGCCGTGGGCATGGCGCGGGGCGCGCGCCGGGCGGGTGTCGTCGTCCGAGCGGCGCTCGTCGCGTTCCCAGGGCTTGCGGGCGGGGCGGGCCGCGAAGCCCTGGCCGCCGTCACGCTCTTTGTGCCACGGTTTGCTGCCGGCGGCATCGCGCGCCTTTTGCCAGGGCTTGTCGCCACCGGCCACATCGCGCGACTTGTGCCAGGGCTTGCCACCTTCGGCCGCGTCGCGTGACTTATGCCACGGTTTGCCGCCTTCGGCTGCATCGTTGGCCTTGTGCCACGGCTTGCTGTCGCCGCCGTCCCGCTGCCAGGGCTTGTCGCCCCCGGCGCGCGGGGCAGCGTCGTCGCGTTCCTGTTGCCAGGGTTTGCGGCCCTGGTAGCCGCCGGGCTTGCCTTGGTAGCCACCCGGCTTGCCGCTGTGCGGACGGCCCTTGCTGGGGCGGTCTTTCCAGGTGGGACGCGGGGCGCGCTGGGGTTCGAGCCCGGGGATGGTCTCGGTGGGGATCGACTGGCCGATGAACTGTTCGATGCGGCGGATCTTGTGGCGCTCGGCGGTGACGGCCAGCGTGATGGCCTGGCCGTCGCGTCCGGCGCGGCCCGTGCGGCCGATGCGGTGCACGTAGTCTTCGGCCTGCATGGGCAGGTCGTAGTTGACCGCGTGGGTGATGGTTTGCACGTCGATGCCGCGCGCCGCCACGTCGGTGGCCACGAGCACGCGCACGCGGCCCTTTTGCAGCAGGCCCAGGGTGCGGGTGCGCTGGCGTTGGTTCATGTCGCCGTGCAGGGCCGCCGTGGCAAAGCCTTCGTCGGCCAGGTGTTCGGCCAGGTCGTCGGCGCCGCGTTTGGTGGCGGTGAAGACGATGGCCTGGTCGAGCGTGGTGTCGCGCAGCAGGTGATCCAGCAGGCGCAGCTTGTGGGCGCGGTCGTCGGCGTACAACAGGTGTTGCGTGATGTTGGTGTGCTTCTGGTGCGCCGAGGCGATCTCGATGCGCTTGGGATCGTGCATCAGATTGGCCGCGAGCTTGGCCACCGTGCCGTCCAGCGTGGCGGAGAACAGCAGCGTCTGGCGTTCGTTGGACGTCGCGCCGACGATGGTTTCGATGTCTTCGATGAAGCCCATGTCCAGCATGCGGTCGGCTTCGTCGAGCACCAGGGTCTCGACGGTGGACAGCTTGACGCGGCCCGCCTGCAGGTGATCGATCAGGCGTCCCGGCGTGGCGACGAGCACGTCCACGCGGCGCGACAGCGACTTGATCTGCGCGCCATAGGGCATGCCGCCCACCACGGTGGCCACGCGCAGGCCGTCCAGGTGCTTGCCATAGCCCTTGGTGGCGTCGGCCACCTGCATGGCCAGTTCACGCGTGGGGGCCAGCACCAGCACACGCACGCCACGGCCGCCGGGGCCCATGGTGTGGCTCAGGTGTTCCAGGGCGGGCAGCATGAAGGCGGCGGTCTTGCCGCTGCCGGTCTGCGACGACACCATCAGGTCGTGGCCGGCCAGGGCCTGCGGGATGGCGGCGGATTGAACGGATGTGGGCGTGTCGATACCGAGTTCGCGCAGGGCGGACACGAGCTTGGGGCCGAGCCCCAGAGAGTCGAAAGACATGATTTCCTTGGGCCCGCGTGTGCGGGCAATGTGCCAGGGGGCGCTGGAGGATGGCCCCATCAGGTTGCTGCTGCGGATGTCTGCCGCAGAGAACAGTCGCATGTGCCGACCGGATCAACCTAAATGGCACAGTGGCGGGGCGGGCGCAAGATGGGCTTTTCGCTCGGGGCGAATGCCAGGCGCCGGACGCCGGGTGCGAAACCAAGGTCAGGAGGTCAGAAAACAGGCAATCCGCCATTATGCTAGGGATTTACCCTGATAGCAAGTATTTTGATGATGTATTGTTGGTGCAACGTGAGAATGTCCGCCCCTGGGCCCCAGACCCCGAGCCCCGAGCCCCAGCGGTTTAAGTTTCAAGCATGGCTGCCGTTACTCTCGTCACCAAGAATTGTTTTGTGATTGCAGACAGGAAGCCGTGCCGATGATGCCCATGGATCATTTGTTTCTGACCGCCGCCGACGGCACGGACTTCATTCACGGCACCTATGATCCGGGCCTGGTGTTCCTGTCGTTTCTGGTGCCGGTGTGCCTGTCGCTCATGGCCTTGCATACGGCGCACATCGCCCTGAGCACCCAGAGCCGCTCATACCGGCACGTCGCCATCGGGATGGGGGGGGTCGCCCTGGGGGGCGGCATCTGGGCCATGCACTTCATCGGCATGCTGGCGTTCACGCTGCCCGCGCCCGTGTATTACGACAAGCCGCTGACCGCCCTGTCCCTGCTGCCCGGCTGGGCGGCGTCGTGGCTGGCGCTGTACGTGCTGTCGCGCGATCGGCTGTCGGCCCTGCGGCTGGTGACGGGCGGCGTGCTGATGGGGGCGGGCATCGGCCTCATGCACTACACCGGTATGATGGCCATGGTCACGCCGCTGACGATGCGCTACGACCCCGTCATGTTCGGCTTGTCCATCGTGGTGGCCGTGGCGCTCGCCATGCTGGCGCTGTGGATCCGGTTCGGCCTGCGGCGCACGCGCATCGATGCCCGGCTGCGGTTCGTACTCAGCGGCCTCGTCATGGGGGTGGCGATCGCGGGCATGCACTATACCGGTATGGCGGCCTCGCGTTTCCTGGGCGAGCCTGGCGTGGCCGACCGCAGCATCCGCATCGGGGCCACCTACGGCGCGCTGGCGCTGTCTTCGCTCACCATCACCATCGGCGTCCTGGTGGCCGCGCTGAACGGCCTGATCCACACTCGCGAGCTGTACCGCGAGGTGGAGGCGAGCAAATCCCGTTTGCGGGCGATCGTCGATACCGCCGTCGATGCCGTCATCACCATGGACGGCTACGGCACCGTGCAGGAGTTCAGCCGCTCCGCCGAACAACTGTTCGGCTATCCGGCGGCGGAAGTCGTGGGGCGCAACGTCAACATGCTGATGCCCGAGCCCTACCATTCCGCCCACGACGGTTATCTGCGGCAGTACCGGCAGACCCGCGAACGCCACCTGATCGGCGTGGGCCGCGAGGTCACGGCGCTGCGCAAGGACGGCAGCGAGGTGCCCGTGCGGCTGGCGGTGGGCCAGGTCGAGCTGCCCGGCGATGAATTGCTGTTCGTCGGCATGCTCACGGACATCAGCGACCGGGTGGCGTTGGAAGCATCCCTGCGCGAGACGGCCGAACGGGCTGAGCAGGCGGCCTCGGCCAAGAGCTTCTTCCTGGCCAATATGAGCCATGAAATCCGCACCCCCATGAACTCCATCATCGGCTTCACCGAGCTGCTGCTCAAGACCGACCTGAGCCCCGCGCAGCGTGGCCACCTGGACACCATCCGCCAGTCTTCGCGCAGCCTGCTGCGCCTCTTGAACGACATTCTCGACACGTCCAAGCTCGAACATGGCCACTTCGATCTGGAAGAACGGGATTTCTCGCTGAAGCACCTGGCGTTGCAGATCGAGTCGTCGCTGCGTCTGGGGGCCCAGGCGCGCGGCCTGTTCCTGCGGATCCAGTACCCGGCGACCATGCCCGAGTATTTCCGCGGCGACACGCTGCGCCTGCTGCAGGTGCTCACCAATCTGGTCGGCAACGCCATCAAGTTCACCGAGCGCGGCGGCGTGACGGTCGACTTTTCCTACGAGCAGGCGTGGGTGCACGTGCGCGTGGCGGACACCGGTATCGGCATGACGCCCGCCCAGGTGGCGGCCATCTTCGACCCTTTCACCCAGGCTGACGCGTCGATCAGCCGCCGCTTTGGCGGCACGGGGCTGGGCACGACGATCGCCCGCCAGCTGGTGCAGGCCATGGGCGGGCGCATCGAAGTGGACAGCCTGCCGGAGCAGGGCAGCACCTTTCACGTACACCTGCCGCTGGCGCTGGGCGTCCGTCCGCCGGAGGCCCCCGTGGTCAACGATGGTGCCAGTCTGCCACCCCTGCGGGTGCTGGTGGCCGACGACGTCGAACAGAACCTCGAACTGCTCACCCTGATCCTGCAGGCGCGCGGCCATCAGGTCAGCGTCGCGCGTGATGGGCAGCAGGCCGTTGAACGTTTCCTGGAAGATCGGTTCGACATCGTGCTGATGGACGTGCACATGCCGGGCACCGACGGCTTGCAGGCCACGCGGCAGATGCGTGAGATCGAGCGTCGGCAGCAGCGCCCGGCCACGCCGGTGATTGCCCTGACGGCCAGCGTCATGGCCCACGATCGCCAGCAGGCCCTGCAAGCGGGGATGAACGGCTTTGCCGTCAAGCCGCTGGACGTGCCGCGCCTGTTCGAGGAGATGGTGCGCGTGCTGGACGGGCGCGAGGCGCCCGCCGCGCAAGACTGGCTGCCCGCGCCCAAAGACCTCTACGTGGACTGGGCGCGGGGGCAGGCGCTGTGGGGCGATCGCAGCCGCCTGATCCGCAGCGCCCTGGCCTTTCTGGACGAGGCTCCGCTCAAGTACCCCTTGCCGTCGGACGCGGCTCCGGACGCCGGGGAAGAGACCCTGCGCTTCAGCCTGCATGGCCTGCGCGGGGCGGCGGGCAATTTGGCGCTGGCGGCCTTGTCTGGCCGGGCCGCCGACCTGGAAACCCGCTTGCGGTCGGGCGACCGGCCGGGCGTGCTGCACGGTCTGCCGGGCTTGCGGCAGGTGATGCAGGCAACGCGGGCAGCCTTGCAGGCCGCCGCCACGCACCAGCCGGACGCGCCCGCCGCGGGCGCCGCGCCGGTGCTGTGTTCGCAGGCGGAGCTGCCTGCCTTGATCGAACGGCTGCAGACCGTGCTGGCCGGCAATGAACTCGACGACGCGCTGCTCGAACAGGCCTGCGCGGCGATCCGGGCGCGGGGTAACCCCGACCAGGCCCGCGAACTGCAGGCTGCCGTCGAATCCTTCGAGTTCGTCCGCGCACAGGATCTGCTGCGGCGCATATCGGCGGCGCTCGCCCCGGGCGAGCCCGCACCATCAGAACAAGAGGTCTGAACGTCATGTCCCACCCTTCCAACCGACAGATCGATGCCCGGCGCGCCCTGCTGCTGGTCGACGACGAACCCACCAACCTGCAGGTCTTGCGGCATACGCTGCAGGACGAGTACCGCCTGCTGTTTGCCAAGGATGGGGCCACCGCGCTCGAGCTGGTGCGCAAAGAGCGCCCCGATCTCATCTTGCTGGACGTCATGATGCCGGGCATGTCGGGCCACGCCGTCTGCCAGGCGCTCAAGCAGGATCCGGCGACGCGCGGCATCCCCGTCATTTTCGTGACGGCCATGAGCGATGCCGATGACGAATACCACGGCCTCGAACTGGGCGCCGTCGATTACGTCACCAAGCCTTTCAGCCCGGCCATCATTCGCGCCCGCGTGCGCACGCACCTGTCGCTGGTCGCGGCCGACGAGGTGCGCGATACGCGGCTGCGTATCATCCAGTGCCTGGGGGCGGCGGCCGAATATCGCGACAACGAAACCGGCATGCACATCATCCGCATCAGCCACTTTGCCCGCTGTCTGGCGCGGGCCGTGGGCTACGACGAAGCCGAGGCCGATGACTTGCTGCATGCCTCACCGATGCACGACGTGGGCAAGATCGGCATTCCGGACGCCATCTTGCTCAAGCCGGGCAAGCTCACCGACGACGAGTGGCGCATCATGCGCCGGCACCCGGCCATCGGCGCGCAGATCATCGGCGACCATCCGTCGCGCCTGCTGCGCATGGCCGCCACCATCGCCTTGCGCCACCACGAGAAGTGGGACGGCAGCGGCTATCCGGATGGCCTGGCGGGCGAGGCCATCCCCCACGAGGCGCGCATCGTGGCGTTGGTGGATGTGTTCGACGCGCTCACCAGCGTGCGCCCGTACAAGCGCGCCTGGCCGGTGGACGAGGCCCTGGCCTACATCCGCGCGCAAAGCGGTCATCACTTCGACCCGGTGCTCGTCGAGGCCTTCATGGGCTGCATGCCCGAGATACTCGACATCCGCCAGCGCTGGGCCGATCACATCGAAGCGCCCGAGGTAGAGCGCTGCTGAACGGCCGGTTCCGGGCCCCTTTGTGGCCGGTGTCCGGCATCGTTTGTCGGAAGACGGCCGCGGCGCCGTCGTTGCGCGGGCGGGCTCAGGGTGAGGCCAGGCCGCCCGGCCTTGCAGGCAAGGGGATGTACGTTTCAAATTTGCTGCGATGCGTGGCAAAGAAGCTGCGCACGTTGCGCACGCGCGGGTTGCCCGTGAGGCAGCGCAGCGCCAGCGCCTGGTAGGCGGCCATGTCGGCCACCTGGGCGATCAGGATGAAGTCGGGGCCGCTGCTGACGCGGTAGCACTGCTGGATGGCGGGCTCTTGGACGAGCACGGCCTCGAAGGCATCGAGCTGATCGGCCGACTGCGCATCCAGCGACACTTCGATGATGGCGGTCAGGCTCGCGGCCATCCGGGCCGGGTCGAGCAGCGCCACCTGGCGCTCGATGATGCCGGCCTGCACCAGGCGGCGTACGCGGCGCAGCGTGGTGGGCGGCGAGGCGTGCACGAGCCTGGCCAGCGTCTGGTTGGTCTGGGCGCTGTCGCGCTGCAGCTGGTCGAGAATGCGGCGGTCGAGCTCGTCGAGTTCGATGGGGGCGGGCAGCGTGTGCATAATCTTGCGTATGAAAGATAATTTCACACTAATTGTATGAAGAAATCAGATTTCATATAAGTCTAAAAATAGAAATCAAATTTCTTGATGCTCACGCCACAATAGCAGCTGCATGCCGCCTTCCGTATCTTGGAGGCTGGCGAACCTCTACTCAGGAGCCTGATTCATGTGTGGCATCGTCGGCGCCGTGGCGCGTCACAACATCGTTCCCATTTTGCTCGAAGGCCTGCGGCGCCTGGAATACCGCGGCTACGACTCGTGCGGCGTGGCCGTGCACACTGGCACCAGCCTGTTGCGCGTGCGCAGCACCCAGCGTGTAGCCGAGCTCATGGCCCAGGCGGCGCAAGACCAGGTCGAAGGCCTCACCGGCATCGCCCACACCCGCTGGGCCACGCACGGCGCGCCGCTCACGCACAACGCGCACCCCCATTTTTCCGGCCCGGAAAACGGCGCGCCGCGCATCGCGCTGGTACACAACGGCATCATCGAAAACCACGACACCCTGCGCGCCGAGCTGCAGGCGGCGGGTTACGTCTTTCACAGCCAGACCGATACCGAAGTCATCGCCCACTTGGTCGATCACCTGTATGACGGCGATCTGCTGGCCGCCGTGCAGCAGGCCACGCGCCGCCTCGAAGGCGCCTACGCCATCGCCGTGTTCTGCGCCCAAGAGCCGCACCGGGTGGTGGGCGCGCGCCAGGGCTCGCCCCTGGTGGTAGGCTGCGGCGAAGAGGGCAATTATCTGGCGTCGGACGCGCTGGCGCTGGCCGGCACCACCGACCAGATCATGTACCTGGAAGACGGCGACGTGGTCGATCTGCAGCTGTCGCGCGTGTGGGTGAGCGACGCCTCGGGCAATACCGTCGAGCGCGCCGTGCATACCGTGCAGGCGCACACGGGCGAGGCCGAGCTGGGCCCCTACCGCCACTTCATGCAAAAAGAAATCTTCGAGCAGCCGCGCGCGGTGGGCGACACCCTGCAGGGCATCGATTCTGTCATGCCCGAGCTGTTCGGCGACGGCGCGCACGCCGTCTTCAAGGCCATCGACAAGGTACTCATCCTCGCCTGCGGCACCAGTTATTACGCCGGGCTCACGGCGCGCTACTGGATCGAATCGCTGGCGGGCATCCCCGTCAACGTGGAAATCGCCAGCGAATACCGCTACCGCACCAGCGTGCCCGACCCGCGCACCCTGGTGGTGACGATTTCGCAGTCGGGCGAAACCGCTGACACCTTGGCCGCCCTGAAGCACGCCCGCAGCCTGGGCATGGCGCACACGCTCACCATCTGCAACGTCGCCACCAGCGCCATGGTGCGCGAGTGCAAGCTGGCGTTCATCACGCGCGCCGGGGTCGAGATCGGGGTGGCGTCCACCAAGGCCTTTACCACGCAGCTCACGGCGCTGTACCTGTTGACGCTGGCGCTGGCCCAGACGCGGGGGCGGCTGGACGACGCCGCCGAGCAGCAGGCCATCAAGTCGCTGCGTCACCTGCCCGCCGCCGTGGCCGCCGTGCTG
This sequence comes from Castellaniella caeni NBRC 101664, assembly GCF_001592225.1. Taxonomy (GTDB): domain Bacteria; phylum Pseudomonadota; class Gammaproteobacteria; order Burkholderiales; family Burkholderiaceae_B; genus Castellaniella; species Castellaniella caeni. The sequence goes on along the minus strand of NZ_BCWN01000013.1, from coordinate 6,254 downwards.
GCGCTCGAGCCGCAGATCATCGCCTGGTCCGAGCGCTTTGCCAGCAAAGAAAATGCGTTGTTCCTGGGGCGCGGCATGCACTACCCGATCGCGCTCGAAGGCGCCCTGAAACTGAAAGAAATCAGCTACATCCACGCCGAGGCCTACCCGGCGGGTGAACTCAAGCACGGCCCGCTGGCCCTGGTGACCGACGCCATGCCGGTGGTCACGGTGGCGCCGCATGACGAACTGCTGGAAAAGCTGAAATCCAATATGCAGGAAGTGCGCGCGCGTGGCGGCGAGCTGTATGTCTTTGCCGACGCCGATTCGCAGATCACCAGCGCGCCGGGCATGCACGTCATCCGCATGCCCGAACACTACGGCAAGCTCTCGCCCATCCTGCACACCATCCCGCTGCAGCTGCTGGCCTACCACACGGCCTGCGCCCGTGGCACCGACGTGGACAAGCCGCGCAACCTGGCCAAGAGCGTGACGGTGGAATGATGGCGGTGGCGCGCCGCCCGGTACGGTCGGCGCGCTGTCGTCAGAACGCGACTTCGCACGCACCGCCGACGCAGGCCTGGCTGGCCAGGGAATCGGCGGCGGTGTAGCGGGGTTCGCCCAGGCGCTGGGCGAAATCGATGGGCCGCAGCGTGTTGAGGATGCCCTGCCACTTGTGCAGGTTGTAGCAGTCCTTCAGGCAGAACGAGGTTTGCAGGCCGTCGCCGCCGAAGTAGTTGCGGGCAAACTTGGCGAAGCGGCGCACCCAGTCGCGCTTGAGCAGGTCGCTGGCGCCGTCCGACAGCGTCAGCCCCTGGCCCAGCGCCGTGTCGCAGGCCAGCCAGAAGTTGTCGTTGAAGGCATGCAGGCCATCGACGATCAGGCCCGAGGCGAACATGGCGCCCTGGCCATAGCGGGCGATGATCTGCTCGGCGGTGAAAATCTGCGTGAAGGGCGCCTGCGGATAGGCGCGGTCGCCATGCGCGGCCAGCAGCGAGATGCCGGCAAACCAGGCGCGGTTGTCGAAGATGTATTGCTCGACTTCGTCCCAGTCGTCCACCGTGACGGTGTTCGAGACGTTGTGGCGCAGGCGCGGGTCGCGGCACAGCGCGGGGTCGGTGCCGTGGGCGATCCAGCTGCGCTGCACTTTCTTGACGTATTCCAGTTGCCGCACGCCCAGCAGCTGTTCTTTGTAGATGGAGCCCGCCTTGGGGATGAGCGGAAACGCCACGACGATGTCCTGCGGGTTCCAGACCGACGCCTGGCACATGTCGGGGTTTTCGGCTTGCAGCAGGCGCGCCACTTCGTCTTGCGCGTTCATCTGCACGTGGCGCAGGTAGCGCGGCGCGTGTTCGCCATGGATGCCCGAGGCCGTGCCCAGCAACACCGAGGCATTGCCGCTGGGCTTGACGCAGGTGGTGCGCGCCGCGGCCCGGATGCCCAGCAGTTGCGCCACCCGCCGGTTGGTGGCGCGCACCAGCTCGGCGCCTTCTTGCAGCAGGGCTTCGTTGAACAGCACCTTGGGGTTGTTCATCCAGCCGGTGATCGAGACACCGATGAGCGCCTCGCGCTCGGTGATCTGGCGCGAGGCCGGGCCCAGGTACGTGAACTCGGTATAGCCCGCCTGCAGGGTGCCCAGGATGGCGGCTGCCTGGCAAGCCTGCAGGAAGGTTTCGCGCGTATCGCAGGCGGCACCGTTGATTTCCGACAGATTGCAGAACTGAAAGCCGGTTTCACCCGCCTCGCTGATGGGGTACAGGCCGATTTCCACGCACGGGTTGAAGCCGAAGTCGAGGTTGTCGGTGAAGACGAAGCCTGGCTCGCCGTAGTCGCGCACCGAATGCATGATGCGCGCCCATTCGTCGCGCGTGAGCTGGTCGCGCTGGATGATGACCGAGTTGTTGCTGCGCCCGCGCTGCGGGTTGGCGACGAACCAGTTGCCCGTCTTGGCGGCCAGCATGTCTTCGTCGTCTTTGTCGAACAGGCAGATGGTGGCCGAGCGGCGCACGCCGCCCGAGAGCACGGCATCGGCCATGTGCATGACGAAATCGTAGACGACGATGGGTGAGAGATAGCGCATGCCCTGCGCCAGCGTGCGTTCGAGCAGGGCTTCGCAGTGTTCGAGCGCGCGGCGCAGGCCGTCGGGCCCCGGGGCCTTGAAGCCGCCGCTGATGAGCGCGCCCGCCGGGCGGATGCGGCTGTAGTCGAAGTGCACTGGAGCGCCCTGGTACTGGGGAAACGTGCTGCCTTCGACGAAGTACGACGACAGCAGCACCCCGAAGGCGTCGGCCCAGCCTTCGATGCAGTCGGGTATCTGGAAAATGCGTGCTTCCTGGGCGGCGCGGGCGGCGATCGCGGGCAGCCGGCCGACGTGGCGCTGTTGCACCGAAAAGCCCACGCCGCAGCCGCACAGCAGCAGGTACATGGTCTCTTGGAAGAAGCGCGGGCGGTCGGCGTACGAAAAGCTGCAGTTGTACATCTTCGCTTCGTGCTTGCGGATTTGCTCGCCACCGAACTGCAGGGCGCGCTGCGCCCCGAGAATGAGCTGGTTTTCGTAGGCCTGCCGCGCCTGGGCCATGAGATCGGTCAGTTCGGGGGTGAGGCGTTGCGCGTATTTTTCCGCGTGCATGCGCATGACGCGCGCCACGGCCTTGGGCCAGGTTTCATACGCGCTGGCGGCGTCGTCCCAGCGGGCGTAGCCCATGAAGAATTTGCTTTCGGCCAGCATGCGCTGGCCGACGTCGGGTGCGGTGGGAGAGGTCATGAGTGGTGTGATTACACAATTTGTTGTGCTAAAAAGCAGGTCAAACACAACATATGGTATTTGAAATCACGCCTGCGATCCTTAACGCAGATCAAAGGTCGCTGCCTCGCGCATACCCGCGGTGGCATGGGCTGAAATGGTCTCGCGGTGGATGACACCGGAAGGAGGCCGGGAGATAATGAGCCCATGAAGCCCGTCACCCATACCGAACTCGATGCCCGCCTCGCTACTATCGAAGCCACGATGGACGGCAGGGTTGCGCGTATCGAAGACGCGGTCAACCGCATTGCCGCAGACAACACGGCCATTCGGGGCGGCATCGCCAGTTTGAAGGTCACGGTGGCTGTCACGGCCATTGGCGCCGTGCTCACCATCGTGTTGGGCGTGGCGGCGTTCAATGCCGCGCTGACGTCCAACATGCTGGGGGCGTTTCAGTCGGGGCAGCAGGCCGCCGCCCAGCGTTGATGCCACGTGCCTGTGGCATCGTTTTGTCCGGTGCGGCTACCCTATGTGTGGCCAAGGCCCGTCGGGCCCAGGCCGCCGGTGTGTGGACTCAGGCCTTTTTGGGCAGGTCGAGGTGCGCCGTGATGGCCAGGCGGTTCCAGACGTTGATGGCGGATATCCCCATCAGCAGCTGCACGGTTTCCTTCTCGGAAAACGCCGCCTGCACGCGCTGCCAGGTGGCGTCCGACACCCCGTGTTCGCTGATGCGGGTGACTTCTTCGGTCAACGCCAGCGCGGCCTGTTCGCGCTCGGTGTATAGCGCGGGGGCCTCGTGCCAGCCGCCCAGCACGTCGATCTTGCGCTGATCGACGCCCGCGGCCCGGCATTCGCGCCCGTGCATGTCCAGGCAATAGGCGCAGCCGTTGATCTGCGAAGCGCGAAACTTCACCAGCCCGATCAGGGCTTCGCCCAGCGAGCCCGAATGCACGTAGTGCTCGAGCGCCATCATCGGCTTGTAGGCTTCAGGGTCGACGGCGTGGATGTCCATGCGTTGCGAGATTGTCATGTGATTACTCCTGAAAAAACGTGAACGACACGAACTGATGCCGGTCGTGTCGAAGAGGGGGATGTTGTTGTGCCATCGGGGCGGCCTGGCGCCGCCGGGTGCGACGGAGGCGGCCGTGCATGGGCGCCGGTCACCGTCCGGGGGCGGGCGGGCTGGGCGGCATCAGGCGAACTTTGCCTGTGAGGCCGATTCGCACAGCCGAGCCGCTTCGTCGCTGGGAATCAGCTGTTCGAGGCTGACCAGGACGAGGGGCTGGTTGTGATGCGTGCCGACCCCCTGGATGACGGCGGCGGGCATGACGGGGTCGGCGGCGGGAGGCGGGCTGATGTCGTCGGCCTGCTGGATGGTGACGCCCGCGACCTGATCGACGAGCAGGCCCAGCAGTTGTCCGTGCAGCGTCAGAAAAATAATGCGGGCTTGCGACCGGGCATCGACGGGTGGCTGCCCCAGACGGGACGCGAGGTCGAGCACGGGGACGTGGCGCCCGGCAATGTAGCCCGCGCCCCGCACGAAAGCGGGCGCCCCCTGAATGCCGGTGATCATGCCCGCTTCGAAGCGGCGGATTTCCTCGACGGCGGCGTAATCCACGCCATAAGCGCGCCCCGCCAAGTCGAAGGCCAGAAAATCCTGTCCCAGGATGTCCAGGGCCTCACCGTGACTGTCGTAGATGGTTTCCATTGCAGACGTTGCCAAGTTCGTTTCCTGATGCCCAGTATCGTGCCTGCGTGCCGGGTCGTGGCGGGAAAAGGCCAAGGGGTCTTGATGATGGTCAATGTCCATGGCCTTGCCGATCTCCTGCAATCGCAATCGCAACTGCAACTGCAATCGTTATGTCGTTTTATGCATATTAATTCAGGTAAATGTCAGAATTTGAACATATTGATTGAAATCAATGGGCATTAACCCTTAACGATTGAAAATGATTGTGTTGGCGGTGCTACCCGCGTGAAGGCCTCGCCACGAGACCACCCCGTAATCTTTCCAGGAGCTTTCATGAAGAAAATCGCAGCGTTCGACGCCGGCCGACGCTATTGGCTCAAGAATGGCGCAGTGGCCGCAACGGTCGGCGTGGCAGCCGCCGAACTGCTGCCCGTGTCGGTGGCACATGCCCGCGCGGGTGGTGCTCCGGGGGCGGGCGCGGCCTCTCATGGCGCGTCGATTCCGGTAGACAAGCTCGAACACGTCCGCCCCACGCTGCTCAAGCCGCCCTTCGTCATGGCGCACGAGCAGGCCACCAAGGCGCCTCCGCGAGTGGTCGAATTCACCATGACCATCGAGGAAAAGCAGGTGGTCGTCGATGAAGAGCACGGCACCGTGCTGCAGGCCATGACTTTCAACGGCTCGATGCCCGGGCCCACGATGGTGGTGCACGAAGGCGACTATCTGCAGCTCACGCTCATCAACCCGGCCAGCAACACGCTCGAACACAACATCGATTTCCATGCCTCCACCGGGGCGTTGGGCGGGGGCGACCTCACCCACATCAAACCGGGGGAGCAGGTGACTTTGCGTTTCAAGGCCACGCGCAGCGGTACGTTCATCTATCACTGTGCGCCGCCCAACATGGTGCCCTGGCACGTGGTGTCGGGCATGAGCGGGGTGGTCATGGTCTTGCCGCGCGATGGCCTGAAAGACGGGCAGGGCCGACCTTTGCACTACGACCGGGTCTACACGGTGGGCGAGTTCGATCTCTACATTCCCAAGGACGAAGCAGGCAATTACAAGAAATACGAGACGCCGCTCGAAAGCTTTGGCGACACCACCGAGGTCATGAAGGGGCTCATTCCGTCCTATGTCGTCTTCAACGGCAAGGTAGGGGCGCTGACCGGTGCCAACGCCATGACGGCCAAGGTGGGCGAGACGGTGCTCATCATCCACTCGTCGGCCAATCGCGACACGCGTCCGCATCTGATCGGCGGCCATGGCGATTATGTCTGGGAAACCGGGAAATTCGTCAATCCGCCCGAGCGCAACCTGGAAACGTGGTTCGTGCGCGGCGGGTCGGCCGGAGCGGCGCTGTATACCTTCCGCCAGCCGGGCATCTACGCGTATCTCAACCATAACCTCATCGAGGCCTTCGATCTGGGGGCCGCCGGGCACTTCAAGGTGGAAGGCAAGTGGGATGACGATCTGATGAAGCAAATCCACGCGCCAGCCCCGATTCCGGCCTGACGCAGCGCGGTTTGTGGGCGGCGGCCAAGGTTGTGCTCCCTGGCCTGCTCAGGCTGTCCGTCCACGTTTTTATTGCAGGCACGGGCGCCGTCTGGCGTCTTGTGCCTGTTCGTGCCCGTTCGCGCGTGACGCGGCGCGTCGGCGGGCGGATCCCGAGGCCGCAGGGATGGCGTGGCACGCGCGGGGCGAGTCTGGCAAGATGGCGGCATGGATCGCGCTGGTCGTGATCGTCTGTCGTGTTTCAAATACGCGGTGTTCCGCTTGCTTAGTGTGCTGTTCGGTTAATACTCGTACTTAAATTTGGTGTCTGCACAGCCCATCCTGCGTTGC
>NZ_BCWN01000012.1 GCF_001592225.1 Castellaniella caeni NBRC 101664 | reverse complement strand
TCGCTTCAGGGGCTTTGTCTTTTGTGCGCCCGATCGTGGGCGGGCAGGCCGCTGTCATAACGGTGAGCTAAGCCCAAACATCCTAAGAACTAGTCGTAATACCGTCATATTTTCCAGTCATAATGCTAAGTTATTGATTCGGAGTATGCATGACCACGTTTACCGCTGCCGACCTTTCTCGGCTGTCCGGGGTTGACCTCATCTTCACCGACGTAGACGATACGCTGACCCACCGCGGGCGGCTGTCGGCGCGCACCCTCGACGCCCTGGCGCGTCTGGCCGAGGCTGGCGTGCGCGTGGTGCCCGTCACCGGCGGCTGCGCGGGCTGGTGCGATCACCTGGTGCGCGCCTGGCCGGTGGCTGCGGTGATCGGCGAGAGCGGCGCCTTCCGTTTCCGGATGCGGCGTGATGGCGGGCTTGAACGCCGCTTCGTACGCCCGCTGAATGCCTTGCGCGCCGACCAGCAGCGCCTGCTGGCGATTGCCCACCAGGCCATCGAGCGCGTGCCCGCCGCGCGCCTGGCGCTCGATCAGGATTACCGCCTGGTGGACGTGGCGGTGGATCACGCCCAGGACATCCCCCCGCTGCCGCGCGAGCAGGTGCGGGTGCTCATCGACACCTTCCAGGCGGCGGGCGCCCACGCGCGGGCCAGCTCGATCCACGTCAATGCCTGGTTTGGCGAGCACGACAAGGCCACCATGGCTCGACAGGTGCTCGAACAGGATTTCGCCATCACGACCGATCGCGCCGCGCGGGTGCTGTTCATCGGCGATGCCCCCAACGACGAGACCATGTTCGGCGAGACGGCGCTGACGTTTGGCGTGGCCAACATCCGGCCCCACCTGGCATCCATGGCGCACACGCCGCGCTGGGTCTGCGAGGCGGCCTATGGCGACGGTTTCGTCGAAATGGCCGATTACGTTCTGGCCGCCCGTGCGGGGGCTCGGCAGTTGCCCGCGCCGCGCGTGCCGCTTGCCGTGGATATGCCGCCATGCTGATTGCCCAGATCACCGACCTGCACCTGCAGCACCAGCCCGGGCCGGATGGCATCCTGCCCGCCGAACACTTGCGCCAGGCCGTCGATAGCCTCAGGCAGTTGCCGACGCGCCCCGATCTCGTCGTCGTCACGGGCGACCTCACCGAGCACGGTGCGCCGGATGAATACGCGCTGCTGCGCGCCGGTCTGGCGCGCCTGGAGATGCCCTACCGGTTGATCCCGGGCAACCACGACCACACGGGGCAGCTGCGCGCGGCGTTTCCCGAGCTGGCCGAACTGGGGGTGGACGCGCGGTTCATCCAGTACGTGGACGATGCCTGGCCAGTGCGCCTGGTGGCGCTGGACACCACCGTGCCTGGCAAGGGCCACGGGGCCTTGTGCGCGGCGCGCCTGCAGTGGCTGGCAGACCGCCTGGCCGAAGCCCCGGCAGCGCCGACCGTCGTGCTCATGCACCACCCGCCGTTCGAGACGGGCATCCACCCCATGGATGCCATCGGCCTGCTTGAAGGCCGTGACGAGTTTGCGCGAATCGTTGCGGGCCATCACAATATCGAACGTATTCTGTGCGGCCACCTGCATCGCACCATGATGTGCCAGGTGGGTGGAGTGCTTGCCTGCACCTGCCCCAGCACGGTGCAGCAGATTCAACTCAATCTCGTGCCCTCCGCGCCTTTGGCCGCCCGCTTCGAGCCGCCGGGATACCAGCTGCATTGGGTGCGCCCCGGTCGCACCGTTACCCACCACGCCGTGGTGGGCCACTACGACTCCGTCTACTACGCCTGATACCTGATACGCCTGCCATGTCCGCCGTCATTCTGGAAAGCATCACCAAGCAGTACGGGGCCGCTCCCGCTGCCGTCAGCAACGTCAGCTTCGAGGTGCCCAGTGGCACGTTCACCGTGCTGCTCGGGCCGTCAGGCTGCGGCAAGTCCACCACGCTGCGCATGATCGCCGGGCTCGATACCCCCACGTCGGGACGCATCCTCATCGGCGACCGGGACGTCACCCAGCTGCCGCCCGCGCAACGCCGTATTTCGATGGTGTTTCAGTCGTATGCCCTGTTTCCGCACCTGTCGGTGCGGGAGAACATCCTCTTTGGCCTGAAGGTGCGCAAAGAGCCCGCGCGCGACTATGATCGGCGCCTGGGCTACGTGGCCGAGCTGCTGGGCCTGGCGCAGCTGCTCGATCGCAAGCCCGCGCAACTGTCGGGCGGGCAGCAGCAGCGCGTGGCCCTGGGGCGTGCGGTCATTTCCGAAGCACCCGTGTGCCTGATGGACGAGCCGCTGTCCAACCTGGACGCACAGCTGCGCCACGAAATGCGCCGCGAAATTCGCGGCCTGCAGCAAAAGCTGGGCATCACCATGATTTACGTCACGCACGACCAGACCGAGGCCATGAGCATGGCCGACCAGGTGGTGCTGCTGCAAGGCGGCAAGGTCGAACAGCTGGACGTGCCCGACCGGCTGTATGCCCGGCCGCGCACCGAATTTGCCGCGCGCTTCATCGGCACGCCGCCCATGAACCTGATGGCCCTGGCGGCGGACGGCAGCCGCATTGCGGGCTGCGAAATCCCCTTCGAGCAGCCGGTCAGCCCCTTGGCCCGCAAGCTGGGCGTGCGTCCCGAGCATATCCGCCTCACCCACATGGAAGGCGTGCCCGCCCGGGTGCAGGGGCTGGAATACTTTGGCGCCGACACCATCGTGGTGTGCACCGTGGGCGAGAACACCGGCATTACGTTGCGGGTGCCGGGACACTTACAGGCGCGCGTCGGCGAATCCGTGCGCCTGGCCTGGCCCGCCGAGGCCGAACATCTATTCGATCAATCGGGGCTTGCCATCCGGGCAGGCTCGTGAACTGGAGGACTTCCTGATGCAACGTTTCCTAGTGAAAGCCCTGACCCTCGGTGTGGCAGGCATGTTGGCAACCCTGCCGGCCTGGTCGCAGGCCGCGCCAGTCGAACTCGAATTCTATTATCCGGTGGCCGTGGGCGGCCCCATCACCAAGATCGTCGATGCGGCCGTGGACAAGTTCGAGGCAAGCCACCCGAACATCAAGGTCAAGTCGATCTATTCGGGCACCTACCAGGATTCCGTCGCCAAGGCGCTGACGGCCCAGAAGGGCGGCAACCCTCCGCAGTTGGCCGTGCTGCTGTCCACCGACATGTTCACCCTGATCGACCAGGACGCCATCGTGCCGATCGACAATTTCGTCAAGACCGATGAAGACAAGAAGTGGCTGGCCAGCTTCTACGACGCTTTCATGCAGAACAGCCGCACCGAGGGCAAGACCTGGGGGGTTCCCTTCCAGCGCTCGACCATCGTGATGTACTACAACAAGCAGATGTTCAAGAAGGCGGGGCTCGACCCCAACCAGCCGCCCGCCACCTGGGATCAGCTGGTGGCCGACGCCAAGAAGCTGACCGAAACCGACGCGAGCGGCCAGGTCACCCGCTGGGGGCTTGAGGTGCCGTCGGGCGGGGCCTTCGCCTACTGGTTGTTCCAGGCCTTCACCACCCCCAATGACGCCATCCTGATGAATTCGGAAGGCAACGAGGTGTACCTCGACAAGCCGGCGGTGGTCGAATCCCTGCAGTTCTGGCACGACCTGGCTTACAAAGACAAGGTGATGCCCACGGGCACGACCGACTGGGGCACCACGCCGCAAGACTTCCTGATGGGCAAGACGGCCATGATGTGGACGACCACGGGCAACCTCACCAACGTGCTGAAGAATGCCAAGTTCGACTTTGGCGTGGCCCCCATGCCCAAGGCCAAGCGCGGCGGCAGCCCCACGGGCGGTGGCAATTTCTATATCTTCAAGGACGCCACCCCCGAGCAGCAGCAGGCCGCCTTCGAATTCGCCAAGTGGATGACGACGCCCGAGAACGCGGCCCAGTGGAGCATCGACACGGGCTACGTGGCGGTCACCAAGGACGCCTGGGAGACCCCCAACATGAAGGCCTATCTGGGCCGTGTGCCGCAAGCCGCCGTGGCGCGCGACCAGCTGGCGGTCAGCGTGGCCGAATTCTCCACGCACGACAACCAGCGCGTCACCAAGTTGCTGAACGACAATCTGCAGGCCGTGCTGACCAACGCCAAGACGCCCGCCCAGGCCATGGCCGACGCCCAGGCCGGGGCCGATCGTCTGCTGCGTTCCTATCGTTGATCGTCCGCTCATGAAAACACGCGCTTCTTCCATGAACGCCGTCTATGGCTGGCTGCTGCTCTTGCCCGCCATGGTGCTGCTCATCGCCTTCACCCATTATCCAGCCCTGTCCACCCTGTGGCACAGTTTCTTCTCGACGCCGCGGGGCGCGCGACCCGCCCGCTTCGTCGGGCTGGACAATTATGCGGGCATGATCGAAGACCCGGTGTTCTGGGAAGCGCTCTGGAACAATCTGTACTTTGCCTTGGGCACCATCCCGCTGTCGATCCTGATCGCGCTCATCATGGCGCTGTGGGTCAATGGCAAGCTGCACGGGCGCGGGTTCTTGCGCATGGCGTATTTCACGCCCACCGTGCTGCCGATGGTGGCCGTGGCCAACATCTGGCTGTTCTTCTATACGCCGCAGTACGGGCTGCTGGATCAGATCGGCCAGCTGTTCGGCTTTTCGTCGGTCAACTGGCTGGGCAGCCAGGGCACGGTGCTGCCCGCCATCATGGCCGTCACCATCTGGAAAGAAGCCGGCTTTTTCATGATTTTCTACCTGGCGGCGCTGCAGCAGATCTCGCCCTCGGTGCGCGAGGCGGCGCTGCTCGAGGGCGCCTCGCGCTGGCAGTATTTCTGGCGCATTCTCCTGCCCCTGTTGATGCCGACGACGCTGTTCGTCTTCATCAACGCGCTCATCAACGCGTTCCGGGTCGTGGATCAGGTGGTGGTGATGACCAGCGGCGGGCCGGATAACGCCAGCATGCTGCTGCTGTTCTACATCTACCAGGTGGGTTTCCGCTTCTGGGATTCGGCCTATGCCGCCACGCTCACCGTGGTGCTGCTGGTGATTCTGGCGGTGACCGCCCTGGTGAATTTCAACTGGCTCGATCGCAAGACGCACTACCAATGAAGACAAACTGGCTCGATACCGTCGGGGCATGGCTTTTGGGCCTGCTGTGGTTTTTGCCGCTGGCCTACACCGTGTGGGCGGCATTTCACCCGGCGGCCTACGCCACCCGCTTCGATCTGACGGCGCCGCTGACGCTGGCCAATTTTGCGGCAGCCTGGCACGCGGCGCCCTTTGCGCATTACTTTCTCAATACCTTTTTGCTGGTGACCATGGTGCTGGCGGCGCAGTTCGTGCTGTGCACCCTGGCGGCCTACGCCTTTGCGCGCTTCGAGTTTCGCGGCAAAGACTTCATGTTCATGCTGGTGCTGCTGCAGCTCATGATCATGCCCGACGTGCTGATCGTCGAAAACTACCGCGAGATGAGCTGGCTGGGCATCAATGATTCCATCCTGGCCATCGGCCTGCCGTACTTCGCCTCGGCGTTTGGCATCTTTCTCTTGCGCCAGACCTTCAAACAGGTGCCGCGCGAACTCGAAGAGGCGGCGCGGGTCGAAGGCGCCGGGCCCTGGACGATCCTCATGCGCATCTACGTGCCGCTGGCCAAGCCCATCTACGTGGCGTACGGGCTGGTGTCGGTCAGCTATCACTGGAACAACTTTCTCTGGCCTCTGATCGTCACCAAGTCGGTGACGACGCGGCCCATCACGGTGGGCCTGCAGGTCTTTGCCGCAGGCGACCAGGGCATCGACTGGTCGATCATCACCGCAGCCACGCTGCTGAGCGCAGCCCCGTTGTTGGTGGCGTTTCTGCTCTTTCAACGTCAGTTCGTGCAGTCGTTCATGCGCGCGGGCATTCGTTGATCCGTGCCATGAAGACCCGGCACAGCGCTTCCATGCCGTGCCGGTCGTCTTCGTCAAAGCGGCCGGTCACGAAGCTGTCCACGTCCCATACGCCCAGCAGGGTGCCGTCGGTGTAGAACAAGGGCACCACGATTTCCGATTGCGAGGCCGAGTCGCAGGGGATGTGCCCGTCAAACTGGTTCACGTCATGCACCACCTGGGTCTGGCGTGTCTGGGCCGCCGTGCCGCAGACGCCCGCGCCCAGGGCGATGCGGATGCAGGCGGGCTTGCCCTGGAAGGGGCCCACGACCAGCTCGGTGCCGTCGAACAGATAGAAGCCCGACCAGTTCAGTTGCGGCAGGCTGTGGAACACCAGCGCGCTGAAGTTGGCGGCATTGGCGATGAGGCTGGTTTCGCCGGCGATCAGGCTGCGCGCCTGTTCGGCCAGGTCTGCGTAGTGTTCGGCCTTGCTGGCGTAGGTTTGGGAAGACAAGTGAAACATGGGGATCTCCATCGAAGTCCCGGCATGGCGGCGCTTTGCCGCCGTGCCGGGGGATTGTTGGGGTGAATCCCTGGCCCCGGCGATTGCCGGGGCCAGGCGCGGGCTCAGTGCGTCGTGCTGGCCGGTGCGGGCGCGGCGGGTGGCGCCGGGCCGTCCAGCGTGATCTGGTCGAAGTCGTTTACCAGGATGTCCAGCGCCACCTGCCAGTGGCCCGCCGTCGGCAGGGTGGGCAGGCTGACGCGCCAGAGCCCCCCGGACAGCAGCCGGGCGGGCCGCGTCAGCGCTTCGATGCCTTCGGCGGGATTGGTGAGCACGAGCGTGACCGCCTGGGCCGGAAAGGCCGCCTTGTCCGGCGTCTGCAGGCGGATCGACCAGATGTTGCCCGAATTGGGCGACAGCGTGGCGCGCACCTGGCGGTTTTCCAGCGTCTCCGGGAAGCCGAGGTTCTGCGTGGCTGTGCGCACCAGGCCCAGGCCGGCGTCGAGGCTGCGCGGCGGCGGTGTGAAGCGCCACAGCGAAAGTACGGCCAGCAGGACGACGGCGATCAGCGCTTCCAGCGCGATGCTGCGCACCAGGGACTGCCGCGCGCCGGGGGTGCCGCCGAGGCTGGCCTGGGTGAGGCGCCAGCGGTTGCGCGCGGCGATCGACAGCAGCAGGACGACCAGCACCAGCTTGGCCAGCAAAACGCGGCCATAGGCGGTGTGCCAGAGGTCGCCAGGCTGATCCAGCTGCAGGCCGGCGAGCACCAGTCCCGTGCCGATCAGCAGCATCACGACAGATGGGATCCAGCGCGCATAGCAGGCCAGGGGCATGATCGCCGATGGCCTGTCCAGCAGGTGCTGCGCCGCCGTGTGCCGGGCGGATGGCTCCCGCAGAGAACGCATCAGCGGCACCAGCGTACCCAGCCAGGCGATGGCCATGAGCCCGTGCACGGCCACGGCGGGCCGCGCCAGCCATTGTGGGCTGGCGGTGCTGGCGTGGCCGCTGGCGGCCAGCGAGACGGCGGCCAGCAGCGGGCTGGCGGCGGCCATGAGCCGCTGCAGCGGCCCTGCCGGGCGGCCAATGGCCTGGCTGGCCGCCAGCAGGGCCAGCAGCATCAGGCCCAGCGTCCAAGCATAGCGGCTGTCAAGCGCGGTCTGCCAGACGTCGAGCCCGACCAGGCCCGACCAGGGCGCGCCGCGCAGATCCAGCCCCTGCAGGACCAGGCTGACGGGCAGGAGCGCGATGCCCAGCTTGACGAAGGGACGGGCCCAGCCTTGCGTGTCGGCGGGGTTGAGCAGGCGGAAGAGGGCTGCGCCGCTGGCGGCGAACAGGCACAGATAGCCGAGCCAGCGGGCCAGCCAGATGAGGTCGTCGCGCGCCGTGGAGGTGCCTGTGTCCTGGGCGAGGCCTTGGGCGCTGGGCGTGCCGATGGCGTAATCCAGCGCGCCACCGACCGGATGCCCGTCGGCGGACACCACGCGCCAGCTGAGCAGGTAGGTGCCTGTGGCTGGGTCGGCGGGCACCGGAATGCGGATTTCCGTGGGGGCGTCCTGAATGACGTGCGTGGCGAGCCTGGCCCCGCTGGGGTCGATGAGCTGGACTTGCGTGACCGTGATGGCTTCGTTGAAGGCCAGGCTGATTTCAGTCGGGGCCTGGGCAAGCACGGCGCCGGGGGTGAGCGAGGTGGCGACGAGCGCCGCGTGCCCCCACACGATCTGGGGCCAGAGGATCAGGCACCAGAAAAATGGCAAAAGGCGTTTCAAGGCGAACCTGCGCTCAGTGGTGGTGGCCGGTGCTCGTGGGGGCGGTCAGCTTGAGGCCGGGGGCGGGGCCATCGGCGTGCGCCTTGCCCGAGGTGTCGATCCAGCGGGCGACGCCTTTTTTGCATTCTTGTACGACGGGAAAATACAGGGTGTCGCCCACCTTGAGCGTGGAGGCCAGGGTGGCGCGGAAGGTGAATTCGTCGTACCAGGCATCGGGCAGGTCGCCCGTCCAGGCGATTTCGCGCACGCCGCCCGCGGCGTCCGGGGTGACGGCCAGCGTCCAGCCCGCCTTGGGCTGTGGCTTGGCGCTGAGTACGCCTTCGGGGATGCGCACGCGGATGCGGGTCGTGTCCGAGCCCTCGCAGCCGTGGCCCACCTGCAAGACGGCCTTGACCGTGCCGCCGACGGCGGCCTGGTGGTTTTCAAAGGTGATGTGGGCCTGGGCCGCGGAAACCATGCCGACCAGGAAAAGGGGGCTGATCAGGAGTGCGAACTTCATCGAACGAACCTAGTGTGACGGGTAGAAAGGGCGCCGGGGACGGCGGCCAAAAAGGCTGCGCCGGGCCCGCGCCGGATGCCGACGCACCGGCGCGGGCCCGGCGTGGGGAGCGTGCCGCTGCGGGCCAGCGACAAGTATAGGCGCATCCGCCGGGCGCGCGGCTTGTCGCTGGTCGGGGGCGTGTTGCTTTCCGTGTATATTGTCAGAGTCTTGGCCCTTTCTTCTCGCCGACAGGCCGCGCCGACCACCGTGCGCCGCCCGGGCGAGCATTCCATGTCCGATCTGTCCGATCATCATTTGCTGGAAACCCGGCTGTCCAGCGAAGTGCTGTGCGAGGGTGGCTTCCTGAAGGCGCGCCGCGATACCGTGCGCCTGCCCGATGGCGGCACCTCTACGCGCGAATACATCATCCACCCGGGGGCCGTGGTGGTCATCCCGCTGCTTGATGACGACCATGTGCTGCTGGAGCGCCAGTTCCGCTATCCCGTTGGGCGCGTGATGACCGAATTTCCGGCGGGCAAGCTCGAACCCGACGAAGACCCCTGGCTCTGCGCCCAGCGCGAACTTCTGGAAGAAACCGGCTATGCCGCCGGGCAGTGGGCGCACGCGGGCGACCTGCACCTGGCGATCGCCTATTCCACCGAGGTGATCCACGTCTTTTTCGCCCGCGACCTGCGGGCCGGGCCGCGCCACCTTGATGTGGACGAATTTCTCGATACGCATGCCCTGTCGGACGAGGCCTTTTTCGAGGCCTGCCGCCGGGGCGGCGTGACGGACGCCAAGACGCTCAGCTGCGCCCTGTGGCTGCAGAATGTGCGTTCGGGCGCCTGGGCGCTGGACTGGCAGCTGGTGTAGACGGCCGATATGCGGTCATGCCCAGCGGCTGCGCAGCAGCGCGCGGGCTGACGCGCCACACAGGCCCGCAAACCTCGCGCGTTTCTGTTTCCGTTTCTTTCAGTCCCGGGATTCTTCTACATAGGGCTGGAACTGGCCGGTTGCGGGGTCACGGATGAAGAGCACCCCGGTGGCGACGCCGAAATAGGCGCCGTGCAAGGTCAGGGTGCCCGCCGCGACCCGTTCGCGCACGGCGGGGAAGGTCATGAGGTTGTCCAGGCTGTACTCGACGACGCCCCATTCCATCCGGCGGATCCACTCGGCGCGCGCGCCCGTTTGCGGGCCGACTTTGTCCGCCACGGGCTTGATCTGCGACATCCACTTGCCGATGAAGTCCGGCTTGGAGAGCGGCTCGGCCTTGTTGGCGTAGGCCGCCACGCCGCCGCAGCTGGCGTGCCCCATGACGACGATGTGGCCGACTTCCAGGGCGTTGACGCAAAATTCGATGCAGGCGCTGGTGCCGTGAAAGGCGGTCTCGGGGTGCTCGTCGCAGGGCGGCACGATGCCAGCGATGTTGCGTACCACGAACATTTCGCCGGGGCCGGCGTCGAAAATGGTTTCGGGCGCGACGCGCGAGTCGCCGCAGGTGATGAGCATGATGTCGGGATGCTGGCCGTGCTCGGCCAGGTCGAGGTAGCGGGCGCGTTCCGCGGCAAGGCGGCCATGCAGGAAGGAGGTATAGCCATCGGTGAGGCGTTTCGGGAACACGGTGGATGTCCTTTCTCTTGGTCTGGAGGGGGATTTTACGGCCTGCAGGCCACTCGGATGAAACAGGCAAAAAACCGTCCGCAGGGACGGTGTCAGTGCCAGCGCTCTCCCCACGGAGCGGCCTGCAGGCCGCTCCGGTTCGACAGGCTGCCAATAGCCCGCAGGGGCTATTGGCAGTCCTGTCTCACCCCGAGTTTCTCAGGCCGGCGGCGATGCCGTTGATGGTCATGTGGATGGCGCGCTGGTCGCGGGATTCCTGTTCGTTGGCGCGGTGGGCCGAGGCCGTGCCCGAGCGCATGCGGCGCAGGAGTTCGACTTGCAGGTGGTTGAGCGGGTCGATGTAGGCGAAGCGTTCGGCCAGGGCGGCGCGCAGGGGCTCGTCGTGGGCCAGCAGTTCGTGGCCGGTGATGGTTTCGAACGCCTGGCGCGTGCGGTGGTATTCGGCCTCGATGCGCGGGAAGATGGCCTCGCGCACGGCGGCGTCGGGCACGAGTTCGGCGTAGGCCTTGCCGATGATGAGATCGGTCTTGGCCAGCACCTGTTCCATATTGGAGAGCAGCGTGCGAAAGAACGGCCAGTCGTGTGCCATGGATTGCAGGCGTTGCGCGCGCTGCGCGCGGCTGAGGGCCTGATCCGGGCCGCCTTCGTCGAGATAGCGGGCGAGGGCGGTGCCCATGCCGTACCAGCCGGGCAGCGGCAGGCGGCACTGGGCCCAGGAAAATGACCAGGGGATGGCGCGCAGGTCTTCGATGCGCTGCATGGCCTTGCGCGACGAGGGGCGCGAGCCGATGTTGAGCCCGGCGATTTCACGGATGGGCGTGGAGGCGAAGAAATAATCGGTGAAGCCTTCCGTGCCGTAGACCAGGTCGCGGTAGGCCTGGCGGGCGATGTCGGACATCCAGGCCATGGCCTCGCCGTACTGGGCCGCGTGCTGGTCTT
The DNA here is from genome assembly GCF_001592225.1 of Castellaniella caeni NBRC 101664. Taxonomy (GTDB): domain Bacteria; phylum Pseudomonadota; class Gammaproteobacteria; order Burkholderiales; family Burkholderiaceae_B; genus Castellaniella; species Castellaniella caeni. The sequence goes on along the minus strand of NZ_BCWN01000012.1, from coordinate 86,340 downwards.
CGTGTTGCGTGGTCGGCGTGCCCGCCAGGCTGGCTTCGAGCGTGGCGGCGACGAAAAGTTCGAGGTGCGAGCGACCCACCTCGGCGTCTTTGTAGCGGCTTTGGATGATCTCGCCCTGCTCGGTGAGGCGGATCTGGTTGTTGACGGTGCCCGGGGGCTGCGACAGGATGGAGTTGTAGCTGGGGCCGCCGCCCCGGCCCACCGAGCCGCCGCGCCCGTGAAACAGGCGCAGGCGCGTGTGGTGTTTTTTGAAGACCTCGACCAGCCGCCGCTCGGTCTGGTAGAGCGACCAGTTGGACGTCAGATAGCCGCCGTCTTTGTTGCTGTCGGAGTAGCCCAGCATGACTTCCTGGATGCCGTGCTGCGCCTCGCGCACCCGCCCGCCGACTTCGGGCAGCGAGAGCCAGGCGTCCATGATTTCCGGGCCGCGTTCGAGGTCGGGGATGGTTTCAAAGAGCGGCACCACCATCAGGCCTTCTTGTGCGGTGGCATGCGCGATGGTGGGTGCCAGCAGCCCGGTTTCCTGTTGCAGCACCAGCACTTCGAGCAGGTCGCTGAGTGTTTCGGTATGCGAGATGATGTACTGGCGCAGGGCCGCGGCCCCGAAGCGGCGGCGGCAGTCGGCCGCCATGCGCAGGATGGCCAGCTCTTTGCTGGTTTCGGCGGAATATTCGACCCAGGGCGACACCAGGGGGCGCGGTTCGCCGAGTTCTTGCCGCAGCACGCGGATGCGTTCGTCTTCGGACAGCCTGGCGTAGCACACGGGCTGGCCGTCGAGTGTGACGCCCGCGTGGCGCATCAGCTCGTCGAGCACGCGCTCGTGCACGTCCGATGTTTGCCGCAGATCGACCGTGGCCAGATGGAAGCCAAAGATTTCGACGGCCTGGCACAGGTGGGCCAAGCGCAGGCGCGCGACCAGTGCGCCGTGGTGGCCGTCGAGCGATTCGCACACGGTGCGCAGGTCGGCGGCCAGTTCGGCGGCGCTGGCGTACACCGGCGCGTCGTAGCTGTTGCGCCGCGCCAGGCGGCGGCCCGTGAGCGCCACGGCGCTGGCCGCGAGCCGGGCATAGATGTGGATGCAGGCGCGCCGGTAGGGTTCGTCCTGCCGGTGGCTGGAGGGATCCTGGCTGGCTGCCGCCAGTTTGGCCAGGGCGGGCGTCACCTGCGTGAGCGACTGCGAGACCGAGAGTTCGACCCCCAGTTCGTGGACTTCGGTGAGGTAGTAGCGCAGGACGTGCGCGCACTGGCGCAGCAGCGCCTGTTCGAGCGTGTCGGCGTTGACGTTGGGGTTGCCGTCGCGGTCGCCGCCAATCCAGCTGCCCATGTGCACGAAGGGCGGCAGCGGGGTGTTGTCCACGTCGAACACGGATTTGGCCGGTTTGCGCAGCAGGGCGTTCATGTCGAGGTGCAGCTGCGGCAGGGTGCTGAAGAAGGTGCTGGTGTAGTAAGTGAGCGCGTTGTCGATTTCGTCCAGCACGGTGAGCTTGGTCTGGCGCAGCATGCGCGTTTGCCAGAGCGCGGCGATCAGCCCGGTGAGCCGTTCGTGCGTGTGGGCGGTTTCTTGTGGGCTTTGCAGGCCGTCGAGCAGACGCAGGTGCTGGGCAATGGCCTGGTGCAGGTCGAGGGTGCTCTTGCGCTGCACTTCGGTGGGGTGGGCGGTGAGCACCGGCACGATGCAGGCCTGGGTCAGGTGCTGGCGGATCTGCTTGCCCGACAGGCCGTCGGCGGTGAGCTGCTCGACCGTGTGCCGCAGGCTGCCAGGGGTGGCCGTGCCTTCGGTTTGCCATTGCAGGCGCTGGCGGCGGGTCTGGTCGCGGTCTTCGGCGATGTTCGACAGGTGCAGGAAATAGCTGAACGCGCGCACCACCGAGTTGGCCTCGCCGTCGGCCAGGTGGCGGATTTGCTGCTCGAGCGTGCGCCCGTCGCTGGCCAGCCCCTCGCGGCGAAACTTCACCGCGGCCCGGCGCAGTTTTTCGATGACGTCGAAGACGGCGCGGCCCTCGCACTCGCGGATGACCTCTCCCAACGTTCGTCCCAGGAGTCGGATATCCTGTCGCAAGGGAGAAATGGCGTCGGCTGGTGCGGAAGGCTTCACGGGGTCTCCAGGAGGTTGCTGATTTGAAGGGGGCTGCCCGGACGGGCAGCGTCACTTATCATAAGCGCATTAGGCCGAAGGCCGCAGGGCGTATATGACGCTTATTGATGATGACTGTGTGATGACTGTGAAATTTGAACAAACCGCGCAATCACCGCGACAGGTACTGGGCCATACCCTGTTTCACGGGGTGCCCGAAGACGTCGTGCAGCTGCTGCTGCGCGATGCCGCCATCCTGCACGTGCAGGCCGCCGAGGTGCTGTTTCGCGAGGGCGAGGACGCCGTCGAGTACCTGTACGTGCTCAGCGGCAGCGTCGAGGTGCTGCGCCATACGCAAGACGCCCAGGAACGCGTGTTCCAGATTTTCCAGCCTGGGCAGCTGCTGGCCGAGACCGCCATGTTCATGACGCATGGCCGCTATCCCATGGAGGCGCGCGCCCGCAGCGACGGCGTGGTGCAGTGTCTCAAGCGCGCCGGGCTGCAAGAGGCCGTGCGTCTGTGGCCCGAGCTGGCCAAGCGGCTGCTGACGCGCCTGAGCGACCGGGTCTATGCGCGGGTGAACGAGGTCGAGTGGTACAGCGAGAGCACGGCGGCGCAGCGCCTGGCCGACTACCTGCTGCGCCTGTCGGGCGGCACACGGCAAAGCGTGCATCTGCCCCTCACGCAGCGTCAGCTGGCGGTGCATCTGGGGGTGCGAGCCGAGACGCTCAGCCGCCTGCTGGCCGATTGGGTGTCGCAGGGCAGGATAGCCGGGGCCCGGCGCAACTGGGTTCTGCTCGATCCCGAATTCCTCGAAACGCTCGTCCAGGCGGCCCGGCGACGTTTTTGAGCGGGGTTGCGGTGCTTGCCCGGTGCGCGTTCTGCCGGGTGGCCTGCTGGCCTTCTTGGGAAGCCCGTCCTGCGGCTATTGGCGTCAATAGCCGTATTTTCAAGCGGCCATTCCTGCAATGCGCATCAACAAGCCGTAAACTTGAAGATTGTTTGCCGATATAACCCGTAAGGATTCGATCATGTCCAAGCCTCTGCGCTCATCCCACATCACCCAGGGTGTGGCTCGTGCCCCCAACCGCTCCATGTACTACGCCCTGGGCTATACCGAGGACGACTTCAACAAGCCCATGATCGGCATCGCCAACGGGCAAAGCACCATCACCCCCTGTAACAGCGGCCTGCAGCCCCTGGCCGACGCGGCCAACGAAGCCATCAAGGCGGCGGGCGGCAATCCGCAGATGTTCGGCACCCCCACCATTTCCGACGGCATGGCCATGGGCACCGAAGGCATGAAGTATTCGCTGGTGTCGCGCGAAGTCATCGCCGACTGCGTCGAAACCTGCGTGCAAGGCCAGTGGATGGATGGCGTGCTGGTGATCGGCGGCTGCGACAAGAACATGCCGGGCGGCATGATGGGCATGTTGCGCGCCAACGTGCCTTCCATCTATGTGTATGGCGGCACCATCCTGCCGGGCAGCTACTGCGGGCAAGACCTCAACATCGTCAGCGTCTTCGAAGCCGTGGGCGAGCACGCCGCCGGGCGCATGTCCGAGGTCGATCTGCACAACATCGAAACCCACGCCATTCCGTGCAGCGGTTCGTGCGGCGGCATGTACACGGCCAACACCATGAGCTCTTCCTTCGAAGCCATGGGCATGAGCCTGCCGTATTCGTCCACCATGGCCAACGTGCACCAGGAAAAGATCGACTCCGCCGCCGAATCGGCCCGGGTGCTCATCGAGGCCGTCAAGAAAGACATCAAGCCGCGCGACATCGTCACGCGCAAGTCCATCGAAAACGCCGTGGCCGTGGTCATGGCCACGGGCGGCTCCACCAATGCCGTGCTGCATATCCTGGCCATCGCCCACGCCGCCGAGGTCGAATGGACGATCGACGACTTCGAACGCGTGCGTCGTCGCGTGCCCGTCATCTGCGACCTCAAGCCCAGCGGCAAGTATCTGGTGGTCGATTTCCACCAGGCGGGCGGCATTCCGCAAGTGATGAAGCTGCTGCTCAACGCCGGCCTGCTGCATGGCGACTGCATGACCATCACCGGCAAGACCATTGCCGAGACGCTGGCCGACATCCCCGACGTGCCGCGCGCCGACCAGGACGTCATCCACACGCTCGACAAGGCCCTGTATCCCGAAGGCCACCTGGCGATTCTCAAGGGCAACCTGGCCGAACTGGGCGCCGTGGCCAAGATCACCGGCCTGAAGAACCCGGCCATCACCGGCCCGGCGCGCGTCTTCAACGACGAGCAATCCGCCATGGACGCCATTCTGGCAGGCCAGATTCACGCGGGCGACGTCATGGTGCTGCGCTACCTGGGGCCCAAGGGCGGCCCGGGCATGCCCGAAATGCTGGCCCCCACCAGCGCGCTGGTGGGCGAGGGCCTGGGCGATTCCGTCGGCCTCATCACCGACGGGCGCTTCTCGGGCGGCACCTGGGGCATGGTCGTGGGCCACGTGGCTCCCGAGGCGGCCACGGGCGGCACCATTGCGCTGGTCGAAGAGGGCGATTCCATCACCATCGACGCGCACAAGCAGCTTTTGCAGGTCAATGTGTCCGACGAGGTGCTGGCCAAGCGCCGCGCGGCCTGGACGCCGCCTGCGCCGCGCTACACGCGCGGCGTGCAGGCCAAGTTCGCCTTCAACTGCTCGGATGCCAGCCTGGGCGCCGTGCTCGACCGCTTCGACGACCGCTCCTGAACCGCCGCCCGGGCTGACCGCGTCCGGGCGCGGGGTCGCGCTGGCGCCAAAGCCCGCGTGTTGGCCGGTGTGTTCGGGCGGTCACGCTTGAGCCGATCGTTCAATCAGCTTGCCGGGCGCCCACAGACCGTGGGCGCCCTTGTTTGTAGGAGATGCCCATGCTCACCCACGATCAACGTACCTTGCAATTGCGGATTCGCCTGAGCCTGGGCATGCAGGATCTGTTCAGCGTGTCCGCCGAACTCGAACGCCGTATTGCGTTTCTGACCAAGTTGCTGCAAACCACTGGCGCACGGGCGCTGGTGCTGGGCATCAGCGGCGGGGTCGATTCCCTGACCGCCGGCTGCCTGGCGCAGCGCGCCGTACAGCGCGTGCGCGATCAGGGCGGTGACGCCCGGTTCGTCGCCATGCGCCTGCCCTATGGCACGCAGCTCGACGAGGCCGATGCCCAGGCGGGCCTGGCGGTCATCAAGCCCGACGAGGTGCTCACGGTGGACGTGCGTCCCGCCGCGGACGCCATGCTGGCCGCGGTGCAGGCCTCGGGTCAGGGCTTTCGGGACGCCGCCCAGCAGGATTTCCTGCATGGCAACATCAAGGCGCGCCAGCGCATGATTGCCCAGTATGCCGTGGCGGGTGCGCGCGGCGGCCTGGTGGTGGGCACCGACCACGCCGCCGAGGCCCTGATGGGCTTTTTCACCAAGTTTGGCGACGGCGCCGCCGACGTCACGCCGTTGGCCGGGCTGAACAAGCGGCGCGTGCGGGCCCTGGCATCGGTGATGGGGGCGCCGCAAGCGCTGGTGTTCAAGGTGCCCACCGCCGATCTCGAACTGCTCAAGCCGCTCAAGCCTGACGAAGACGCCTTTGGTGTCAGCTATGAGCAGATCGACGATTTTCTCGAAGGCCGCGAGGTGCCGCTGGATGTGTTCGACACCATCGTCAGCACCTGGCAGCGCAGCGCCCACAAGCGGGCGCTGCCGATCGCGCCTTGAAAGCACGGGGCTGCTCGTCAATCGCGGGCGGCCCTGCGCTTTGGACGGGTGTTAGCGCGCCTGCTGTGTGATTTCACCCACGATTTCATACGAGCGCAGCCGGGCGGCATGGTCGTACATATTGCAGGTGATCATCAGCTCGTCGGCCCCCGTGCGGGCCACGAAGGCGTTCATCTGCGCGGCGACTGATTCCGGGGCGCCGACCGCGGCGCACGACAGGATGTGGTCGAGCAGCTCGCGCGCGGCGGGCGGCAGGCTGTCGTAATAGCCTTTGACGGGAGCCGGCAGGCGCCCAGGGCGCCCGGTGCGCAGGTTCACAAAAGACTGCTGCCACGAGGTGGCCAGCAAGCGCGCCTGCTCGTCGGTGTCCGCGGCAAAGACGTTGTAGCCCAGCATGACGTAGGGCTTGTCCAGGAAGGCCGAGGGCGTGAAGTGCTGCCGGTAGACGCGGATAGCGTCCATCATCTGCGCCGGGGCGAAGTGCGAGGCGAAGGCGTAGGGCAGGCCCAGGGCGGCTGCCAGCTGGGCGCCGAACAGGCTGGAGCCCAGGATCCAGATCGGCACGCGGTGGCCTTCTCCCGGCACTGCGCGCACGGGGTTGCTGCCGTCGAAGTAGTTCATGAGCTCGACCACGTCGCGCGGGAAAGCGTCCGGGTCGGTGTTCAGGCTGCGGCGCAGGGCGCGCGCCGTGGTCTGGTCCGAGCCCGGTGCCCGTCCCAGGCCGAGGTCGATGCGGCCCGGATGCAGGGCTTCGAGCGTGCCGAACTGTTCGGCGATCACCAGGGGCGAGTGGTTGGGCAGCATGATGCCGCCCGCGCCCACGCGGATGTGCGCGGTGGCGGCGGCCACGTGCGCCAGCAGCACCGCCGTGGCTGCGCTGGCGATGCCCGGCATGCCGTGGTGCTCGGCCATCCAGAAGCGCCGGTAGCCCCAGGCTTCGGCGTGCTGCGCCAGGTCAACAGTGTGCGCGAACGACTGGCCGGCGCTGCCGCCCTCGCAGATGGGCGCGAGGTCGAGCACTGAAAAGGGGATGGTCTGGTTCATGACGTGCGATCCGGTACGTTGATGATGGTTTGCTGCATCAGTGCCACAGGGGTCGTCTTGCCCGCGTTCAGGGCGTGGACGTCCACCTGGACGATGGTCAGGGTGCGGCCCGTGCGGATGACCTGGCCGATGGCTTCCAGGGATTCGCCGCGCGCGGGGGCCAGCAGGTTGATCTTGAATTCCACCGACAGCACGGTGTGGCCGTCGGGGGCCTGGGTCATGGCGGCAAAGCCCCCGGCCGCGTCGGCGATGGTGGATGTGGCGCCCGCGTGAAACAGCCCCAGGTGTTGTGTGAGCGTGGGCGCGAAAGGCAGATGCACGTGTACGCGGCCTGGCGCCACCTCGCCCAGTCGGGCGCCCAGGTGCCGCATCAGGCCCGAGCGGTCGAAGAGGGTCTGGATGCGGTCGCGCAGGGCGGCGGCGTCCAGGGTGTCGGCGGTGCGGGAGAGTGTCATCGGGGAGTCCTGTATAGTCGTGATCCCGGCTGGCGGTGTTGCCGGGAAACTTTGTTGCTGCGTTCAAATCCGTGTCCAACGATAAGCCATTTTCGCCTGTGTCCCAAACCGATGCCGCGCCCGCGTCGCAGGCCGCCCGGCGCGCCGCTGCGGACACCGCGCCGCCCTTGGCCGCGGGCACGATTCGCGCTGTGCGCGGGGGCGGGCGCTGGCTGGCGGTGGCGATGGCTGTGGCGTCCATGACGAGCGTCCAGGTGGGGGTTTCGCTGGCGGTTCCCGTCATCCACGACTATGGGCCGCTGAGCACATCCAGCCTGCGGTTGTGCTGGGCCGCCGTCCTGCTGTGCCTGTTCGTGCGCCCGCCTCTGCATCGTTTCAGCGCGGCCCAATGGCGTGCCGCGCTGGTGCTGGGCGCCGCCATGGCCGCGATGTCGCTGGCGTTTTTCGTGGCGATCGCGCGCCTGTCGCAGCACTTGACGGTAGCGCTCGAGTTTTGCGGCCCGCTGCTGGTGGCGGCCCTGGGGGTGCGCGGCTGGCGCGCCCTGGCCTGGCCGTTGATGGCGGCGGTGGGCATCGTGCTGCTGGTATGGGGCGATGCCCAGGCCAGTCATGGGGCCGATCCCGTCGGCATTGCCTATGCCTTGCTGGCCGCGGCGGGCTGGGGCGTCTACATCGTCATGATGAAAAAGGTCGGTCACGGGTTTCCGGGCTTGCAGGGCCTGGCCGTGTCCTTGCTGGCGGCGGCCGTGCTGTCGCTGCCCTTTGCCGTGCTGGAGACCGGCCCGGCGCTGTTTCCATGGTGGCAGCTGCTGCTCACGGCAGGCTTGGCGATTCTGGTGCCGCTGGTGCCCTATGTGCTGGAAATCCTGGCACTGCGCCGCCTGCCGGCAGCCGCCTTTGGCGTGCTGATGAGCCTGGAGCCCGCCATCGGCGCTGTGTCGGGCTGGCTGATCCTGGGGCAGGGTATGGCCCTGGGCCAGATGCTGGGCGTGGCGCTGGTGGTGGCGGCCAGCGTGGGGGTGATCCGCGCGGGGCTTAGCATTCCACCACGTTGACGGCCAGGCCGCCGCGTGAGGTTTCTTTGTATTTCGACTTCATGTCGGCCCCCGTCTGGCGCATGGTCTCGATCACCATGTCCAGCGTGACATGGTGCTTGCCGTCGCCGTGCAGAGCCAGGCGCGATGCGTTGATGGCCTTGTTGCCACCCATGGCATTGCGCTCGATGCAGGGGATCTGCACCAGTCCGCCCACCGGATCGCAGGTGAGGCCCAGGTTGTGTTCCATGCCGATCTCGGCGGCGTTTTCCACCTGGGCCACCGTGCCGCCCTGGACCGCCGTCAGCCCCGCGGCGGCCATCGAACAGGCCACGCCCACCTCACCCTGGCAGCCCACTTCGGCGCCCGAGATCGAGGCGTTTTCTTTGTAGAGAAAGCCGATGGCGGCCGCCGTGAGCAGAAAATCGACCACCCCATCTTCCGACCATCCGGGGATGAAGGTGCGGTAGTAGCGCAGCACGGCGGGCAGCAGGCCGGACGCCCCGTTGGTGGGCGCCGTGACGACGCGGCCGCTGGCGGCGTTTTCCTCGTTGACGGCCATGGCGTACAGATTGACCCAATCCATGGCGAACATCACGTCATCCGCATTGGCGGGGTAGGGTGATTTCGCCCCGGCCGACTTGGCGTGCAGTTCGTGGTACAGCGCCGGAGCCCGGCGGCGCACCTTCAGGCCGCCGGGCAGGATGGCGTCGTCGATGGCACCCGCCAGGCCGCAGCCGCGGTCGATGGCCTCGTCCATCACCTGCGCGATGCGCAGCACGCCCGCGCGCACCTCGGCCGCCGGGCGCAGGGTGGCCTCGTTGGCCATCATCAATTGCGCGATGGTGAGCTGGTGCCGGGCGCATTGCGCCATGAGTTCGGCGGCATTGGCAAAGGGGTAGGGCATGGGCTCGTGCTCGGGCACGGTCTCGTCGGTCTCGATGCTGTCCAGCGCGCGGATGAAGCCACCGCCGATCGACACATAGCGCTCGTCGAGCACGACCGTGCCCTGCGCGTCGCGGGCGATGAAGCGCATGCCGTTGGGGTGTTCGGGCAGGGGCTGGACGCGGCCCGAGAAGGCCGTCTTGGGGTCGAAGGCGATCGTGTGCTTGCGCCAAAGCGTCAGCTGGCGCGTCTGATCGACGGCGTTCACCAGTGTGTTGATGAGGGCGGGATCGACCGTGTCGGGGGCTTCGCCCATGAGGCCCAGCATGATGCCCATATCGGTGCGGTGACCGGCCCCCGTCTCGGCCAGGGAGCCATACAAGTGGACGGCAAGACTGGCCACCTGCGTCAGCAGGCCGCGCACGTCCAGGTTGCGGGCGAAATTGCGCGCGGCCCGCATGGGCCCCACGGTGTGCGAGCTGGACGGGCCAATGCCGATCTTGAAGATATCGAAGACAGAGAGAGCCATGGCGAAGATTCTGATCCTGAGAGATGAACCGGGTGCTTGTGATGCACCCTTGGATTGCCAGTGATTCTAGTCATTTGGCATAATCAATCTTGAATTAAAACGACATTATTCAGGTATCTGACTGGTCTTCCTCGGTGCGTTCGGCTGGCCTTTATCAAATCTATATTTTGTTGAAATGAATAAAAACGACTAATTAGCATTATTTTTATAATGAATACGACATTCAGGTCTTTTGTCCGCCATGAAAGTTGACGTTTCAAGCGCCGTGGCCGTGCGCTTGGGGTTTGTCCTCATGCCCCAGTTCTCGATGGGGGCCTTCGCCGGTTTCGCCGATCTGCTGGGCCTGCTCGACGCCCGATCCGACGCTCCCGGGCCCTGCGCCTGGGAGGTCGTGGCCGACACGCTGCTGCCGGTGCGCTCGGCCAGCGGCATCCAGGTGGTGCCGGGCGACCTGCTGGGCAACCCGGCGCGTTTCGATTATGTGGTGGTCGTGGGCGGCCCACTGACGCCCGCCGTAGCCGCCAGCCCGCGCTTGCTGTCCTGGCTGCGCCAGGCCGCCCGCGGAGGGCGCTATCTGGTGGGCCTGTGCAACGGCGTGTTCGCGCTGGCGCAGGCCGGGGTCGTGCAAAACCACCGCCTGTGCGTGGCCGCGGATATGTACGACGATTTCATCCAGCGCCATCCTGCCATCTCGCCTGATTGGCTGGTGACCGACCGCCCTCTGGTGCAGGATCGCCGCCGCCTGAGCTGCTCGGGTGGGGCTGCCGTCACCGAACTGGCCGTGCGCGTGTTGCGCCGTCATGTGCCCGAGGCCGAGCTGCGGCGCGCCCTGCGCTGCCTGCAGATCGAACCGGGCGAAGTGCGCCACCAGGTGCAGCCGCCGCCTCCAGATGTGCCTGCCGACAGCCCCTTGCCCGTGCGCCGGGCCGTATTGCTGATGCAGCAATATGCGGGCCAGGCCCTGAGCCTGCCCGATCTGGCGGCACGCCTGGGGCTGTCGCCCCGCCAGCTGCAGCGTCTGTTCAAGACGCACCTGGGCACCACGCCGCAGGCGTATGCCCGCACCTTGCGCCTGCGCCTGGCCGACTGGATGCTGCGCTCCACCGACAAAAGCATCGCCGACATCGCCTCTGATTGCGGTTTCTCCGACGCCGCCCACCTGGGCCGCCTGTTTCGGGCCGCGCACGGCGTGGCCCCCGGCACCTGGCGTCGAACAGCGAAGGCCGAAAACACCGTATAATAACGATCCTTTTCCGGGGTGGCGCTCTGTCACCCCGACCCTGCCCGGGTGGTGAAATTGGTAGACGCAGGGGACTCAAAATCCCCCGCCGCAAGGCGTGCCGGTTCGATTCCGGCCCCGGGCACCATCTAAAATCAACAACTTGCGAAGTTGATGATTTACAACGTTCCACATTTATTCTGCACGGTGTTCCGCATTTCAGCGAACGGCCTTCAGTTTTGTGGCCCTGCTGCGATAGTGTTTTCGAGTCAAATTGACGCTGGAGTCGCTGTAGCAGCTTTGATGCGGCTTCGTCGCTGTCGGCCAGGTCAGATGCCTGATGCGAAAGGGGGCAAGATATCGCCGCAGCTCCTGCGGAAGCGTGGCAACATCCGCCGCCACAGCGACAGGCACGACCACCACACTTGCGGCCGCTTTCAGCGTCGATTCCAGAAAGTCGAACACCACGGACCTCCAAAACACCGCGCCCCACAAATCTCTCGACTCAGCGGGGCGCGAAACGATGCCGAAGCACCGGGAGGAGACAATCTATCGCCCGGCGATCAACCCAGGCGGCCTGCGATGCAGGACTTGCGCCGCACCCACGAGGGGTCGGAATAAATATGTTGTGTATCATTGTGTGGTGTGTACAATTACACACATGAACAGCGCAGACCTCATCAAGCAACTGAAAGCCGACGGCTGGTATCTCGCGCATACCGTTGGGTCACATCATCAGTTCAAGCACCCAACCAAGCCCGGCAAGGTCACAGTGCCGCACCCAAAGAAGGATCTGCCTTTAGCCACACAGCGCAGCATCCTCACACAAGCCGGCCTGCGGTAAGCAAGCCAGGAGAAAACCAAATGCTCTATCCCATCCACGTACACAAGGACCGCGACAGCGCCTATGGCGCATCCTTTCCAGACTTCCCCGGCTGCTTTGCCGGTGCTGATGAGCTGCAAGACCTTCCTCGCGCTGCCCAGGAAGCCGTCGAGGCGCATTTTCACGGTGAAACCGAAGCCATCCCCAGCCCCAGCGCACCCGAGGCCTGGGAAGGTAATGAGGACTTCGAGGAGGGGTTTTGGATGATGGTTGATATTGACCTGTCTAAGGTCAGCACCAAAGCCGTGCGTCTAAACATCAGTCTGCCGGAAAACCTCGTGCATCGTATTGATGCAGTGGCCAAGGCTCAGCGTCTGTCGCGCTCCGCGTTCCTGGCAAAAGCCGCAGAACGGGAAATGGCCGAGGCCTAATTCCGCAACCTACCATCATCTGCGCCATCGCGGGCGCCATCCACACGCCGCCCGTGTCGGATGAGGTGGACAATCTGGTGTTCATGAAGCGCACTGCGGATCGCCTGTTTGGCGCGGATTACCGTTGGTCGGTGCTGGGGGCGGGCAGCGTGGCTTTCTGATACCCGGCACCAGAGACTTCAGATCGATTCACCCGGCATCGGCAAGCTGCCGCAACGCCCGCTCGAAGGTCTCGGGGGCCTGGCCGCCCTGGATCAGGTGCCGGTCGTTGAAGATGATGGAAGGGACGGAGCTGATACCCTGCTGGGTGTAAAAGCGTTCGCGCGCCCGGACGTCGATCGCGTACTCGTCGGAGCCCAGAATCTCGCGTGCGCGATCCTGGTTCAGTCCCGACTCGCGGCATAGCCTGACCAGGACGTCGTGCGCACTGGGGTTTTCGCCATCGGTGAAATAAGCTTTCAGCAGGGCGTGTTTCAGGGCCAGCTGATGACCTTCGAGACCGGCCCAGTGCAGCAGTCGGTGTGCGTCGAAGGTGTTGTAGGTGCGCGTGCGCTTGTCCATGTTGAAAGTGAAGCCGACCTCGCGGCCCCGCGCCGTGATCAGTTCGCCATTTTGGCGAACCTGCTCTGGCGTCATGCCGTACTTGTGCGACAGGCGTTCGACGGTGTCCTCTCCTTCGGGGGGCATGTCCGGGTTCAGCTCGAAGGGTTGGAAATGCAGTTCTGCCTCGATTTCGCCATCGACCCTGGACAATGCCTGTTCTAGCGAGCCCAACCCCACTGCGCACCAGGGGCAAGACACGTCGGAGACGAAATCGATCTTGATATGGGTAGTCATGTCTGGTTTCTATTGTTGGGCCCAGCCCGCCGGGCGGGCTGGAGGCGGGGGATCAGACACCCGTGCCAGACGACAAGAGGCTTATTTATCAGAGCCTTGCTCTTTCTTGTCTTGTTTGGTCTCGTCTGACTTGGATTCTTGAGCGGATATCTTTGGGGCTTGCCAGTTGAGTGGTGGCGCGACGATGTCTTTCCAGGCGACACGTTTAGGTGTTGACATGGTTTTCTCCCAAAGCAACGTGGCAGCACACCGTGTGCCGCCACTACAGCTGTACAAAATATCAGTATTCCAACATTATGTCAAATAGGCATGGTGGCTGCGCGGCTTGAGCCTGCTCTGAGATGGCTGCCGGGTTCTTGATCAAGCTGCCGTGAACCCGTTGTCCACGAACAGGTGGGTGCCGGTGACGAAGCTGGAATCGTCGCAGGCCAGAAACAGCGCGGCCTTGGCGACGTCTTCCGGTTCGCCGATGCGGCCCTGGCGCTCTTTGAGCGCGGCGCCGGATTCGTCCACCCCTTGTGCGGCCAGTTCGTGGATTTCTCTCAGGCCGTGGGGCGTGCGGATGAAGCCGGGGCAGATCGCATTGCAGCGGATATTGCGGTCGCGGAATTCGGTGGCGATCGCCCGCGCGAACATGTGGACGGCCCCCTTCGTGGTGTCGTACAGCACTTCGCCGGGTGTGGCTGCCACGGCGGAGATGGAGGACGTGCAGATGATGGAGCCCCCGCCCGCCTCGATCATCGCCGGCAGTGCCGCGCGCGTCATCAGGAACATCGAGCGCACGTTGACGGCGTGCAGCCAGTCCCAATCGTGCAGCGAGATGTCCAGGAAGGGCTTGATGAGGATCGTGCCCGCGTGGTTGAACAGCACGTCCGCCGCGCCGAAGACTGCAGTGATTTCCGCGACCGTGGTGTTGACGGCGTGTTCGTCCGAGACGTCGGCCAGCCAGGCCCGGGCCTCTCCGCCCGCCGCCCGGATCGCGGCTACCGTTTGCGCCGCCAGGGCTTCGTTTCTGTCCACGATGGCCACCCTGGCGCCCTCCTGGGCGAACAGGATGGCCGAGGCCGCGCCCATGCCGCTGGCTCCGCCCGAGATGATTGCCATTTTCCCTTTCAGTCTTTCAGCCATTTTTGCACCCATGAAAAGTTCGAATCAGCCGCTGCGCGGCAGCGCGCTCAGGCGTGGTTGGGTTGCGTCGCCAGGTCGCTTTCCACCGCTTCGATCGATTGCCCATGCTCGCCCCCCGTCACGGCGAATTCTTCCTCGGGCGACAGCACCAGGCGGTGGCGGCGGTAGAAGGCGAAGTAGGCCAGCCCGACCAGATACCACACCATCACGGTGATGGCTGCCCATTGGTAGAGCGGATTGACGAACAGGTAGCCCAACGTGACCAGGCACACCACGATCGTGACGTAGGCGCCGAAGTTGCCCAGCGGGCTGACAAAAGGCCGTTTGATGGATGGATACCGCTGGCGCAGGCGGATGAACGAGATGCTTTGCAGCAGGTATGAAATCATGCCGGCGAAGCCGATCATGCTGACGAGAAAGCCGCCCATGAAGGCGATGTCGTTTTTGCCGCCCAGGAACCAGATGACCAGCAGGGCGATCAGGGCCAAGCCGGAGCCCGTCACCAGCGCGCGGTCGGGTGTCTGTGTTTTTGGGTTGGTGACTGATACCGTCGTGGGGAAATAGCCCGCCCGCGACAGCGAGTAGATGTTGCGCCCGCAGGCGAAGCTGCCGGCGAAAAAGCTCGCCCCCAGGCCCAGGACGGCGGTCAGCGCCAGCACCTTGGCCCAGCCTTCGCCCAGCAGCGCCTTGAAGTTGTCCAGCAGCAGGTCGCTGGCCGAACTCAGGGCGTGTGCGCCCGTCGAGATCGACGCACTGAAGAAGAGCATGCCGACCGCCAGGAAGAAGAGGGCGACCACGGACAGCAACAGCGCCCGCGGCATGTCGCGCGTGGGGTTCTTGGCTTCTTCGGACGCCAGCGGCAGCTGCTCGACGGCGAGGAACATGTAGACGGCGAACGGCAGCGTCGCGAGTATCCCCGTCATGCCGAACGGCAACCATGGGCCGTTGCCCTCGGGCAGCAGCCCGCCGCCTTCGGCGATGTTCAGGGCGTTTTTCGCCACGTCCACCTGGGGAATGGAGATGACGAAAAAGAAGACCAGCACCAGGATCGCGGCGACCGTCACCCAGACCAGCACGCGCATGGTCAGCTCGATGCCGCGCGTCGAGAGCAGCAGCATGACGGCGTAGCCGCCGATCCACCAGACGGGCAGCCAGTCCATCGACGTCCCGGTGATCGATGCGAGGTAGGCGCTCATGAAGAACATATTGCCGCCCGGCGCCAGCACGAATTCGATGTTTTCCGCCAGACCCGTGGTGTACCCGCCCCACGGCCCCAGCGCCGTGCGCGCGAAGGAATAGGCGCCTCCGGTGTGCGGCAGGGCCGCGCTCATCTCGCCGATGGACGCGCACAGACAGACGTACATGAAGCCGACCACCAGCAGGGAGATCAGCAGGCCGCCGAAGCCGCCGTCCGCCAGGCCGATGTTCCAGCCCGAGTAATCCCCCGCAATGACCGCCCCCACGCCCATCATCCACAGCGTGAAAACACCCGCGTGGCGCCTGAGCTGGCGCCGTTCGAAGTACGAGGCGTCAACTGCTTTATAGTTGACGCCGCCTTGTGATATTTTGTCTGCACCCATGGTTGTCTCCTAGGCCACCGATGTCCTCTCGGCAGCCTTAACGATAAGTTTCGACGTGTTGGGGTGTCTATGTCCCCAAGGGGACATAGGGTCAACCCGAAACCCCGTCGTCCTCTCGCTGGAGAAATCCCTTGAATTCACTGCGAACGACGCGTTCGGGCCCATGGGCCGACGCGCTGCCTTCCCTCATTCGGGCCATCGGCACGGATCGGTTCGCGCCCGCGCTGGACGATGCGCTGCGCGGCGTGGCCTCTTTCGACATCAGCTGCACCTTTTCGTACACGCTGCGGGCCCGTCCGCAGCTGCTCCACGACGGCCTGAACCAGGTCTCCACCCCGGCGGTCATGGCAAGCTATCTGAACGGCACATATCTGCTGGACGCCGTCTACGACGCCTGCCGCCGGGACATGCCGACGGGGCTTTACCGCCTGTCGGCGCTGGCACCCGACCAGTTCTTCGAGGGGGACTACTACAACTCGCCCGAGTTTCACCCGTGCATCTCGATGGAAACAGGGGCGCTGGCGGAAGAAATCGTTTTCTTCACCCGGGTGAGCGAGGCCTATATCGCCTATTCGCTGTTGCGCCAGCGGGGCCATCCGCCGTTTTCCCCGCCGGAATTCACGGCGCTGCAGTCAACGGCGACGACCGTCATTGCGCTCATGGAAAGCCAGTGGCGTGGTCGGCTGCCGACCAGCGATGATGCGGGGCGCAAAGACCCCAAGGATGCGCGGCTCAGCCAGGCCATGGATACGTTCGGGGGCGACGTCCTGACGGCGCGCGAGCGGCTGATCGCCAGCATGATCCTGCGCGGCCACTCGACGGTGTCGATCGCGGCCAACCTGGGGCTGTCCGAGGGCACGGTCAAGAACCACCGCAAACACATCTACGCGAAGCTGCAGATATACAACCAGTCGGGCCTGTTCAGCTTGTTCATCAAGCATATTTTTGATTGAGGATCCGCGCCCCTTCGGGGCCGCCCTCACGTAAACAACGGCTCGCCGATGTAATGCCCTGGCTGCGGCGCGGGGGGGACGAAGAACACGGCGGAGCCGATATGGGCGATGTATTCGTTGAGCGCATCGGAGGCCCCGAGCCGGGCTTGCAGGGTTTCGAAGTGGGCCGGGTCGTTCTGGTAGCAGATGAACAGCAGGCCCGCGTCCAGCAGGCCGACACGGTTGATGCCGTCGGTGTAGTTGTACGAGCGCCGCAGTATCTTCAGGCCGCCGTTGTTTTCGTGCGCGGCCAGGCGGATGTGGGCCGTCGCTGGGATCACCAGCGTGCCGTCGGGGGCTTCCCGGCCGAAGTCGGGCGTGTCGAACTCGTGCTGCCCGCTCAGCGGCGCGCCAGACACCTTGTGGCGGCCAAAGATGTCATTCTGGTCGCTGACGCGGTCGGTGTCCCAGTTTTCGATATGCATCTGGATTTTGCGCACGACCTGGTAGCTGCCGTGGCGCTGCCAGGCGGGGCCGTCCTGCACCCAGACGAAGCGCTTGAAATCCTCGGCGGACTGGATGTTGCGCGTGCCGTCGCGAAAGCCAAAGAGGTTGCGCGGCGTGGTCTGGCCTTTGCCGGATGATGCGCGCCCAAAGCCCAGCACGGCCCAGCGCGTGGACGCGGCCCCCAGGTCTTTGGCGATGCGGGCCAGGTCGCGCACCGCGTGGTAGGTCACCTGCGGGTCGTCGGCACAGGCCTGCAGCGACAGGTCGCCGCCAGTGAACTCGGGCAGCAGGGCGTCGCTGGGCAGCTGCTTGAGCGGGCGCAGCAGTGCGGGCCGCTTGTCCGCGAGCCCGTAGGTGTCGCTGAACACGCGTGATCCCAGGCCCACCGTGACTGTGAGTGAGGCTGGGTGCAAGTCCAGCGCCTCGCCCGTGTCCTCGCCCACCGCGCTGGGCCGGTCGGGCTCCACCCGTCCGATGGTCTGCCCGCGCATCATCTGGGCGATGGCGCCCGACCAGCGCGCCAGCAGAACCTGCAGCACGTCGCGCTGCGTCGTGGTGAGGTCGAAGGTCATGTAAAACGCGTAGCGCTGGGGCGGCGTCATGATGCCCGCCTGGCCGCCGTTGCCGTAGAAGGCATAGGCGCTGGACAGCGTGATCGTGTCGGCGTCGGCGGCGGGCTGCACTGGTGGGGCGTCGCTGTTTGTTGTGTTTGCCGTAGGGGCCGCCTGGGCGGCGCGTGCCGCTATCAGACCGTGGACGGCGCCCAGCGCCGTCGTCCCCAGCAGCAGGCTGCGGCGTGAGATGCGCCCGTCTGCGCCTCGTGCCGGGTGATCCGCGTCGTGCGTCATGGTGTTCAGCTCCTGCCTGCCGTGGCGACTTTTTCCGCGATCTTCGACAGGGGTTCCTGCAAGGCTTGGATGGCGCGGCTCAGCTTGGCTGCGTCGGCTGCCTTGACCTCGGCCGTGTAGCGCCGGAAGCCGCCTGCTTCATGCGGGTCGCGGTAGCCGTCCAGCAGGGCGTTGACCTGGGTGAACTGGTCGTTGACCCGCTGCGTGAGCGCCGGATCGATCTGCTTGAGCCCAGGCTCCAGAAAGGCGAAGGCTTGCTGGGCGCCTTCCACGTTGCCCGCGAAGTCCACCAGATCGATGTGGCTGTAGGCTTCTTCCTCGCCCGTGATCTTGGTGGTCTGCACTTCTTCGAGCAGGTCGGCCGCGCCGTTGGCCAGGTCTTCGGGCTGGTAGTCGAGCGTCTTGACGAGCGCGTCCAGCCGTCCCACGTTTGTTTGCAGTTCCGCGGCCAGCTGCTGGGTTTCAGCAGTGATCTTGCCGCGCTGGAACAGGTCGCGCTCGATCGCGTGAAAGCCGTGCCAGCCGACTTTGGGGTCGAGGTTCAAGGCGCGCATGTCGATCAGGTAATCCAGGTTACCCGCGTTGTCGGTGGCCTTGAAGCCCGGCAGCACGAAGCCGTCCACGTCGGATTCGATGCGCTCGTAGAAGGGGCGCGCGAGCGCGTAATCGGCGCGGGCCTGCGTGAGCTTGCCCGCGTCGATGTTGGCCTTCAACCGCCCCACGGCGGCGGTCATGGCATCGACCACGCCGTCCACGTAATGGGCGTACCCGCGCGTGCCTTCAGCCAGCAGGGCGGCGGTGCCGCCGCTGGCTTGCGCCGCCGCCTTGCCCGTCACCGTGAAGGCCAGGGTTTCGGGTTGGGCGCCGGGGCAATAGATCTGGTAGGCGCCGCCGCCCAGCGTGAGCGTGAAGGACGCGGGCGGCAGGCCTGGCGCCAGGTTTTCTTTTTCGCCCAGGATGCGGTTTTCGCTCAGCAACTCCACTTCGGTGATGCCGGTGGCCGTCTTGTTGGTGACGGTGAAGGTGATGGGGCCGGCCGGTGCGCTGTCGTGATCCAGCGCGCAGGTCTGTCCCTGGTTGCCGCCCGTCAGGGTGATGGCAATGTGCGAAACGCCGCCAGGCGCGGGCGTGGCGAGCGTGGCGGCCCCTGCCGCAGCCCCGGCGCTCGCAAGGGCGAGGGCCGTCAGGCTGGACAGGAGAAGGTGGCGTGGCGAGGCGTCAGAGGGGTGCATGGAAGGTTCCTTGAGAAAGGGCGGGGCCATCTTGTGGCGGGCGGCTGTTTTGGGTCGTGCGATTTTGGGTCGTGCTGTCTTGGAGCGTGTCGCTTTGCGTGGCGCTGCCGTGCGCCGTGCTGCCCTGGGCGGGCAGACGGCGTCGGGAACGGCGGTGGCGGCGTGTGGCCTGCCCGACCAGCAGCAACGCGCCCAGCAGCAGGGCGATGGGCAGCTGGCGCGCCCAGAACGCCCATTCCGCGTGGGCGGCCGCGCGGCGCCGCAGCGCTGGCCCGATCTGTTCCGTGTAGGTCTGCGGCGTGCGCCAGGCAAGCGGGCCCAGGGCTTGCAGGCCGGGGCTGGCCGTTTGTCGGACGGTGAGCGTGCGTGGCGTCAGCAGTCCGCTGCCCGAGAGTGTGACCAGGATCGTGCCGTGTGCCGCAAGCGCCGTCAGGTGGTCGGCCGCGCTGTGCACGTCGAGCGTGCGGCGGATGCGCCAGTCGGCGTGGAAGGGGCCGGGGTGCTCTGCGGGGCTCAAGCCGATCGGGATGCGCCCGCGGTTCAGCGCCGCTACCGCATCCAGCGTCAGCATGTCCTGGGCGCCTGTCAGCCGTTCGTCGGTGTGCAGGTGCCAGCTGCGGGTCGTCAGGCCTGCGTGGGTTGCCTCGGTTTGCGCGGCGGCGGGCCCCGGACGGCGTGCGGCGGGCCAGAAGATCAGCAGCGAGATGGGGATCAGGTAGGCCAGCCAGCCGATGACTTCGATCAGTCGAGGGTCGGCGGGGATGCCCAGCACGCCGGTGAGCAGCGCCGAGCGCAGGGTGCCGGGGGCGACCAACCAGGACAGATCCAGCAAAGCGGGCTGGCCGACGTTCAGCCAGCCCGCTTCGTGCGCGGTGCGCAGGGCGGTGACGACCAGACCCGCTGCCACCAGCACTAGAAACCCCCCGGTGGCCCGAAAGAACCGGGACAGATTGATACGTACCCCGCCCGCGTAAATGCCCCAGCCGATGAGGACGGCCAGCAGCAGCCCGAGCACGGCGCCCGCGGCAGCCCAGGCGGCCGATTGCGCCGCCGAGAAGGTGGCCAACAGGAAGACGCTGGTCTCGAAGCCTTCTTTCAACACGGCCAGAAAGGCCATGCCGGCCAGCGCATAGCGGCCCGTGGCGCCCAGCGCGGCCGTGGCTTCGGTTTCCAGCTGGCGCTTCATGTCGCGCGCGTGGGTGTTCATCCACAGGATCATGCCAGTCACGAAGCACACTGCGATGGCGCCGATCAGCGATTCCATGCCTTCTTGCTGCGCCTGCGGCAGGTCGCGCTCGATCCAGCTCAGCCCCAGGCCGACGGCGACGGACAGCGCCACGGCCAGGGCCACGCCGATCCACATGGCCGTCAGGCGCGTGCCGTTTTTGCGCAGGAAGGCGGCAATGATGCCGACGATGAGCGCGGCTTCCAGCCCTTCTCTCAGACCGATGATCAGCGTAGCCAGCATGATGTTGAAACGTACTTCATACAGAAGAACGAATGAAAACGATTAGCGTTCTGTATGCTACTGGCGAATCTCTTACGCAGCGCTGAAACAAGCGCTGCCGGTATCATGTCGGCTGATTTCACCTCAGGGACGTTTCATGACCAAAATCCTGGCTCTCTCATCCATTGCCCTGCTGCTGGGCGCTTGTGCCCAGGTGCCGTCCGCGGGCGTGTCGCCGCAGGCGCCCGCCGCGCTGCCGTCCGCGGCTTC
The DNA here is from genome assembly GCF_001592225.1 of Castellaniella caeni NBRC 101664. GTDB lineage: Bacteria > Pseudomonadota > Gammaproteobacteria > Burkholderiales > Burkholderiaceae_B > Castellaniella > Castellaniella caeni. The sequence goes on along the minus strand of NZ_BCWN01000012.1, from coordinate 65,353 downwards.
GCCCGCCTTGAACACCGATACGCTGGTCGCCTACGAGTGGCAGCTGGCCGCGGCCCAGACTGCGGACGGGCAGGCCATCGCCGACCTGGCGCCCGGCCTCGAACGCCGTCTGCGGGTGCGCTTCGATGCCCAGAGCCTGCATGTGCGGGGCGGCTGCAATGCCCTGTTCGGCGCGTATGCGGTGGCGCCTGGCAGCCTGCAGTTGCGGGGCTTGGCCTCGACCATGAAGGCCTGCCCGGCGCCGCTGATGCGGCTGGATCAGGCCGTGTCCGCCCGCCTGAAAGACAAGGTGTCCGCCCGGGTGCAGGGTAGTGCGCCCAATCCGGTGCTGGTGCTGACGACGGTGGATGGCGACGTGCTGCAGTGGATCGGCGAACCCATCCCCCGATAGGCGGTTGCACGTCGGCGCGGTGCCCGGTGATGCCGGGCGCCCGCCCGGGCCGGGTACAACGCTGGCTCAGGCCTTGGTCATTTCCAGCACTTCGCGCCAGAGCGCGGGCCGCCCCAGGTAGCGTTGAATGGGCAGCGTGCCCCAAGTGCCGCCCCGATGCATGAGCACGGCGGGAAAGCCCGAAATGCCGAACTGGTTCATCAGTTGCCGGGTGGCGGCCACGTGCACCTCGCTGCGCTTGCCCGCCCACGATTCGAAGTGGGCCTCGAACGTGGGGCCGTCCAGGTCGAGATCGCGGGCAAAGCCGAGCAGGACATCGGGCTCGGCCACCGCTTGCCCCTCGATGTAGTGGCCGCGCTGGATGCGGTGCAGCATCTGCAGGCCTTGTCCCGCCAGCGCCTCGGCGGCCAGGATGGCCGCGGTGGGCGGGGCGGAGTCCAGCCAGATCGTGTCGTTGCGCAGCAGGCCGTCGAAATAGGCCTCGCCGAAGTGCTGGCCCGAGAGCGACGCGATGCGGCGATCCATGGGAATGACGTGCTCGCGCCAGTCGGCCGTGATGCGCCGACGCATGGGGCCGCTGAGCATGCCGCCCGGATGCAGTTCGATGTGGATGTCGCGTATCTTGCGCGCCGCCTCGATGAGCGGCGCCACGGCGTAGCACCAGCCACACAGCGGGTCGAAAATATAGTGCAGGACAGTGCCATCGTCTCTGTCGGGCGGGGGGCTGTCGTCGTTCGTCATTCTGGTCAAAAAATCGATCAATAGGGGGCTATCTGAGGATTAACCCTTGTCATGTGGGGCCGACGCCATTTTGTAACTATTTTCCCGATTGATAAACGGCATAATGTGAGCATCTTCGTTGCATGAATCGGTCATCGTATGGATCGTCTGACAGCAGCCCGTGTCTTTGTCACGATCGCCCAGCGAGGCAGCCTGACGGCGGCAGCGCAGTCGCTGGACATGTCCCGCGCCATGGTGACCCGGTATCTGGCCGAAATGGAAAGCTGGGTGGGGGCGCGCCTGCTGCACCGCAATACGCGGCATCTGGGGCTCACCAGCACGGGGCAGCAGGTGCTGGCCCGCAGCCTCGAACTGCTCGATCTGGCCGAACAGCTGCCCTGGCAGTCCGCCGACGAAGACTGTGGCATGCAGGGGGTGCTGCGCGTGGCCTGTCCCCAATCGCTGGCCCATGCCGTGCTGGCGGGGATGGTCAGCCGGTTTCTGGCGCGGCATCCGCAGTCGGCGGTCGAGCTGCACGTGGCCGAAAAGACCGTCGATCTGGTGGCCGAAGGCATCGACCTGGCGGTGCGGGTCACCAATACACTGGATCCCGCCCTGATCGCGCGGCCCCTGGGCGCCTGCCGCTCGGTGCTGTGTGCCGCGCCCGCCTATCTGGCGCGGCATGGCCGACCCCAGCAGCTCAGCGACCTGACCGAACACAATTGCCTGACGTATACCTATTTGGGCCGCAGCCTGTGGCGCTTCATGCAGGCCGACCGGGTGGTGGATGTGCCCGTGGGGGGCAATCTCACCGCCAACGACAGCCTGACCCTGCTGAGCGCCACGCTGGCGGGCGCGGGCATCTGTCTGCAGCCCTGGCATTCGGCGGCGGGCCACGTCGCACGCGGCGAACTCGAACTGCTGCTGCCCGACGTCACGCCCCAGCCCCTGGGCATTCATGCGGTGTATACCAGCCGCGAATACCAGTCGGCGCTGATGCGCCGTTTCCTCGACTTTCTGGTCGAGGCGTTCAAGCGCTCGCAGTAGGCCCTGCACCGGCGTGATCCGGCGCCGCGGGCGGCCCGTTGCGCTGGCCGGTCCGGCCCATCAGGCGGCCCGGTGCCGCAGCAGGCGCAGGCCGTTGCCCACCACCAGCAGGCTGGCCCCCACGTCGGCGAAGACCGCCATCCACATCGTCCCCAGGCCGACGACGGTGAGCACCAGGAAGACGGCCTTGATGAGCAGCGCCAGCGCGACGTTCTGCACCAGGATGCGGTGCGTGGCGCGCGACAGGCCGATGAACCACGGGATCTTGCGCAGGTCGTCGTCCATCAGGGCGACGTCGGCGGTTTCGATGGCGGCGTCCGTGCCCATGGCGCCCATGGCAAAGCCGATGTCGGCGCGCGCCAGCGCCGGCGCGTCGTTGATGCCGTCGCCCACCATGCCCACGCCGCCCTGGCCCGCGTCGGCCAGCTGGCCGACGATCTGCAGCTTGTCTTCGGGCAGCAGGTTGCCCTCGGCCCGGTCGATGCCCACCTGCGCGGCGATGGCGCTGGCGGTGTGCGGGTTGTCGCCCGACAGCATGGCGGTCTGCACCCCCTGGGCGTGCAGCGCGTGGATGGCCGCCCGGCTTTCGGGTTTGACGGTGTCGGCCACGGCGTACAGGGCGAGCACCTGGTGGTCGTTGGCCAGCAGCACGACGGTCTTGCCGGATTTTTCCAGTCGTTCGAGCCGGGTTTCGAGCGCGGCGGAACACAGGCCGCTTTCGTGGATGAGCCGATGGTTGCCCAGGCGGTAGGCCGCGTCGTCGATGCGTCCTTGTGTGCCGCGCCCGGGCAGCGCCTGAAAATCGCGCACGGGTGGCCGCACCGTCCCGGAGGGGCCGTCGCCCTCGGCTGTCGTTTGTGTGGCCTGAGCCCCGGATGCGTCGTCGTGGCCGTCAGCGTGGCCCGCAGCGCCCAGCCCGCGGGCGATGGCCTGCGACACCGGGTGGTCTGAATGGCTGGCGAGGCTGGCCGCCAGCGCATTGCAGTACGCGGCTTCGTGCGCGCCCAGTACCTGCTGGTCGGTGAGTGCGGGGCGTCCGTGGGTGACGGTGCCTGTCTTGTCCAGGGCGATCCAGCGCAGCAGGCGCCCTTGTTCGAGGTGCGCCCCGCCTTTGACGAGCACGCCGTTGCGCGCCGCCGCCGCCAGCCCGCTGACGATGGAGACCGGGGTGGAGATCACCAAGGCGCAGGGGCAGGCGATCACCAGCAGCACCAGCGCCTTGTAGACCCATTCGTGCCAGCCGCCCAGCCCCGCCAGCGGCGGGATCACGGCGACGGCAAGGGCCAGCAGCACGACGATGGGGGTGTAGACGCGGGCGAAGCGATCGACGAAGCGCTGGGTGGGCGCGCGCGCGGATTGTGCCGATTCGATGGCGCGAATGATGCGCGCCAGGGTGGAGTCACCCGCCGTGCTGGTGACTTCGTATTCCAGCGTGCCGGTGCCGTTGATGGTGCCCGCGTAGACCGGGTCGCCCGGGGTCTTGTCGACCGGCAGGCTTTCGCCGGTGATGGGCGACTGGTCGATGCTGGAGCGGCCCGATTCCACCCGTCCGTCCAGGGCAATGCGTTCGCCGGGGCGCACGCGCACCCGCGCGCCCAGCGCGATGGCGTTGGCCGCGACGTCCACCCAGCGGCCGTCGGCCTGGCGCACGGTGGCCTGTTCGGGGGTGAGTTTCAACAGGCCTTGCACGGCGTTGCGCGCACGATCCAGCGAGCGCGCCTCGATGCGTTCGGCCAGTTCGTAGAGCACCATGACCATGGCCGCCTCGGCCCATTGGCCCAGCAGCAGCGCGCCGGTAACGGCGATGCTCATGAGCGCGTTGATGTTGAGCTGGCCGTGGCGAATGGCCGTCCAGCCCTTGCGGTACGTGCCCAGCCCGCAGCCCAGTACCGCCAGGATGGACAGCGCGGCGGCCAGGGCGGCGGGCGCGTTGAACCAGTGGGCCGCTTCGGCGCCCAGGGCCGCGATGCCCGCGGCGGCCAGCGGCCACCAGGGCTTCGCGGGCTCGACGGCGGCCGTCGCGCCGCCTGCCGCCTGCTCGGGCGTGAAGCCCAGTTCGCGGATGGCTTGCAGGATGGTGTCCAGCGCGCCGGGGGCGTGCACCACCGTCAGCACGCGCTGCATGAGGTTGAATTCCAGCCGCCGCACCGGTGCGAGCTTGCCCAGCGACTGGCGGATGAGGGCTTCTTCGGTGGGGCAGTCCATCTGCAGGATGCGCAGCTGCGTGCGCACGTAGTCGCCTTCGGGGGCCGCTGCCGCCAGGGCCGCCATGGATGCGGCCATGTCCGCGTGGCCGCTGGCGCAGCAACTGCCGACGCGGGGCGTGCCGGACGCCGCCGTTTGGGCCGACGTGTGTGGCGTCGCATCGTGCCCGTCGTGGGCATGCGGGTGATCTTTGTGAACATGCGCGTGGCCGTCGCAGGCGTGTTCGTGTCCGTGCGCGTGCTGCACGGGCGGGTGGGTGTGGGCCTGCGCGGGCACAGGGCGCGTGCCGCTGGTGGCTGCCATCCGGGCGATATCTGACATGGCCGTCTTCCGTCGAACGATCTATGATGGCAGTAGACACCTTGTAGCTGCTTCAAGGTCAAGCGTGTGGGTGCCCGCCTCACGCCAGGTCGGTATCACGCGCAGCATCGCGCGTGGCGCGGGCGCCCGTTTGTTTCGAGCATCCCCATGAAAATTGGCGAACTGGCCCGCGCGGCCCGCTGTTCCACAGAAACCGTCCGCTTCTACGAGCGCGCCGGGCTGTTGCCCGCGCCCGAGCGCACCGACGGCAATTATCGGCAATACGGCCCGCAGCACCTCGAGCGTCTGCGGTTCATTCGCAACTGCCGCAGCCTCGATATGGCGCACGACGAAATCCGCGCCCTGCTGGGCATGATCGACCACCCCGCGCGCGATTGCGGCACCATCAACCACCTGCTCGACGAGCACATCGCGCACGTGCAGATTCGCCTGCGCGAGCTACAGGATTTGCGTGGCCAGCTGGTGCGGCTGCGCAAGCAGTGCCAGGTCGAACAGGCGGTGGATGCCTGCGGCATCGTCCAGGGCCTGACGCGCATGCAGACATCCGCAGGGCCCGCGCACCACACGCACGTGGGCTGAGACCAATCGGATGGTGCGCAGGCCGGAAGCGGTCTGGGTTCGGCCGATGCGCAGGTCGGACGTGCTGCGGGCCGGAGGCAGCGGCAGGGTGGGCCGCCGTTATACCGGGTCGAAGTGCGTCATCACGTCGAGTACGGGCAGGTCGGCCATGACGCGCTCGCGGGCGGCCACGGCGATGGCGTGGCCCTGCACGATGGTCAGCGTCCCGTCCATTTCGATGTCCACCTCGACCCAGACCATGTCGCCCATCTTGCGTGTGCGCAGGTCGTGGATGCCGCGCACGCCGGGGGTGCCGAGTATCCGTTCGCGGATGGCCTGCTCGGTCTCGGTGTCGGCGGCCCGGTCGACCAGGTCGTTGAAGGCCTGCCAGGAAAACTTCCAGCCCATGCGGATGATCATCAGGCCCACCACCAGGGCCGCCAGGGGGTCGGCCAGCGGCAGCCCCGCCAGGTTGGCGCCGATGCCCAGCGCGACCACCAGCGATGAGGCGGCATCCGAGCGGGCGTGCCAGGCGTTGGCCACCAGCAGGGTCGATCGCACGCGGCGCGCGACGCGCAGCAGGTAGCGAAACAGCCATTCTTTCGACAGCAGGGCCAGCAAGGCGACATAGAGCGCCGCTGTATGGACGGTGGGGATGAGTTCGGGCGCCTGCAGGCGTTCGGAGCTGCGCCACAGCATGCCCGCGCCCACCACCCCCAGCAGCACGCCGATGCCCAGCGTGGCCGCGGTTTCGAAGCGCAGGTGGCCGTACGGGTGGTCGGCGTCCGGGGCCTTGGCGCTGTGCTTGTTGGCAAACAGCACGATGCCGTCCGACACCAGATCGGAGAGCGAGTGGATGGCGTCGGCCACCAGCGCCTGGGAGTGCGCGAACAGGCCGATGACGAGCTGGAGGCCCGTGAGCAGCAGGTTGACCCAGACGCTGACCCAGGTGCTGCGCCGGGCGGCGGCCTGGCGCTCGGGGGTTTCCGCGGGCGCCATCGGGGCGGCCGGGTGGGGATCGGGATGCGACATGGGTGCCAGTATACGGGCGGCCCGGCGAAAATCGTGCAGTACACTCAAGGCCCGGTCAGCCTTGCAGGATTGCGGTCGGTATGCGTCTTCGCCTGAGTCTTCTGTTCGCACGGTTCGCCCGCCTGATGGGACTTTTCCCCTGGCACTGGTTGCTGGCCGTGCTGGTGGCCGTGGACGGCTACGTGTTCTTGCAGCCGCTGCTGCACCTCATCGGCAGTCAGGGCCTGCTGAGGGTGGTGCGGGTCGGCGACAGCGCCAGCGTCCGGTCGTTTCTCGATTCGGGCGGCATGGTGCAGATCCTGCACCTGATGCTGGGCCTGGGCGTGCAGGTCATGGCCATCGGCCTGCTTTATCGCGCGCGCATCGCCTGGGTGATGAGCCTGTTGCTGCTGGCGGCGGTGGGCGCCTATTCGCTGGTACACGGGCAGGGGCATCTGGGGCTGTTCATCTACACCGTGGTGCTGGCCATTCTGCTGCTCATCTACTGGCGCAGCTTCGACCGCGCCAGTCTCACGGCGGGCAGCCTGTTTGCCGTGCTCAGCGTACTCAGCCTGCTGGTGTATGCCGTCTTCGGCGTGCTCTACCTGGGCGACGAATTCGCGCCGCCCATCCACGACCCCATCACGGCCCTGTATTTTTCCATCGTCTCGATGTCCACCGTGGGCTACGGCGACATCGCGCCGCACACCGATGCCGCCCGCCTGTTCACGGTGTCCATCATCATTCTGGGCATCACGGTGTTCGCCACGTCCATCAGCGCCGTGGTGGGGCCGCTCATCGGCGGCAATCTGCGGCGGCTCGTTCACGGGAGAACCACGCGAATCATGCGCAAGAACCACATCATCCTGGCTGGGGCCGACGCCCTGGCGCAAAGCCTGTACGAGGCCCTGAAAAAGCGTGGCCACGAGGTCACGGTGATCGTGCCGTCCCTCGCGGGGCACCCCTATCCGCCCGAGGCCGACCTGCTGGAGGGCGATGCCTCCGAAACCGGCGTCCTGGAGCAGGCGGGCGCGGCACAGGCGCGCTACATCCTGGCGCTGCACCAGGACGATGCCGAAAATGCCTTCATCGTCATGGCTGGGCGCGAGGCGGGCGGCCCCGACACGCGGCTGGTGGCGCTGGTGAACGTGCCCACGCACCTTGCCAAGATCCGCCGGGTCAGTCCCGACATCGTCATTTCGCTGCAAGCGCTCGGCAGCGAGATTCTGGCCCGCACGCTCAGCGGCGAGCCGGTGGACGAGGCCTTGATCACGCGGCTGCTGTTCGGCGAGAAAGCGCCCGATGCGGCCGCGGCCCCCGGCGACCCGGTGCCCGCGGCCTGAAACGGCGGACGCAAAGCGGGGCTTCAGGCGCTGCGGCGGCCCGCCGACGTGGCGGATGGCTGGGCGGCTGACAGTACCTCCGCCGTCGTGCGCAGCGTCACCATGGGCGCGAGCAGCGCCATCAGCGACAGCGCCTGCTGATGCGCCTCGGGGGTGATCCCGGCGCAGGCGTCGCTGACGACGGTGACGGACTTGCCCGCGTCGGCGGCGCCCAGCACGGTGGACAGCACGCAGCAGTCGGTGGCGACGCCGCACACCACCAGTGCGTCGCAGTCTCGCGTCAGCTGGGCTAGCTCGGTGCCCCACTTGGAAAAGGTGGGCAGGGCAAGCACGGGGTCGCTGGCCTGGCGATTCAGCGTGATCCGCCAGGGCGCGGCGTCCGGCGCCAGGCGGCAGCCCGCCCAGCGCTGGTAGTAGTCGTGCCAGCTGCCCGCTTCGTCGGGATCGCGGATGAACTGCGTCCAGACGACGTGGCCCTGAAAGGCCGACGCGAGCTGCTGGATGCGGCGGGCGGCGTCCGGGTAGCCGCCGACTGCCCATTCGCTGTCGGGCGCACGGAAGATTTCCTGCATGTCGATGATGACGAGCTTCTGTTGCATGCTTGATTCTCTGGTGTGGTTCGACGCTTAGGTGAGATGGCGGCTGCCCGTCCGCAGCGCGGTGAGCGAGGGCGACGCGCGCAGCAGCAGATAGAGCGCCGAGGCGGCCAGGATGCCCGCGACGTAGGAGACGTCGCCGTAGGCGGCGAAGGTGTGTGCAAACGGGCCGCGCCACAGGCTGGACGTCCAGAACAAAGAGGAAAACAGGCAGGCCAGTACCCAGGCCACGAAACCCCATTCGACCGTCCGGCCCTGGTCGAACAGCTCTTCGGTGGCGCGCGCGCCCAGCGGGCGCATGCGCAGATAGTAGTCCAGCAGCAGCACGGTGCTGAAGGGCACGACCAGGTAGGCCAGGATGTTCAGGAATTCGTAGAAGCTGCCGTAGGGGTCGGTCTGCATCAGCATGGTCACGCCCAGGCTGGCGGCGGCGATGAGGATGACCCCGGTGACGCGCGAGACGGGCACGCAGATGGTCAGCAGCGACAGCGAGCCGCCGTACAGGTTCATTGCGCTCACCGGCAAGGTGGACAGCACGATCGTCAGCATGGCCAGCGGCGCCCAGGCGCCCGTCAGATGGGCCAGGGCGGGGATGGCGTCCAGGTCGCCGGCGAAATTGGACACCAGCACGCCGATGCCGCCCAGCCACATCATGGCCACGAAGGTGCCGCTGGCAGTATAGAAGGCAACCTGGGTATGGGAGCTTTTGGCAGGCAGGTAGCGCGAGAAGTCGGACGCGAATGGCGTCCAGGTCATGACGTAGGCGAAAAAGAAACCGGCAAACGTGATCCAGCTGCCGAAGGCCCCCGAGTACAGCGGCGCGTCCGGGTTGGCGGCCAGGGAGAAATCCACCTTCTGCAGCGACAGCACGGTGATGACGGCAAACAGCAGGGCGAGCACGACCGTGGCGATCTTGTTGATCAGGTGCACGATGTTGTGCCCCCAGATGGCGAACACGGCCTGGATGCTGAACAGGCCCAGGGCCGCCGTCCAGAACGGGACGTCGATGAGCAGGCGCAGTGCGATGACGGCAAAGACCGTGTTGACCGCCGTCCAGCCAATGGCCGACACCACCGTCAGCAAGGCGATGGGCACGAAGTTGGCGATGTATCCCATGGGGCCGCGGCCCTGCACCTGCTGAGGTACGCCCAGCTTGGTGCCGATGCCCGCCAGGGTGCCCATGATGACCGCGCTCAGCAGCGTGCCCGCCGCGACGGCGGTCAGCCCCTGCACGACGGACAGACCGAATTGCGACGAGAAGAATCCCGACACCATGACGGCGAGCACCATGTTGGCGGCGAACCAGAGGGTGAACTGCTGGCGCGGGTGGCCGTGGCGTTCACACTCGGGGATTCTTTCCGTCGAGTAGGGTTCGGTCTTGGTGAGCGAGGTGCCATAGCTGGGCTGGTCGGGCTGCTTGGCGGGCGAGTGGGTCATGGTGTCTCCGCTGCTTGTTTTGTAGGGCGGTTTAGAGAAAGGCGTGGACGGCGTGCGTCTCGAAACTGGCCCAGACGCGTTCGCCCTGGGTCAGGTGGGTGATGATGGGGGCCCCAAAGGGCAGGCGCACCGACAGGTCTTCTCCCTGGTCGGTTTGCGTGCTCACTTCGACGGTGTTGCCCAGGAAGGTCATGTCGCGCACCGTGACCGGCAGGCAGCGCTCGCCCGGCGTCTGCTGCAGGGACAGGCGCTCGGGCCGCAGCAGCAAGGTAGCCTGACCGGCCCCCGCCTTGCCCTGCACCGGGATGTCGTCGAGCACGATGTCGCCGCACACCGACAGCCGGGCCGTCTGGCCGTGCTGCGACAGCACGCGGGCCTCGAGAAAATTGCTGTCGCCGATGAAGCCCGCAACGAAGCGGGTGGCGGGCTGGGCATAGAGTGACTGCCCGGTGCCGGTCTGTTCGATGCGCCCCTGGCTGAAGACCGAGATGCGGTCGGACAGCCGCAGTGCTTCTTCCTGGTCGTGGGTTACGTACAGGATGGTGACGCCCGTTTCCTGGTGAATGCGGCGGATTTCGAGCTGGATTTCCTCGCGCAGTTTCTTGTCGAGCGCCGAGAGAGGCTCATCCATCAGCAGGACGGGCGGGTTGTACACCAGCGCCCGGGCGATGGCGACCCGTTGTTGCTGGCCCCCTGACATGAGCGACGGCATACGCTGCGCGAGGTCTTCCAGGTGCACCAGCTTGAGGGCCGCCTGCACTCGGTCGTCGATCTCGGACTTTGCGCAGCGCCGCACGCGCAGCGGGAAGGCCACGTTTTCGGCGACGCTCAGGTGCGGAAACAGGGTGTAGCGCTGAAACACCATGCCGATGTTGCGCTGGTGCGGCGGCGTGGACAGCAGGCTCTTGCCGTTGAGCAGGATGTCGCCCTCGGTGGGTTCCTGGAATCCAGCCAGGATGTAGAGCGTAGTGGATTTGCCGGAGCCCGACGGCCCCAGGAAAGTCATGAACTCGCCCTGGGCGATGTCCAGCGTGACGTCGTGGATGGCCGTGAACGAGCCGAAGTCTTTGCGCAGGTTGCGGATGCTGAGGAATGGCTGGGTCATTGTTTGCTCCCTTTGCGGAACACGAACGGAAGGATCATCAGGACGAGGGTGAAGACCATGAGGAGGGTCGAGACGGCGGCAACGACGGGGGTGAGATCCTGTCTGAGCGTGGTCCAGATCTTGACGGGCAGGGTCTGCAGGGTGGGGCTGGACATGAAGATGGCCAGCACCACCTCGTCCCAGGAGGCGAGAAACGAGAAGATGGCCGCGGCGAACAGCCCGTGGCTGATGGCCGGGACGGTGATGCGCAGCCTGGCTTCCCAGGGGCTGGCGCCGCACAGGATCGCCGCGTCTTCGATCGAGCGGTCGAAGCCGTCCAGCGCGCCGCCGATGGACAGGATGGAGAAGGGCAGCGCGATCAGCAGGTGGGCGATGACGAACCCCACCGTGGTGCCCGCCAGCCCCAGCTTGAGAAACAGGGCGTAGAGCGCAACGGCCAGCACGATCACCGGCAGGATCATCGGCGTGAGGAACAGGGCGCGCAGCGCGCGCTTGCCCGCGAAATCACCGCGGCTCAGGCCCAGGGCGGTGAGAAACCCCAGCACGACGGACAGGATCGTGACGATGACGGCGATCTTCAGGCTGGTGAGCGCGGAAAAGAACCAGCGCGCATCGGCGAAAAGTTCGCCATACCACTTGAACGTCCAGGAGGGCGGAGGAAAGATCAGCCACTGGGACGAGCCAAACGAGAGCGCCGCGATGAACAGGATGGGCAGGATCAGAAACAGCAGGACGAGGATGGCGAAGGCGACCAGTACGTAGCGCAGCGCCCCCAGGCGGTTGAAGTCGAGCAACATGATTCACCTCTTGCCGTGAGCCGTGAAGAAATTCAGCTGGACGAAATACAGCCCCAGCGTGACGACCAGCAGCACGAAGGCCGTGGCCCCGCCCAGGCCCCACTTCACCAGGGACTGCACCAGCTGGGCGATCAGTTCGGCCAGCATCATGCTGGATGCGCCGCCCAGCAGGGCGGGCGTGACGAAATAGCCCAGCGACATGACGAACACCATGAGCGCGCCCGCAGCGATGCCGGGCAGCGAGAGCGGCAGCAGCACGCGGCTGAAGCACTGCCACCGGTTGGCGCCGCACAGGGCCGCCGCGCGCAGCGTGGCCGCGTCGATCGAACGGATGACGCCGATCAGCGGCAGGATGATGAAGGGCAGCATGATGTAGGTCATGCCGATCGACACGCCGGTGATGTTGTTCACCAGGGCCAGGGGCTGGTCGATGATGCCCAGGCTCAGCAGCACCTTGTTGATGACGCCCGTGCGCTGCAGCAGCACCATCCAGGCGTAGGTGCGCGCCAGCAGGTTGATCCACATCGAGAGCACGATCACCGCGAGGAAGATCGCCGACCATTTGCGCGGCATGATGGCCAGCAGCCAGGCCACCGGGAAGCCAATGAGGACGGACAGGATCGTCACGATGCCGGCGACCATGAAGGTGTTCAGGAAGATGCGCAGGTAGGTCGTCGAGCCAAAGAGCGTGGCGTAGTTTTCCAGGCCCACCGTGGGTTCGAGCACGCTGCGCAGCAGCAGCATCGCGACGGGCACGATGAAAAAGAGGACGACCAGGATCAGCGTGGGCGTGATGTGCCGCAGCGGCGCGCTGAGCAGCGGCCGACGGCGCGTGACAATACCGGGCGCCGGAGCAACGGCTGTGTATGGAGCCATTTGGGTTACCTTGTCTCTGAGAGGGGGCCGCTGGAGCGGCCTCTTGTCGTGTGAATTGCCAGGCGGATCAGCGCGCCTGCCACGCATACCAGCGCGTGGCGATGTCGTCACGGTGCTGGGCCCAGTACTGCAGGTCGGCGTTCACCTGGGTTGCGGCCTGCGCGTCGGGCAGCGTTTCGCGCACCGCCTGGGGCATCAGGGCCGGCGCGTCCAGGTTGGTGGGCGCGTAGCCGGTCAGCTCGGCGAACTTGGCCTGGGACGCCGGGCTGGTGGCGAAGGCGATGAACTTCATGGCCGCCGCCTTGTTCGCCACCCCTTTGGGCACGACGAGCATGTCGGCGGCGGTGATGTTCTGGTTCCACGAGGTTTCCACGTGGACGCCCGTCTGCGTCAGCGCCGTCAGCCGACCGTTCCAGAAAAAGCCGTAGGGGGTTTCCGCCGAGGCCAGCAGCTGTTGCGATTGCGCGCCGCTGCTCCACCACACGATGCTGGACTTGATGGTGTCCAGCTTCTTGAAGGCCCGATCCAGATCCAGCGGATAGAGCTTGTCGGGGGCCACGCCGTCGGCCAGCAAGGCGGCCTCGATCACCCCCGGGGCCGACCATTTGTAGAACGTGCGCTTGCCGGGGAATGCCTTCAGGTCGAAGAGTTCGGCCCAGGTCTTGGGGCAGGCCTTGACGGCGTCCTTGTTGCAGCCGATCACGAACGAGTAGTAGAAGCTGCCAACCGAATAATCCGTGACGAAGCGGGGGTCGAGCCGGCTCTTGTCGATGATGGAGAAGTCCAGTTTTTCCAGTAGGCCGTCGTTGCCCGCCTTGACGGCGTAGTCCCCTTCGGCGTCCACCACGTCCCAGGTGACGGCTCCGGCCTCGACCATGGCCTTGATCTTGCCGTAGTCGGTGGGGCCGTCTTGCAGCACCTTGACGTGGTCGGCCTGGCTGAAACCGTCCGCCCAGACGCTTTTTTGTGCGTCCTGGGTCGTGCCGCCCCAGGAGGTGAATACCATGGCCGGTTCGGCGGCCAGGGCGCCGGTGCTGCCGATCAGGGCCAGGATGCCCAGTGTCGTCTTCAGATTCATTGCTTGTCTCCGCCTTGCAGGGTCAGGGTTTGTCGTTGCTGGTGCCACCCACGGGGGAGAAGGCGGCGGCCCGCATGATCTTGTTGTTGCCGCTGACGATGAGGTCGCGGATCTTGGGCAGGAAGGCCTGCCATTGCGGGTCGGCCGCCAGCGCGGCGCGGCGCGCCTGCCGGTCGTCCAGGCTGGCATAGCCCCAGATGTGGACGATCTCGTTGAGCGGGCCGATTTCCGAGTGGAAGTAGGCCACGAGGTGCCCCAGGTGGCGCTGCTGGATGGCGATCCCCTCGTCGCCAATAGCCTGGAGATAGGCGGGAACGCCGCCGTTCTTGAGCTGGTAGGTGCGGACTTCGTAGAGCATGGCTTACCTCATCACGAAAGGGTCGGGAAACGGGGCGTCCGAGGTGTTGAGCCAGACGGTCTTGGTACGCGTGTAGTCCAGCGCGGCGGCGAGCCCGCCTTCGCGCCCGTGGCCGGACAGGCCATAGCCGCCGAACGGCGCGATCGGCGAGACCGCGCGGTAGGTGTTCACCCAGACCACGCCCGCGTGGATGCGCCGGATCAGTCGGTGGGCGCGCCCCAGGTTCTGCGTGAAGACCCCCGAGGCCAGGCCGTAGCGCGTGGCGTTGGCACGCGTCACGGCCTCGTCCTCGTCCTGGAACGCGTTCACGGACAGCACGGGGCCGAACAGCTCCGTCTGCGCCGAGGGCGACTGGATGCCGTCGCAGTCCAGGATCGTGGGCGGGTAGTAGTAGCCGCCGCCCGCGATCTCGTGCGCGCCCGTCACCACCTTGGCGCCGGCGGCGATGGACTGTTCCACGACCGCGCGGATGGCGTCGCGCTGGCGCTGGGTGCACAGCGGCCCGACTTCCGTGTCGCGCGACAGCGGGCTGCCGATGCGGATCGCTTCGGCCTTGGCCTTGAGCAGCTGCAGGAAGCGGTCCTTGATCGAGGCCTCGACCAGCAGGCGCGAACCCGCCACGCAGCTTTGGCCGGTGGCCGCGAAGATGCCCGCCACCTGCGCGTTGGCCGCGCTTTCGAGGTCGGCGTCGGCAAAGACGATGAAGGGCGACTTGCCGCCCAGTTCCAGCGAGGTGCTGGCCAGGTTTTCCGCCGAGTTGCGCACGACGTGGGCCGCCGTGCCCGGGCCGCCCGTGAAAGCGATGTGAGCGACGCCCGGGTGGCTGGTCAGTGGGCTGCCGCAGCTGGGGCCAAAGCCAGTGATGACGTTGACGACCCCGGCGGGAAAGCCCGCCTCGTGCACCAGCCGGGCGAATTCCAGCAGGGGAGCCGGAGCCTCTTCCGAGGCCTTGAGCACCAGGGTGCAGCCCGCGGCCAGCGCCGGGCCGAGCTTGACGGCCGAGAGGAACAATTGGCTGTTCCAGGGGACGACGGCGGCGACGACGCCCACGGGCTCGCGCAGCGTCCAGACGTCCATGTCGGCTTTGTCGATGGGCAGCGTGGCGCCCTCGATCTTGTCGGCCAGGCCGACGTAGTAGCGGTAGTAGTCCGCCACGTAGGCGATCTGCGCCGACGTTTCGCGGATGACTTTCCCGGTGTCGCGCGTTTCCAGTTCGGCCAGCCGTGGCGCGTTTTGCTGTACGAGCTCGGCCAGCCGGTACAGCAGCTTGCCGCGTGCCGTGGCGCTCATCCGCGCCCAGGGCCCCGTGTGCAGCGCCTGCTGCGCGGCGCGCACGGCCCGGTCGACGTCGGCTTCGCGGGCCTCGGGCATGGTGGCCCAGACTTCACCGGTGGCCGGATCGCGCGATTCAAATTGCGCGCTGCCGGCGTCGAAGGCCCCATCGATGTATTGCTGAAAGACTTGCATGGCTACCTCACTGGAATGCGGGCATGACGTCGCGGATGAAGCGCTCCAGTGAGGCCTTCTTGCGCTCGAAACTCATGCCGCTGTCGATCCAGACGGCGTATTCGTCGTAGCCCAGTGCCTCGTAGTGCTTCAGGCGGCCGATGACGTCCTGCGCCGTGCCCACGGGCAGGTTGCTGCGCATCACCTCGGGTGACAGCGTGGCGTTTGCCGCCAGCTCTTCGGGCGTCAGTCGTTGGATGAGCGCCTGGCTGATGGGGCGTTCGTTCTTGAACCAGGCGAAGAAGTAGTTGTAGTAGACGCTCAGCTCGTGCGCGGCCTGCTCGATGTCCGCCGCGTCGCTGCCCACGTAGGTGTGCTGCAGCAGCATGATTTTGGGCCGCTCGACCTGGGGGTGCTTCTGGCAGGCGTCGTTGAAGCGCTGCATCAGACTATCGATTTCGGGGTCGCCGTTCCACAGCGGTGTGCATTGCACGTTGCAGCCGTTGGCGACGGCGAACTCGTGGCTGTTCGGATCCCGGGCGGCAATCCACAGCGGGGGATGCGGTTGCTGCAGGGGCTTGGGTGCCGAGGTCGTCTTGGGAAACTTCCAGAATTCGCCGTCGTGCGCGTAATCGCCCGCCCAGAGCTTCTGTACGGCTGGAATCAGTTCGCGCATGCGCTGGCCCGCCGTCCAGGCGTCCAGGCCGGGCATGAGCCGCTCGTATTCGAAGTTGTAGGCACCGCGCGCGATGCCGATTTCCAGGCGGCCATCGGTGACGATGTCCGTCATGGCGGCTTCGCCCGCAAGCTTGATGGGGTGCCAGAACGGCGCCACGACCGTCCCTGTGCCCAGCCGGACGTGCTCGGTGCGGCGCGCGAGGTCGGCCAGGTTGATGAACGGATTGGGGGCGATGGTGAAGCCCATGGCGTGGTGTTCGCCCGTCCAGACGGCGTGCATGCCGCCTCGGTCGGCGATCTGGCACAGGGCGATGAACTCTTCATAGAGTTCCTGGTCGGTCTGGTGCGCGTCCAGTCGTTCCATGTGGACGAATAGTGAAAGTTTCATGACGGTTCCCTTTGTGCTGCCGCCACGTGGACGTGGCCGGTGTCTTGATTGCCGAAATAAATGCCGAAATTGCCCAGCGTGCTTTCCTGGCCGTAGCGCTTGACGATGTCGCGCACCGCGCTGTCGCGGATGCGTTCCAGGGGCGGGCGTTCGGCGGGAAAGAGCGTGCCGCAGGCGCCGTGCGGGTCGGCGATCCCCGCGCGGTACACCACGTGCTGCAGGCCGGTGTCCGTGTCTTCGTAGACGGAGTACAGGAAACCGATTTGCGGCTCGGTGCCCAGGCAAGTCTGCAGCCGCGCTTTGAAGACGTCCATGCCTTCGGTTTCCGTCTTCTCGACGAAGGGGATGGTGAGCCCGCCCGCGCCGTCGTCGACCAGAAAAATCTGTCCCTGGTACTCGGCGACCACGCCCAGCATGAGGGGGTTGTCCACCTTGGAGAGCAGTTGTTTTTCCGTCAGCGTGGGCGTGAAATAGCCGCCGCGGGCGTAGCCCAGGCCGCGCTTGCCGCTGTTGCCGAAGTGTTCCACGCGGCCGATCAGCACGAGGTGGTCGCCCGCGTCGATCACCGAATGGTTGGCGCAGTCGAACCAGGCCGCCACGTCGGTGAAGATCGGCGACCCCAGCGGGCCGTTTTGCCACTGGACGGTGCCGAAGCGATCCGCCACCGGGCGGGCGAACGTGTTGGATATTTCTTTCTGTCGATCCGACAGGATGTTGATGGCGAAACCTTGGGCCTGCTTGAACGTGGGCGCGTTGCGCGATGTCTTGGCCAGGCATACCAGCAGCAGGGGCGGATCCAGCGATACGCTGGTGAAGCTGTTGGCGGTGAAGCCGACGGGTTCGCGGGCTTCGTTGTGCGTCGTGACGACGGTGACGCCCGTGAGAAAGGCGCCGAAGGCGTCGCGCAGCTCTCTTGCATCCAGATTCATGTGGGTCTCCTCCGGGGGGTTCAGCTGGCGGACAGCCAGTGCTGGAGCGCGTGATCGACCTGTTCGGGCGCGGTCAGATTTACCATGTGACGGTGTCCCTGGATGACGACGGCCTGCCCCTTGGGCGTGGCCGCGGCCATGGCGTCGGCCATCGCGGCGGTGGAGTTGTGGTCGTCGCTGCCGGTGAGAAACAGGGCGGGGCAGCGCACTGCGGGCCAGCAGTCCGAGTACACGGCGTCGCCTTCGGCAAAGGCGTGGTAGGCGGTGGCGTAGCCCGCCGGGTTGACGCTGGCCAGCAGGTCGTGCACCAGTTCGTAGGTGGCGCTGTGTGTGTCGGTGGCGTCGAACCAGCGCGCCAGCGGCGCAAACGGGTCGAAGCGCCCCGAGCCGATCTGCTCAGCGCGGGTCTTGACGGCCTCGCGCGCCGCGTCGGTGCGCCGGTAGACGCCGTTCAGCAGTGCCACCCGGCGCACCTTCTCGGGCGCCGTGGCGACGATGCCGGACGCGATCAGCGCCCCCATGGAATGGCCCACCACGTTGGCCGTGCCGATGTCCAGCTCGCGCAGGAAGTGGTCGAACCAGGCGACGAAGTCCGGCAGCCGGGCGGCATCTTCCAGCAGGGCCGATTCGCCGTGCCCGGGCAGGTCGACGGCCACGACGCGATGTGCTTTGGAGAGCTGTTCGAGCTGGGGCGTCCAGGCCTCGATGCGCATGCCGACCCCGTGGATGAGGATGGTCGTCTCATCGCCCTTGCCGAGATCGACAAAGGCGGTGCCTGTGCGAGTTTTAGACCGCGGCAGGGTTTTCAGCATCGTTGCCAAGCTCCTTCAAGTCTTGATAGCGGTCGCCGATCCGGTGGTGCGGCTGCCCGCCGATCGAGGCGCCCAGCGCGATGAGGATCTCGTCGGCGGCGGGCGCGTCGGCAACCGCCGTCTGGATCGTCAGGTAGTGCGAGCGGCGCCCGACGTCGTTCTTGTCCATCAGGGGGATCAGGACGGGCGCGTTGGCCGGACCGCGCGTATTGCAGAAAGAGAGGTACGACTTGGCCTTGACGGCGGAACGGTACAGGTTGCCAAAGCGCAGCGTGTGGATGATGGCCGAGGCGTGCTCGATTTCGCCGTCCAGGCCCACGATGGCGGCCTTGCCATAGGCTTCCACCGCGTCGCCCGAACCTGCGGTGTCGATGATCATCTGGGTGAGCACTTGGCCGACGACGGGGGCGACGGCGTGGATTTCGGGCTTGAGGTCTTCGACGAAGCCGCGGCCCGCCCAGGGGTTCTTGATGACGGCGATGGCCGAGATGAGCTTGGTGGGCGTGGGGGCCTCTTTGCCGCCTTCGATGAGGATGGTTTCGACGTTCAGCAGGGTTTTACGAATGTGGGGCGTCATGCGCTACTCCTTGTAAGTTGGTATTAGCGTATGATGGTATACCAATGAAAGTCAATGCGTGATTCGAGCGGCGCACGGGTCTGGATGGGAGAATGCTTGCTGCGCAAGATGAATCGTGGCTTTGACGGCACGCGATAAGCGACTGTTTTGCAAGAATTATTATTGTCTTTTGAAATACGGCTGGCTTGAAGTCTAAGGATTTACCCTAGGCTTTACCATTTCAGGCAGGAAGACCAGAGGAACTGATCGTCATGAGCACCAAAGAAGCAGATTTCCTGCGCATCGAGACGCCCCCGACCACCTTGCGGGAAATGGCGCTGGATCGCATGCGGCGCGCCATCATCAGCGGCGTATTCGAGCCTGGCGAACGCCTGGTCGAGCGTTCATTGTGCGATCAGCTGGGGGTGTCGCGTTCGGTGATCCGCGAGGTGATCCGTCATCTCGAGGCCGAGGGCCTGATCGAGATGCTGCAGCGCCAGGGGCCGATCGTGGCCAGCCTGAGCTGGGATGACGCCCGCCAGATTTACGAGATCCGCGCCATGCTAGAGGCCAAGGCCGTGGCCGACTGCGCGCAGGGGGCCGATGCGGCGGTCAAGGCCGCCTTGACCCAGGCCTTTGCCGCCTTGCAGGCGGCCTCGCAGGGGGCCGACCCCATGGCGATCATCGACGCCACCACGACGTTCTACCAGGTGATCTTCCAGGCCGGCCACAACACCATGGCCTGGGAAATCGTCACGCGGCTCAATAGCCGCATTTCGCGGCTGCGGGTCATGACCCTGTCCACCAGCGGGCGCACGCGCTCGGGCCCGCAGCAGCTGAAGCTGATTTTCGACGCCATCCAGGCGGGCGACCCGCAGGCCGCGGCCGCCGCCTGCCGCGCGCACGTGGCCGCCGCGGCGCAGATCGCGCACCAGGTGCTGCTGCAAGAGGCGGCCGTTCCTGCTTAGCCAGTGATGGCCGCGCGTCAGGCGGGAGCGGCCCCTGGCGGCGTGCCTGGCCTAGTGGATGCGCATGCCCGGCTGCGCGCCCTCGAAGGGTTCGAGCACGTAGATGCCGGGCTGGGCTTTTTCGTCGGCGTGGCTGGCGGCCAGCACCATGCCTTCGGATACGCCAAAGCGCATCTTGCGCGGGGCCAGGTTGGCCACCATCACCGTCAGCTTGCCGGTCAGGTCGGCGGGCTTGTACATCGATTTGATGCCGGAAAACACCTGACGCAGGCGGCCCTCGCCCACATCCAGCGACAGGCGCAGCAGTTTGTCGGAACCTTCGACCTCGGTGCATTCGACGATGCGCGCGATGCGCAGGTCGATGCGGGCGAAATCTTTGATGTCGATGGTGTCGGCGATGGGCTCGCCGCCGGGCACCGTGGCGGGGGCTTCGGGCGGCTCGAACAGGGCCTCGAGCTGGGCCGGGTCTACGCGCTGCATCAGGTGCTTGAAGGCGCTGATGTGCTGCGGCAGGTCGTCGGCGTCGGCCCAGACGTAGTCTTGCGTGCGGCCAAAGAGTTCGTGCGCCACGCGCCGGGTGAGCGCGGGCAGCACCGGGGCGAGCATCACGGACAGTGCCTGGAAGCCCGCCAGGGCGCGCGAGCAGATGTCCTGCAAGGCGGCCTTTTGCGCGGGCTCGGCCTGCGCCAGACCCTTGGCCAGCACCCAGGGCTGGGCGGCGTCGAAAGCCTGGTTGATCTTGTCGGCCAGGGCCATGATGCGGCGCACGGCGCGGCCGTATTCGCGCGCTTCGAAGTCGGCCCGCACCTCGGCGGCGCAGGCGCGCAGTTCGGCGCGCAGCAGTTCGGTGTCGCCCGCGTAGCCCAGGGCGCCGTCGAAGTGGCGGGTGATGAAGGTGGCGGCCCGGCTGGCAATGTTGACGTACTTGCCGATGAGGTCGCTGTTGACGCGGGCGATGAAGTCGTCCGGGTTGAAGTCGAGGTCTTCGACGTGGCCGTTGAGCTTGGCGGCGATGTAGTAGCGCAGCCATTCGGCGTCCATGCCGATGTCGAGGTAGCGCAGCGGCGAGATGCCCGTGCCGCGGCTCTTGGACATTTTTTCGCCGCTGACCGTGATGAAACCGTGCACGTGCAGCATGTCGGGCACCTTGCGGCCCGAGAACTTCAGCATGGCGGGCCAGAACAGGGCGTGAAAGTAGACGATGTCCTTGCCGATGAAGTGCACCTGCTCGGTGGCGCTGTCGGGGGCCAGCAGCGCGTCGTAGTCCAGCCCCTGTTTTTTGCAGTAGGCCTTGAGCGATGCCAGGTAGCCGACGGGGGCGTCGAGCCACACGTAGAAGTACTTGCCCGGCGCGTCCGGGATGGGGATGCCGAAGTAGGGCTCGTCGCGCGAGATGTCCCAGTCGGCCAGGTTGGCCTCGGCGCCTTCGCTGGTGCCCAGCCATTCGCGCGTCTTGCCCAGCACCTCGGATTGCAGGCGCGGCGTGCCGTCGGCGCGGCGGCTGTTCGTCCATTCTTGCAGGAAGGCCACGCAGCGCGAATCGGACAGGCGAAAGAAGAAGTGCTCGGAGCTGCGCAGCACGGGCCGCGCCTTGGTGAGCGTGGAATAGGGTTCGATGAGTTCGGTGGGGCTGTAGACCGCCCCGCAGACCTCGCAGGAGTCGCCATACTGGTCTTTGGCGTGGCAGCGCGGGCACTCGCCCTTGATGTAGCGGTCGGGCAGGAACATGCCCTTGATGGGGTCGTAGAACTGCTCGATCTCGCGGCTGTCGATGAAGCCCGCCGCCTTCAGCGCGCGGTAGATGTCCTGGGACAGCTCGACGTTCTCGGTGGAATCGGTGCTGTGCCAGTGGTCGAAGCGGACGTGAAAGCCATTGAGGTACTTGGGCCGCTCGTTGGCGTAGCGGGCCACCAGCGCCTGGGGCGTGATGCCCTCGGCCTGCGCCTTGAGCATGATGGGCGCCCCGTGGGCGTCGTCCGCACCGACGAAATGCACCGTGTGGCCCGCCATGCGCATGCTGCGCACCCAGGTGTCCGCCTGGATGTATTCCATGATATGGCCAATGTGAAAAGACCCATTGGCGTAGGGCAGGGCAGTGGTGACGAAGATCGTGCGCGGCATGGCTGACAGAGTAAGGGCGAAAAGCTCTGATTCTAGCAGTCCGCGCGTTGACAAGCCGTCGCGGGCTTCAGGGGCCGTCAGGGAATTTCGCGCATTTCGATGTCGGTGACGTCCTGGCGGCGCGGGGTGTCGGTGCGCGCCCAGGCGCCTGGTCGCGGCGGCATGGTCGGACGGCGGCGCTCGGCCCAGTAGGCCTTCACGCCGAAGGGCCTGCCTTGCAGGCGGGCCACGATGTACAGCACGCCGATGGCCAGCACGGTGGATGCCATGAAGACCAGTGCCATGATCAGGCCGAAGAAGGCCAGAACCAGGAAAAGGGCGGCGCGCAGGGTTTGCTGGATGATGTTCATGAGAGTGGGACTCCTGGGGCCGGAAAAAGTTGCAGGCGTGGTGCGGGTTGCCCGCGCGGTGTGGGAAGCGGCAGTCGTCGTGCGTCGGTGCGTAGCCGGGTGCCGGTGTTCATATTGGGGGCAATCTGCAGATTTCCAGGGGAATCCGCTATGCTTGTGGTTTCGATTCTTTTCATCAGGGCCCCTCCATGAGCACCACTTCCCAGGACGTTCGCCAGGTCTTGTCACGGGTCATCAACCCCGATACGCGCAAGACCCTGGCGGTGACAGAACCCGAACTGCAGGTCGCGGCCACGGGCGATGCCTTCGATATCACTGTAACCCTGGGCTATCCCTTATTCAATGGCGAGCAGGCTTTGCGCGAGGCCATCCAGACCGCGCTTGCCGCTGCGCAGATTCGCCTGGGCAGCCTGCAGTTCCAGTCGAAGATTGCCACCCACGCCGTGCAGCGCGGCCTGCGCCCGCTGGACAGCGTGCGCAACGTCATCGCCGTGGCCTCGGGCAAGGGCGGCGTGGGCAAGAGCACCACGTCCGTCAACCTGGCCCTGGCGCTGCATGCCCAGGGCGCGCGCGTGGGCCTGCTCGATGCCGACATCTACGGCCCCAGCGTGCCCATCATGCTGGGCCTGTCGGGCAAGCCCAAGAGCACCGATGGCAAGAGCATGGAACCGCTCGTCGGCCACGGCCTGCAGGCCAATTCCATCGGTTTTCTCATGGATGACGACGGCCCCGCCATCTGGCGCGGCCCCATGGTCACCCAGGCGCTGACCCAGCTGCTGTCGCTTACAAATTGGGACAATCTGGATTATCTGATTGTGGACATGCCTCCCGGAACAGGCGATATTGCGCTCACCATGGCGCAAAAGGTGCCGCTCACGGGGGCCATCATCGTCACGACCCCGCAAGACCTTGCCCTGGCCGATGCCCGCAAGGGTCTGATCATGTTCCAGAAGGTGGATGTCCCGGTGCTGGGAATCGTTGAAAACATGTCGGTGCACGTGTGTTCCAACTGTGGCCACGTCGAACCCATTTTTGGCAAGGATGGCGGCCGCCAGCTGGCCGCCACCTATCACCTGCCGTGGCTGGGGGGGCTGCCCCTGCAGCTCGACATCCGCGAAGAAACCGATTCCGGCCGCCCCAGCGTCGTGGCCTCGCCCAATGGCAAGGCGGCGCAGCTGTACCACGAGATCGCCCACCAGCTGGCCGTGCACGTGGCGGGCCAGCCGCTGGATGATTCAGGAACACGTCCTCGCGTCGTGGCCCGTCCCGTCTGATGCCCCAGGGGGTTCTGGCTTCGGCGGGTGACTCCTGGCGTGCCGCGTTGCGCCGCGCCAGGGGCCGCCGCCGGGCGCCGGGGCTCTGCGGGCGCACGCTGCGCTTTCATCTCTGCTTTCGCGCCTGGCGCCTGGCCCTGTGCGGCTCGGGCCTGTTCTTGTGCGGCCCGGCGCTGGCGGCGCCCCCCGAGGTCATCATCGACCCGGGCGGCGCGCCCCCCAAGGTGCTGCAGGCCATCACCGAGGCGGTGGGCAACATCACCCGCCTGGCGGACGACCAGGATGTGCGCGAGGTGGGCCGCCTGCGGCGCCGCGCCTGGGATGCCGCGCAGGCGGCCTTGCAGACGCAGGGCTATTTTTCCTCGACCGTCACACTCGACGTCGCCGAAGGCGCACCCAATGGCGGCGAGTTCTGGGACATCACGATCGAACCGGGGGTGCGCGCCCGAGTGCGCCAGCTGGGCCTGGATTTTCGTGGCGCGCTGGCGGGCGAGCACTATGCCGCGCGGCGCGCGGCGCTGAAGAAAAACTGGCTGCTCAAGCCGGGCATGCCCTTCATCAACGACGACTGGAGCACGGCCAAGTCCGGCCTGCTGGATGCCGTGGGGGCGCGGGATTTCTACTTCGCGCGCCTCGATCCCACCCGGGCCGCGGTCGATCCCCAGACCGCGCAGGCCGACCTGTCGGTCACCGTCGATAGCGGCCCGCCCGT
The DNA here is from genome assembly GCF_001592225.1 of Castellaniella caeni NBRC 101664. Lineage (GTDB taxonomy): Bacteria > Pseudomonadota > Gammaproteobacteria > Burkholderiales > Burkholderiaceae_B > Castellaniella > Castellaniella caeni. Next base: position 41,276 of record NZ_BCWN01000012.1, on the reverse strand, counting down.
GCGCCTGGGCGCGCTGCAGGTGCTGGGCCTCAAGCGCGTGCCCGAGTCTCTGATCCGGCGCTACGTGCGCTATGCGCCGGGCGACGCCTACGACCAGGCGCAGCTGGCCGAGTGGCAGCAGGCTTTGCAGTCCACCGCCTTTTTCCGCGGGGCTTTCGTCACGCTGGTGGACGGCACCCAGCCTGCCGGGCAGGGCGATGCCGCCGCGCCGCCCAGTGCGCCCGGGGCGGAGGCCGCGCCGCTGCGCCCCACGGGCGATGCGCCCGTCACCTTGCCGGTACGCGTGCAGGTCACCGAGGCGCCCGCCCGCTACTTCAGCAGCTCCATCGGTGCCGACAGCGACCACGGGGTGCGGGTCGAGGGGTTGTACCGGCAAAACGTCGTCTACGGCCTGCCCATCTGGACGGAAACCGGGGCCGGGGTCGATCTGGATCGGCAGCGCGCCTTCTTCGACGTGCATTTGCCGCCCACCCTTGATGGCAGCCAGGACAGCGTGGGCGTGCTGTACGACCATTCGGACATCGAGGGCCTCGAGAACAGCCGCACCGGCTTTGGCTGGAAGCGCCGCCAGGAACGCAAGGGCGCGGGCCACAGCCGGGTCGAATACGAAGTCAGCTGGGCCGCGCTCGTGGCCTACGACAAGACGCGCATCGACAACGCCTATCGCTACGAGGTGCCCAGCTGGGCCGCCACCTGGCAGTGGCTGCGGCGCGACGTCAATGCCAAGTACGACCCGCGCGAGGGCAATCTGGTCGAGTTCGGCCTGGGGGTGGGCACGACGCTCGACGATGGCAAGGCCTTTTATCGCAGCAGCCTGCGCGCCCAGCAGTGGTGGCCCGTGGGCGAGCGCGATGTTGTCACGATCCGCGGCGAGATCGGCAAGGTGTGGTCCAAGACCGACCGCCTGCCACAAGATTTCTCCTGGCGCACGGGCGGTTCGCGCACCATCCGCGGCTACCGCTACCAGAGCATCGGCCTCGAACGGGGCGACGCCATCATCGGCGCACCCGTGCTGGGCATCCTCAGCGCTGAATACACCCACTATTTCACCGAGCTGCTGGGGGCCAACGTCTTCATCGACGCGGGTGACGCCGCGCCATCCTTCGGGCAGTTCGACTGGCACCTGGGCTATGGCGCGGGCGTGGCGGTGCGCACGCCCGCCGGGCCCTTCAATGTCGATGTAGCCTGGGCGCAGAAAGACCGGCGCCTGCGACTGCAGTTTTCCTTGGGGATCGCGTTTTGAGCGGCCTGCGGCAACTGGGGCGCGGCCTGCGGCGCGGCTGGCGCATCGTCTGGCTGTGGTGCCTGCCGCCGCTGGTGCTGACCTTGATGCTGCTGCTGGGCCTGGCCTGGTGGTGCGTCGCCAGCGCACCGGGCACGCGCTGGCTGCTCGAGACCGTGGCCGAACAACTCGACGGCCAGGCGCATGGCGTGCGCGGCTCCATCAGCCGGGGTGTGTACGTCGATGGGCTGACGCTGTCGCTGTCCGGTACTACGGTTCGCGTGGTGGGCCTGCACCTGAAGACCCTGTGGCCAGAACTCTGGCAACGCCGCCTGCACATCAACGATCTGTCGGCGGTGCGCGTGGACGTGGCGGTGCGCCCCACGCCGCCCCAGCCCGCCACCGTGGCCGAGCCTTTCCAGATGCCCGCCTTGCCCATCGGCCTGCGCATCGACCGTCTCGCCCTGGGCGGGCTGGGCGTGTATACCCAGGGCAATGCTTTACCGGTGGAGTTGCTGTCGGTTTCCACGGCCCTGACGTTGGACGCGCACACGGCCACGCTGGCGCTGGATCAGCTGCAGGTGGCGCATGGCGACACCCTGCTCACGGCCAATGGCAACCTGGCCTTGCGCGGGCTGGCCGCGCCCTGGCCTTTCGAGCTCAATCTGCACGGTACGGCGCAGGATCGCAGCGCGCAGTCGCCCGTGTGTCTCCAGCGCCTGCTGCAAGGGCCCGGCCAGAGCGCGCCCGCGCCCGCCGTGCGGGGCAAGCCGGCCCGGGCTGCTCAGGCCGTCCAGGCGGCGGAGCCGCCCGCTGCGGCCGCCGAGGCGGCGTGCCGGGTCGATCTGGACGTGCGGGTGGCGGGGACGCTCGACGCCCTGCGGGTGCGGGCCAATGCCCACGGCCAGGGGCTGACGCTCGAAGCCGAGGCCGAGGCTTTTCCGCAGCGGCCTTTCCCGCTGGGGGCGGCACAGCTTGCCTTGACGCTGCCGGATCAGTCAGGCCTGACGCTGCAGGTACAGCCGGGCAAGGCGGGCGACGATGGCCTGCGCCCGGTGCGCGCCGCGTTCGAAGCGCGCAAGCTCGTCCTGAACCCCTGGCTGCCCAAGGCGCTGGGCGCCAGCCGCTTCGATCTCGCGGGCGAGCTGCAGCTGCGCCTGACACCCGATCAACAGGTGCAGGACGCCGGCTTCAAGCTCACCATCAATCCGGGTAGCCAGTGGAACGGCCAGGCCCTGCAGGGGCACGTGGCGTTGGCCGAGGCGGCCCGCGTGCAAGGGCCGCTGCTGGATGCGGGCGCGCCGTTCGAATTCCTGCCGGTCTTGCTGCGCGGGCTGGACGTGGCCCTCGATCTGGGGCGCGACCGCGTGCGCCTGGCGGGCGAGGTGTCGGCGGCACAAAGCCGCCTGAAGCTGGACGCCGAGCTGCCCGCCTTGGCGGCCCTGTGGCCCGGCCTCCCGGGCGCCGCCCAGCTGACCCTGGGGCTGGACGGCTCTTTGGCGCAGCACAAGCTGGCTGTGCAAGGGCGCTTCGTGCCCGCCGATTCGCGCGCGGGGGTGCCTGGCCTGGCCCCCGTCGAGGCCCAGCTGGACTTGACGGGCGGCTGGTCGGACGCCGCGGGCTGGCAGGCGCGCCTGAACGAGGTGCAGCTGCGTCACGCCGGTCTGCAGCTGCGCAACCAGGGGGGTATTCCGCTGGCGCTGGGGCCGGCGCCCGCCATATCGCCCGCCGCCGCGCCGCGCCCCTGGCGCTGGCAGGTGGGCAAGGCCGTGCTGGACGTGCTGCTGGACGGCCAGTCGCTGCTGCAAATCCAGCATCAGGGTTCCGAAGGCCAGGCGGGTCAGTGGCAGAGCAAGGGGCGTATCGATCCCCTGGTCGTCACGCCGCAGCGCATCACCGACCTCCAGGCCTGGCTGGGACGCGGTGGCGCCCAGGCGGGCGGCGTGCACACGGCGCTCTCCGAGCAGGCGCGCCGCAGCCAGCTGCGTCTGCGTCTGGACTGGGCCCTGGCCTTCGCCAAGACGCTGAGCGGCGACGTGCGGCTCGAACGGCTGGATGGCGACCTGACGGTGCCGGGCGACGTGCCCATCCAGCTGCACCTGCAGCAGGCCAGCCTGGCGCTGGCGATACGTCCCGCCGCCGCGCTGACCAGCCGGGCGGCGCTCGACCTGCAGGTGGTGACCAAAGACATGGGGCGCCTGCGCGTGCGCGCCGAGACGCCCATCCATGCAAGCGAACAGGGCGGCCTGAGCGTGCATCCCCAGGACGTCAAGCAGGTGCACGTCGAGGCCCAGTCCGAAGACCTGTCCTGGGTCAATCTTTTTCTGGGCGGCGCGGCCGAAATCGGCGGCACGGTGCACGCCGACATCCAGGGGCGCAGCCGGGCCGATGGCACGTGGAGCTTCACCGGCCCCCTGCGCGGCGAAGGCCTGCGCGTCCTCATGGTGGATCAGGGCGTGCGCCTGCTGGACGGCACCTTGCAGGCGCGTTTTGACGGCATGCGGGTGGTGCTCGAACGGCTGCATTTTCCCGCCGTGCGCCGCGTCACCCCCAAAGAATGGCGCACCGCCACCTGGGTGACCGAAAACCCGGACGCCCAGAACGGCGGGCTCGACCTCAGCGGCCAGTGGGACGTGCTCACCCAGCAGGGCGACGTCACGATCGGCTTTCGCCGCTACCCGATCTTGCAGCGGGCCGACCGCTACGCCATGATCAGCGGCGATCTGCGCGTGCAGGCCTCGCTGCCGCGCATCGACCTGTCGGGCAAGATCGTGGCCGATGCCGGCTGGTTCGACCTCGAAATGCTCAGCAACATCCCGGCGCTGGACGGCGACGTGGTGGTGCTCAAGCCGGGCGAGAAGACCCCGGCGCCCGCAGCGACGCCGCTGGACGTGCGGGCCGATCTGTCCGTTGACCTGGGGCCGCGCTTTTATCTCACCGGCTTTGGCCTGGATTCAGGCCTGACGGGCGCCCTGGACTTGAGCTTGCGCGCGGGCAAATTGACCGCGCTGGGGGCCTTGCACACGCGGGGCGGCGCCATCGACGCCTACGGCCAGCACCTGCAGCTGCGCCGGGGCACCGTCACCTTCCAGGGCGACATCGCCAACCCGGTGCTGGACATCCAGGCCTTGCGCACGGACGTGGCCGTGCAGGCCGGGGTGCAGGTCGTGGGCACGGCGCGCCATCCACGCATCGATCTGGTGTCGCGCCCCGAGGTCAGCGAGACCGAGAAGCTCACCTGGCTGCTGCTGGGGCACGGGCCGGACGAGGCGGGCGGCGACATGTCGCTGCTGTTTTCGGTGGGCAGCTCGTTTCTGTCGGGCGGCGAGCCGTTCTACAAGCGCTTCGGCCTGGATGAGCTGAGCATGCGCTCGGGCGAGCTGGGCAGCACCGGCAGCATCCTGCCGGTCGAGAGCGTGGTCAGCGGCCTGGACACGGGGGCGAGCCCCATCGAACAGCGTTTCGTGATGGCCAGCAAGACCCTGAGCGAGAAGCTCAAGGTCAGCCTTGAGCAGGCCCTGGCGCAGACGGGCACCGTGGCGCGGCTCAGTTATCGCCTGATGCGCGGCCTGCAGGCGGAGATGACGGTCGGCACCGTCAGCGGCCTGGCGCTGGTGTATCGCTGGCTGTCGGTGGATTGACCCGCGTTTTCTCTTAAAATACCGCAACACTGAACCGAGGGCCCCCATGACCATCAAGAACGACCGCTGGATCCGCCAGGCTGCGCAGGCCGGCATGATCGAACCCTTCGAGCCGGGGCAGGTGCGTGCGGTCAATGGCCAGAAGATCGTCAGCTATGGCACCAGCAGCTACGGCTACGACGTGCGCTGTGCCCGCGAATTCAAGATTTTCACCAACATCAACTCGTCCGTTGTCGACCCCAAGGCCTTCGACGAGCGCTCATTCGTCGATTTCGTGGGGGACGTGTGCATCATTCCGCCCAACTCCTTTGCGCTGGCGCGCACGGTCGAATACTTTCGCATCCCGCGCTCGGTGCTCACCGTGTGCCTGGGCAAGAGCACCTATGCGCGCTGCGGCATCATCGTCAACGTCACGCCGCTCGAACCCGAATGGGAAGGCCACGTCACGCTCGAGTTTTCCAACACCACCCCCTTGCCCGCCAAGATCTACGCGGGCGAAGGCTGTGCCCAGATGCTGTTCTTTGAGAGCGACGAAGTCTGCGAGACCTCGTACGCCGACCGGGGCGGCAAGTACCAGGGCCAGCAGGGGGTCACGCTGCCGCGCACCTGACGGCGTGCCGCAATCCCAGCCCGCCGCGCGTCCCACCCGCCGGTGCGTCGTTTGCAACACGTCGGCGCGTTCTGAATCTTAAAAAATCCTCCGGCACGCCCGCGTGCCGAGGTGTTTCGGGCCGACCCCATGGCCCTTACGGTGAATGCCATGAAATTTCGCTTCCCCATCGTCATCATCGATGAAGACTACCGCTCTGAGAATGCGTCGGGCTTCGGTATCCGCGCCCTGGCCTCGGCCATCGAGGCCGAGGGCGTCGAGGTGCTGGGCGTCACCAGTTATGGCGATCTCAGCTCGTTTGCCCAACAGCAAAGCCGCGCGAGCGCCTTCATCCTGTCGATCGACGACGAAGAGTTCGACGAAGACTCGCCGGAAGATGTGGCCAACGCCATCAAGAACCTGCGCGCCTTCATCGGCGAGTTGCGCTTTCGCAACGAAGACATCCCCATCTACCTGTATGGCGAGACGCGCACCTCGCAGCACATCCCCAATGACATCCTGCGCGAGCTGCACGGCTTCATCCACATGTTCGAGGACACGCCCGAGTTCGTCGCGCGCCACATCATCCGCGAAGCGCGCGCCTACCTCGACAGCCTGGCGCCGCCGTTTTTCCGCGAGCTGCTCGACTACGCGTCCGATGGCTCGTATTCGTGGCACTGCCCCGGGCACTCGGGCGGCGTGGCGTTTCTGAAGAGCCCGGTGGGGCAGATGTTTCACCAGTTCTTCGGCGAGAACATGCTGCGCGCCGACGTCTGCAACGCCGTGGACGAGCTGGGCCAGCTGCTGGATCACACCGGGCCGGTGGCCGAATCCGAAAAGAACGCCGCGCGCATCTTTCATGCCGACCACTGCTTTTTCGTCACCAACGGCACGTCCACATCCAACAAGATCGTCTGGCACGCCAACGTGGCGGCGGGCGACGTGGTGGTGGTGGATCGCAACTGCCACAAGTCCATCCTGCACGCCATCACCATGACGGGTGCGATCCCGGTGTTTTTGCGCCCCACGCGCAACCACCTGGGCATCATCGGGCCTATCCCGTTGGAAGAGTTCGACCCGGAAAACATCCGCAAGAAGATCGAGGCCAACCCCTTTGCGCGCGAGGCCGCCAACAAGCGCCCGCGCATCCTGACGCTGACGCAAAGCACCTACGACGGCGTCATCTACAACGTCGAGATGATCAAGGAAAAACTGGGCTCTGAAATCGACACGCTGCACTTTGACGAGGCCTGGCTGCCGCATGCGGCGTTTCACGAGTTCTACGAGGACATGCACGCCATCGGGCCCGACCGACCGCGCAGCCACGACACGATGATCTACGCCACGCACTCCACGCACAAGCTGCTGGCGGGCCTGTCGCAGGCTTCGCAGATCGTGGTGCAGGATTCCGAAACCCGCAAGCTGGACCGCAACCTCTTCAACGAGGCGTTTCTCATGCACACCTCCACCTCGCCGCAGTACGCGATTATTGCGTCTTGCGACGTGGCGGCGGCCATGATGGAACCCCCCGGCGGCACCGCGCTGGTCGAGGAATCCATCCGCGAGGCGCTCGACTTTCGCCGCGCCATGCGCAAGGTCGAATCTGAGTTCGGCAAGAACGACTGGTGGTTCAAAGTCTGGGGCCCCAATCGCCTGGTGGCCGAAGGCATCGGCAACCGCGACGACTGGCTTTTGAATTCGGGCGACGAATGGCACGGCTTTGGCGATCTGGCCGAGGGCTTCAACATGCTCGACCCGATCAAAGCCACGGTGGTGACGCCGGGCCTGGATATTTCCGGCACGTTTGCCGATACCGGCATCCCGGCGGCGCTGGTGTCGCGCTACCTGGTCGAGCACGGCGTGGTGGTCGAGAAGACCGGCCTGTATTCGTTCTTCATTCTGTTCACCATCGGTATCACCAAGGGCCGCTGGAACACGCTGCTCACCGCCTTGCAGCAGTTCAAGGACGACTACGACCGCAACCAGCCGCTGTGGCGCGTGCTGCCCGAGTTCAACCGGGCGCACAAGCGCTACGAGCACATGGGTCTGCGCGACCTGTGCCAGCAGATTCACGAGGCCTACCGCCATTACGACTTTGCGCGCCTGACCACGCAGGTGTACCTGAGCGACATGGAACCCGCCATGCGCCCGGCCGACGCCTATGCGCGCATGGCGCACCGCGAGGTCGAACGTGTGCCTGTCGATCAGCTCGAAGGGCGCGTCACGGGGGTGCTGCTCACGCCGTACCCGCCGGGCATCCCGCTGCTGATTCCCGGCGAGCGCTTCAACCGCGACATCGTCGATTACCTGAAGTTCACGCAAGAGTTCAACCAGCTTTTCCCGGGCTTCGAGACCGACGTGCACGGCCTGGCCTACGAAACCGACGATCGCGGCCAGCGGCGCTATTACGTGGATTGCATCCGGGAGGGCGCCTGAGCGTGCGGGGCGGGCGCCGGTGTCCCGTCATGCCTGCTGTTGCCTGCCGCGCGTATCGTCCTGGCGCCGTCAACGTCCATGAGAATGCCGTCTGATGCGTTCTGGCGCCCATTTTGATGTCGCGGTCGTCGGCGCCGGGGCGGCGGGGATGATGGCGGCCGCCGTCGCCGGTCAGCGCGGCTTGCGCGTGGTGCTCATCGACCACGCCACGCGCCTGGCTGAGAAAATCCGCATTTCCGGGGGCGGGCGCTGCAACTTCACCAACCTGGGGGCGAGCCCGGCACAGTTTGTGTCGCGCAACCCCGACTTCTGCCGTTCGGCCCTGCGCGGCTACGGCCCCGCCGATTTTCTCGACCTGCTGCGCACCCATGGCGTAGCGTGGCACGAAAAGCATCGCGGGCAGCTGTTTTGCGATGATTCCAGTGAATCCATCATCGAGGTGCTGCGCCGCGAGTGCGCAGTCGGCCAGGTGGCCTGGCGCATGCCCTGCGCCGTGCAGTCCGTGGCGCGCGAGGCCGACGGCTTCGTCCTGCAGACCGACGGCGGGGCAATTCGTGCCGCGCAGCTCGTGTTGGCCACGGGCGGCACGGCGATCCCGCAGCTGGGCGCCACCGATTTCAGCCTGCGCGTTGCCCGCCGGTTTGGCCTGAAGATCGTCGAGCCGCGCCCGGCCCTGGTGCCGCTCACCTTCGATGCCGCGCAGTGGCAGCCGTATGCCGCGTTGTCGGGGGTAGCGCTGGAAGTGCGCTTGTCGCACGAAAGCGCGCCTGCGGACGGGGCTGCGGGCCGCCCGGCGCGCACTGGCGGCAAGCGGCGACAAGTCGGTCGAACCGAATTTCTCGAAGACTTGCTGTTTACGCACCGGGGCCTGTCGGGCCCCGGCATCCTGCAGATTTCCAGTTTCTGGCGCCCGGGCGACCCGCTGCATATCGATCTGGCGCCCGGCCAAAATCTGGCCGAGGCGTTGTTGGAAGCCAAATCCGGCAGCCGCCAGACCCTGCTCACGGCCTTGTCCGCCCTGTGGCCGCGGCGGTTGGCCGAGGCCTGGCTCGCGACGGAATTCCCGGCGGGGGCACCGCATTCGTCCCCTGGCGCCGCACCTGCCGTGCCCGCGGGGCGCATGGTTGCGGGGGATTCTGCTGCCCACCGGGCCGCGCGCGCGAGCGATTCTGCGCGCGCGCCTCAGTCCGTTCCGACCAGCCCGCGCCTGGCCGACCTGCCCGATCGCCAATTGCGCGCCCTGGCCGAGCGCATCCAGGGCTGGACGGTCTGGCCCACCGGCACCGCGGGCTATAAAAAGGCCGAGGTCATGAGCGGCGGCGTCGATACCGACGAGCTCGATCAGCGCAGCCTGCAGGCGCACCGCTGCCCCGGGTTGCACGTGGTGGGCGAGGCCGTGGATGTCACCGGCTGGCTGGGTGGCTACAATTTCCAGTGGGCCTGGGCCTCGGGTGTGGCGTGCGGGCGGTCATTGAAGGCAGGATCAAGACCATGACGAAAAAACCCCTCAGTGGACTGCGCGTGCTGGAAATGGGCCAGCTGATCGCAGGGCCTTTCGCCGGCAAGATGCTGGGCGAGTTCGGCGCCGAAGTCATCAAGATCGAACCGCCGGGGCAGGGTGACCCTTTGCGCAACTGGCGGCTGCTGCACGACGGCACCTCGGTCTGGTGGCAAGTGCAGTCGCGCAACAAGCAGTCCGTCACGCTCGATCTGCGCCAGCCCGAAATCCAGGACCTGGTGCGCACCCTGGTGCGGGAATGCGACGTCGTCATCGAGAACTTCAAGCCGGGCACGCTCGAAGCCTGGGGCCTGGGCTGGGACGATTTGCACGCCGTCAACCCGCGTCTGGTCATGTTGCGGGTGTCGGGCTATGGCCAGACCGGGCCGTACCGCGACCGCCCCGGCTTTGGCGTGGTGGCCGAGGCCATGGGTGGCCTGCGCTACCTCAGCGGCGAACCGGGTCGCACGCCGGTGCGCGTGGGGGTCTCCATCGGCGACTCGCTCTCGGCGCTGCATGGCGTCATCGGCATTTTGCTGGCCTTGCGGGCGCGCGACCAGCAGGGCGTGGGGCAGATGATCGACGTGGCGCTGTACGAGTCGGTGTTCAACATGATGGAAAGCCTGCTGCCGGAATACGCCGTCTTTGGCCAGGTGCGCCAGCCCGCGGGCAGCAGCCTGCCGGGCATTGCGCCCAGCAATGCCTATGCCTGCCAGGATGGCTACGTGCTCATCGCGGGCAATGGCGACAGCATCTTCCGCCGCCTCATGCAGGCGATCGGCCGCGACGACCTGGGGGCTGACCCGGCCCTGGCGCACAATGCGGGCCGCGTGGCGCAGGTGGCGCGCATCGATGCCGCAATCGCGCAGTGGACGGCGGCACGCACGCAGGACGACGTGCTGGCGGCCCTCAACGAGGCGCGCATCCCGGCGGGTCGCATCTACGACATCGCCGACATCGCCGACGACCCCCACTACCGGGCGCGCCAGATGATTCTCGACCAGCCGCTGCCTGACGGCACGCCCTGCCGGGTGCCCGGCATCGTGCCCAAGCTCTCGGCCACGCCCGGCGGCATCGACACCCCGGCCCCCGCGCTGGGCCAGCACACCGACGCGCTGCTCGATCGGTTGGGCATCGATGCCGATACGCGGGCGCACTGGCGCGCGCAGGGCTTTATCTAAGGAACCTCTGAATTTCAAGCCGCTTCGAAGGTCATCATCGTCGTGGCTGCTCAACACTGTGCGGTATGGTGTGGCTGTCCGGGGTCGGCCAGGGCGGCGTGCGTCCACCGTGCGCGCCGGTTTGGTCACAATTTCATTTGTTGAATCAACCGCTTTCAGGGTATATTTTGCCCTTGCTGTCACCCGATGCGGGTGGGAGAGCGCTGCCTGTGTTTCGGGCAGCCGCCGAAGGCGCAATTCGCCCAGAATCGCTCAGGCACCCCGTACCATTCGCATGATGCCACGCGCGCATCGCAGCATTCTGGAGAGACCCGCCCCGAGCAGGCGCGCGGGCGCCGAAGGTGAACCCCCGCTGGGGCAACTCTCAGGCAAAAGGACAGAAGGGCGCTGCCGGCACGTGTGCCGCCCTATTGCCTTGTCCGGAGCCTCTCTCCATGCCTTCTCAAACCCCTCTGTTTGACACTCACGTCGCCCTGGGCGCAAAAATCGTCGATTTCGGCGGCTGGGACATGCCCCTGGCCTATGGCTCGCAGCTCGAAGAGCACCACGCCGTGCGTCAGGCGGCGGGCATGTTCGACGTCTCGCACATGCTTAACGTCGATGTCCTGGGTGCCTCGGCCCCCGACTTCCTGCGCCACCTGCTGGCCAACGATGTCGCCAAGATCGCCGGCATGCCGGGCAAGGCCCTGTATTCCTGCATGCTGCGCCCCGAAGGCGGTGTCATCGACGACCTTATCGTGTACTTTTTCGCCTCCGACCGCTGGCGCATCGTCGTCAACGCCGGCACGGCGGCCAAAGACGTGGCCTGGATGCAAGAGCAGGCCAAGCCCTTCGGCGTCACTGTCACGCCGCGCCGCGACCTGGCCATGGTGGCCGTGCAAGGCCCCAAGGCGCGCGAGATCGTCTGGTCGGTGCACCCCGAATGGAAAGCCGCCACGCAAGACCTCAAGCCCTTCACCGGCACGCTGGTGGATGAAAACACGCTGGTCGCGCGCACCGGCTACACCGGCGAAGATGGCTTCGAGATCGTGCTGCCCGCCACCGCCGTCAAAGCGTTCTGGGATGCCCTGGCCGCCGCGGGTGTGCATCCCTGCGGCCTGGGGGCGCGCGACACGCTGCGCCTCGAAGCCGGCATGAACCTCTACGGCCAAGACATGGACGAGACCGTGCATCCGTACGAGTCCGGCCTGGCCTGGACGGTTTCCATGAAAGACGACACGCGCGACTTCATCGGCCGCGCCGCGCTGCAGGCCGCCGCGCGCGACCGCGAACTGGTCGGCCTCAAATTGCTCGAGCGCGGCATCATGCGCGGCCACATGAAAGTACGCACGGCGCACGGCGAGGGCGAACTCACCAGCGGCACGATGGCGCCCACGCTGGGCTATTCCATCGCGCTCGCGCGCGTGCCGGTCGGCAGCCAGCCCGGCGAGCGCGTCGAAGTCGAGATCCGCGGCAAGTGGCTGCCCGCCGAAATCGTGCGCCCGCCCTTCGTGCGCAACGGCAAGGCGCTGGTCTGAGCAACATTGTCTGCTCGCGGGCGGCACAGATGTGTTGCCCGTGGGCCGCATCGGTTTCACACTGTGCTGTGTCCTGATCTGTTCGTCCGATGTCGGCAGGCAGGGCGCGCGCACCGCAGTATTTTTCATTCTCATTCTTCCAGATAAACGGGGTTTACCATGTCCATTCCAAACGACCGCAAATACACGGCTTCCCACGAGTGGGTCAAGGCCGACGGCGACTGCTTCCAGGTCGGCATCACCGACGACGCGCAAGACCAGCTGGGCGATCTGGTGTTCGTCGGCGACGTGCAGGTGGGTGCCCACCTGTCGGCGGGCGACACGGCCGCCGTGGTCGAGTCCGTAAAGGCGGCCTCCGACATCTACGCTCCCGTCGCGGGCGAGATCGTGGCTTTCAACGAAGCCCTCAACGACCAGCCCGCCCTCGTCAACGAAGGCGCCTACGACCAGTGGATTTTCAAAATCCGCCCCGACAATGCGGCCGACGTCGATGCCCTGATGGATGCCGCCGCCTACGAAGCCCAGGCCTGATAGTCTTTTGGAGAACCCTGCCATGCTGCGCGATCCCGCCACGCATTCCGAATTCATCGCCCGCCACGTCGGGCCGTCCGAGTCCGACCAGCAGTCCATGCTGGCCGCGGTCGGCGTGTCCAGCCTGGATGCCCTGATTCGGGAAGTCGTTCCTGAAAACATCTTGTCCGAGGCCCCTTACCTGGATCTCCCCGGGCCGCTGGGCGAGGTCGAGGCGCTGGCCGATCTGAAAGCCATCGCCTCGCGCAATCAGGTGCTGCGCAGCTACATTGGCCAGGGCTATTACGGCACCTACGTGCCGCACGTCATCCTGCGCAACATCCTCGAAAACCCGGCCTGGTACACGGCCTACACGCCGTACCAGCCTGAGATTTCCCAGGGCCGCCTCGAAGCCCTGCTGATCTTCCAGACCATGGTCACCGACCTCACCGGCCTGGACATCGCCAATTCTTCCCTGCTGGACGAAGCCACGGCCGCCGCCGAGGCCATGACGCTGGCCCGTCGTGTGTCGCGCGCCAAGTCCACGCAGTTCTTTGCCTCCAAGCACGTGCATCCGCAAACCCTCGAAGTGCTGCGTACGCGCGCTGCGGGTATCGGTATCGACGTGGTGGTGGGCGACGAAGCCGAGGGCCTGCCCGAGTGCTTCGGCGTGCTGCTGCAGTATCCCCAGTCGCTGGGGGGCGTGGCCGATTACCGCGCCCTGGCCCGGCAGGCGCACGACGCCGGGGCCGTGGTGGCCGTGGCCACCGACCTGCTGGCGCTGGCCTTGCTCACGCCGCCGGGCGAATGGGGCGCCGACATCGCCGTGGGTTCGTCCCAGCGCTTTGGCGTGCCCATGGGTTATGGTGGCCCGCACGCCGGTTTCATGGCCTGCAAGGACGTCTACAAGCGCAACCTGCCGGGCCGCCTGGTGGGGGTGTCGCAAGACGCCCGGGGCGAACAGGCCCTGCGCCTGGCCCTGCAAACGCGCGAGCAGCACATCCGCCGCGAAAAGGCCACGTCCAACATCTGCACCGCGCAGGTGCTGCTGGCCGTGATGGCCGCCATGTACGCCGTCTGGCACGGGCCGCAAGGCATCCGCAAGATCGCGCAGCGGGTGGCCACGCATACCACGCAGCTGGCCGCCGCCTTGCGCGCCATGGGCGTGAAAGTGGTCAACGACAGCTGGTTCGACACGCTGCAGCTGGCCACGGGTGCGCGTACCCAGGCCGTGGTGGATGCCGCCGTGGCCGGGGGCATGAACCTGCGCCGGGTCGATGACATGCACGTTGCCGTGTCGCTCGACGAAACCGTGGGCCAGCGCGACATCGAGACATTGCTGGGTGTCATCGCCAGCGGCATGGGCGTGGCGCGCACGGCGCCCGACTTCACTGTCGAAGGCGATGGTATTCCCGCCGCGCTGCATCGCCAGGGCGCCATCCTGGCGCACCCGTCCTTCTCGCGCGTGAAATCCGAAACCGACATGCTGCGCTACCTGCGCACGCTGGCCGACAAAGACCTAGCCCTGGATCGCACCATGATCCCGCTGGGCTCGTGCACCATGAAGCTCAACGCCACCGCCGAGATGATCCCCGTCACCTGGCCCGAGTTCGCGCACATGCACCCCTTTGCCCCGGCGGGGCAGGCCCAAGGCTATCAGCAGATGATCGAGCGTCTGTCCTCGGCGCTGTGCGAGATCACCGGCTACGACCGCGTCAGCCTGCAGCCCAATTCGGGCGCCCAGGGCGAATACGCCGGCCTGCTGGCCATCCGTGGCTATCACCAGGCCAATGGCGAGCACCAGCGCAACGTCTGCCTGATCCCGGCTTCGGCGCACGGCACCAATCCGGCCTCGGCGCACCTGGCGGGCATGGATGTGGTTGTGGTGGCGTCCGACGACAACGGCAACATCGACATGGCCGACCTGCGCGCTAAGATTGCCCAGGTGGGCGAGCGCCTGGCTGCGCTCATGATCACCTATCCGTCCACTCACGGGGTGTTCGAGACCACCGTCACCGACATCTGCGCCCTTGTGCACGACGCGGGCGGCCAGGTGTACCTGGACGGCGCCAACATGAACGCCATGGTGGGTGTGGCGCGTCCGGGGCGCTTCGGCTCCGACGTCTCGCACCTGAACCTGCACAAGACCTTCTGCATCCCCCACGGCGGCGGCGGCCCGGGCGTGGGTCCCGTGGCCGTGCGCGCGCACCTGGCGCCGTACCTGCCGGGCGTGGTGGGTGAAGACGGCCGTCTGCCGGTGGGCCAGTCGGGCCCGGTGTCGGCGGCGCCGTTCGGTTCGGCCAGCATCCTGCCGATCTCCACCATGTACATCACCATGATGGGGGCGGCCGGCTTGCGCCGCGCCACGCAGGTGGCCATTCTCAACGCCAACTACCTGGCTGCGCGCCTGGCGCCGCACTATCCCATCCTGTACGCGGCAGGCCCCAAGGGCCGCGTGGCGCACGAGTGCATCCTCGACATCCGCCCGATCAAAGACTCCAGCGGTATCGGTGCCGAAGACATCGCCAAGCGCCTGATGGACTACGGCTTCCACGCCCCCACCATGAGCTTCCCGGTGGCTGGCACCCTGATGGTCGAACCCACCGAGTCCGAAGGGGTCGAAGAACTCGACCGCTTCATCGACGCGATGATCGCCATCCGCCAGGAAATCGCCGCTGTCGAACGCGGTGAGCAGCCCCTGGAAGACAACGTGCTGGTCAATGCGCCGCACCCCGCCTCGGTGCTGCTGGTGCAGGACTGGACGCACCCGTACACGCGTGAACAGGCCGCCTATCCGTTGCCCGGCATGGCCGCGCGCAAGTACTGGCCGCCAGTGGCCCGGGTGGACAACGCCTGGGGCGACCGCAACCTCAGCTGCGCTTGCCCGCCGGTCGAGGCCTATGCCTCGGCGGAGACCGCCAGCGCCTGACGCGGGTGCATGGCACAACGCCCCGGCGCTGGGTGACCGCCAGCGCCGGGGCGTTCTTCATGGTGCCGCAGGGCGGTCAGGCGTGCGACGCCTTGGCCGGTGTGTCGAGGGAGGGTAGGGCAACGCCGTTGTCCAGGGCCTCGTCCTCGTGCGCGACGTCGGGGTATTGCTCCGGGTACAGGTGCTTGTGGGCGCGCTCGGCGTCGAAAGTGCCCGACCACTTGGCGACCACCACGGTGGCGACGCTATTGCCGATGGTGTTGCAAGTGGCCATGGCCATCGACAGAAAGCGGTACACCCCGAAGATCAGCGCCAGCCCTTCGACGGGCAGGATGCCGGTCGAGGTGACTGTGGCCGCGAAGACGACGAACGAGCCGCCGGACACGGTGGCCGCGCCCTTGGAGGTGAGCAGCATGAGCAGCAGGATGCCAAGCTGGACTTCGAGCGACAGCGGCACGCCATAGGCATGCGAGATGAACATCACCCCCATGGCCATGAAGATGGACGTGCCGTCCAGATTGAAGGCGTAGCCGGTGGGCAGCACCAGGCCCACGGTCTGTTCGCTGCAGCCCAGGCGTTCCAGCTTGATCAGCAGGCGCGGCAGGGCACTTTCCGAGGATGCGGTGCCCAGCACGATGAAAATTTCATCCTTGATGTAGCGCAGGAAGCGCCACAGGCTGAAACCCGCCAGCTTGGCGATCGTGCCCAGCCCGGCGATGATGAACAGTGCCAGGATGGCGTAGAAGCCAAGCACGAATTCGGCCAGGGCCAGCAAGACGGACGACCCATTGCTGCCGACCGAATAGGCCACGGCGCCGAAAGTGCCCAGCGGAGCCAGCCGCATCACCAGGTTGATGAAGGAGAACAGTACTTCGGAAATCTGGCTCAGGCTGTTGTTGATGGCGCTGCGGCGTTCGGCCGGGATGGCCAGGATGCCGATGCCGACCATGACCGACAGCACGACGACCTGCAGCAGTTCGCCTTTGGCGAAGGCACCGACGAAATTGTCCGGCACGATGTGCAGCAGGAATTCCGAAAAGCCGGGGGTGGCGGCCTTGATCGCCGGGATGGCGGTGCCCCCGGCATGCGGCGACATGCCGCTGCCGATCTGCAGCAGGTTGCCCGCCACCATGCCCAGCAGCAGGGCCACGGTGGACACGACCTCGAAGTAGACGATGGCCCGCCAGCCGATGCGGCCCGCGCTGCGCGCATCGCCGGCGGAGGCGATGCCGTGCACGATGGTGAGGAACACCAGGGGCGCCACGCCCGCTTTGATGAGGTTGAGGAACATGTCGCCCAACACCTTCAGCTGTGTGGCAAGGGCGGGGAAGGCGAAACCGGCAATGATGCCCAGGGCCAGTGAAACCAGCACCTGGGGGCCCAGGCGGTAGTACCAGGGGGATCGGGTGGCGGGCTTGGGGGCGGGATCAGGAGTGCTCATGGTGGGGGTTTCCGTGAGAGGCAAAGTGGTGGCAGTCATTACTGGATGCTGTGCGAGTGCTTCAGGGCGGCATCGACCATTTGCGGCGCCATGCCCAGGTAGTTGGCCGGGTCGGTCAGGTGTTCGATGGCGGCCTGGTCGAGGTGCGCCGTGACGGCGGGCAGG
Organism: Castellaniella caeni NBRC 101664; assembly: GCF_001592225.1. Taxonomy (GTDB): domain Bacteria; phylum Pseudomonadota; class Gammaproteobacteria; order Burkholderiales; family Burkholderiaceae_B; genus Castellaniella; species Castellaniella caeni. The sequence goes on along the minus strand of NZ_BCWN01000012.1, from coordinate 24,147 downwards.
CTGCCCAGCACGTCGGCCAGGGTGCGGCCGCTGTCCGAGGCCGTGCGGCAGGCGTCGTAGACGATGTCGTGCGCCTGCTGGCGGCCCGTGTGCGGCGCCAGGCCCATCATCACGGCCTCGGCGACGATGAGCCCCTTGCTCAGGCCCAGGTTGTGCTGCATCCGGGCTTCGTCCACGATGAGCCCCGCCAGCGCAAACTTGGCTTGGTGCAAGGCACCGGCCGTCAGTATGAAACTTTCGGGGATGGCGATCCATTCTGCATGCCAGGGCCCCGTCGCGCGTTCGAAATCCTGCACCATGGCGTCCACCATCAGGCCCGCCTGCTGGCGAACGGCCTTGGCCGCCGCCAGCATCAGCTCGCTGGAAATCGGGTTGCGCTTTTGCGGCATGGTGCTGGAGGCCCCGCGCCCCTTGACGAAGGGCTCGTACACCTCGGCGAATTCGCTGGACGCCATCAGCATGATGTCCAGCGCAATCTTGCCCAGAGAACCCGTGACGAGCGCGAGCAGGTTCACGGCTTCGGCAAAGCCGTCGCGTGCCACGTGCCAGGTGGTGGTCGGGATACCCAGCTGCAGCTCGTCGGCCAGGGCTGCCTGCACCCGCAGGCCTTGATCACCCAACGAGGCCAGCGTGCCCGCCGCTCCCGCGAATTCGACCACGGCCACGCGTGGGCGCAGCTGGGCAATGCGTTGCTGGTGGCGGTCGAACATGGCCAGCCAGATCGATGCCTTGTAGCCGAAGGTCACGGGCAGTGCCTGCTGCAAGTGCGTGCGCCCGGCCATGGGGGTGTCGCGATGCTTGCGTGCCAGATCGGCCAGGATGCCGCGCAGCTCGCGGATGTCGGCATCGATGCTGTCCAGCGCGTCGCGCACCTGCAGTGCGACGGCGGTGTCCATGATGTCCTGGGTGGTGGCCCCCCAATGTACGTAGCGGCCCGCCTCGCCGCATTGTTCGACCAGCTGGTGTACGAGCGGCAGGATGGGGTAGCCCACGATGTCGGTTTCGTGGCGCATGCGGTCGAGGTCGATATGCTCGATTGAGGCGTTTTGGGCGATGTGTGCGGCGGCGTCGGTGGGGATGACGCCGACACGTGCCTGGGCCTGGGCGAGGGCAACTTCAGCGTCGATGTAGCGTTGGATGAGGGCAAGGTCGGAGAAAAGCGCGCGCATCTTGGGCGTGCCAAAGGCGTCGCGAAAGAGGATGGAGTCGATGACGGAGCTGGCTGACATGGGAAATCCGGTGAAGTAGGGGATCGAGACGTGAACTAATATGTTCGTACATATATTATTTAATATGTACGGACATATAGAAAATAGGGGATTCTACTGATGTGGCGCGCCACTACTACAATGGACGCTATCGTCCACGACTGATTTCGTGGTCACACTCTTTGCCGCTTGTATGATCAAACACCACTACATCCGCCTGGCGCAGCATCTGACTGAAAGCATTACCCAGGGCAGCTATCCGCTGGGCAGCCTGCTGCCCACCGAGATGCAGCTGTGCGAACTCTACGGCACCAGCCGCCACACGGTGCGCGCGGCGCTCAACGAACTGCAGCAGCTGGGGCTCGTGTCACGGCGCAAGAACGTCGGCACGCGGGTGGTGGCCACCGAAATCCGCACGGGCTTTCGGCCCACCCTGGCCTCGCTGGATGATCTGGTGCAGTTTGGCGCGGAACACACCCGTGTGGTGCAAAGCGCCGAGCCGGTCGAGGCGTCGGGAGAGCTGGCCCGCTTGCTGGCGTGCCAGCCGGGTGAGCGTTGGCTGCGGATTGCCAGCCTGCGTCTGCAGGACAGCAAGCGCACCCTGCCCATTGGATGGACGGATGTGTACATCGCGCCCTCGTATGCCGAGATCATCGACGAGGTGCGCGCGCAGCCAGACATGCTCATCAGCACCTTGATCGAGCGCCGCTATGGGCGCCGCATTGCGGAAATCCACCAGGAAATCTGTGCCTGCACGCTACAAGACGCCGCGATGGCCCAGGCGCTGCAATTGCCTGTGGGCAGCGCCGCGCTGAAGATCGTGCGGCACTACCTCGATGCCGCCGGGCAGGTCTTCGAGGTGTCGGTTACGATCCATCCCGCCGAGCGGTTTTCGGTCTCTTTGCAGCTCAAACGTGCAGAGAGCTCTGTTTATCCCGAATTTTCCCAATAAAAGGAGACCATCCATGCCGTACGTCAACATCAAGATCACCCGCGAGGGCGGTGTCACGCCCGAGCAAAAGGCGCGCCTCATCGAGGGCGCCACGCAGCTGCTGGTGGATGTGCTGGGCAAGAACCCCAAGACTACCTTCGTGGTGATCGACGAGGTGGAAACCGACAACTGGGGTATCGGCGGCGAGACCGTCACCAAGATCCGGGCACAGGCGCCGCGCACGGCGTAGACGGCGCGATTGGCACGCCGGTGCGGCTCAGAAACCAGCAGCATCGGCGTTCGCGATGCCTATTCGATCTCGCTTAGCACCTTGGCCACCGTACCGAACAGTTCGTGTACCTGCGCTTCTTCGATGATGAGCGGCGGCGAGAACGCCAGCGTGTCGCCCGTGTAGCGCACCAGCACCCCGCGATCGAAGCATTTGGCAAATACCTCGGCGGCTCGCGCCCCGGGAGCCCCCTCGCGGGGCGCGAGTTCGACCCCGGCCACCAGGCCGATGTTGCGCACGTCGATCACGTGCTGGCGCCCACGCAGACTGTGCGCGGCGTCTTCAAACTGGCCCGAGAGCGCATCGGCGCGTTCAAACAAACCATCCTTTTCGTAGATGTCGAGCGCCGCCAGCATGGCCGCCGTCGCCATCGGGTGCGCTGAATAGGTGTAGCCGTGAAAGAACTCGATGCCGCTACCGCTGGCTTCGAGAATGGTGTCGTAGATGCCGCGCTGCACGGCGACAGCCCCCGCCGGGATGGCGGCATTGCTGATGCCCTTGGCCATGGTGATGAGGTCGGGCGTGACGCCAAAGCGCCCGGCGGCAGTGGCGGCCCCCAGGCGGCCAAAGGCGGTGATCACTTCGTCGAAAATGAGCAGGATGCCGTACTTTGACGTGATTTCGCGCAGCCGTTCAAGGTAGCCCACGGGCGGCACCAGCACGCCGGTGGAACCGGCCATGGGTTCGACGATGACGGCGGCGATCGTCGAGGCGTCGTGCAGGGCGACGATGCGTTCGAGCTCGTCGGCCAGGTGCGCACCCCAGGCCGGCTGCCCGCGCGAGAAGGCATTGTGCTCTGGCGCGTGGGTATGCGGCAGGTGATCGACCCCCGGCAGCAGCACGCCGGAGAACGTCTTGCGGTTGGGCGAGATGCCGCCCACCGAGATGCCGCCAAAGCCCACCCCGTGGTAGCCGCGCTCGCGCCCGATGAGACGCGTGCGCTGCCCTTCGCCGCGGGCCCGGTGGTAGGCGAGCGCGATCTTGAGCGCCGTATCGACGGATTCTGAACCCGAGTTGGTGAAGAAGATGCGATCCAGCCCGTCGGGCATGAGGGCCGCCACCTTGGAGGCCGCCTTGAAGGAGTCTTCGTGGCCGATCTGGAAACTGGGCGCGTAGTCCAGGCGTCCCGCCTGCCGGGTGATGGCCTCGATGATCTCGGGGCGCGCGTGCCCGGCGTTGACGCACCACAGCCCCGCTGTGCCGTCCAGCACCCGGTGGCCATCGGCGGCGGTGTAGTACATCCCCTGGGCACCGGCCAGCAGCCTTGGATGCGCCTTGAATTGCCGGTTGGCGGTAAACGGCATCCACAGGCTGGACATGTCGAGCGACGAAGAAGAGGCAGGCATGACGACCTCGAAAAAAATCGATCGGAGCCCTTATTCTCGACCGACAGCCGGCGGCCAGGCAAGCGCGTTTACCCTGAAGGGCGATGACCGTCTCAACGGCCCACACGCCGGTACGTGACGAAGTCGTAGATCAAGCCGTGGTCTTCGGGTTGCGGCAGGCGTTCGGTCTCTTGCCAGTGCTCGGCGGGCAGTTCGGGAAACCAGGTGTCGCCGTGGATGAAGGCGTGGATTTCGGTGGCGACGATTTCGTCGGCCAGGGGCAGGGCCAGGCGGAAAATCTGCTCGCCACCGATCACGCAGACGTGGTCTGCCTCGGGGCAGGCCGCCAGCGCGGCGCCCAGCGAGGCAAAGCATTCGGCCCCCTGGGCGGCGAAGCGGGTGTCCCGGCTGAGCACCAGGTTGCGGCGCCCTGGCAGCGGACGCCCCAGCGACAGCCAGGTCTTGCGGCCCATGAGGATGGGGTGCCCCAGCGTCGTGCGCTTGAAGTGGGCCAGATCGCCCGGCAGGTGCCAGGGCATGCCGCCGTCGTGGCCGATGACACGGTTGTCGGTGTAGGCAACCACTAGACGAATGAGCGGGCTGGGCATGTGATTCCTTGGTGGTTCCGGGTGATGAGGGCAGTGTACCCGGCCTGGCGGGCGGGCTGCCGGGCACCGGGCTGGGCCAGGCTCGGGTAGCCAGAACCTTTAGCGCCCCTCGGGGTTCAGCGGTGCGATCGCCTGTCCGGCGCAGTGTGCGAGCAGCGCGGCCAGGCCGCCTTGCGGCAGGCGCAGGTCGGGCGCCAGATCCATCAAGGGGCGCAGCACGAAGGCGCGCTCGTGCATGCGGGGGTGGGGCACGGTCAGGTCGGGGGTCTGGATGGTCTGTCCGTCGTACCAGAGCAGGTCGAGATCCAGCGTGCGAGGGGCGTTGCGGTAGGGGCGCTGCCGACCGTGCGCCTGTTCGATGCCTTGCAGCGCTCGCAGCAGGGCGTGGGCATCCAGCGTGGTGTGGATTTCCGCGACGGCGTTGACGTAGTCCGGGCCGCTGCAGCCCACGGGCGAGGTGTCGTACAGCGGCGACAAGCGCAAGGCGCGCACGCCCGCCTGGCTGGCCAGGGCCTGGGCGGCCTCACGCAGGGTCTGGGCGGCATTGCCCAGGTTGGCGCCCAGGCCGATGTAGGCCAGCATGCGCTATTCCGTGGAATCTGGCGCGAAACCCGCGTCGGCCTGGCCCGCGCTGGCCTGCCCTGCGTCCGCCGCGCCAGACGACTTGTGGCGCCGCCGACGCTTGCGGCTGGTGCCGCTGGTGCGTCGCGCCCCCGCGTGGCCCGACTGCCAGGTGTCGATCATCTGGCTGCGGCGCTCGTCGCCGCTGTTGGCGAGATCCATCCACCACTGGGCCAGCACGCTGTCCACCTCGCGGGCTTCGGCGCGCAGCTGCAGGAAGTCCACCGCCGCGCGGAAACGCGGCTGTTCGATCAGGCGCCAGATCGAGCGCACCGTGGCGCGCTCGAAGCGCGCCTGCATGAGCCAGATTTCGCGCATGTCGGCCTGATGGCGGCGCTGGATGACGAGTTTGTCCATCTGTTCGTCGATGACCGAATCCGCCGCGCGGATGAGCGCTTCGTTGCGCTGCACGTCTTGCGCCACCAGGGCGCTCCAGCGCTTTTGCACCAGGCGCCACAACAGGGCTGCGAACAGAAAGCTGGGGCTGACCGGCTTGCCCGCGCGCACGCGCGCGTCGGTGCGCGACAGGGCGATCTCGACGAAGGCCTCGCCGCCGTCTTCTTCGAAGATGCGATCGATGAGCGGGATGAGGCTTTTGGTCAGGCCCGAGCGGCGCAGCTCGCGCAGGCAATCCATGGCGTGCCCGCAGGTGAGCAGCTTGAGCGTTTCGTCGAACAGGCGTGACGCGGGCACGTGTTCGATGAGCGGGGCCAGCTTGGCGATGGGGGTCTCGGTGGCCGGATCGATGCGCGCGCCCAGCTTGGCCTGGAAGCGCAGTGCTCGCAGCATGCGCACCGGGTCTTCGCGGTAGCGTGTTTCGGGGTCGCCGATCATGCGCACCGTGCGGTTTTTCAGGTCGGCCACGCCTTGGTGGAAGTCGATGACTTCTTCTTTTAGCGGGTCGTAATACAGCGCGTTGATGGTGAAGTCGCGCCGCGCGGCGTCTTCTTCGTGCGTGCCGAATTCGTTGTCGCGCAGGATACGGCCGTGTTCGTCGGTTTCCTGGTTGTCCGAGGCCGGCGCGCGGAAGGTGGCCGTTTCGATGATTTCCTGGCCGAAGACCACGTGTACCAGCTGGAAGCGCCGCCCGATGATGCGGGCACGGCGAAACAGGGGGCGGATCTGGTTGGGCGTGGCGTTGGTGGCGACGTCAAAGTCTTTGGGCTGCAGGCCCACGATGAGGTCGCGCACGGCGCCGCCCACGATGTAGGCGTCGAACCCCTGCTGGTTGAGCACTTCGCAGACCTTGATCGCGTGCCGGGAAACCAGTCGCCGGTCGATGCCATGCTTGTCACGGGAAAGGCGCACCGGGCCGCTGGGCGGCGTGGCAAACAGGCGCGAGACGAAATTTTTGATGGTCTGCTTGAGCATGGCGCGTATTTTAAGACTTTGTATCGCGCATGTCTGAAAAGAGCTCGAGTACTCGCCAGCCGCGCCCCTCGGCCAGCTCGCGCAACGCCGGGCTGGGGTTGGTGGCGACCGGGTGGGTGACGACTTCCAGCAGCGGCAGGTCGTTGAGCGAATCGCTGTAGAACCAGGATTCGGCGAAGTCTTCGAGCTGCAGCCCTTGGCCGCGCAGCCATTGGCGCACGCGCAGCACCTTGCCCGTCTTGAAGCTGGGTGTGCCTTCGATGCGCCCGGTGTAGCGGCCCTGCGCGTCTTGCTCGGGGATGGTGGCGATCAGGTGATGGATGCCCAGCGCCTGGGCAATGGGGCCGGTGACGAAGGCGTTGGTGGCGGTGACGATGGCGCATAGCCCGCCTCGGGTCTGGTGTTCGGTGACCAGCGCGCGGGCGGCGGGCAGCACGCCCGGCAGCACGACTTCATCCATATAGACCTGGTGCCAGCGGGCCAGCTCGTCGGGCTCGGCCAGCCGCAGCAGGCCGAGCATGAAGTCGGCGGCTTCTTCGGCTGAGAGCGTGCCCAGGTTGTAGCGGCGCATCAGATCGTCGTTGCGCGCCTGGGCCACGGCGGGGTCGCCCGCGCGGCCCGTGCGGGCCAGGAAATCGGCCCACTGGTAGTCGCTGTCGAAGGGCAGCAGGGTGTGATCCAGGTCGAAGAGGGCCAGGTGCGAGGGAGTCGTCATGAGTGCGAGGCGTCGGGCGCGGTTGAAGTGTCGAGGGTGTCGGCCGGGTGTTGCCCGGTGCGCGCCAGCAGCTCTTTGAGCAGCGGCAGCGTCACGGGCCGGTGGCGCGACAGCGAGTATTGATCGAGCGTGTCGATCAGGGTGGTGAGGCGCCCCATGTCGCGGTCGTGGTGGATCAGAATCCAGTGCAGCACGTCGTCGGGCAGCTTGAGGCCGCGCTGCAAGGCGCGGTCGCGCAGCGCCTGGGCGCGGTCTTCGTCCGAGAGCTGCTCGATACGGTAGACCAGATCCCAGCCCAGGCGGGTGCGCAGGTCTTCGCGCAGGGGCATGGTCAGTGGCGCGCGGTCGCCCGCCGTCAGCAAGGCGAAGGCGTCGGGCGTGCTGGCGGCGGCGCGCCAGCGGTTGAACAGGGCAAAGAGCGCGGCCTGGGCGGCGGCGCTGAGCTCTTCGACGTCATCGACCGCCACCAGGCGCAGGACGCGTTCTTCGTCGGTGGCCAGCGCCTGCAGCAGATAGGCGGGGGTGCGGGCATCCAGGTAGTGGCAGCCGGGTTCTTGTGCCCGGGCGCGCAGCAGGTGGCTGCGGCCCGACCCGTGGCCGCCCCACAGGTACAGGGCGTGGCCCGGCGAGAGCGTGCGCAGTGCCTCGACCACCGCCCCATTGCTGCCCGCGACGAAGGTGTCCAGGGTGGGAAGGGCCCCGGGCAGGATGTCCAGTAAGAGTTGCTGTGTCATGCCGTCGTGCGAGTGCTCTGTGTGGCGGGCAGGGGATGACTGGCCGATGTTTCCGGGACGTTGCGTGGCGCCGGTGCGCCCCGATCCCAGTTCATCGTAAAATCAGGCCCATATTGTCCAAACCTGCAATTCTTGCACATTCGGCGGCTTTTCTCATGACCCAAGGCACTTCCCCTTCTCTCACCTACCGCGATGCGGGTGTCGATATCGATGCTGGCGATGCGCTGGTCGATCGTATCAAACCGCTGGCCGCCCGCACCATGCGCCCGGGTGTCATGGCGGGCATCGGCGGTTTCGGTGCCTTGTTCGAAGTGCCCAAACACCTGCGTGAGCCGGTGTTGGTGTCTGGCACCGACGGCGTGGGCACCAAGCTGCGCCTGGCCTTCGAATGGCAGCGCCACGACACCGTGGGCATCGATCTGGTCGCCATGAGCGTCAACGATATTTTGGTGCAGGGGGCCGAACCCCTGTATTTCCTCGATTATTTCGCCTGCGGCAAGCTGTCGGTCGAGACGGCGGCGCAGGTCGTCGGCGGCGTGGCGCGCGGCTGCGAACTGGCCGGGTGCGCGCTCATTGGCGGCGAGACTGCCGAGATGCCCGGCATGTATCCCGATGGCGAGTACGACCTGGCCGGCTTTGCCGTGGGGGCGGTCGAAAAATCCGCCATCATCGATGGCAAGAGCATTCAGGTGGGTGACGTGGTGCTGGGCCTGGCGTCCAGCGGCGCGCACTCCAACGGCTATTCGCTGGTGCGCAAGATTTTGCAGCACGCGGGCGCCCGTCCCGAGCAGGACCTGGGTGGCCGCCCCCTGGGCGACGTGGTCATGGAACCCACCCGCATCTACGTGAAATCCGTGCTGGCGGGCCTGGCCGCCCATGGTCGCGCCATCAAGGGCCTGGCCCACATCACCGGCGGCGGCCTGCTCGAAAACGTGCCGCGTATCCTGGGCGCGGGCCTGTGCGCCCATTTGCACCGCGATGCCTGGCAGTGGCCTGCGCTGTTTCAGTGGCTGCAAGCACAAGGCGGCGTGGCCGACCACGAAATGGCGCGCGTCTTCAACTGCGGCATCGGCATGGTGCTGGTGGTGGACGCCGCCCAGGCCGACGCCATCACCGCCACCCTGCAGGCGCAGGGCGAAACCGTCTACACGTTGGGCGCTATCGAACCCCAGGCCGACGGCGGCGCGCAAACCTTGGTCGATTAAGCGCGGTCAGGACGCCAGCCACTGGGCGCACAGGCGGGACACTTCTGCGGCGGCGTCGGGCGACAGGCAGTCGATCACGTGCCGCTGGGGCAATGAGCGCAGCCAGGTGATCTGCCGCTTGGCCAGCTGGCGGGTGGCGGCGATGGCCTGTTCGATGGCCGTGTCCAGCGGCACCCGGCCATCCAGAGCGTCCCACAGCTGCCGGTAACCCACGCAGCGGATCGAGGGCAGCCCAGGGTGCAGGTCGCCCCGGGCGTGCAGCGCGCGCACCTCGTCCAGCAACCCCTGCCCGATCATGGCGCGGTAGCGTTGGGCGATGCGGGCATGCAGCACGGCGCGATTTGAAGGTTCCAGGCTGATGGTAATGAACCGCCAGCCCGGCAGCACCGGCGTGGGCGTCTGCGTCAGCCAGTCGCTCATGTTGCGCCCGCTGACGCGCCAGATTTCCAGCGCCCGCTGCAGGCGCTGGCTGTCGTTGGGCGCCAGGCGGGCGGCGGTTTGCGGGTCTACCCGGGCCAGCTCGGCGTGCAGCGCGGGCCAGCCGCGCGCGCGCGCCTCGGCATCCAGCGCCTGGCGGATTGCGGGGTCGGCGGAGGGCAGCTCGTTCAGGCCTTCGCGCAGCGCCTTGTAGTACAGCATCGTGCCGCCACACAGAACCGGTATCTTGCCGCGTGCGTGGATGTCCCGCACCCGCGCTGCCGCATCGCGGGCGAATTCGGCCGCCGAATAGGCCTGGGCCGGGTCGCGGATGTCGAGCAGATGATGCGGCACCTGTGCCTGCTCTTGCGCGCTGGGCTTGGCCGTGCCGATGTCCATGCCGCGGTAGATCGTGGCTGAGTCCATGACGATGATCTCGATGGGCCAGCGCTGCGCCAGCTGCATTGAGGCGGCCGATTTGCCCGACGCCGTGGGGCCCGCCAGGCAGATCAACTGGGGCGGCATCTATTGTCCCCGCATGAAGAGTTTGTCCAAGTCGGTGAGGCTCCATTGGAACCAGGTGGGGCGGCCGTGGTTGCATTGGTCGGCGCGTTCGGTGCGTTCCATCTGCCGCAGCAGGGCGTTCATCTCGTCGATCGTCAGGCGCCGGTTGGCGCGCACGGCGCCGTGGCAGGCCATGGTCGAAAGCAGTTCGTTGCGCTGTTCCGTCAGGCGGGCGGATTGCCCGAAGCGCTGCACGTCGGCCAGCACGCTGCGCGCCAGCGCTTCGATGTCGCCCTGGGCCAGCAGCGCCGGGACGGCCCGTACCGCCAACGAGGTGGGGCCCGTGGCGCGAATGCGCAGGCCCAGGCCGTCGAGCACGTCCTGCTGTTCCTGGGCGATGGCCACCTGGGTTTCCGGGGCGCTGAAGATCACGGGCACCAGCAGTTCTTGCGCCGGGATGGCGCTGTCGTCCTGCATGCCTTTCAGTCGCTCGTAGACGACGCGCTCGTGCGCCGCGTGCATGTCCACCAGCACCAGGCCGCGCGCGTTTTGCGCCAGGATGTAGATGCCGTGCAGTTGCCCCAGTGCCAGGCCTAGCGGCAACTCGTCGGCGTGCGCCGCGGGCAGGCCGCGCGTGGCTGCCGACCTGCCCGGCTGGGGTGCCGTGAAGGCGCGGCTACCTGTCGCCGGGGAGTCGAAGGCCGACGTGGATGGTGTCGGCGCGAACCCGTATCCGGCGCCGTGCCTGTCGGCCCCGGGGGCGTCGGAGCCTTCCCAGGATGGCGCTGAGGCATCGGTGGACGCAGCTTCGGGGGCTGCCCCCGTGTGTGGGGCGGCAGGGGCGTGGGCGGCGTCGTTTTCGTCCGCCTGGGGGGCCAGTGGCTGATACAGCTTGCGCCAGTCCTGGCCGGCGTCGTGCAGCTGGAAGCGTTGCTGCACGGGAATGCGCCCAGGGTAGGCGGGCCGGGGCGTCGCGGGTGCGGTCGCCCGGTAGCCCGGCTGGTCACCCGCCTGGGCGGATGCAAGGCTGCCGACGCTGGGGGGCAGCAGGGTTTCCACCGCCCCGTCGGCGCCGCCGCCGCGCTGGGCCAGCGCCTGCGACAGGGCCTGGGCCACGTAGCGGTGCACGGCCCCGCTTTCGCGAAAGCGCACCTCGTGCTTGGCCGGGTGCACGTTGACGTCCACCCCGGCGGGATCGAGGCTGAGAAACAGCACGAAGGCGGGCTGGCGGTCGCCGTGCAGCACGTCGGCGTAGGCCTGACGCACCGCGTGCGACACCGTGCGGTCGCGCACGTAGCGGCCATTGACGTACAGGTATTGGCGGTCGGCCCGGTTGCGCGCGAAGGTGGGGCGCGTGATGCAGCCTTCCAGCGCGATCTGCCCGCTCTCGCTCGACACGGGCAGGCTTTGTTCTTGAAATTCGGCCCCCAGCACGTCGCGGATGCGGCCCTGGATGTCGGTGACCGGCCAGTTGCGCTGTGGCTTGTCGTTGTGGAACACGCGGAAGGCGACTTCGGGGTGGGCCAGGGCGATGCGTTCGACGGCATCCAGGCAGTGGCCGTATTCGGTGGCCTCCGAGCGCAGAAACTTGCGCCGCGCCGGGATGTGGTCAAACAGTTGGCGCACGTCCACCCGGGTGCCCGTCGGGCCGGCGGCGGGGGTCGGCTCGGGCTGGCCCGGTGTCATCTGCCAGGCCTGCGTATCTTCCGCCGTGCGCGAGGTGAGCATCAGCTGCGCCACCGAGCCGATCGACGCCAGTGCCTCGCCCCGAAATCCCATAGTGGCGACGTGTTCCAGCTCGTCGAGCGAGATGATCTTGCTGGTAGCGTGACGTTGCAGCGCGAGCGCCAGCTGCCCGGGCGGGATGCCGTGCCCGTCGTCGGCCACCAGGATGCGCCGGATGCCGCCGCCGTCCAGCCGCACCTCGACGGCCCGGGCGTCGGCGTCCAGCGCGTTTTCCAGCAGCTCTTTCAAGACTGAGGCGGGACGCTCGATCACTTCGCCCGCAGCAATCTGGCTGATGAGGGTGTCGGGCAGGGCGGTGATGGGGTGTGTCATGGCGCGAGGGGGTGTGGCGTACGCTTTGGCGTGTCATGCGCCAAAGTGGATTGGTATGTTGCGGACTGTGTCGCAGCCCGTTCGTCAGGCCGTTTGAGTCTCAAGAAAACGATTATAGTGAGGGCCCGCTGGCTCGTGCCTGCGAGGCGTCGGGCAAGGTCGTCAACTATGCTTTGTAATCGTGACAGGCGCTTGAAGACGTTGTTTGGGCGGCTGGCGCTTGAGTGGTCGCGCTGGTTTCGTGTCAGGCCGCCTGCGCATGCTTTCTTTTCGGGCATTTTCATTCATGGCTGAATTTTTTCATCTGATCCTGAACATCGACCAATCCCTGGGCATCTGGGTGGCGCAGTACGGCGCCTGGATCTACCTGATTCTCGCGCTCATCATCTTTGGCGAGACGGGGCTGGTGGTGCTGCCCTTTCTGCCGGGCGATTCGCTGCTGTTCATCGCCGGCGCCTTCGGCGCCGCGGGCAAGCTCGACCCGGTGCTCATGGGCGGCATTCTCGTCGTGGCGGCCATTTTGGGCAATACCGTCAACTATTCAGTGGGGCGTCTCATCGGCCCCAAGGTGTTCTCGCGCGACTACCGCTTTCTCGATCGCAAGGCGCTGCTGAAAACCCATGCGTTCTACGAAAAACACGGTGGTAAAACCATTGTGCTGTCGCGCTTTCTGCCGCTGTTTCGCACTTTTGCCCCCTTTGTGGCCGGGGTGGCGGGCATGCGGCTGGCACTGTTTCAGGTGTACAACACCATCGGTGCCGTGGCCTGGATTGCGGGCCTGATCACCCTGGGCTACTTCTTTGGCAACGTGCCCGTCATCAAGAATCACCTGAACACCATCGTGCTCATCGGCGTGGCCGCCGCCGCCGTGCCTGCGGCAGCGGGGGTGTTGTACAAGCTCTTGCGCCGCAAAAAGGCCGATGTCGCATAGAAAGGCGTGTCGCATCGGCATGTGATGCGACACGCCCTCGGCACGGGTCAAGCAGGCGTCAAGGCAGTTTCGGCCGCCCCCGCCGCACTCAGGCGCGGCGCGCCAGGGCCGGGTTGGCGGCAAAGTAGTCTTTCACCCCGCTGAGTACGGCGCTGGCGATCTTTTGCTGGTGCGCCGGCGTGCGCAGCAGCGCTTCTTCTTCGGGGTTGCTGATGAAGGCGGTTTCGATCAGGATCGATGGGATGTCCGGCGCCTTCAGCACGGCAAAACCGGCGCGTTCGATGTGGTTGCGGTGCAGCCGGTTGATCTTGCCGATTTCCTGCAAGATTTGCGAGCCCACCTTGATCGAATCGTTGATCTGCGCGCCGGTTGACAGGTCGAGCAGCACCTGGGCCACCTGGCGGTTGTGCGAGCCCAGGTCGATGCCGCCGATCAGGTCGGCGTCGTTTTCTTTCTTGGCCAGCCAGCGCGCCGCCGTGCTGGTAGCGCCGTGCTCGGACAGCGCCCAGACCGACGAACCGCGCGCCGATGGCTTCACCCAGGCGTCGGCGTGGATGGAGATGAACAGGTCGGCCTGCACGCGCCGCGCCTTTTGCACGCGCACGTTCAGTGGCACGAAATAGTCGCGGTCGCGGGTCAGGTAGGCGCGCATATTGGGCTGCGCGTCGATCATCTTTTTGAGCCGCTGCGCGATCTGCAGCACGATGTCTTTCTCGTGCGTGCCGCGCTTGCCGGTGGCGCCTGGGTCTTCGCCGCCGTGGCCCGGGTCGAGGGCGATGAGAATCGGGCGGTTGCGTCGGCCGTTGCCTTGCGGCGCCGGGATGGCCAGCGATGGCGCGGGGCTGCGGGAGGGTTCTGGCGGCGGCAGCCTTTGGCCTTTCACGGACGGAATGGGGGCCTCGGCGGCACCGTTTTGTGCCAGGTTCTCAAGCACGCCGGCCAGCGGGTCGTTCTGTGAGTCTTTCAGCAGCGCCATCAAGGGGTCTTGCGCCACCTTGGGGTACAGGTCGAGCACCAGGCGGTACTTGTATTCGCCGATGGGCTTCAAGGTGAACACCTGCGGCGCGACGTCTTGCTTCAGGTCGAACACCAGGCGCACGACGTTGGGCCGGTTCTGGCCCACGCGCACCGAACGGATGTAGGGATCGTTGGGCTTGATGCGCGAGACCAGGTCGTTGATGGCCGAACTCAGGCGCACGCCGTCAATGTCCACGACCAGGCGGTGCGGCTTGTCGAGCGTGAAGTGCTCGGCCTTGAGCTCGGTATCCATCTCGAGGGTGACGCGCGTGTATTCGTCGGCGGGCCACGTGCGCACGGCGACGATGGTGGCTGCGTGCGCCAGTTTTGGAATGAGGGGCAGCACCAGCAGCGTGCAACCGCCCGCGATCAGCTTGCGCCGCAGGGGAACGGGGGTGTTCATGGGTGCGGCGGATTCAAATACGTCAGCCATCGCTGTCCTTTTTCGCTACGGGCGTTTAGCCATGCGCGCCGCCCGGTGCCTGCATATTCGAGAAAAATATCCAGATCGGGCGGGGGAAGGCGGGTGCCTGCCTGCTCGGGCCATTCGATGAGAACCACTGCCTGGGCATCCAGCAGTTCGCCAAAGCCTGCATCCCGCCACTCGTGCGCATCACTAAATCTATAAAAATCAAAGTGATAGAACTGCAAGTTAGAAACATTATAGCTTTCGAGCAGCGCATAGCTAGGGCTTTTGATGCGGCCCGTCACGCCGCTGGCCCGCAACAGGGCCCGCGCCAGGCTGGTTTTGCCTGCGCCCAGCTCGCCGCGCAGGTGGATGCGCCCCCCGGCGGAAGCGATCGCGGGCAGCCGCCCGCAGACCAGGTCGGCCAGCCGTTGCGCCAGGGCAACGGTCGCGTCTTCATCGGGAAGTTCGCAGGCGCGAGGGGAGTCTGAGGTGTGTGCCATGGGCGCCATCCGTTGCTCGTCAACAAGCCCGTATTGTAGGGCGGCCGCCGCGGGCGCAAGCGCGCCAGGGGCGGGGGACTTCAGACGAAAACGTCTTGCGCCGCGGCGCGCAGCAGCAGCTGTCGCAGCGGCCCCACGGGATGGCTGTTTCGGGTGGTGATGGCGTAGAAATGTTCGGTCAGCTGCGATGATTCGCCCACGTGCACCAGTTCGCCCGAGTGCAGTTCGTCTTGCACCACGACTTCGGGCAAGACCGTGATCCAGCCGCTGTCGCGCGCCACCAGCCGCAGCATCGTCATGTCGTCGATTTCGGCGCGCAGCCGGGGCTGTACGCCAGCGGCAAAGCACAGGGCGTCGAACTGCGCGCGCACGCTGTGGCGCGTGCTGGGCATGGCCATTTCGACGGCGTCCAGGTCGCGCGGCACCTGCAGGGTGGTGCCCGCCCAGCGGTCGGCGCGCCCCACCAGTGAGATCACCTGGCTGCCCAGAAAGCGCGACGACACGGGGCGGCTGGGGTCGGAGGGCACGGGCTGGTTGGCCAGCACCACGTCCAGCTGATGGCGCAGCAGGCGCTCGACCAGGGTTTGCAGTGCGTCGGAGTCCACCGACAGGATGACCGTCGGGTCGTGGAACAGGGGGCGCAGCCAGTTGACCTGAAAGTTGCGCGACATGGTGGACACGCTGCCCACGCGCACGTGGATGGTGCTTTCGTTGCGGCCCTCGAGCCAGCCCAGCATCTGTTCGCCCGTCTCGAAGATGCTGTCGGCGTAGGCGAATACCTGCTGGCCCGTGGCGGTGAGTTCGAGACGGCGCCCCTGGCGGTCGAACAGCGGCTGGCCCAGGCGATTTTCCAGCTGACGGATTTGTGTGGACAGCGCCGATTGCGAGGTGTGGATCTGCTCGGCCGCCTGGGTGAGCGACCCTTGCTTGGCCACGCGCCAGAAGTAGAAAAGGTGCTTGAAGTTCAGTTGCTTGATGTCCATCGTTCTATTTTACAGAACGATTTCATTCAATAAATGTAATTTACAGAATAAGCGGGGAAGCCAAAAATGACGCTCGTTGAATGTTGGAGTATCCACCTTGAATTCGTCCGCTGAATTGAACCTGGCGCTGGCCGTGGCGCCCGCGGTGCTGATGCTGCTGGCCGCGGGGCGCGCATGGCACAGCCAGGCCCCCGTGCGCCGCCTGTGGCGCCAGTTCAACGCCCTGGCCTTGGCGGGCCTGGGATGTGCCCTGCTGGCCCTGGTGTCGCAGCTGCTGCTCGCGCCTGTCGCGGTGGCACCGGACACGACTTTGACGGGTTGGCTGGCCGCGACGCAGTTCGGTGCCTGGGTGAGCCTGCTGGTGCAACTGCTGGGTGCCGCCATCGGTCTGTATTCCGCCCACCATCTCGCGGGCGAGCCGCGTCAGACGGTCTACATGGCCGCGCTGGCGGCGGTGCTGGCAGCCGTGCACGTGCTCTTGCTGGCCAATCACTGGGCGGTACTGATTGTTGCCTGGGCGGCCATCGGTCACGCCATGCATGCGCTGTTGTGTTTCTATCCCGACCGGCCCTTCGCCCTGCTGGCCGCGCACAAGAAGCGGGTGACCGACCGCGTGGCTGACGCGCTGCTGGTCGCCGCGGCCGCGCTGGCCTGGTCGCAGGTGGGCAGTGGATCCCTGTCTGATCTCTGGGCCTACATCGCGGCGGGCCATGCATCGGCGACCCTGGCGTGGAGCGGCGTCTGTCTCGTGCTGGCGGTCATCGCCCGCACCGCGCTCATGCCGGTGCATGGCTGGCTGGTGCAGGTGATGGAGGCGCCCACCCCCGTGTCGGCCCTGCTGCACGCCGGGGTGGTCAACCTGGGCGGCTACGTGCTCGTGCTGTTCGCCCCCTTGCTGGGCGTGTCGCTCGCCGCCCGCTGGCTGCTGGTGGGCTTCGGCCTGGTCTCCGCCCTGGTGGCGGGCCTGGTGCTGCTCACGCGCGTCAGCCAGAAAGTGCACCTTGCCTGGTCCACCATCGCGCAGATGGGGTTCATGTTGCTCGAGTGCGGCCTGGGGCTGTATCTGTTTGCCGCGCTGCACCTGCTGGGCCACTCGCTCTACAAGGCGCACAACTTCCTCAATGCGTCCAGCACCGTCCGGGAATGCCAGCGCAAGCTCGCTACGGGCGAGGCGCGCAATTCGGCCTTGAGCATGGTGCTGGCCGTGCCGCTGGCCCTGGGCGTCGTGTTCGCGCTGCAGCTGGCCCTGGGCAGCCATGCCTGGCCCTGGTGGTGGAGCGCCATCCTGGCCTTGGCCTGGGCGCCGCTGCTGTGGGTGCCGCAGGCCAAATCCGCCCGCGCCGGGTTGCTGGCCGTGCGCTTTGCAATGGCCTTGGTCATGGCCGCCAGCTTCACGCTGGTGGCGAGCATCATCGATCGTGCCCCGATCGGGGCTGGCAGCGATCCCCTGGCGCCGGCCGGTGTGCTTGCCCTCGTGGGCATGGGCGCCCTGTATCTGGGGATGGTGGTGTTCCAGCTCTGGCCGCAGGCCGTCGTGACCGTGCGCCGCTGGGTCTACGCGGGGTTCTACATGGACGAGGGCTACACGCACTGGGTGCTGCGGCTGTGGCCGACAGCCTGGGCTGGGGCGGGACGCCCACCCGTGCCGCTGGCCTGGAGCCTGCGTGACTCCGCTTCCCTGCGGGTGAAATCATGAGCGCCCCCTTGCGTGCCGCCGACCTGCGCGCGGCAGCTGACGCCAATACCGCAACGGACGGGGCCGCGATCGACCGACCACGCGCGCACGACGCCGTGGCGCGCGCCTGTGCCAGCATCATGCCGGCCTGGCCGCTGGATCAGGCCGTGGCGGTCAACCCCCACTGGCGGCGCATCGGCCAGCCCATCCGCCACGTGGCGGCGCGCCTGGCCGTGCTGGGTGATTTCCGTGTGTTTCCGGCGCGCGAATACATCCAGCGCGAATGGCAGGCCGGGCGCATCACGGGCGCTGACCTGGACGTGGCCCTGGCCTTGCAGGATGTCCAGGCGCCGGACGGCATGACGGCGCAGCAGTGCCAGGCCGGGCTGGCGCGCGCACTGCGCGTGCGCCGCGAGCCCCTGCTGGTCGATCTGCTCGATGATGCGGTGCAAAAAAACCGCCGCTGGCCGTGGCGCGCCGCCATCGTGTTCCAGATGAGCCAGGCGTGCGCCACGTATTTCGACCGCCATCAGGCCGACTGGCGCGCCTCGGGCAGCCCCAGCCTGTACGGCTTCTGGCGCGAGAGCATGGTGGGCGACCACGGCCTGAGTTCGCGGCTGGGGCTGCCGGGCCTCATGCGGCAGATCCGCCAGCTGCCCTCGACGGCCGAGGACGCCTTGCCCTGGGCGCTGAAGGCACTGGCACTGGACGCGTCGTGTTGGGAAGCCTATTTCGAGGCGTTGCTGCTCTCCATCAACGGCTGGGCCTCGTGGTGCGCCTATATCGGCTGGCAGAAGGCGCCCTCCGGCCAGGACGATCCGCGCCTGCCCGAGCTGCTGCTCTGCCGTCTGGCCTGGGAGGCCATCCTGGCGGGGGCCGTGGCGCCCGCCGCGCGTACCGCGGCGCTGACGGCGCTGGCGGCAAACTGGCGCGACCTCGAGGCGCGCGAGACCGAAGCGCGGGCCGAACTGCGCGTCGATGAAGTCTGGCAGCGGGCCCTGGAAGCCAGTTTTCAGCGCGGCTTTGCACATACGCTGCGCACGCCGCCGGCAGCGCTTGCGGCACCGTTGCCGCCGGGGGCGCCCGATGCCGCCGCGCAGGCCGCACCGGCCATGCCGCAGTCAGCCGCGCCAGTGGCGGGCGGGGCCGCCGCCGCGCCGGAAGTGCAGGCGGTCTTTTGCATCGACACGCGCAGCGAGCGCATGCGCCGCTGCCTGGAGGCGGTCTGGCCAGGTGTGCAGACGCGCGCCTTCGCGGGCTTTTTCGGCATCCCCATGCAGTACCAGCCGCTGGGCAGCGACGAGGCCCGGCCCCAGTTGCCGGGTCTGGCCTATCCCAGCGTCGCCGTGCAGGACGTCATGACCGCCCCAGGGCAGACTGAGACCGACCCGGCCCGCACGGCGCAGGCGGCCTCGGTGCGGCGCCTGCATCTGGCGCAGCTGGATCAATGGCTGGAGGCGGTGCGCTGGTCAAACGCCACCTTTTCCTTTGTGGAGGCGTGCGGCGTCGGTTATCTAGGCAAGATCGCGCGCTGGATGCGGCCTGCGGCGACGCCCCGCGTCAGCGCCGATCGTCTGGGCCTGCCCGCCGCGGCGCACGCGCAATGTCGCCCGGTGGTGACGGGGCTGACCCTGGAGCAGCAGGTCGAACTGGCGGCGGGCATCCTGCACACGATGGGCCTGGACGATCGTCTCGCGCCTCTGGTGATCCTGTGCGGCCACGCCGGGCACAGCACGAACAATGCGCATGCCTCCACCCTGGATTGCGGGGCCTGCTACGGGCGGCCCGGCGAGGCCAATGCGCGCGCGCTGGCGCACCTGCTCAACGACCCCGAAGTACGCGCGGGCCTGCGGGTGCGCGGGCTCGACATTCCGTCCGGTACGGTGTTCATGGGGGCACTGCACAACACGACCACGGACGAAGTCACCGGCTTTGATCTGGACTTGCTGCCGCCTGCCGCCCAGGCCCGCTGGCAAAGGATGACGCAGGTGTTTGCCCAGGCGGGCGACCGTATGCGCCGCGAGCGCGCGCCCAGTCTCTGGATGGACGCGAGCCTGCCCGAGGCTGCCCTGCTGGCCGCCTTCCGGCGCCGGGCCAACGACGGCTCGCAGACCCGTCCCGAGTGGGGCTTGAGCCGCAATGCGGCGTTCATCATCGGCCCACGCACGCGCAGCCAGGGCCGGGTGCTCAGTCGCACCTATCTGCACGATTATGACGTGCGCTTCGATGCGAACGGCAGCGTGCTCGAAAAGCTGATGATGGGGCCCATGCTGGTCACTCACTGGTTGTCCTGGCAGTACCACGCATCGACCTGCGATCCACTGCATTACGGCGCGGGCAACAAAGTGCTGCACAACGTCGTGGATGGCCACGTGGGTGTGTTCGAAGGCAATGGCGGTGATCTGCGCATCGGCCTGCCCAAGCAGTCGCTGCACGACGGCGAGGGCTGGTATCACCAACCTGTGCGCCTGACGGTGGTGATCGACGCGCCCGCCGCCCTGATCGACGGCATCGTGGCCCGCAACCCCGTGCTCGGCCAGCTGTGCGACCACGGCTGGATGCTGCTGTGGCGCTACGAGGGCGAGGCGCTGCAGCGCTACGCGCGGGGCCGCTGGCTGGCGCTCGAGGTCTGAAGCGCGTGGCGCCCGCAGCCCGCTGGTGCGCAGGGCGTTCGGCGCGCTATCCTGGCGCTTGAAACCCCTGGAGTTTTTCGTGCCTCACGCATCCGACTCGCGGCCCGCGCCGCTTTGCATTCTTCCGACCCACGCCGCGCCCGCGCAGCTCTTCGTCCTGCTGCATGGCGAAGCCGCCGAGCCGGGGCAGCTGTTCGATCTGGTGGCCGCCATCCGTGCGGCGTTTCCGCAGGCCGTGATCATCCAGCCCTATGGGCCGTTTGGTGACGGCCCCGGGCGGCGCTGGATCGCTCAGGCCGCGCCCGATGCCGCCGCCTACGTCGGGCTGGTGGCGGATGCCGCTGCCGCGCTGGCGGCGGACGTGCGGGCCTGGCAGCGGCAGCACGGCCTGGGCGGCGAACAGACGGCCCTGGTCGGTTTCTCCGAGGGGGCGGCGGTGGCCCTCGAGGCGGTTTGCTCGATACCCGCGTTGGCGGGACGCGCCCTGCTGTTTGCCACCCGCTTCGCCGCGCTGCCCGAGGTCGCGCCCCCGGCGGGCACGCTGCACTTGCTGCATGGCGCGGCGGATCGCGTGGCGCCCGTCGAACAGGCGCGCCAGGTGCACGCCCGGCTGGCTGAACTGCAAGGCGATGTGACGCTGGACATCGCCTCGAACGTGGGACACGACCTGCATGCCGCCCTCATCCGCCAGGCCATCATCCGGCTGCAAACCTGCGTGCCGCTGCGCAGCTGGGAAGACGCCCTGGGCGCGCCCGACCTGCGTGTCGATGAATACAGTGCCACCGATCTGTCCGCGAGCCGGCTGTCGCCGGGGTCGAAAACCTTGCATTAAGGCGCCGCCCACGTGTGCTACCAGGCGCCGCGGTGTTCGGGCACGCGGCGCACCAGCGGCAGCACGACAAGGCAGACCAGCGCCAGCACCAGGTAAATATGGGCAAGGGCCGCGGTGGGCTCGCTCGTGCGGGCCATGGTGGCCGTGGCCGCAGCCAGCGCCACGATCACGCCCAGTTCCTGGGCCGTGGCGCGCAGGGCGGCCATGGTCGAGGCCTGCCGGGGCACCAGCTGCAAACAGGCGTTGCGGCTGGCAGGGCTCATGATGCCGGCGCCCGCGCCGATCAGGGCAGCCGCCGTGGCCAGCCAGGCGTAGGCCGGGATACCGCCCGGCGGGCCGGGCACGAGCAGCAGCAGGCCCAGGGCCGTGAGCGTGCCGCCCACGTAGAACGGCAGGCGGTAGCCGCTCAGGCGCAGCAGGTAGGCGGCCAGGGTGGACAGCGTGATGGCGGCAATGGCTTCGGCGATCAGCAGCGTGCCCGAATCGAGCGCGCTCAGGCCGTAGCGGCTGGTGGCATACAGCGGCACCAGTGTGATGGCGCCTGCCGTGGCACCCGCATAGGCGGCATTGAGCACGTTGGTCGCGCCAAAGCCCGGGCCGTAGATCAGGCGCGGTTCGAGAAAGGGCGCGGCGGTCTGGCGGATGTGACGGAAGAACTGCCTGCCGCAGAGCAGGCTGGTGGCGGCGGGCAGCAGAAAGCGCCAGGAGGCGAGCCGGGCATCGGCGTCGCCCAGGGTGCTGGCCGCCAGCATGCCGCCGATCACCGCCAGCCCCAGCCAGCACATGCCGGGAACGTCCGTATGGCCTCGCAGACGGTCGACGGCCCGATCGCGGGGAATGAGCCAGAGGCCGAGCAAGGCTGCCAGCGCGCCCAGTGGCACGTTGACGAAGAACACGTCGCGCCAGCTGGCGTAGGTGACGAACAGACCGCCAAACAGCGGGCCGATCATGGCCCCCACGGGAAAGACGGCGCCGAACAGCCCCAGGGCGCGGTCGCGCGAGGGGCCGAACCAGGTGACGATGATGCCCGTGGCCGCGGGGGTCAGCCCGGCCCCGCCCGCCGATTGCAGGGCGCGAAAGAGCACCAGGGCATAGATGCTGTCAGCCAGCCCGCAGGCCAGCGAGGCCGCGGCAAACGCCAGGGTGGACAGCAAAAAGACGCGCCGGTGGCCGTAGCGCTCGCTGAGCCGCCCGCTCACCGGCAGCATGACCACGTAGCCGAACCAGTACGCGGTGATGACCCAGCTCGTCCAGTTGATGGACGCCCCCAGGTCTTGCTCGAGCGCGTGCAGCGCCGTGGCCACGATCGTGGCGTCGATCGACATCATCATCAGCGCGCAGGCGATGATGAGGAAGATCGCGGCCTTGGGCAGGCGGGACGGCGGGACGCTTGGCTGAAGAATGACGAGACTGCCTGGATGGTTGACGGACGCCCCGTGGGGCGCCCGGTGAGGATGCTGCCGGATCGGGTCGCCTACTGGATGAAGCGCTGGATCCAGGCCAGGTAGCTGTTGACGAAGCCTTCGAGGAAGCCGCGCGTGCCGTCGTCGGTGATGGAGGCATCGGCGGCGACCAGGCCTTCTGTGAAGCGGATGAAGGATTCGGGCTGCGCCATCATGTAGATGTCGAGAAAGACGCAGATGTTGCGCAGATGCTGCTGCGCCAGTGCCGTGCCGATGGCGCCTGTGGACGTGCCGATGACGGCGCCCGGCTTGTGCGCAAATGAGTTCTTGCCCCAGGGCCGCGAGGCGATGTCGATGGCGTTTTTCAGGACGGCGGGCACCGAGCGGTTGTTTTCGGGGGTGACGAAGAGCACGGCGTCCGCCGATTCGATGTCCTTTTTCAGCCGCTGATAGTTTTCGGGATAGGCTGCGTCGATGTCGCGGTTGTAGACGGGCAGATCGTCAAGCGCCACGAAGTGGAACTGCGCGCGTGCGCCCGCGATTTTCTGGATGGCCAGCGCCAGCTTGCGGTTGATGGATTCCTTACTGAGGCTGCCGACCAGGACGGCGACGTTGGGACAATTTTTGCTCATGGGGTTTCCTTTTCAGTGGGATGCGCCACGGATCGCGCCTGCGACCGTGGAACCATCAGCTTAAGACTTTGCGCAGGGCCGTGCCAGACCCGCCGGACGCCTGGCTTCCCGATGGGCACCGCGCGTCCGGCGGCCTGGGGCGGTTCGCTGTGGCGGGGCTCGTGGGTGGCCGATGAAGCGATACACTGCCTGCGGGCACTGAGACGACAGGAGGAGATCATGGTGCAACAGCAAGCTGACGCGGCGGGCATCGTGGGGTTCATCGGGGCCGGGCGGCTGGCGCGCGCGCTGTCGCAGGCCTTGCAGCGGGCGCAGGTGCCGGTTGCCTTTGTGGCCAGCCGACAGGCCGCGCACGCGCAGGCCGTGGCCGGGCAGCTGCCCGGCTGCGCGGCGGTGGACGCGCAGACCGTGGCGGCGCGCTGCGATCTGGTTTTCATGACCGTGCCCGATGCCGCGATCGCCCCGGCGACCGACGCCCTGGTCTGGCACGCCGGGCAGTCGGTGGTGCACTGCAGCGGCGCGACCGAGGTAGCCGTCTTGCAGGCGGCGCGGCGGGCCGGGGCGCAGATCGGGGGCTTTCATCCCATGCAGGCCTTCGGGGCCGATACCCAGGCTGCGCTGGATAGCCTGCCGGGTTGCACGGTCGCCATCGAGGCTGCGGCACCCGCGCTGGCCGCCGTGCTGCAGGCCCTGGCCCAGCGGCTGGGTTGCGTCGGCCTGTCGCTGCCGCCCGGCGCCCGGGTACGCTATCACGCCTCGGGCGGCTACGCCTCGCAGCACGTGCACGTGCTGCTGGCCGAGGCCGTGCGGCTGTGGCAGTCGTGGGGGGCGACCGAAGAACAAGCGCTGGCCGCCTTGCTGCCCCTGCTGCGGGGGACGTTGAAGTCGCTGGCCCGCAGCGGTGTGGCGGATGGCATGCCGGGGCCCATCTCGCGCGGTGATGCGGGCACGGTGCGGGCGCACCGCCAGGCCTTGCAGGCACTCGACCCCGACATGCGCCAGCTGTATGACCAGCTGAGCCGTCGCGGCGTCGCCTTGGCCAGCCGCGCGGGGCGGCTGACGGACGCCCAGGCCGAGGCGCTGCAAGCGGTGCTCGAACCTTTGCCAGAGCCACCGCGCCAATAGTCTAGTGTGCTGTTCGGTTAA
>NZ_BCWN01000011.1 GCF_001592225.1 Castellaniella caeni NBRC 101664 | reverse complement strand
AAGCAAGCAAGCAAGCAAGCAAGCAAGCAAGCAAGCAAGCAAGCAAGCAAGCAAGCAAGCAAGCAAGCAAGCAAGCAAGCAACATTTTACTCTAACTACGCCTCCGCTGGCACTCTCAGCCAGCAGTGAAGGGGCCCTGCGCGCACTTGCGCGCACATATGCCGATCAACTGACAGATCGGGATGCGGCAGATTATTACAACTACGCTTATGCCGCTGCGTTCCATCGAGAACGCCTAGCCCACCGCCTATCCCTGCAAACCCAGCAAGTCGACCAAGCTGTCGATGCCTTGCGGCAGTACGCCGCGGATGGCCAGCCCTCATCATCCTTGGTACTTGAAGATGCCCTGGCCGAACCGGGCAGCGTTGCCTTTGTCTATTCTGGCAATGGCGCTCAGTGGCAGGGCATGGGCTGCCAATTATTGCAGCAATCCCCCCAGTTTGCCGCCGTTTTGGCCGACCTCGACCAGGCCATGCAGCCCCAGGCCGGGTTTTCCATCCTGGCCGAACTGCAGGCCCAGCCCGAACAGTCGCGGCTGGATGACACCACCGTGGCGCAGCCCCTGCTGTTTGCCATCCAGGTTGCCGTCACCCAGCTGCTGCGCGAGCAAGGTATTCACCCGGTCGCCGTCGCAGGCCACAGCGTCGGTGAAATCGCGGCGGCCTGGGCCAGCGGCGCACTGAGTCTAGAGCAAGCCATCCGGGTCATCTGCGCCCGCAGCCAGGCTCAGGGCATGACGCGCGGCTGCGGCCGCATGGCAGCGGTGGCCCTGTCTGCCGATGCACTGCGCAAGGCCTTGCAAGCAAGCGGGCTCGAGCAGCGCATCGAGATTGCCGGCTTCAACAGTCCGGCCAACCTGACGCTCACCGGCAGCCAGGATGCCTTGCAGCAACTGCAGGCATATTGCGCACACCACGAACCCGGCGTCTTCTTTCGCATGCTGGAGCTGGACTACGGCTTTCACAGCCGCTTCATGGATCCCATCGAGGGCTCTTTGACGCGGCATCTGGCCGACCTTGTTCCCAGCGTCCCTGGGCAAGCGCGCTTTGTCTCCACCGTTACGGGGCGGGAAATCACCGGGGCCGGGCTGGATGCCGCCTATTGGTGGCACAACATCCGCCAGCCGGTCCGCTTTGCAGCGGCCATCGAGCAGCTGGGGGCCCTGGGCTGTCGCGTCTTTGTGGAAATCGGCCCGCACGCCATCTTACAGCGCTACATCAACGAAACCTTGGCGGGCGCCGACATCGCCGGGCGCGTGCTGGGCACGGGGCGGCGTCATCACGATGGCCTGCAGCCGCTGCTCGAAACCGTAGCGCGCGTGCGCCTGCTGGCCGACACCGACCTTGCCGTCTGGTTTCCAGTGCCGGGGCAGGCCGTGCGGCTGCCCAACTATCCCTGGCAGCGGCAGCGGCATTGGCACGCAAGCACCAGCGAGAGCCTGCAAGCGATCCAGCGGCGCCGGGTTCATCCGCTGTTGGGCTGGCGCCAGCCCGCTGCCGAAGCGTCCTGGGAAAACGTGCTCGACCCCACGCTCTTGCCCTGGCTTGCCGACCACCAAGTGGGCGGCGCCATCGTCTACCCTGGGGCGGCCTACGCCGAAATGGCACTGGCGGCCGGACGCGAATGGGGGGCAGGGCAGCACACGAGCCTCGAGTCGCTCGACATACTGGCGCCCATGGTCTTTGATGGCGACCACGCGCGCACGTTGCGGCTGGACATCCAGCCGCGCGACGGCAGCTTTCGCATCCGCAGCCGCCAGCGCCTGAGCCAGGACGAATGGACGCTGCACGCGCTGGGCCGCCTCATCGAGACATCGGGCTATCCGGCCCGCGCCCAGATCGTCGCCCCGGCCCCAGACCACGCAGCCACGCTGGATGCCCGCGCGCACTACGCGCTGGCCACGCGGCTGGGCCTGAATTACGGCCCGGCCTTTCAGGGCTTGCACGCGGCCTGGCTGGGGCCAGACGCCACCTTGCAGGCCGACGTGCGCCTGCCTGCGGGGCTGGACACAGACGGCTACCTGCTGCATCCCGGCTTGCTCGACCTCTGCTTTCAGAGCCTGGTCGACTTTCATCACCAGGCCATTGCCGCCGGGCGAGGGGTGGCGCTGCTGCCAGTTCGCATCGGGCGCCTGAGCCATTGCGCCGCTGGCGTGCCGACGCACCTGCGCGCGCGCATCGTGCGGCGCAGTGCCCGGTCGGTGCTGGCTGATTTCGAGCTTTTCGATGATGCAGGCCACCTGCTGGCGCAGCTGCAAGCCTGTCGCTTTCGTGCGGCACCGCTCAACGTGGGTGGGGCCGAGCCCATCAGCCACTGGCGCATCGAGCCCCGCTTGCTGCCGCATGCCGCCGAAGCGCGGCAGGCAGGGTTGCCGACGCCGACACACTTGCTTGCCTGCCTGGATGGCGCCCTGGGCCAGGAGGCGGGCGGGCTCGAACATGAACACCGGGCCCTCGGGCGCGCGGCCTGGTTCAAAGAAACCCTGCCGCTGACCGAAGTGCTGGTCCTGGCGTTTGCCTTTGAAGCCTGCCAGCAGCTGGGCACACGCCTGAGTCTGCTGGACAGCCCCCAGGCCAGCCCGCTGGCACAGTGGCTGGCGGCCCTGCTGCGTCAGGAAAACCTGCTGCTTGCCAGCGGCGACGGCTGGGTGCTGAGCGACGCGGCCGAACTGCCCGCCGCCGCCGAGCTATGGCAGACGCTGCTGCGCGAACACCCGGCCTACTTGCCCCACCTGGCATTGCTGGGGCACTGGGGGCGGGCCTTGCCAGGCGTGCTGGCGGGCGAGCGGGATGCGGCGGCGCTGCTGGCCGAGCTGCAGCAGTCGCCTATTGCCGAGTCGCGCTACCAGGACGACCCCCGTTACCTGGGCGAGCGCCTGGCGCTCGAAGGGCTGCTGGCTGCCTTGGCCGCGCAACGGCCCGTCACCTGCCAGCTGCGCGTGCTGGAGCTGAGCGCCGCCGCAAGTGAGCTGCCCAAGACCCTCGCGACCAGCCTGCCGGAAGACCGCTGGGTCTATCAGCTGGCCTTGCCCACGCTGGCCTTGCAGGCCCGCCAGGAAGCCGAATACCAAGACGTGCCCAGCGTCGAAGTCACCCGCTTCGATGCCAGCGCCGCGCATCCGGTTCCGGAGACCGGCGCGCCTTTCTATGACCTCATCATCTTTCGTCATAGCCTGCAGGGCATGCTCGACCCCCTGGCCGCCGTGCAGCAGGCGCGCTCGCGGCTGGCCGATGGCGGGGTGCTGGTCGTGGCCGAATCGCACCCGGATTGGGCGCCCCAGGCCCTCGAAGGCCTGAACCCCGACTGGTGGCTGCCCGGCAGCGACGGCCCCTTGGCCCCGCTGCGGCACCCGGCGGCCTGGCGCGCCTTGCTGGACGAGGCCGGCCTGGCCGACAGCGCCATCTGGCGCGAACCGGCGGCCGAGTCCCTGGCTGAAGGCGTTTTTCTCGTGCTGGGCCAGCGACCGGCAGACCCGGCGGCACAGGCGCGCGTCATCTCGCACGCCGCCCCGTCCACCTGGCTGCTGCTGGCCGACGCGGCCAGCGACGCCTGCGCCCAGGCGCTGCAGGCCGCCTTGCAGGCACAAGGCCATGCCGCCACCCTTGCCCAGCGGTTGCCCACAGAAGGCTTGCAAGCATTTGCACACCTCGTCTACCTGCAGGACTGGGCCACCGGGGTCGACGGCGTCGTCGCCTCCAGCGCCCGGCTCACGCACGTCGCCCAGGCCCTGATGGCGCTGGCTGCGCCTGCCCGGCTGTGGCTCGTCACCCAGGCGCAGGCCCGCCAGCCTGCCCAGGCGGCACTGTGGGGCCTGGGGCGGGTCTTGATGAACGAAGCCCTGCAGCTGGCCAGCACTCTGATCGACCTGGACGCGCTTTCGGCGGCCGAGATGCCCGCGCTGCTGCTGCGCGAGCTGCTGCAGCCAGATGGCGCCAACGAGATCTGGTGCCATGCCTCGGGCCGTTATGCGCCGGTCATGCGCGAGGCCACGCCCGTGGCCGAGGCAAGCGGCCAGCCCGCCACGGCGGGCGGCCTGGCCACGGCGGCCACGACGCGCTTCAGGCTGGATTTTCAAGTGCCGGGCAAGCTGCGTAACGCGCGCTGGTTTGCCGCCGACGCCCGCCCGCTGCAAGCCCACGAGATCGAGGTCGAAACCCAGGCCACTGGCCTGAATTTTCGCGACGTCATGTACCTGATGGGCCTGCTGCCCGATGAAGCCGTCGAGAACGGCTTTGCCGGCGCCAGCCTGGGCCTGGAATTCTCCGGCATCGTCAGGCGCGTCGGCGCTGGCGTACAAGACCTGCAGGCCGGTGACGCCGTCATGGGCTTTGGGGCCTCGTGCTTTGCCAGCCACATCGTCACCCGGGCCGATGCCGTCGCCAAAATCCCGGCAAGCTGGACTTTCGAAGCCGCCGCCACGGTGCCGACGGTGTTCTTGACGGTGTATTACGCCGTCCATCACCTGGCGGCCCTGCAGCCGGGCGAACGCATTTTGATTCACGGTGGCGCGGGCGGGGTGGGCATTGCCGCCATCCAGCTGGCGCACCACCTGGGCGCAGAAATCTTCGCCACGGCGGGCACCGACGAAAAGCGCGACTTCGTGCGCCTGCTGGGCGCCGATCACGTACTGGATTCGCGCAGCCTGGACTTTGCCGACGAGATTCGCCAGCGCACGCACGGCGAAGGCGTCGATGTCGTCTTGAACTCGCTGGCAGGCGAGGCCATGCGCCGCAGCCTGGACGTGCTCAAGCCCTTTGGGCGGTTTCTCGAACTGGGCAAGCGCGACTTTTTTGAAAACACCCCCCTGGGCCTGCGGCCCCTGCGCAACAACATCAGCTATTTCGGCATCGATGCCGACCAATTGCTCACCGGCCGTCCGGCGCTGGCCGCCCGCCTGTTCAAAGAGGTCATCGAGCTGTTTCACGCGCAGGTGCTCAACCCCTTGCCGTACCGCTGCTTCGAG
This sequence comes from Castellaniella caeni NBRC 101664, assembly GCF_001592225.1. Taxonomy (GTDB): domain Bacteria; phylum Pseudomonadota; class Gammaproteobacteria; order Burkholderiales; family Burkholderiaceae_B; genus Castellaniella; species Castellaniella caeni. The sequence goes on along the minus strand of NZ_BCWN01000011.1, from coordinate 100,478 downwards.
GCCGACCGCGTCGTGGATGCCTTGCGCACCATGCAGCAGGCGCGCCACATCGGCAAGATCGTCGTCAACCTTGCACGCGCCCGGGTGCAACTTGCACCCGCGGCGCACGAGCAAGCAGCCGTCGCCCTGGACCCGGATGGCGCCTGGCTGGTTACCGGCGGCCTGTCGGGCTTTGGCCTGGAATCGGCCCGCTGGCTGGCCGCGCACGGCGTGCGCCACCTGGTGCTGGTCAGTCGGCGCGGCGAACAGGCCCCCGACGCCCAGGCCATCCGCCAGACCTTCAGCAAACAAGGCGTTCAGGTGCGGATCGAGGCCTGCGACGTCAGCCAGGCCGTGGCCGTCGGCGCCTTGCTCGAACGCGTACGCCAGGGCGGCGTACCTTTGGTGGGGGTGTTGCACGCCGCCGCCGTGTTTGACGACCGCCTCATCAGCCGCCTGGACGAAGCCAGCCTGGCCCGCGTCCTGGGGGCCAAGCTGCAGGGGGCCTGGCACCTGCACCAGGCCACCTTGGCAGACCCGATCCGCCATTTTGTGCTGTACGGGTCGGTGACCACGGCCATCGGCAACCCAGGGCAGGGCAATTACGTGGCCGCCAACGCCGGCCTGGAAAGCCTGGCCGCGCTGCGCCGGCACACCGGCCTGCCAGCCAGCTGCCTGGCCTGGGGGCCGATTGGCGATGTCGGCTACCTGACGCGCCAGCAAGCCGTCAAAGACAGCCTGCAGCAGCGCCTGGGGCGCGTGCCCCTGTCGGCGCAACACGCCCTGAGCCAGCTGGGCCAAGCCCTGCAGCGCGACATCGGCCAGGACATCGTGGCCAATTTCGATTGGAACGTCCTGGCGCGCCTGCTGCCTTCTGCCGACAGCCCCCGGTTTGCCGTCCTCAACCGCAACCGCCAAGACACCGGCGCCGACGTTACCGACATCCGCGCGCTCATTCAGGGCAAATCTGCCGACGAGATCGTCCAGATCGTGCAAGACCTGGTGCGCCAAGAGGTAGCCCAGACCCTGGCCATGGCCGCCGACCGCATCGACGCGCAGCGCTCGCTGCACGAGCTGGGCATGGATTCGTTGATGGCCGTCGAGCTGGCCATGAGCCTGGAACAGCGCTTTGGCGTCCAGTTGCCCGCCATGATGCTCAATGACGCCCCAACGGTGGCGGGGGTTGCTGCGCGCATTATCGGCAAGCTGAACGGCAGCGACGCCAACAGCGATAACGGCGAACAAGACGTGCAGCTGATTGCCAGCGTGGCAGACCAGCACGGCAGCGCCTTCGACGCCGCCCAGCTGCAACAAATCGAAGCCGACGTGCAGCGCCTTTCCGTGACCGGAGCCGACCTCATTTCATGAACAAACCCAGCCTCGCCCAGACGGCAAAAGCCCAGCTCATCAGCCGTATCCTGGGCAAGAAAAACAGCGCCACCGCGCCACCGCCCGCAGCAATTGGCCAGCCGCGCGCCGCAGCCCGGGTGCCCGATCGCTACACGCGCTTTGACAAGCACCCTGGCTACGAAAAAATGCTGGTTTCCAAGGCCGCATCCGAGCGCTTTGGTCTGGATAACCCGTTTTTTCATGTGCACGAAGGGCGCGCCGGTGCCACCACCCAGATAGATGGCCGCACGTATATCAACTTTGCCAGCTACAACTATCTGGGGCTGGCGGGGCACCCGGCCGTCGATCAGGCGGCCAAAGATGCCGTCGACCGCTACGGCACCACGGTGTCGGCCAGCCGTCTGGTAGCGGGCGAGCGCCCCTTGCATCGCGCGCTGGAACAGGCTCTGGCTGACGTCTACCAGGTTGAAGATTGCGTGGTTTTCGTCAGTGGCCACGCCACCAACGTCAGCACCATCGGCTATCTGTTTGGCCCCAAGGATCTGATCCTGCACGACAGCCTGATTCACAACAGCGTCTTGATGGGGGCGCAGCTGTCGGGGGCCACGCGGCGCTCGTTTGCCCATAACGATCTTCAGGCGCTCGATGCGCTGCTGCGCGACATACGCGGGCAGTATGAACGCGTGCTGATCGTGGTCGAGGGCATCTACAGCATGGATGGCGACATGGCCAACCTGCCCGCGCTCATCGACATCAAGCAGCGTCACCAGGCCTTTTTGATGGTGGACGAGGCCCACGCTCTTGGGGTTCTGGGCGCCAGGGGGCACGGCCTGCACGAGCATTTCGGCATTGACGGGCAGCAGGTCGATATCTGGATGGGTACGTTGTCCAAGACGCTGTCGGGCTGCGGCGGCTATATCGCCGGTTCTCGCGCCCTGGTGCAGCACTTGAAGTACGCCGCTCCCGGTTTTGTCTACAGCGTGGGCATGGCCCCGCCACTGGCCGCCGCCTCGCTGGCCGCCCTCGAACTGATGCAGCAAGAGCCGCAGCGCGTCGCACAACTGCGGGCGCGTGGAAAATTTTTTTTGCAGCAAGCGCAAGCCGCGGGGCTGAACACGGGGCTGGCGGCAGGCTACAGCATTTTGCCCATTATCTTGGGCAGCTCGCTGAAAGCCGTGCGCTTGTCCAATCAGCTATTTGCGCATGGCGTCAATGTGCAGCCCATCATCCATCCCGCTGTCGAAGAGCAGGCCGCGCGCCTGCGGTTTTTCTTGAGCAGCGAACACACCGAAGCCCAGATCGTCGAGACGGTCGGCTTGCTTCGGCAGTTGGCCTAAGCGGCCGAAACGCACCTTCTGGTTTTTGATGTCCGATACTTCTTCCACCTCCAGCACTTCGGCACCAGCGCACAGCAACGAGGCCGCAACCGACCTTCTCCTGCAAGACATCCAGGCGGAAGATGCCCAGCGCAGGCGCCAGCGCCGCTTGCTGTGGGGCATTGTCATCATCCCGATGCTTCTGGCCATCGTGTATTACGCACTGTTGGCCGACAGCCGCTACGTCAGCCAGGCGCAGGTTGCCGTGCGCCAGACCAACGGCCAGGCCAGCCAGGACGTGCCCGGCTTGGCCATGTTGCTGACGGGGGGCAATTCGACCTCGCGCGAAGAAACCCTCTACCTGCGCGAGTACATCCGCTCGCAAGACATGCTCGATGCGCTCAATGCCCAGTTGCACTGGACGGCACATTTCTCTGGCCGCTGGCGCGACCCGCTGTATTGGCTGTCTGACAACGCCACCACCGAAGACCAATTGGCCTTTTACCAGCGGCTGGTCAATGCCCGGTTTGACGAGGAAACCGGCCTGCTGACCATCACGGTAGAGGCGCTAGACCCCGAATTTGCACAATCCTCGCTGGCCTTTATCCTGAAAACCAGCGAAGCCTTTGTCAACGAGCTTTCGCATCGCATGGCGCGCGAGCAGGTGAAATTTGCCGAAGACGAGCTGGCCCAGGCACAGCGCGATTATGAAACCCGGCGCGATGTGATCTTGCAGTTTCAGCGCCAAAACCAGTTTCTGGATGCCACCGAGGCAGCAAAAAATCGCGCCACTATTATCGGCGAGCTGGAATCGCACCTGGTCACGGCCCATGCCGAGCTCAAAGCCCTGCGGGCGCGCCTGACGCCCAATGCCCCCGCTGTGCGCAGCAAAGAAACCGAAATCCGTGCGCTCGAACAGCAATTGGCCGTAGAAAACAAGCGTTTGCTGTCTGACCAGGGCGAAAACAAGTTGAACGTCGTTGCCGCCCAGTTTCGCAAACTGGAGGTCGACGGAAAAATCGCCGAAGAAACCTACAAATTGGCTGTGGTCGCCCTGCAAAACGCGCGCATCGAATCCAGTAAAAAAATCCGTAGCCTAGTTACTGTCGTCTCGCCCAATCTGCCCGACGAGGCCCTGTACCCGCGTCGCGTCTACAACCTGTTTACCTTGTTGATCGTGTTGCTGCTGGTCTACGGCATCACCCGCTTCATCATCGCCAGTATCGAGGATCATCGTGACTAATCCCTTGCGTATCCTGAGCCTTCTGGCTGCCAGCCTTGCCCTGTCCGGCTGCGCCGGTTCTTTTTTATCGGCAGCCGGCCCATCCATTCGCCAGATTCAGCAACAAGCCGATACGGCCCAGGCCGACGCGGCGCTGCCTTATCAGCTGGTTGATCTGAGCGCCGCAACCATTGCCCCCTATATGCGCCCCCCCGAACCCGTGCCCATGCCCGACGTGACGGCCAAGCAGGTACCCCAGCTGCGGCTGGCCCCTGGCGATGTCGTGCGCCTGATGGTGGCTGATACCGAGGTCGATGGCGGCATCTTTGCGCCACTGTCAACGGGCGGAACCGTCTTCGAGCATCTGCGTGTCGAAGCCGATGGGCGTATTTCTTTACCATATGCCGGTCATATCCGCGTGGCTGGGCTCACCCCTTATGAAGTTGAACAGCTGATACGCCGCAAGCTGAAGGGCGTCTCGGCAGACCCTCAGGTACACGTTGCCTTGATGGGCGATCAATCCAGCTCGGTACTGGTTGCCGGTGCGGTAAAAAAACCGGGCCGGGTTTCTACCCTGGATGGCCCCCTGACGCTGCTGGATGCCATCAACCAGGCAGGCGGAGCCGTGCTGGAGCCCTATCTGGTGCGCGTGACCTTGCGCACTGGCAATGAGGCGCAGGTATTCAATTACCAGGATGTGCTGCAGGGGCAAAACCGTATCATTCCGCCGGATTCTGAAGTCATCCTGGATCGCAACCGCCAGCGATTTGTCGCCATGGGAGCCGTGGTCAAGCCCGGCCTGCACGATTTCCCGGCACCGAACCCCAGCCTGCTCGAGGCGTTGGGTGCGGTGGGTGGCCTGCGCGACAGTACATCGGATGCGACCGGCGTTTTCGTGTTCCGTCTGACCGATCCTGCATCGACCGATCCGGCGGCGGCTCCCGGCAAGCCCATAGCCCAGGTTTTTCGCCTGAATATGGAGGATCCTTCGGCGCTGTTTCTGGCGCGGCAGTTTCTGGTGCAGCCCGAGGACGCCATCTACGTGACCAATGCCGGCGTCTATGAATGGCAGAAGATCATTTCGCCCATCGTGCAGGTGCTGGTGCTGGGCCGCACGGCGGACGCGTTGGGGCGCTAGCGGCATGGCGGCCATCATTCGTCGCGATTCCCTGGCCATCAGCCGCGCCGTGGTGTTCGCCATGGTGCTGCGGGAAATGCAGGTGCGGTTCAGTTCCCGGCGCCTGGGCGGGGTGTGGACGTTGCTGGAGCCTATTTTGCACCTGGTGCTGATGATGGTGATCTATGCCTATGTCCGCGGCAAAAGCCTGCCGGGGATGGAATTGCCCGTTTTTCTTTTGTTCGGCGTGCTGCCTTTCCTGACGTTCAAGAACATATCCCTGAACATGATGGAAGCCCTGGAGGCGAACCGCGCCCTGTTCGCCTACCGCCAGATACAGGTCATCGATGCCTGGGTCGCCCGGTTCGTCGTGCATTTCTGCATCTCCGCCAGCGTGTTGCTGCTGGTCGGGCTTGTGATGGCTTTTTGGGGAGGGTATGACCTGCGCATCCATGCGCCCCTGGAATGGGGCCTGACCTGGCTGGTGGGGCTGACCCTGGCATTTGGATTGGGCATGCTGTATTGCGCCTTGGCCGAAGTCATGCCCGAGTCGAAAAGCATCATCCGGCTGGCCTATTTTCCCCTGTATTTATTGTCCGGCGCCATTTTCCCGGTGTGGCACCTGCCCGCCCAGGTGCTGGCCTGGATGGCCCTGAACCCCTGGCTGCACGTGATCGAACTGCTGCGGATCGACGCCAGCGCCACGTATCCCCGCATCCCGCAGGTCAATCTGATTTATCCCTCGGTCTGGGCCTGCGCAACCCTGTTCATCGGCCTGGGGCTGTACCGCGCCCGGCGCCTGCACATGATGGCCGCCTGATGATCGAAGTGCGCAATCTTTACAAGTCATACCGCGACCGCAGCCAGCAGAAGCGCTACCGCGTATTCGAGAATCTGTCCTTCACCATACCTGAAGGGCGCAATGTGGCCATATTGGGCCGCAATGGGTCGGGCAAAAGCACGTTGCTGCGTTTGCTGGGCGGTATCGATGTACCGGATCGGGGGCGGATCATCACGGACAAGCGGATCTCATGGCCCGTGGGCCTGAGCGGCGGATTCCAGGGGTCCTTGACCGGACGGGAAAACGTCAAGTTTGTTGCCCGCGTACAAGGCGCCCGAGGGCCGGCTCTGCGTCGCATCGTCGATTATGTCGAATCGTTCGCTGAGATTGGCGATTATTTTGATGAGCCGGTCAAGACGTATTCATCCGGGATGCGGGGGCGGGTGGCCTTCGGACTGAGCCTGGCCTTTGATTTTGATTATTACCTGATCGATGAGGCGATGTCGGTGGGGGATGCGCATTTCAAGAAGAAGGCTAAGGATGCGCTTAAAGAGAAAATCGGGAAATCGAATATTTTGCTGGTTTCTCACAGTATGAGTGATGTCTCCTCGCTTTGTGACTACGTTCTATTGGTCCGAGACGGAAACGTCACCTTCTTTGATGGGGTTAAGAGCGGTATCGGAGCGTATCAAAAAACGTAAAGTTCGCTTTATATCGGAGGCATGGCCGAAAAGATCGGCTAAGTATTTTTTGTTTTAATATTTAATTTGTGGCTGATTTGCTGGAAAAATTTCATGCATAAGGCCCCATAATTTTTCGCCGTTGTGGCAATAATTAATTGGCAAATAGAATAAAAGAGATGGATTCGATTTATCTTGATTCTAGGAAAAAGATATGGGTTTTCTCCTCCTATCGTTGGCAAGGAAATCCTAAGGCATTGTTTTTGTACATGCTGGCCAATCATCAGGGAACGCATGATTGTTGGTGGTTGACTGACACGCTCTCGGAAGCTGAAACTCTGAAATCTAGGTTCAAGATCAAAAACATATTGTGGTCAAAATCAGATGCTGGTAAGAGAAAGCTGGAGCTTGCCGATGTCTACGTAGTGGAAAACAACAGGGAATATTATCCAAGTCTGCTGTCTGACAAGACTATAGTCTTCAATACGTGGCATGGGGTAGGGATAAAACATATCGAGCTTGGGCTTGATGTCAACACAGCTAGTGATGCCAGTAAAAAAATAACAGACAGCGTTTTCAGAAAAACCGTAAAGAATCACTCAATATATAAGAACAATACCTATCTATTAGTGACTTCGGAAATGATGGAAAAGCATTTCCTTGCGGAGCTTCCAGTTAATTCCTCCAATATCGTCCGTGGTCCTTATCCGCGAAACGTAATCTATCAATCTGGCTATCGTACATATGAATTCAATGTTGCGGTAAAGAGAACTATTCAGAGTTATTCCCAGGTGATTTTGTTCGCGCCCACTTGGAGGATCCGCTCGGAAGGCTCTTTATTTCAGCAGCTGTTGCCAAATATTCCTGCGCTGCTTGGTGTGCTTGAATCACGCAATGCGCTTCTCATCATCAAGATGCATCCTCTTTTTTCAGAGGATTATGCTTATACAGCGGCAAAGTCGTTATTTGGTAATAATAAAAATATAGTATTTTGGGATGACTATTATGATATTTATGAGCATCTGGGGAAAATCGACATCGCTATTATTGATTATTCAAGCATTTTTTATGATCTGCTAGCTTCTGGGGTGAAAAAATTCATCAGGTACATTCCTGATCATGATGATTACGTCGAAAATTCAGATCTGATCGGGAATTATCTTGAGTTGACGGATGGAGTGGTGGCCAAGGATTTTCAGCAGCTTCAGAATATTCTGGGCGGCGATGTCCCCGATGTCGAGAAGTATGAGATGCTCATGAACCGTTTTTTCGCATATCGGGATGGTAGTGTCGACTCTATGATCGATTTGGTAGACAAGGCCAAGGTTCGCTACGATAGAGGGCGGATTCTTTGTAGTTTCGATTTATTCGATACGCTGATTAGACGCACAACAATTGAGCCGGTAAGCATATTCTATGCCGTGCAGAAGCGCATGAGGAATTCTGATAGGTTTTTTCCAGGCTATCTCTTGGAGAATTGGCCTGATCTCAGGATCCGCGCGGAACGGGACGTAAGAGATATCAAGAGGAAGACAATATTTGAAAGGGGCAATGATTTTTTAGAAGTGACGTTTGATGAAATATACCAGAGGATTGAGGACGTCACGGGATTGAGCCGTGGTGATATCGACTATCTCAAAGGTCTGGAAGTTGATGCTGAGCTGAATTCCATCGAGCCGATCACCGAAAAAATTGAATTTCTTTTTGCGCAGAAGAATAAGGGCTATGACGTAATCATCATCAGCGACATGTATCTCCCGATTGCCGTCGTGCGTCAGATGATGATCAACGCAGATAGCAGGCTCGGGAGTATTCCACTGTTTTTATCATCCGAGCTGGGTGTGCAGAAATCGACAGGCCAGCTGTATAAGCATGTGTTTTTTTCTGCAAGATATCATTATGATCGATGGCTGCATTTTGGTGATAATGCAATTGCTGACGGTGAGGCTGCGCGCAAATACGGAATTGAAGCATTCGTGCATCACAAGGATAGTCTTGTCGGGATCGAAAAGGTTCTGGTAGAGAAGTTAAAGGAAAAATTCGGGCATGAGGCTTATCAATTAGCTGGCAAGTGGCATAGGTATCGAGAGAGTCTCAGAAGCAGGGAATCCAGTCGCCATCTGGAAGTTGAATATTATGCGTACGCTTATGTTGGTTCCGCGCTTGTTCCTTATGTGCATTGGTGCCTTCTGGATTCGATCGAAAGGGGGTACGAGACGCTTTATTTCATATCACGCGATGGAGAGCTTTTAAAAAAGATCGCCGATGAAATAATAGTGCTTCATGATCTTCCAATTAAGACCCGTTATATCTATGGATCCCGCGCGGCCTGGCGGGTACCATCATTCATTGACAAGGTGGATGATGAAATGTTTGGTCCATTTGGAAATTTTGTAGGGCTGAACAGCTTTGATGACCTTGTCCGGGCCAGTTTCCTGTCTGAAAAAGAGCTTCTTGACCTGTTTCCTGAGTTCGTGCTCTTAAGAGGGCGGACACATTTAAGAGGAAAAACCTCGGAACATATCAGATCAGTTCTCGATCAGTCTGTAGAGTACAAAAAAAGGCTGCTGGAAATCGCCGCTGAACGCCGTCCTCTGGTGCTTGACTATCTTAGACAAGAAATTGATTTCAATGAGAGTTTTGCTTTTGTTGAATTTTGGGGGCGTGGATACACACAGGATGTATTTCACAGGCTTTTGCAAGCGGCTGCGGTGGGCGATGTAGATAACAGCTTTTATTATGTAAGAAGCTACACAAATGGTAGTGGTAGAGTAAAACGGCATAATTTCATCGTTTCGGATCAGAATTTTTCATATTTTGAACCAATATTTGCCTCTGTGCCTTACAAAAGCGTTCGGGAATACTTCAGAGATGAGAGTGGAAAGGTTCTGCCGGTATTGAATTCAAAGGACGATGAATTTTTTTCAATTTTTGTCAAAGGAGCGCTGGATTTTGTCAATGATTACATTCCGATAGTTTGCCATGATGAAAGCCTGATCAGGGCGATTGCAGCTCTCTCGTACGATTATCAGTTGACTTGCTTTTCAGATCAATTTATATGCTCCGTTTATGGTGATCTGAAATATAACGAAGCAAGTTTCGGAGACGTCAGGAAGGTAGCACCTGAGCTGAAGCTTGATGATCTGAAAAGCGTGCCCGACAGGGCTTCCCTGACCTTATTGTCCAACAAGCTCGAAATCTCGCTTTCGAGAAGCAGTCAAGATGTCAGGGATTTTTATGATAAAAATTTTCAGAAAAACAACTGGCCGAAAATCTTTCATAAAGAAGTCGCCCCTCTATATGCGGTCAAAGATTTTTCTTTTTATCTGAGGCCTGCTTCATTTCCTTATCTTGCTCTTGCGTTAAAAGATAATGCCGTATTCATGGACGCATCTTTCTCCCAAAAAACGAAAAGAAAAGATGTGGTCTTCAAAAAGAATACAGTCATTGTTGTCATCGGTCTTGACTGGTTGCGCAATGGTGTCCCGCGGTTATTGACTGAATATGGCTACGTGACGGCACATCGAGATTATGTGTCGAGCTTTGGTGATAACGAATCAAGGAAGGTTCTTGATATAGGGCCGTGCAGAATCAGGGGTTACGAGTACGAATCAGCACCCGGCTTTAAATCACTTTCGGATCAGCGTTCCAGCTTGGTTCGAAGAAAGTGGCGCAAGTTCACCAGGGATCCGCATCAATATTTTTATGATGCCAAAAAGCCTGCGGTGCGGGTGGTTCGCCATTTGTTCGATCGCGGGCATTTTGCAGGAAGATTTTTCACGGCCGTCGTTCGTCGTTGTTTTGGTTGATTTCCATGAAAAAGAGTTTTGCGATTATATTGTCCGGTGGAAGTGGTACCCGTTTCGGCGGATCGCTCCCAAAACAGTTCACGAAACTGGCTGGGCGCGCGATCATTGAATATACGGTGGATGTATTTGATGCGTCTCCCGATATCGATGAGATCTACATCGTTTCGCAACCCATGCACGTCAGCCGCACTTGGGACATTATCAAAAATAACAACTGGACCAAGGTCAGCAAAGTCGTCACGGGCGGCAAGGAACGCTTCGATTCGACGCATTCCGCTCTTCAGGCCCTGTCGGAAGAGGATCCGGAGAGCCGGGTTCTCTTTCACGATGCGGTCAGACCCTTGGTCGATGCCAGGATCATCGCCGATTGCATCGACGCCTTGGCACAGTTCGAGGCTGTGGATGTCGTCATACCATCCGCAGACACACTGGTCCAGGTGTTCGACGATGAGTGCATCGACAACATTCCGAATCGCTCCCTGATGCGCCGGGGGCAGACTCCGCAAGGGTTCCGGCTTGGATGCATTCAGTCGGCCTATCGGAAGGCGCTGGATGCCGGCCGTAAAACCTTCACGTGCGACTGCGGCGTGGTGCGGGCCATGTTGCCGCATGTGCGAGTGGCGACTGTGCAGGGCAATGAGCGGAACATGAAGGTCACGCAACCGGTGGACTTGTTCATCGCCGAGAAGCTGCTGCAGTCAGGGGTTGATGTCGGTTCCGTCAGGTCCGAGGATCTGGCGCAGCTTAAAGGAAAGCATGTCGTCATCTTCGGGGGCTCCAGCGGCATCGGCCTAGCGATGAAGAACATTGCGCTGCTGCATGGCGCCAGGGTCGAGGTCGCCAGCCGTAGCCATAATGGCGTTGATATCCGATCTTTGGATGAGGTGGGCGCCTATCTTGAGAAGATCGCCGGGGAATTCGGTCGCATCGATTATGTAGTGAATACGGCGGGTCTGCTGATCAAGAAGCCGACGGACCTTCTGTCCATGCAAGAGATCGCGGATCTTATCGGAGTCAACTATACCGGCGCAGTGAATGTGGCGATTGCCGCCAAGCCGTACCTGCAAGCGACATCAGGCATGCTATTGAATTTCACATCCAGTTCCTACACTCGGGGAAGGGCTCTGTACACGCTTTATTCCTCGTCGAATGCCGCCATTGTCAATTTCACTCAAGGTCTGGCATCGGAGTGGGCGGATGACCATGTGCGGGTCAACTGCATCAATCCGGAACGCACCGCCACGCCGATGAGGCGCGTCAATTTCGGGATCGAGCCGGCCGAGTTCCTGCTGGATCCCGAGACGGTGGCTATTGCGTCGCTGAAGACGCTGGTGTCGAACTTGACCGGAGTAGTGGTGGACGTGCGGAAGGATGGGCGTTGAATACAGGTTCCGCCCTTCCGTATGCGCTGTATCTGGACACAAAGATTGCCGGCGCCGCCGCCCAGTTGGCCACGTACTTTCTATCCGGAGTGTTCGATGCGTCGCGAACCGCTGTTTACGTGAAAAAGTACAAGAAGCGCCATCGAGCGGTGGAGCGGGTGCTGTCCTCCGCCGGTTTGGATTTCCGGTTCATGAGCCCGGGAGATCTGGATGGGCTGAGAGAACAGACCGTATTCTATCTTTTCAATGCGCAATCGAATTGCCGGCTGGTGGCGAATCGGCGTCTCAAGCATATTTTCATCACGCATGGCGAGAGCAACAAGATATCGTCGATCAAGCCGATCACCAGAATCTATGACCACGTGGTGATGTCAGGGCGGTTGAGCTTGTCCAGGTACTTCCGGTCCGGGCTTTTCGATGCGCATGACTACGCCACCCGGCGTCTGGTCATGATGGGGGATACATTCATCGGCAGGACCCAGCTGGGCAGCGCGGGAGAAACGCCGGTGCTGTTTTATGCACCGACCTGGGAAGGCGGCCTGCCGGCGGAAGACTATTCCAGCCTGGGAAGCCGTCACGCCTGCAGTGCGTTACTGCATTTCTCCGATCTTTGCGGGGTGCGTGACATCCTGGTCAAGCCGCATCCGAACCTGGGGCACCGCTTGCCTGTCTATCTGGATCACCTGGTGAATCTGTTGTCGCGGCTAGCCCGGTCGGGATTGAAGGTTCATTTGCAGGGAAATAATGTGCGGCTGTCCATGTTGCAGCGTTTGCGGTTGCACGCCGCCGGAATATCGAGGACGGATCGTCCGGGCGATTTTCACGCGGTTCATGCCCTTATCGATGTATCAGCCATGGAAACCCAGTGCATCAATGAAGGGATTCCCTACCATGTCTTGCTGGATGAAACGCGCCATGATCTGGCGAGATATGTCGCGGCCGACCATCTGGAACTTTATGAGCAAATTGCCATCCGTCTCGGCCGGGATAAGGTTAGGTTTCCCGATCGGCTGGAGACCGACGCCTTGCGTGCTTTCAGGGATCTGGTGATTTGCTATAGCGATCCGTCCTGGAGTGGACAGGGGCCTGCGGATCGCCTGATCAATCTCGTGAAATACACGTCCTCATGATTTCCGTGGATATTTGATGCATATCGGCGTCTTTTCCAAAGGTATCCTGCACAACCGAGTGATCGAACGCTTGCTGCAGGCTTCCGTTCTGCAGTTGCCGAGCGATTCATCCGGTTTGATCGCGGATCAAATAGCCGGCTGGGGCTGCAAACAGAATACTCGACGCGCCTTTCAATACGCCAGCGAACGCGGCCTGCCCTTTCTTCGCCTCGAAGACGGCTTCCTGCGCTCCTACGGCGTAGGTCCGGGTTATCCGCAGCTTTCCTTGATCGTTGACGATCGGGGTATTTATTACGACAGCACCCAGCCTTCGGCGCTGGAAGTCTTGCTGCAATCCGGTCAGGATGTCTTGCAGGGGCTTGGGGACCAAGTGTCCAAAGCGCGATCGCTGATTCTGGGGCACCGGCTCAGCAAATACAATCATGCCCCCGACCTGCCGCCAGCCTTGCTGCACTCGGGTGATGGTGGTCGCGTGCTGGTGGTCGATCAGACGGTGGGCGATGTCAGCGTGTCGTTGGGCGGGGCCTCGGCGCAAACTTTCTTCGACATGCTGGCGACCGCCCGGCGCGAGAACCCCGGCGCCACGATCTACGTCAAAACGCATCCCGAGGTGTCGTCGGGCGCGAAGCGCGGTTATTTGTCCAATGTGGCCGAAGAAGACGGCATCGTGCTGTTGCGCCAGACGGTGAATCCGCTCGATCTGATCCTCGCAATGGACCGGGTGTATGTGGTGTCATCCACCATGGGGTTCGAGGCCTTGCTGGCGGAAAAGCCGGTGTCTGTCTTTGGCCTGCCCTGGTATGCCGGCTGGGGGGTGACGGATGATCGCCAGACCTGCCCCCGGCGGACGCGGCGCCGCACGGTCGATGAGCTGTTTGCTGCTGCATACATTCACTACACCCGCTATCTGAGCCCGGTTACGCATCAACCGGGCAACATTCTGGATGTAATCGACTGGCTGGTCTTGCAAAAGCGACAGGCCGGACGTTTTGTTGGCCGGATGATTTGTGTGGGATTCAGGCGCTGGAAGGCCGCTAATCTGAAACCCTTGCTGTCGCTGCATCAAGAGCGGGTGCATTTTGTCAAAGACGCCACCCAAGCGGCCCAGCTGGTGCCAGGTGCACAGGACCATCTGGTGTTTTGGGGGCGGCAGCCTCCAGCAGGAGTGGCCGCGTTGGCCGCGCAAACTGGTGCACGGCTGCTGCATATGGAAGATGGTTTTGTCCGGTCGGTGGGCTTGGGGTCGGACATGATTGCGCCACAATCGTTGGTGTTGGATGAAGCTGGCCTGTATTTTGACCCCACCCAACCGTCTGACCTTGAAAACCTGCTTCAACAGCGCGACTGGCAGGCGGCTGATTTACAGCGTGCCGAATCGGTGCGCCAGTTTATCGTGGCGCATGGCATCACCAAATATAATCTCGAGCCGCGCGAGCCCGTGCAGTGGCAACCGGCGGGGCGCCTGGTGGTGCTGGTGCCTGGCCAGGTAGAAGACGATGCTTCGATACGCTTTGGTTGCACCGACGTGCGCACCAATCTGGGCTTGCTGCAGGCGGCGCGCAAGGCGCATCCAGATGCCTTTATTGTGTATAAGCCGCACCCCGATGTGGCGTCGGGCAACCGCCAAGGGGTCGTGCCGCGTGAGCAGGCCCTGGCCTATGCCGACCATCTGGAAACACGCTGCTCGGTAATCAGCTGCATCGAAGCATGCGATGTGGTGCATACCATGACCTCGCTGGCCGGTTTTGATGCGCTGCTGCGCCACAAGCGGGTGGTGACGTATGGGCAGCCGTTTTACGCCGGCTGGGGCCTGACCGAAGACCGTGCCTTGGGTGGCGTGGCCTTTGCGCGCCGCCAACGGCGCTTGACGCTGGCCCAGCTGGTGGCCGGGGCCTTGCTGGATTACCCGCTTTACTGGGACCCCCTGCTCAAGGGGTATACGACGTGCGAAGCCGTCTTGAACCGTTTGGTCGAAGAGCGGGACAGACGCGCGCAAGACGGCACGCTCGATCGATTGAATCGCGGGTGGTGGGCTCGCAATCAACGCAAATTAAAGGCTTTGTGGCGTGCTTGGCGCAGCGCCGTTTGAATCAATGCAAGGGGGTTACGGCATGCGCCGCACGTTTTTATTTTTGCAAGGCCCGTGTTCGCCTTTTTTTCGCGAACTGGCTAAGGCGCTGCGGCAAGCCGGGCACAGGATATGCCGGATAAACTTTACTGCGGGCGATGTGCTGTATTGGCGTTTGGGGCGCTCGGTGGCCTACCGCGGAAAGCTCGCGGGGCTGCCCAAGTTCTACGAGCGCCAGGTGCAACGCTGGAAAGTCAGCGACATCGTGCTGTTTGGCGATTGCCGCCCGGTGCATCTGCCCGCCGTCAAACTTGCGCAGGCTTTGGGGCTGCGGGTGCATGTGTTTGAAGAGGGGTATTTTCGCCCGCACCGCATCACGCTCGAGCGTGGCGGGGTAAATGCGCATTCGCCCTTGCTGCCGGTGCTGCAGCAAGATGTTCCTCCCGATCCCGGCCAGCTCGCGCGACCAACGGCTTTCAAGACCCCTTTTTGGCGCAGGGCCACGCATGACGTGATCTACCATGCGGCTGGCGCGGCAAATTGGGTACTGTTTCCACACTACCGTACCCATGCTCCCTATATAGCCCCGCTTGAATACACTGGTTATGCAGTGCGTTTGCCTGCGCTGCGCCTGCATCGGGGGCGAGACGACCGGGCGCTGAAGCAATTGCTGCTCGAGCGCAGGCAATTCTTTGTGTTGCCTTTGCAGCTGGATGGCGATAGCCAGATTCGGCAGCATTCGCCTATTGGCAATATGCGCGAGTTGATGCAGCTGGTTCTGCTGTCCTTTGCGCGCCATGCGGCACCGGATGCGGTGCTGGTGATCAAAAACCACCCGCTCGACCCGGGTCTTGCCCGGCACGGACGCGTGGTGCGCCGTTTGGTGCGCCAGTATGGCCTGGTTGGCCGTGTCGTCTATATGGAAACTGGGCAATTGCCGCGACTGCTGCGTCAGGCGGCGGGCGTCATTACCGTCAACAGCACGGTGGGCGCGCTCGCGCTCGAGGCGGGGCTGCCCTTGATGGTCTTGGGCAAGGCTTTGTATGCGCAGTCAGGGCTGGTCCACGAAGGGGGGCTCGACAGTTTCTGGAACCAGGCCACACCGCCCGACACGCAGCGCTTCCGGCGCCTGCGCCGGTGGGTTTTGGCCAAGGCAACGGTCAATGGCGGCTTTTACTGCCCGATGGGGATTGCATTGGCCGTGCAAAACAGCCTGCCGCGCCTGCTGGCCGATTGACCGTGCGCCGCATGTGCGGCAAGAAGCCGCGTTGTCTTGCAGGAGGGATGCTCGACTGTGCCTGAGTTGCTTGGCTACAATGCAAGGCTTAGGGTGTACGACGCGGGGCCATTCATGCTCAAACAGGCTTCTTTCGCTAATTTTACGTGCTTGCCAGACAGCGTATGGCATTTCTCGCCTGGCCTCAATATCATCGTTGGTGAAAACGGGGTTGGTAAATCGCATGTCTTGAAAGCTTTGTACGCGCTGCTCAAGGTACAAAAAGACAATGCCGAACCCAGCAAGGCAAGTCTCGAAAAAGCGTATGCAGAAAAGTTGGTTGCCGTCCTGCGCCCCGAAAGCCTAGGGCGGCTGGCCAAGCGGCGGCAAGGGCGTGCACGCTGCGAAATTGCGCTCGAATTCAAAGACCACAGCCACAACTGCTCGATCAATTTTGCAACCAATGCAAAAACGCAGGTGGATATTTTTACTGCGCCATCAAAGACACTGCATCAGGCACCTGCCTTTTTTCCTACGCGCGAGCTGGTAACGCTTTGCCCCTGGTTTTTATCGTTGTACGACAATTACCACCTTGAATTTGAGGAAACCTGGCGGGATACCGTATCGCTGTTGGGTGGCCCAAGCATAAAGGGGCCGCGCGAAAAAGAAATCAGCCATTTGCTGGCTCCCCTGGAAGATGTCATGGGGGGGAAAGTAGTGGTAGATAGCCAAAGTGGGCGCTTTTACTTGCACGTGCCAGGTGAAGGTCGACTAGAAATGCCTTTGATTGCCGAAGGCCTGCGCAAGCTCGCTATGCTGGCGCGGTTGATCAGCACGGGGGTCTTGCTGGATCAAGGATACCTTTTTTGGGACGAGCCAGAGGCCAACCTTAACCCAAGAATTGTCAAGACAGTGGCGGCAAGCATCGTGGCGATTGCCCGAGCGGGGGTGCAAGTGTTTATTTCAACGCACTCGCTCTTTTTGCTGCGCGAATTGGAAATGCTGCAACCCCGGCACCCCCAAGTGCCTTGCCGTTGGTTTGCTCTGGCTGCCCACGCAAACGGTGTGACGCTAGAGCAGTCTGATCATGTCGATGGTCTCGAAACGCTGGTATCACTGGACGAAGAACTCAGCCAGTCAGACCGCTTCTTGCAGCTGGAGCCAGACATATGACCACAATTAAAGAGGGGAGCCTGACATTTCAGTTTGATGCCGGGGTCGGTGCTTCGAAGTACGATGATTGGCTGTTTTATCGCCGCCAGTTTCAAAATAAATGCTGCTCTGACAATAAGGCGGTAGATTTTCTGTGCCAAGCCGATAATATATCTTGGCTGGTTGAAGTGAAAGACTACCGCCAACATTCTCGTACGAAACCGACTGAACTGGCCAATGAAGTAGCCAGGAAGGTGCGGGATACTTTGGCTGGGTTGGTTGCGGCCCAGTTCAATGCGACCGAGACAGAAGAAAAAAAGATGGCGCACAAGATGCTCAGGGCATCATGCATGCGTATCGTATGTCATCTCGAGCAGCCCAGCAGGGCCAGCCGCCTGCGCCCGCAGGGGCACGCCATCGAACCAGACAAATTGCAGTGGCAACTGCGTCAACAGCTCAAGGCAATCGATCCGCATCCGCTTGTCGTCGATGCGGCCTCCATAGGACATCGCTTGCCTTGGGCTGTCATTTAAACTTGAACCGACAAATCCTCATCACTGGCGCAACCAGCGCCATCGGCTCGGCGCTGGCGCTGCAGTATGCGGCACCAGGCGCCTGCTTGATCTTGCATGGGCGCAAGAAAGACCTGCTGGACCAAATTGCAAGTCAATGCCGGGCGCTGGGTGCCCAGGTATCCAGCCAGCAGCTGGATGTGCGCGATACGCAGGCGCTGCAAGCCTGGCTGAAAAACCTGCCATGCCTCGACCTGGTGATCATCAACGCGGGCATGAACACCCACATTGGCCCGCAGGGCCAGGCCGAACCCTGGGACGAGGTCGACGCCCTGATCGACGTTAACCTGAAGGCCTCGATGCTGATTGCACAGTCGGTGTTGCCGACCATGCGCGAGCGGGGCAGGGGGCAAATTGCTTTCATGAGCTCGCTGGCGGGGTATTTTGGCCTGCCCGTGACGCCTGCTTATAGCGCCAGCAAAGCGGGGGTCAAGGCCTACGCCGAGGCGCTGCGCGGCTGGCTGGCGCCCGAAGGCATCCGGGTCAACGTCATCATGCCCGGCTATGTAAAGTCGCCCATGTGCGACGCTATGCCCGGGCCCAAGCCGTGGGTGTGGACACCGGCGCGGGCCGCTGCGACCATCCGGCGCGGCCTGGACAAAGACCGCCCGCGCATCAGTTTTCCGTTTCCGCTCAATTGGGGCACCTGGTGGCTGGCCGTGCTGCCCGCCGCCTGGTCGCATCGGATCGTTCGTTGGCTGGGTTATGGCGCTTGATTTTGAATTTGGCTCGGTCTGGGCGGCGCTGGCGGTCGGCCTGCTATTGTCCACCGGCATCGAGCGCCTGATGACGCCTCGGCCGCCACTGCAGCGGGCTTGGGCGGCGTGGGCGCTGCACGCGGGGCTTTGGTGCCTGGTGTATGCCGCGCTGGCGGCCTTGCTGGCGCGGCCATGGTTTGCCGCAGCGGTTGCGCTGGCCTTTTTGCTGGTACTGGTGCTGGTCAATAACGCCAAGTTTGTGTCCTTGCGCGAACCCTTCATTTTTCAGGATTACGATTATTTTACCGATGCCATCCGGCACCCGCGCCTGTACATCCCTTTTCTGGGCTGGGGCAAGTTTGCCTTATGTGCCCTGGGGGTTTTGCTGGCCATTGGCGTGGGTTTCTGGGCCGAAGACGGCCCCGACGAGCGCTGGTCTTTCAGCGGCCACCTGGGTGGATGGTCAAGTGCGCTGGTCTGCGGGCTTGGCCTGCTGGCAGCGGGCGCGCATGGCGTTGGGGCGGTCAGTTTCAAGCCCGAAATCGATCTGGCCCGCCTGGGGTTTCTGGCGTACCTGTGGTGCTACGCGGCGGCCGGGCGGGTGCGCGCGACGGTTGCGTCGCCTTTTGCACAACTGCCTGCGCCAGGCGTGGCGCGCGCTGCCAGGGCCGTGCGCACCCCGCACGCGCAGGGCGCGGCATCGGCCAGGCTGCCGCACTTGCTGGCGGTGCAAAGCGAATCGTTTTTTGACCCGCGACCGCTGGTGCCTGGCATCCGCCCCGACGTGTTGGGCCAGTTCGACCTGCTGTGCGCGCAGGCCAGAAGCACCGGGCAGATGGTGGTGCCTGCCTGGGGGGCCAATACGATTCGCACCGAATTTGCTTTCTTGTCTGGCATCCAGCCATCCAGGCTGGGGGTGCGCCGCTTCAATGCATATCGGGCGATTGCCGCCAACTGGCGCGTGGCCTCGCTGGCGTCCTGGCTCAAGAACCTGGGCTATCGCACGGTATGCATCCACCCGTATCCGGCCCGCTTTTACCAGCGTGACCGCGTCTACCCGGCCCTGGGATTCGATGCGTTTATGGATATCCAGGCATTCAAGGGGGTGGTGCACGCAGGCCCCTACATGGATGACACGGCGGTGGCCAGCAAAATGATGGCGGTGCTGGCGCAGTCGAGCCAGCCGACGTTTGTCATGGCCATTACGATGGAAAACCATGGCCCGCTGCACCTGGAGCACGTCGCGCCAGGCGATGTCGAGGCGCTGTACGCCCAGCCTCCGTTGGCCGGGTGCGATGACTTGACCATTTATTTGCGCCACCTGCGCAACGCCGACCAGATGGCCGCGACGCTGCGCGAGTCTTTGCAGCGCCTGGGGCATCCCGCCAGCCTGTGCTGGTACGGCGACCACGTCCCCATCATGCCGGGGGTGTATCAGGCCTACGGCATGCCCGCCGGGACAGTGCCGTATGTGTGCTGGAACAACGACGAGTTGGGCGGGGCAGGGTCGGCCGCCGTTCGAGAAGATATCCGGGCGGCCGATTTGTCGCAGCGCTGGCTGCGCTGCGCAGGGCTGGTTTAAGCGGCCCGGGGCTTAGATCAGCCCTTGTGCTTTCAGCGCCGCCTGGACGCCGGGGTCGGCCTGCATGCGCTGTTGGAACTTGCGCAGTTCTTCCATGCCGGGCAGGGCGACTTGCTTGGCGTCGGCCCACATCAGCAGCACGAACAGGTAGGGGTCGGCCACCGAGCGGTGGCCGGCGAGCCAGTCGCGGCCCTTGAGGCGTTCGTTGACGATGGCAAAGAAGCTCTTGAGCTTTTCGATGCCCTTGGCGACCAACACCTTGGCCACGGCTTCGTCGCCGCCGCTGAAGTAGGGGGCGCCGAAGACCAGGCCAAAAGTGCGGTGGATGTCGGAATTGCACATGCTCAGCCAGCGGCGCGCCTCGGCGCGCTCGCGCGGGGTGTCGCCCATGAGCTTGGCTTCGGGGTGCAGTTCGGCCAGGTAGTCGAGGATGGCGGCGCTTTGCGTCAGCACGAAGTCACCGTCCACCAGGGTGGGTACGGCCCCGGTGGGGTTGAGCGCCAGGTAGGCGGACTCTTTGGTCTGTTCGCGGGTGAGGCGCTCGGTTTCGTACGGCTTGCCGATCCATTCGAGCACGATATGGGTGACGAGGGGGCATGCGCCCGGGAAGTAATATAGTTTCATAGGGTTCCCGATCAATGAGAGGGTGGTATTGCTCACTGAGTTATACCACCGCGCGCCGGGCACCGCGTCAAAGAACCTGCTGGCCGCATAGAGTAGACTAGCGGGTGCAGATAGACGAGAGGAAAAGGCCCCGAGATGGATCCCCTGCGCATTGTTTTCCTGGATCGCGACACCCTGCCCGAGACGGTCGAATTTCCGGCCCCCCGGGTGACGCACGAACTGATCCCCTACGCACGCACCGCCCCGGATCAAGTGGCTGAACGCATCCAGCAGGCCGACATCGTCATCACCAACAAGGTGGTCATCACGGCCGCCATGCTGCAGCAGGCCACGCGCCTGAAGATGATCGCCCTGGCGGCCACCGGCACCGACAACATCGACCTCGACGCCTGCAACCGGCGCAAGATCATTGTTTCCAACGTGCGCGACTACGCCATCCACACGGTGCCCGAACACACCTTCGCGCTGATGCTGGCGCTGCGACGCAATCTGCTGGCGTACCGGCAGTCCGTCGTCGATGGCCGCTGGCAGGCCAGCGGCCAGTTCTGCTATTTTGATTTTCCGGTGCGCGACCTCTCCGGCGCCACGCTGGGCATCATTGGCCGGGGCGCCCTGGGCGAAGCCGTGGCCGAAATCGCCCGCGCCTTTGGCATGCGGGTGCAGTTTGCCGCACGACGCGATGCCAGCACGACTACCGAAGACTACACCTCGTTTTCCAACGTTTTGCGCACCAGCGACGTCATCAGCCTGCACTGCCCGCTCAACGCCCAGACGCGCGGCATGATCGGCGCCGACGAATTCTCGCTGATGGAACGCAAGCCTCTGCTCATCAACACGGCGCGTGGCGGGCTCGTGGACGAATACGCCCTCGAACACGCCTTGCAGACGGGGCAGATCAGCGGGGCGGGGTTCGACGTCGCCACGCAAGAACCGCCTGCCGCCGACCATCCGCTGGTCAAGCTCTTGCGCTATCCCAATTTTATCCTCACGCCGCACGTGGCCTGGGCCAGCGAAGAAGCCATCCGCGCCATGGCGCAGCAGGTGCGCGACAACATCGAGGCCTTTTGCCGCGACGCGCCGCGCAACGTCGTGGCCGGTTTTCATGGCTAAGCCACCATCCCGTCGGCGCGCGCGCCGCGCACGCACGGTGCCGGGCCACCTGTGCCCCAGCGACCGCGCATCGTTTTCAGTGTCATTCCAGGTTTCATCCTCATGTCCGCACCTTTACGCCTAGCCATCAACGGATACGGTCGCATCGGCCGCTGCGTCCTGCGCGCCCTGGCAGAATCCAGCTACCGCGACACCCTGCGGGTGGTGGCGATCAACGAGCCCGCCGACCTCGAATCCATGGCGTATCTCACCCGTTTCGATTCCACCCACGGCGTGTTTCCCGGCACCGTCGAGGCGGGCGAGGGCAGCTTGCGGGTCAACGGCGCGGACATCCGCGTGTTTCATGCCAGCCGCCCGGCGGACGTGCCGTGGGCCGAACTGCAAGCCGATTTGCTGCTTGAATGCTCGGGGCGTTTTGCCACCCGGGCGCAGTTGCAGGGCTTTCTTGACGCCGGATGCGCGCGGCTGCTGGTCTCCAATCCGGGGCGCGGCGCGAGCGAAGTGGACTGCACCATCGTGTACGGCATCAACGACCAGCTGCTGCAAGCCGGGCAGACCCTCGTCTCGGCGGCGTCGTGTACCACCAATGCCATCGTGCCGGTGCTCGACCTGCTCGATCGGCACCTGGGGGTGCAAAGCGCGTTTCTCACCACCTTGCACTCGGTGATGAACGACCAGCCCATGATCGACGGCTATCACCATTCTGATTTGCGCCGTACCCGTTCGGCCATGCAGTCCATCGTGCCGGTGTCCACCGGCCTGGCGCTGGGGGTAGAGCGCCTGCTGCCGCAGTTGGCCGGGCGCATCCAGGCCAAGGCGGTGCGCGTGCCGATTCTCAATGTGTCGGCCATCGACCTTACCGTCAACCTGGGCAAGCCTACCAGCGTCGAGGCGCTCAATGCCCTGTGCACCGAGGCCGCCGCGCGCCAGCCCGGGTTGCTGGCCTGCACGCGCCAGCCGCATGCCTCGATCGACTTCAACCACAACCCGCACTCGGCGATCATCGACCTGGGCCAGACCCGGGTGAACAACAGCCACTTCGCCAACCTGATGGTGTGGTTCGACAACGAGTGGGGCTTTGCCAACCGCATGCTCGACATCAGCGCGCGCTGGGGCGATTTGTTTCGCTCGCCAGCCGACCCGCGGGCGTAAACTAGCGCCCAGCCGAACCCGGGGTTCTCTTCAATTCCATCGAAACGATACAGGAGTTTGACACCATGGCCAACAGCCGTACCGAAACCGATTCCATGGGCGCCATCGAGGTGCCCGTCGCGCATTATTGGGGGGCGCAGACGCAGCGTTCCATCCAGAATTTCCCCATCGGGGTTGACCGCTTCCGCTGGCAGGCGCCCGTCATCCACGCCCTGGGCGTGCTCAAGAAAGCCGCGGCCCAGGCCAATGCCGAACTGGGCGAACTGCCCGCCGACATCGGCAACCTGATCGTGCGCGCGGCCGACGAAGTCATCGAGGGCAAGCTCAATGCCGAGTTTCCCCTGGTGGTCTTCCAGACCGGCTCGGGCACGCAGTCCAACATGAACGCCAACGAAGTGATCGCCAACCGGGCGATCGAACTGGCCGGCGGCACCATCGGCTCGAAGTCGCCCGTGCACCCCAACGACCACGTCAACCGCGGCCAATCGTCCAACGATACCTTCCCCACGGCGATGCACATTGCCGTGGCCACCGAACTTGCCCGGCAGTTCTTCCCGGCGGTGGGCAAGCTGCGCGCCACGCTCGACGCCAAGGCCAAGGCGTACCAGGCCATCGTGAAGACGGGCCGCACCCACCTGCAGGATGCCACGCCCATTACCCTGGGCCAGGAAATCAGCGCCTGGGTGGCACAGATCGACTTCGCCCTGGATGCCGTGCAGGCCGCGCTGCCGGGCGTCTATGATCTCGCCATCGGCGGCACCGCCGTGGGCACCGGCCTGAACGCTCACCCGCGCTTTGGCGAACTCGCCGCCGCGCGCATCGCCGACATCACGGGCCTGCCTTTCCGCAGCGCCGCCAACAAGTTCTTCGCCCTCTCGGCGCATGACGCGCTGGTGAACATGTCGGCCGCCCTGCGCACCCTGGCGGGCGCCCTGATGAAGATCGCCAACGACGTGCGCTGGCTGGCCAGCGGCCCGCGCTGCGGCATCGGCGAACTCACCATCCCCGAAAACGAACCCGGCTCGTCCATCATGCCGGGCAAGGTCAACCCCACGCAGTGCGAAGCCATGACCATGGTTTGCGTGCAGGTGTTCGGTAACGACGCCGCCGTGGCCTTTGCCGGCTCGCAGGGCAATTTCCAGCTCAATGTCTACAAGCCCGTGATGGTGCACAACGTGCTCGAGAGCATCGGCCTGCTGGCCGATGCCTGCCTGTCGTTCGACGAGCACTGCGCCGTGGGCATCGAGCCCAACACGCCGCGCATCGAAGAAAACCTGAAAAAGAACCTGATGCTGGTCACGGCCCTGAACCGTCACATCGGTTACGACAAGGCCGCCGCCATTGCCAAGAAGGCCCACAAAGAGCACAGCACGCTGCGCGAGGCCGCCCTGGCGCTGGGCTTTCTCACCGATGCGCAGTACGATGAATGGATCGTCCCCCTGGACATGACGCATCCGAGCAAAGGCTGAACCATGGCAGTTACCGTGCAGATCAAGCGGGTCTACGAAGCCGCCGACGCGGCTGACGGCCTGCGCGTGCTGGTCGATCGGCTCTGGCCGCGCGGCATCGCCAAGGCCAAGCTGCACCACGACCTGTGGTGCAAAGACCTGGGCCCCAGCACCGATCTGCGCAACTGGTTCGGGCACCAACCCGAACGCTGGCCGCAGTTCCGCCGCGATTACACGGTCGAACTGCAGGCCGACAGCGCCCAGACCCTGATGCGCTCCATTGCGCAAGCTGTTCAGGGCCGGGCCACCATCACGCTGCTGTACGGCGCCAAAGATACTGAACACAATCAGGCTGTCGTGCTGGCTGACGAATTGCGCACCTTTCTCAAGAACCACCCCGATCTCATCACCACATCTTGATGGGCTTCCAGGCGCGCTGCAGTGCCTGCTTGCGTGCTTGCCGCCTGGAACCCGTCCACGAGCACCTTGAAAGCGCGTGGTATCGACGCGTTCTCGCTCGAAGCACGCCTGCGGGGGCGCGACCGATGCTGGCCGCGTGCGGCCAGGCGGACGCTTACAATAGAGTCGATACAGGCACCAGACCAAAGGGGGGCGGGATGCTGCTGGTTTACTTCAGTTCACAGGCGGTCTGGGCCTTCACGCTGCTGGGCCTGGTGCTGCTGCTGGCGCTGGTCATCGCCATCCAGGCCCACCGCCACCGGGCGCAGGGCGGCAACGAAGAACTGCCCGGCATGCTGGGCGAAGTCACCGAAGCCTCGGATACCCGCGGGCGGGCCTGGGCGCTGGTGCGTGGCGAAATCTGGCAAGTACATGCCGCCGAGCCGCTGCAGCCCGGCGAAACCGTCCGGGTGCTGCGCGTCCGCGGGCTGGTGCTGGGCGTCGAGCGGGTGCCCGCGCACAAACCCTCTACAGGAGATCCATCATGATGTTCCTCGATCTAGGTTCGGGCGCCAGCCTGCTGGTACTGATCTTTCTGCTGCTGGTGCTGTTCAAGCTGTTTCACATCCTGCGCGAATACGATCGGGCCGTCATCTTCACCCTGGGCCGCTATACGGGCACCAAGGGGCCGGGGCTGATCATCGTGATCCCGTTTCTGCAGCAGGTCGTGCGCGTCGATCTGCGGGTGGTCACGCTCGACATCCCGCCACAGGACGTCATCTCGCGCGACAACGTCTCGGTGCAGGTGAACGCCGTGGTGTATTTTCGCGTGGTCGATCCGGCCAAGGCCATCATCCAGGTCGAACACTACCTCGAAGCCACCAGCCAGCTGGCGCAGACGACGCTGCGTGCCGTGCTGGGCAAGCACGAACTCGATGAAATGCTGTCCGAGCGTGAAAAGCTCAATCTCGACGTGCAGACCATTCTGGACGCCCAGACCGACGGCTGGGGCATCAAGGTGACCAACGTCGAAATCAAGCACATCGACCTCAATGAAACCATGGTGCGCGCCATGGCGCGCCAGGCTGAGGCCGAACGCGAGCGCCGCGCCAAGGTGATCCACGCCGAAGGCGAGCGCCAAGCGGCCGAGGCGTTGGCCGAGGCGGCCCACACGCTGGCGCAAGAACCCTCGGCCATGCAGCTGCGCTATCTGGAAACGCTGACACAGGTGGCGGGCGATAAATCGTCCACCCTGGTGTTCCCGATTCCGATCGACCTGCTGGCCGGGTTCATGGGGCGCTCGACTCCGCTTCAGTCAATAGCTGACCAATTACGGCCCCCACGCGCAGATCGTCCAGCTGACCAAAGTGATGCAACCTGACGCGGCCCTCGGCATCCAGGATGACCAGGGTGGGGGTGCCCTGCAGGTGCCAGGCCTGCATGGTGAGCGGAATGGGGTTGCCGCGCGGGTCGGGGCGGTCGATGCCCACCGGGAAATGGATGCGGTATTCGTGCAGAAAGGCGCGCAGCGCCACCTCGGTCATGGCGGCGTGATGCTCGAAGACGGTGTGCAGGCCGATCACCTGCAGGCGCCCCGGCGGAAACGCCTGGCGAATGGCCTTGGCCTGCGGGATGCCGTGCGACACGCAGCCCGGGCACAACATTTGAAACGCGTGCACTACGACCACCGAGCCGCGCAGGTCTTCGAGTGCGAGCGGGGTGTCGGTATTGAGCCAGCTGGCCACGTCCCAGCTGGCCGCCTTATCGCCTACGATCATATATCATGCTCCACATGCTTTGATCTACATCATAGGCCCGTCATAATTCCGGTGGAAGTCCTACAATCCTTGCCGGTATTTCCAACTTGTCCGCAAGGCCATGGTGTAATGACGCGTCGGCCGCTGTTGGCCGGCTGCCTGCCCGCGCGCTGCCACGAGGCGGCGCACGGCGGCAATCCAAACCTGTTTTCCTGAACATCGGAGACTTGCTCGTGAAATTATCTGCACTGGCTTTGTGTATCCCCCTGCTGGCCGCGGGTCAGCTCGCCCATGCCGCGCCCGACTACGCCCAGGTTCATGACATCCTGGCCAAGAACGCCTGCCTGGCCTGTCACGCGGTCGACAAGAAAGTGGTTGGCCCGGCCTATGAAGAAGTGGCCGCCAAGCACAAGGGTCAGGCCGACGCGGCTGAAATCCTGACCAAGCACATCAAGGAAGGCACCAGCGGCAACTACGGCCCCATCCCCATGCCGCCCAACGTCGGCATCTCCGACGCCGACATCAAGACGGTCGTCGAATGGCTGGTGGCTGGCGCGCCTCACTGATCGCTGTCCCCCGAAACCCTGCGGCAGGCATGCGCTGCCCGCAGGGTTTTTCTATTGAAAAACGGAAACTGTGATGTCCCAACAGCAATACGACGTACTGATCATCGGCAGCGGTCTGGCGGGCCTGACCGTGGCGCTGCACCTGGCCGCCGACAAGCGCGTGGCCGTGCTCTCCAAGAAAGCTCTGCTGGACGGTTCCAGCAATTGGGCACAGGGCGGCATCGCCGCCGTGCTCGATTCGCAGGACAGCCATGACAAGCACGTCGCCGACACACAGATCGCGGGCGCCGGGCTGTGCGACCCACAAGCCACCCGCCACATCGTCGAGCAGGGGCCGTCGGCCATCGACTGGCTCATCCAGCTGGGCGTGCCCTTTACCCCCGACCGAGAAGCCGAACTCGGCTTTCATCTGACGCGCGAAGGCGGCCACAGCCAGCGGCGCATCATCCATGCGGCCGACGAAACCGGCCACCGGGTGCAGCTCACGCTCGAACAGCAAGTGCGGGCGCACCACAACATCACGCTGCTGGAATATCACTCGGGCGTCGAACTCATCACCAGCCGCATCCTCGAGCCACAGCCTGCGGGCGCGGCCAGCGAACCGGCGCGCTGCCTGGGGGCCTACGTCTACGACGAGGCCAGCGACCAAGTGCAGACCATCCTCGCACGTTATGTCGTGCTGGCCACGGGCGGCGCGGGCAAGGTCTACCTGCACACCAGCAACCCCGATACTTCCACGGGCGACGGCATCGCCATGGCTTGGCGCGCAGGCTGCCGGGTGGCCAATATGGAATTCATGCAGTTTCACCCCACCTGCATGTACCACCCCCAGGCCAAGTCGTTTCTGATTTCCGAGGCGGTGCGCGGCGAGGGTGGGGTACTGCGCCTGCCCAAGGCTGCCGGCGCGCAGGCGGGCGAGCGCTTCATGCAGTGGCACGACGAGCGCCTCGAACTGGCACCGCGCGACGTGGTGGCCCGGGCCATCGATTTCGAGATCAAGAAGCGCGGCCTCACGCACGTCGATCTGGACATCAGCCACCGCCCGGCCGAATTCATTCGCACCCACTTTCCTACCATTCACGCCCGCTGCCTCGAATTCGGCATCGATATGACGCGCGACCCGATCCCCGTGGTGCCCGCCATGCACTTCACCTGCGGTGGCGTGGTCATCGACTTGAACGGGCGCACCGACATCCCCGGGCTGTACGCCGTGGGCGAGACCGCCTATACCGGCCTGCACGGAGCCAACCGCCTGGCCAGCAATTCGCTGCTCGAATGCCTGGTGGTCGGCCGCAACGCTGCGCACGACATCGACGCGCAGACCAGCCAGGCCGCGCCCGTGGACGGGCAGGTGCGCGACTGGGACGACAGCCGCGCGCGCGACGGCTCGGAAGCCGTGCTCGTGACGCACGCCTGGGACGAAGTGCGCCGCCTGATGTCCAATTACGTGGGCATCGTGCGCACGCAAAAGCGCCTGGGGCGCGCCCGCGAGCGCATCCACCTGTTGGCGCAGGAAATCGAGGCCTATTATCAGGAATACCGCGTCACCAGCGATCTGCTGGAATGCCGCAACCTGATCCAGGTGGCGGCCCTGGTGGTGGCGGCGGCTTCGTCGCGCAAGGAAAGCCGCGGCCTGCATTACTGCCAGGATTTTCCCTGGACGCTGCCGCGTGCGCTGCCCACGGTCATGACGCCGGAAGAGGGGTTTCGCTAGACAAAGCCCCAGCCGGGCAAGGGGCGAAACCGCGCTGTGTCAACGACACAGCGCGGCAAGGTGGATTTGTGGCTACACCAGCCGAAGAGAATAATCCGTGGCCTTGACGTCTTTGGTCAGGCTGCCCACCGAGATGCGATCGACACCGGTCTGGGCGATCGCCCGCACCGTGTCGTGCGTGATGCCGCCCGAGGCTTCGAGCAGGGCACGCCCGGCACTGAGTTGCACAGCGGCGCGCAGCGCGTCGAGCGAAAAGTTGTCGAGCAGCACCGAGCCCGCGCCCGCGTCGAGCGCCTCGCGCAGACCGGCCAGGTCTTCGACCTCGATCTGTACCGGCACATTGTGCGGCAGGGCCTGGGCGGCCCTGAGCGCGGCGGCGATGCCGCCGGCGGCGGCAATGTGGTTTTCCTTGATGAGCACCCCGTCGTAGAGCGCCAGGCGCTGGTTTTTTCCGCCGCCGACGCGCACCGCGTATTTCTGCCCATGGCGCAGGCCGGGCAGCGTCTTGCGGGTGTCCAGAATGGCGGCGCGGGTGCCGCTGGTGAGTTCGGCGTAGCGCCGCGTGGCGCTGGCCACGCCGGAGAACAGCTGCAGGAAGTTGAGGGCGGTGCGCTCGGCCGTCAGCAGTGCCCGGGCGGGCCCGTGCAGGCGGCAGACGACGGCATCGGCTTCCATCCAGTCGCCTTCGGCGTAGGCCCAGTCGATGAGGATGCGTTCATCGACCCGATGCATGATGGCCTCGAACCAGGGCGCGCCGCACAGCACGGCGTCTTCACGCACGATGACACGGGCCGATTCGACCTGGTCGGCGGGGATCAGCAACCCGGTGACGTCGCCCGCGCCAACGTCTTCGGCCAGCGCGCGGTCGATGTTGGCGTCGAAGGCCGCCTGCAGGGCGGCGGGGAAGGGCGCATAGGGGTTGCGCAGGGTGGAGGGTGGCAGGGGGCTCATGCGGGGCCCACTTTGGCGAACAAGGCCTGTTCCTGGGCGAGGTCGCCACTGGGGCGCAGCACCTGCTTGCGCGCCGCGGCAAAGTCGAGCATGCGATCGATGCAGCGCTTGGCCTGGCGCCCCAGGGCCGGATCGAGGTGGACTTCGTTGCTGCCGAATTCGAGCGCGTCGGCCACGCCCTTGAGCGAGTTCATGGCCATCCAGGGGCAGTGCGCACAGCTTTTGCAGGTGGCGGATTCGCCCGCCGTCGGCGCGGCGATGAAGGTCTTGCCGGGGGCGGCCAGGCGCATCTTGTGCAGCAGACCCTGGTCGGTGGCGACGATGAAGGTGCTGGCCGATGATTCGGTGACGGCCTTGAGCAGGCGCGAGGTGGAGCCCACGACGTCGGCCAGGGCCACCACCGATGCCGGAGATTCGGGGTGCACGAGGATCTGCGCATCGGGGTGTTCTTGGCGCAGCAGGTCAAGCTCGACCCCCTTGAATTCGTCGTGCACGGTACAGGAGCCTTGCCACAGCACCATGTCGGCGCCGGTTTGCCGCTGGATGTACGAGCCCAGGTGGCGGTCGGGCGCCCAGAGGATTTTCTTGCCCTGGCGGTGCAGGTCGGCCACGATGTCCAGCCCGATGGAGGAGGTCACCATCCAGTCGGCCTGCGCCTTGACGGCGGCGCTGGTGTTGGCGTAGACCACCACCGTGCGATCCGGGTGCTGGGCACGAAACTGCGCAAAGGCCACGGGGTCGCAACCCAGGTCGAGCGAACAGGTGGCGTCGAGATCGGGCATCAGGATACGCTTTTCGGGGCTGAGGATCTTGGCCGTTTCGCCCATGAAACGCACGCCCGAGACGATGAGGGTCTGCGCGCCGTGATCGCGGCCAAACCGCGCCATCTCGAGCGAATCGGAGACGCAACCGCCGGTTTCCTCGGCCAGATCCTGGATGTCGGCATCGACGTAATAATGGGCCACCAGCACGGCGTCGCGCGCCTTCAGCAGGCCACGGATGCGGTCTTTCTGGAATTCGCGTTCTTCGGCGGACAAGGGGGGATTCACCCGGGCCCAGGCTTCGGCGACACTCAGGGTTCCGCCAGCCATGTCCGGGCGATCGAATTCAACGATTCGTGTACCTGAAGGCATGATGAGAGAGAGAAGGAGTCAAAAAGACAAGGTCAACGCAGGCATCATACGATAAAGCCGTCGCCCCTGTCCGTCATGTTCTTATGCCTTCATACCCGTGCCCCGTGCCTTCATACGTTGGGCAGCCAGTAGGCGTCCAGGTTTTTCAGCTGCCAGGCATCTGGGTCTTCCGGACCCAGGATGCTGTCGCCGCAGGCGGGGTCGGCGAGATCGAGCGGCTCGGGCGCCACGGACGCGTGGGTTTCAGCCGAATAAATGGCGGTGACGCAGGGCGTCAAGAGCGTGTCGGGCCCCACGTCGGTGACCACGGCCAGGCGCTGCGACTTCAGGCGCACGAGCGACCCCACCGGATAGATGCCCACAGCCTTTACGAACGCCTCGAAGATGGGGCGGTCGAAGTGGCCTTCCCAGCGGGCCATCTGGCGCATGGCCTCGGCCGGATTCCAGGGATCCTTGTAGGGACGCACCGAGGTGACGGCGTCGTAGACGTCGCAGACCGCGCCCATGCGCGCCAGCAGCGGGATGGCATCCGCGACAAGGCCGTCGGGGTAGCCCTTGCCGTTGATTTTTTCGTGGTGATGCATCGCTACCGCCTGGACGGCGGGGTCGGCCCCGCCTTCGCGCAGCATGGCCGCCCCGCGCGCCGGGTGACGTTTCATGGCTTTGAACTCGGCGTCGGTGAGCTTGCCAGGCTTGTTGAGGATGTCGAGCGGGATGGCGGCTTTGCCCAGATCGTGCATCAGGCCGCCCAGGCCGGCCAGCTGGGTGAGTCGGTAATCGAGCCGTAACTGCCGCGCCAGGGCCAGCATCAGGGCACAGACCGCAACCGAGTGCAGGTAGGTGCAGTTGTCCTGGGTCTTGAGCCGTGCCACGCTGAGCAGGGCCTGCGGATGGCGTTCGACGGAGTCGGCGATCTGCTGCACCAGGGGAACCGCCGAGCGCGCGTTGATGGCCTTGCCCATGCGGGCCTCGTCGAACATCGAAAGAATCTGGTCTTGCGCCCCCAGGCACAGCTGGCGCGCGTGTTCGACTTCTTCGGCCAGCGTCACGGTGGGCGCCGCCGACAGGCCGCCGTCCGGCGCGGCGTCGGATGACGACAGCATCCAGCCGATTTCGGTGGCGGGACGGCTGCCGGGTTCGTTTTTATCGACCACGATCCAGACGTCGGAGATGCCGCAGCGCTGGATGACCTTGAGGTCGGCAGGAGAGTCAAGCAGGAAATTGCTGCGCCAGAATGGGTGCAGAAACCAGTTGCCGCCCAGCCTGTGGATGTACATGCCAAGACGCAACTTGGAAACCGGGATGCGCTTGATCGACATGGCGTTCTTCATACGATGCGATTATAATGCAGCGCCCGTCATCGGGGAGTAGCCGCCCGGGCCGTCGTGCCCGGGGTTCATGTCAACACACTTGGCCGCCTGGCCATGGCACGAACAGCGACCACGCCTGGCAAGACCGCTGACTGCGCTTCCCGTCGCAAGGGGCCGACGCGAGCGTAGTCGCGTCCGCCCCGTTAGAGCGATCCATGAGCAGTGCCTTCCTCGTTTCCGTGGGCGTCGTCGCCCTGGGTGAAATCGGTGACAAGACCCAGTTGCTGGCCATGGTGCTGGCGGCACGCTATCACCGGCCCCTGCCCATCTGTTTCGGCATCCTGATTGCAACCCTGGTCAACCATGCCATGGCGGGGGCAGTCGGGATTCTACTGGCCGACATGATCCATCCCGACACGCTGCAATGGGTGCTCGGCGTCTCTTTTCTGCTCATGGCGGGCTGGCTGCTCGTTCCCGACAAGATCGATGACGACCCCAAGCCCCTCAACGGCCTGGGGGTCGTCATGACCACCATCGTCATGTTCTTTCTGGCCGAAATGGGTGACAAGACCCAGATCGCCACGGTGGCCCTGGCCGCGCGCTACGACAGCCTGATTGCCGTGGTCGCGGGCAGCACCGTGGGCATGATGCTGGCCAACGTGCCCGCCGTATACCTGGGGGCCAAGGCCGCCGAGCGCTTGCCGCTCAAGCTGGTGCACGGCCTGGCGGCCCTGCTGTTTGCCGCGCTGGGCATCTTCACCTTGCTGAAGGTCAGCGGTCTGGTGGCTGGCTAGACCGGTGCCTGGCCTTGGTGCGTCGATCCGCGACAGTCGGGAAAATCCCCTTTTCCACATCGGGGATTAGGGATATCCCGGGTAATGTGCCTATACTGGCCTTGTGCGAGGCAGAACCCGATCGGAGCGCCGGACATGCCTGCCGCCGCTCGCCGGAAACGATCCAGAACTGCCGCGCGATCTCTCCAAGGCAGGAGTGCGCCATGACGCTCTTCAAACTCGAACAACATCCGGCGGTCTACTTCGCCGACTTCGTTCTGTATCCGGTGGCCATCCTGGCAGGCGTCAGCCTGCTGGCCTGGCGGGGGCAGGGCCCGATCTGGGCCTGGCTGCTGGTCGCCGCGCTGGGCTTTTTCGCCTGGAGCTTCATCGAATACGCCATGCACCGTTTCGTGTTTCACGGCGTGCAGCCTTTCAAGCGCTGGCACGATGAACACCACCGCCGCCCCTTTGCCCTGATCGGCTCTTCCACGCTGGTCAGCATGGCACTGTTTGCCGGGCTCATTTTCTGGCCTCTGTCCCTGCTGGTCGGTGCCTCGATCGCCGGGGCCGCCACGCTGGGGGTCATCGTCGGCTATCTGCTCTACGTCGTGGTGCACCACGCCACGCACCACTGGAAGGCCCGCCCGGGCTCGTGGATGGCCGCGCGCAAACAAGACCACGCCCGGCACCACATGCCGGGCGTCGAGGGCTGGTACGGCGTCACTACGCCGTTCTGGGATCACGTGTTTTCCACTGACACGCGTCCGGCGAATCGCCGATAATCGAGCTCAACGGCCCGCGCTCGCGCGCATGACGCGGCGCGCTGGGGCCGGATACCGCTCGCCGAGCCCGATTTCGACCAGGAGTCACCTCATGTCCCACGCTTTGATGCTCTATACGGATGCACGTTTCATCAGCCCTTACGCCATGTCAGCCTTCGTGGCCCTGGCCGAGAAAGACGTCCCCTTTGAAATGACGCCCGTCGATCTCGCCAAGGGCGAGCAGCGCCAGGCCGATTTTCTGGCGCTCGCACTCACCGGCAAGGTGCCGGCGCTGGTGCACGGAGAATTCACCCTGACGGAATCCACCGCCATCATCGAGTACGTGGACGAAGCCTTCCCCGGCCCGGCGCTCTTTCCGCAAAACCCGCAGCACCGGGCCCGGGCACGCCAGATCCAGGCCTGGGTGCGCACTGACCTCGGCCCGCTGCGCCAGGAGCGCCCCTCGGACATCCTGTTCGAGCCGCCCGTCCAGGCGCTCGCGCCGCTGTCCGGCGAAGCGCAACAGGCGGCGGACAAGCTGCTGCGGGTCGCCGAACAACTGGTGCCCAAGACCGGCCACCTGTTCGATGCCTGGAGCATCGCCGACTTCGACCTGGCCTTCATGCTCAATCGCCTGGTGGCGGGCGGCGACCCCGTCCCGGCGCGTCTGGCCGACTACGTGCACCAGCAGTGGGGGCGCTCGTCGGTGCAGCGCTGGGTGGGCTTCAACGAGCGGCAACGCAAGTAAGCGGTTCGGTCATCGGCCCGGCTTGGCGTCTCAGGCCAGCTGGCAATGCTGCCAGGTGGCCTCGGCAATCAGCGTCTCGGTCAGCGTGCGGATGACTTGCGTCACCGCCGTGACGGTCGGGCGCTCGGGCGCGCTGCGGCTGACACACAGGCTGATTTCACGAAACAGGGGCGGCGTCAGACGGTACGCCTTGATGCTGCCCGCATGAATGTCTTTGTAGGCCGCCGAATACGGCAGAATCGTCGCCGCGATTTCTTCCCGGATTGCGGGGATGAGGATGGCCGACGTGCTGGCCTGTGCCAGCAGCCGGTATTGCAGCCGCGCGTTCATGAAGGCGTAGTCGATGCGCATGCGCAGCTTGTTGGGCGGGCGCGGCAAAATCAGCGGCAGACCCGTCAAGTCCGTGATCGACAGGCGCCCCTCGGGCAGTCGCGCCGCCGGGTGCGCCAGCACCAGCAGTTCTTCGACCACCAGGGGGCGCGTCGACAGGCTGGAAACGTCTTCCTGGTCGGGCGACAGCGAAATGTCCACGCGCCCCTGCTGCAGCATCAGGGTCAGGTCGGCGCTGGGGATGTCCACGATTTCCAGCTCGATGGCAGGGTAGCGCCGCCGCACCTCGCGGATGAGCGGCAAGGCCAGCATGTGCGCCGTGCTGGAGGCCATGGCGACCGAGACCGAGCCCGAGATCTGGTCAGCCTGGCGGCTGAGCATGGTGTAGATGGAATCGACCTGCCGCAAGATGGTCTGCGCCTGGCGGTACAGCAGTTCTCCTTCGGTGGTGGGTTCCACCCCCCGGGGGCCGCGCACGAGCAGCTGCACGCCCAGGTCGTTTTCCAGCAGGGCGATCTGCTGGCTGAGGGCGGGCTGGGCCACGTGCAGGCTCTCGGCGGCGTGTGTCATGTTGCGCAGCTCGACGATGCGTACGAAGTAGGAAAACTGCCGCAGATTCACCATGGTACACACATAAGTTGAGCTTATTGCTCGATTAGAACACGGTATTTGTCGGTCCGATATGCTTTGGCTAGCATAGTCTCCAACAAGAGGAGACGCACCATGAGCATGCCGTTGGCGGGATTGAAAGTTCTGGATCTGACGCGCGCCCTGTCGGGCCCGTTCAGCACCATGATTCTGGCCGATCTGGGGGCCGAAGTCATCAAAGTCGAGCCTTCCGCAGGGGGCGACATGATCCGCCAATGGGGGCCGTTTGACCAGGACATCAGCGTCTACTACCTGAGCGCCAACCGAAATAAGAAAGGCATAGAGCTCAACTTCCGCGACCCCGAAGGGCTGGCCCTCATCCGCCGCATGGCGGGGCAGGTCGATGTGCTCGTCGAAAACTTCAAGGTGGGCACCATGGAATCCATGGGCCTGGGCTACGACGAACTGGCGCGCGGCAACCCAGGCCTCATCATGGCGTCGATCTCGGGCTTTGGCCGCACGGGGCCGGCCAGCGGCTGGGCGGGCTTCGATCAGATCGCCCAGGGCTATTCCGGCTTCATGAGCCTGAGCGGCACCCCCGAAAGCGGCCCCATGCGCGTCGGCACCGCCATCGGCGACCTGACCTCGGGCATGTGGCTGGTCATCGGCATCCTGTCAGCGCTGGTGCAGCGCCAGCAAGACGGGTGCGGGCAGCACGTCGATACCTCGCTGCTGGGCAGCCTCATGGGCCTGCTCAGCGTCCAGGGCCAGCGCTATCTGAGCGTGGGCGAAGTGCCCCAGCCCTGTGGCAATGTCCACCCCGTGATCGCCCCCTACGGCACGTTCGAGGCCGCCGACGGCCCGATCAACCTGGCGCCCGCCACGCAGGCCATGTGGCTCAAGCTGTGCAAGCTGCTCGACCTCCAGCACCTGGGCAGCGACCCGCGCTTCCTGACGAACGCCGACCGCATGCAGCACCGCCACGAACTCAAGGATCTGCTGGAAACCCGTCTCAAGACCCGCTCGCGCATGGCGTGGACGAGCCTGCTGATCGCCGAGCAGATCCCCGCCGGGCCGATCAACTCGCTGGATGACGTCTTCAAGGACGCCCAGGTGCTGGCCCAGGGGCTGGTGGAGACCGTCCGCCATCCGCTGCTGGGCGAACTGCGCCAGGTGGGGCTGCCGATTCGCAGCTCGGCCGACCCCGCGCGCCGCAGCGTGCGCATGCCGCCGCCCATCCTGGGCGAGCACACGCAAGAAGTTTTGCGCGATTTCGGCTTGTCCGCCGAGGAAATCGCCCGCCTGCGGGCCGACGGCGTCGTGCGCCAGGCGGATCTCGACGCCGTCTTGCAGCAGGCGGGGGGGCAGTCATGAGCGCCGCACCCAGCCAGGCACCGGTGGCGGATACCGCCCCGCAGCTGGAGATCGCGGGGCGCATCGCCACGATCCGGCTGAACAACCCGAGCCGCAGCAACCGGCTCTCGCCCGCCGATCTCGACGCCTTGCGCGAGCACGTCGCCCGCGTCAACCAGCAGCCCGACGTGCTGGTGCTGCGCTTCATCGCCACGGGCAAATATTTCTGCAGCGGCTATGACATTTCCTCGCTGTCGAGCGAAACGGCGCCCAGCTCGCTGTATTTTGGCGAAACCATCGACCTGATCGAAAGCGCGCGCCCGGTGACGATCGCCGCCGTGCAGGGCGGGGCCTACGGCGGCGGCACCGACCTCTGCCTGGCCTGCGATTTTCGCCTGGGCACGCCGCAGGCCAATATGTTCATGCCCGCCGTGCGCCTGGGCCTGCACTTCTATCCGGGCGGCATGCGCCGCTACCTGTCCCGGCTGGGCGTCAACGCGGCCCGGCGCCTGTTTCTCACGGGCGAGCAGATCCAGGCCGACGAAATGCTAAAAATCGGATTCCTGACCGAGCTGGTGGACGCCGACGCGCTGCCAGCGCGCACCGAGGCCCTGAGCGCGCAATTGGCAGGCATGGCGCCGCTGGCGCTGCTGGGCATCAAGCACGATCTCAACGGCCTGATCAACGGCAGCTTCGACGTCCAGGCCAATGCCCAGGCCGTGCGGCGCTCCGAAGCTTCCGCGGATATGAAAGAGGGCGCCCTGGCCTGGAAGGAAAAACGCGCCGCCCGCTTTCAGGGCCGGTAAGCCGGGCGGCCCGTCCGGCCCGATCCACGAACCCACGATCCGCACACGATAAAGACAAGGAGACAAGCACCATGGATACGCCCCAACAGCCCCTCGACATCGCCCTGGCCCACGCGCAGCGGCTGTCCGGCAAGCACCTGTACGCGGGCACGCTGCAGGCGGCCCTGTCGGGCAAGACCTTCCCGGTGGCCAGCCCGGCCACGCGCCTGCAGATCGGCACGGCGGCCGACGGCAATGCCGACGACGTGGCAGCCGCCGTGGGCGCCGCCGCAGCCGCGCAGCCCGAGTGGGCCGCCATGAGCCCGCGCGCCCGCGGCAAGATCCTCTGCCAGGCGGCGGCCCAGCTGACGCAGCATACGGAAGAAATCGCCACGCTGCTGGCCCTGGAAACCGGCAAGGCCATCCGTACCGAAAGCCGCGTCGAGGCCAACGTGCTGGCCGACTGCTTCGAGTTCTATGGCGGCCTGGGCAGCGAGCTGAAGGGCGAGACGATTCCGTTTGCGCCCAACATGCTGGTGTTCACGCAGCGTGAGCCCATCGGCGTCGTGGCGGCCATCCTGCCCTGGAACGCGCCCCTGATGCTGATGGCCTTCAAGATCGCGCCGGCGCTGGTCGCGGGCAATACCGTCGTCGTCAAGTCCGCCGAAGAAGCGCCGCTCTCGACGCTGTTCGTCGTCGAGCTGCTCAACCGCTGCCTGCCCGCGGGCGTGGTCAACATCCTGTCGGGGTTCGGGCCGTCGTGCGGCGGCCCCCTGGTGGCCGACCGGCGGATCGGCAAGGTCACCTTCACCGGATCGGTGGACACGGGCAAGGTCATCGCCCACGCCGCCGCCGAGCGGCTGATTCCCACGACGCTGGAGCTGGGCGGCAAGAGCCCGATGATCGTGATGGAGGACGCCGACCTCGATCGCACGGTGGCGGGCGCGGTGGCGGGCATGCGCTTCACCCGCCAGGGGCAAAGCTGCACCGCCGCCTCGCGCATGCTGGTGCACCGCTCGCTGCGCGACCAGTTTGTCGAGCGCATGGCCGAGAAGGTCAATGCCATGCGCATGGGCGACCCGCTGGACGAGACCACCGACATCGGCACCATCATCTCCACCGGGCAGTACGACCGGGTGCGTTCGTACCTCGACCTGGGCCGGCAGATCCCCGACGTGCAGACCCTGCAGCTGTCGGCCATGCC
Organism: Castellaniella caeni NBRC 101664; assembly: GCF_001592225.1. Lineage (GTDB taxonomy): Bacteria > Pseudomonadota > Gammaproteobacteria > Burkholderiales > Burkholderiaceae_B > Castellaniella > Castellaniella caeni. The sequence goes on along the minus strand of NZ_BCWN01000011.1, from coordinate 61,715 downwards.
CGAGGCGCCGGCCCTGAAAAACGGCCTCTTCATCCAACCCACCGTGTTCGTCGGGGTCGATAACGACAACCGCCTGGCGCGCGAGGAAATCTTCGGGCCGGTCACCTGCGTCATCCCCTTCGATACCTACGAGCAGGCCATCACCATGGCCAACGACTCGGACTACGGCCTGGCGGCCACCATCTGGACGAGCAACCTGCAGCGGGCCCTGGATGCCACCCGGCGCCTGCAGGCGGGCTTCGTGCAGGTCAACCAGAACATCGTGGCGCAGCCCGGGCTGTCGTATGGCGGCATCAAGCAATCGGGCCTGGGCAAGGAAGCCTCGATGGAGGCCATGCTGGATCACTTCACTCAGAAAAAGACCGTGCTGATCAGCCGCGACTGAGTACGCCCGCGGCCCCGCGCCGCAGGCCCTGGACAGGCCATGACGAAAGGGTGGAGCCCATGGAACGAGACGGCAACGGCTTTCTGACTGCGGTCAACGTCAGAAAGACCTACGACCACAAGCACCTGGTGGTCAAAGACTTCAACATCTGCGTGGAGCAGGGCGAGTTCATCACGCTGCTCGGGCCCTCGGGCTCGGGCAAGACGACGGTGCTGATGATGCTGGCCGGCTTCGAGTCGGTGACCAGCGGCGACATCCGCGTGGACGGCGCGTCGTTCCTGAACCGGCCGCCGCACAAGCGCGACATCGGCATGGTGTTCCAGAACTATGCCCTGTTTCCCAACATGACCGTGGCGGAAAACCTGGCCTACCCGCTGGAAGTCCGCAAGATGAAGGCCGCGGACGTGCGCGCCCGGGTCAGCCATTTTCTCAAGATGATCGAGCTGCAGGACTTCGGCGCGCGCTATCCCAACCAGCTCTCGGGCGGCCAGAAGCAGCGCGTGGCGCTGGCGCGATCGCTGATCTTCGAGCCCAAGCTCGTGCTCATGGACGAGCCGCTGGGGGCCCTGGACAAGAAGCTGCGCGAGCAGATGCAGTTTGAAATCACCAGCATCCACAAGAAGCTGGGCTTTACCGTGGTCTACGTGACGCACGACCAAGTCGAGGCTCTGACCATGTCCAGCCGGATCGCCGTCTTCAACCAGGGCGTGGTGCAGCAGTACGCCAGTCCGACCGAACTGTACGAACGCCCGGCCAACGCCTTCGTGGCTGATTTCATCGGCGAGAACAATCTCATCTCGGGTCGGGTCGCCTCGATCGACGCGGGCGTGGCCACGGTGGAGCTGAGCGGCCAGACCGTCATCCGCGCCCAGGTGGGCGACGCGCTGGGTCCCGGCCAGTCTTGCTTCGTCTCCGTACGGCCCGAAAAACTGACGCTGGGCGGCGAGCGGGACGGGTGCGAAAACCGCATCCGCGCCCGGCTGGTCGCCAGCCATTACGTCGGCGATTTCATCCGCCATTACCTGGAACTGGAAGGAGGCACGCAACTCATCGTCAAGGAACTCAGCGACATCCACCAGCAGCCGTACCCGGAAGGCACGCTGCTGGACGTCTCCTGGCACGTCCAGGGGTGCTTTGCATTCTCGATTCAATAACAGATGGCAAGCCCGGCCGCAGAAGCCGGGCCATTCGACCCGAGGAGACTCTGATGCACAAGCGATTGAAACTATCCGCGGCCATCCTGGCCTGCGGCCTGCTGGGCAGCGGCGCCGCTGCCGCCGCCGACAACCTGACGTTCGTCTCGTTTGGCGGCGCCTGGGGCGCGGCCCAGAAAAAGCACATGATCGACCCCTACGAGAAAGAGACCGGGGCCAAGATCCTGTTCCAGAACTACACGGGCGGCACGGCGCAGATCAAGGCCCAGGTCGAGTCGGGCAACGTGCTCTGGGACGTCGTCGATTTCGAGACGATCGACCTGCAGCGCGCCTGCGACGACGGCCTGCTGGAGACCATCCCGCGCGACGCGATTCCGGCGGGCGCCGATGGCGTGGCAGCGAAGGACGATTTCATCCAGGGCACGTTCAATGAAAGCCCCTGCGGGATCAGCGAAGTGGTCTGGAGCATCGTCTACGCCTACAACAAGGATACCGTCGGCGCGACGCCGCCAACGTCCATCCGCGACGTCTTCGACACCCAGAAAATCCCCGGCAAGCGCGGCTTGCGCAAGAAGGCCCAGATCAATCTCGAATGGGCGCTGCTGGCCGATGGCGTGCCGGCCAGCGACGTCTACAAGGTGCTGGCCACCAAGGAAGGGCAGGATCGGGCCTTCAACAAGCTGAACTCGATCAAGAAGGACATCGTCTGGTTCGACAGCTGGTCACAGGCGCCCGGCCTGCTCAACAGCGGCTCCACCGTCATGGTGCAGTCGGCCAACGGCCGCCTGAGCGACGTTATCCGGCACGAGAACAAGCCCTTCGCCATCGTCTGGGACGGCAACGTCCATGACCTCGAAGCGCTGGGCATCGTCAAGGGCAGCAAGAACAAGGCGGCGGCGCTGAAGTTCGTCCTGTTCGCCACGGGCACCAAGCCGCTGGCCGGCATGCAGGACGTTGATTACGGGCCGGTGCGCAAATCATCCCTGGCGCTGGTGGCCCCGGACATCGCCGAGAACCTGCCCAGCAAGCACGTGGCCGAAGGCCTGCGCGCCGATTCCAATTTCTGGGCCGACTTCGACGAGACGCTCAACGAGCGCTTCAACCAGTGGCTGCTGCAGCCGTAGCGGGCTGACGCGCAACCGTCGGGCGTGGCTGCGGGATGCAGGGCCGCCACGCCCCCACCAGACATGCTTCAGGAAGGATGACGATGACCAGGGCAAGCATTTCAACGGGCCAGCCGTTGCCCCCTTTCGAGCAGTCGGCCTCCGCCGCCTTGTCGCAGGCGGAAGCGCGCGGCATCGACCGGCACCTCAGGCAGCGGCGGCGCATGGCCTTCCTGCTGGTCGCCCCCTTGCTCGTCTTCCTGCTCGTCGCTTTCTTCGCCCCGATCGGCTCGATGCTGTTTCGCAGCGTCTACAGCCCGGCCGTGCACAATCTCATTCCCCAGACCCTGGATCGGCTGGCCGCCTGGGATCAGACCGCGCCGCCGCCCGACGCCACGCTGAAGACCTTCGCCGTCGAACTCAAAGCGCTCGCGCAGCAACGCCAGGAAGGCGAGCTGGGCGCGGCCATCAACCAGGTCAGCCCGGGGGCCGCCAGCCTGTTCAAGATGACGGGCCGGCGCATCCGCGGTGTGGACGTCGGGGCCATGCCGGACGCCCAGGCCAGCCAGTGGCTGCGGGACGTCAACCCGGACTGGCACGACACCGCGCTCTGGCAGGCGGTCGCCGAGGCCGGCAACACCTACACCGCGCGCAACTATCTCAAGGCCGCCGGGTTCGATTTCAAGAACGGTGCCTTCACCCGCTCGGACACGGCGGCCATCTACCAGACGCTGTACCTGAAGACGCTGGGCATCGCTTTTTCCATCACGGTGCTGTGCATCGTGCTGGGCTATCCGCTGGCGTACTACCTGGCCAAGGCCCCCAGCAAGACGGCCAACGCCCTGATGATCCTCGTGCTGCTGCCGTTCTGGACGTCCCTGCTGGTGCGCACGACCTCGTGGATCGCGCTGCTGCAGACCGATGGCGTGGTCAACACGGTGCTGCTGCGCCTGGGGCTGATCGACGCGCCGCTGGACTTGCTGTACACGCGCTTTGCCACCGTCATCGCCATGACGCACATTCTTTTGCCCTTCATGATCCTGCCGCTGTACAGCGTGATGCGTGGCATCGACCCGAGCTACATGCGGGCCGCGGTGTCCATGGGCAGCACGCCGCTGCGGGCCTTCTTCCGGGTGTTCTTTCCCCTGACGCTGGCTGGGCTGAGCGCCGGCACGCTGCTCGTCTTCATCATTTCGGTGGGCTACTACATCACGCCGGCCCTGGTGGGCGGCAGCGACGGGCAGATGATCTCCAACGTCATCGCCTTCAACATTCAGAGCACCAACAACTGGGGGCTGGCCGCAGCCCTGGGCTCGATCCTGCTGGCGATCATCCTGCTGCTGTACTGGGTCTACGACCGGCTGGTCGGCGCGGGCAATCTGAAACTGGGGTAGGGGGGCCATCCACATGAATCCGTCTGCAATCATCTACGGCGTGCGCGACCACTGGGGCGCCGGCCTGCTCAGGCTGTTTTCCTGGGCCGTGCTGCTGTTCCTGATCTTTCCCGTGCTGGTCATCATCCCCCTGTCGTTCAACGCCGAGCCCTTTTTCACCTTCACGCCCGGCATGCTGCGCCTGGATGCCGGTGCCTATTCGCTGAAGTGGTACGCCGCCATCTTTGAGAGCGAGAACTGGCTGCTGGCCATCAAGAACAGCTTTTTCATCGGCATCGTCGCCACCCTCCTGGCCTCCGTGCTGGGCACGGTCGCCGCAGTGGGGCTGGCGCGCGAGGAGATGCCCTGCCGGCGCTTCATTACGGCGGCCATCCTGTCGCCCATGATCGTGCCGCTCATCATCGTAGCGGCGGGGATGTTCTTCTTTTACTCCCGCTTCAATCTCGTGGCGAGCTACACGGGCATCATCATCGCCCACGCCGCACTGGGCGCGCCCTTCGTCGTCATCACCGTCACCGCATCGCTGCAGGGCTTCGACCAGTCGCTCTACCGGGCGGGCCTGAGCCTGGGGGCGCCGCCGCTGAAAGTCTACAAGGACGTCGTGCTGCCCGTGATCCGCCCCGGGATGATTTCGGGCGCCCTGTTCGCCTTCGTGACGTCCTTCGATGAAATCGTGCTCGTGCTGTTCCTGGCCGGGCCGCAGCAGCAGACCGTGCCCCGGCAGATGTTCTCCGGGCTGCGCGAAATCATCAGCCCAACGATCCTCGCCGTGGCCACGCTGCTGATCCTGACCTCGATCGTCTTCCTGGTCAGCCTCGAAGCCCTGCGGCGGCGGGCGGAGCACGCCAGGCAGGCGTCCCCTGAAGATCACCCGGTTCTTTCCTGAAATCCCATCCCTTCCTGAAAGGAGCATACGACCATGAGCAGCAGCACCTTGAATGCCCAGCCTGGGCAGCGCACGCAAAACATCCTGACGGAACGGGAGCGGGAACTGGCGCAACTGGCCGCCCGCTGCCTGCCGGGCGGCACGTTCGGCAACCTGCCCGAGCAGATCGTCATCGCCCGGGGGCAGGGGGGCCGCGTGTGGGACGAGAGCGACAACGAGTACATCGACTACCTGATCGGCTCGGGCCCGATGCTGGTGGGCCACAACCAGGCGGACGTCACGGCCGCCGTGCTGGCCCAGTTGCCCCAGGGCACCACCTTTTTCGCCAACAACCGGCCCGGCATCGAACTCGCGCAAGAGATCGTCGCGGCGGTTCCGTGCGCCGAGAAAGTCCGTTTCGTCTCTTCGGGCACCGAGGCCGACTTCTTCGCCATGCGGCTGGCGCGCGCCTTTCGCCAGCGCGACAAGATCCTGAAGTTCGAGGGCGGCTACCACGGCATGAGCGACTACGGCCTGATGAGCCTGGCACCCACCCGCGCGCCTACGTTTCCCGAGCCGATTCCCGACTCGCCGGGCATCCCGCGCAGCGTGCGCGACGAGGTGGTGGTCGCCCCCTTCAACGACACCGACACCGCGGTGGCGTTCATCCGCGCGCACGCCGATGAGCTCGCGGCGGTCATCGTCGAGCCGATCCAGCGCCTGATCGCCCCGCGCCCGGGCTTTCTGGAGGCGCTGCGCGAGGTCACCGCCGAGACGGGCGTGCTGCTGATCTTCGACGAAGTGGTCACTGGCTTTCGCATGGCCTATGGCGGCGCGCAGGCCTACTTCGGGATCACGCCGGACATCTGCACCCTGGGCAAGGCCTGCGGCGGTGGCTTCCCGCTGGCCGCGATCGCGGGCCGCGCGGACATCATGGCGCTGTTCGACCGCGCCGAGGTCGGCGCCGACCGCTTCCTGGTGCAGATCGGCACCCTGAGCGGCAACCCCATCGCCGCCGCCGCGGGCCTGGCGACCCTGAAGTTGCTGCGCCAGTCGGGCGTCTATGAGGCCTTCTTCGCCACCGGGAAGACGCTGCGCGACACCCTGGCCGAGATGCTCCGGCAGGCGGATCTGCCCGCCCAGGTGCTGGGCGTCGAGCCGCTGTTCGACGTCATCTTCCACCGCGACGAGATCCGCGATTACCGCGACACGATCAACGGCGACGCCTGGCTGACCAAGCGCTTCAACGTCCTGCTGCGCGAGCGCGGGATCTTCAAGGGAGACACGAAATACTACGTCTGCATGGCGCACGGCGCGGACGAAGTCCGGCAGACGATCGATGCCTGGGGTTCGGCCATCGACGCGCTGCGGCACGACATGCAGCACCGGCCCGGCTGAGCGCCACCGCGTCGCCCGATGACGTCACTCGATGAACCGCTTTCACACAACGGAGACATGAACATGAAAAAAATGCTGCTGGCCGCCGCCCTGGCGCTGGCCTTGCCACAGTTGGCCTCGGCTGCCGACCCCTTGCGCATCGGCGTGCTCAACGACCAGTCGGGGCTGTATTCCGACTTTGGCGGCGTCACCTCGGTGACGGCGGCCGAGATGGCGGTGCAGGATTTCGGCGGCGAAGTGCTGGGCCGCAAGATCGAGGTCGTGTCGGCGGATCACCACAACAAGGTGGATACGGCGTCGGCCATCGCGCGCAAGTGGTTCGACCTGGAGCACGTCGAGATGATCACCGACCTGACCAACTCGGGCGTGGCGCTGGCGGTACAGGGCCTGGCCAAAGACCTCGACAAGGTCACGATCGCCACCGGCCCGTTTTCGGCTGCGCTGACCGACAAGGCCTGCTCGCCTACCGGGTTTCACTGGGTGTTCGACACCTATGCCGCCTCGGTGGGCACGGCGCGCGGCGTGATCGAGGACGGCGGCAAGAGCTGGTTCATCCTGGCCGCCGACTATGCTTTCGGCAAGCAGATGGCCGCCGACCTGACCCGCACCGTACAGGAAAACGGCGGCAAGGTGCTGGGCGAGGTGCGCCACCCCGTCGAATCGTCCGACTTCGCCTCGTTCCTGTTGCAGGCACAGTCCTCCGGCGCCCAGATCGTGGCACTGGCCAACGGCGGCCTGGATACGACCAACAGCATCAAGCAGGCCTCGGAGTTCGGCATTACGTCGGCGGGGCAGCGCATGGTTGCCCTGGCCATGGTCATCAGCGACGTGCATGCCCTGGGCCTGGACAAGGCCCACGGCCTGGTGGCCACCACCGCGTACTACTGGGATCGGGATGACGCAAGCCGCGAATTCGCCCAGCGCTTCGAGGCGAAGACCAAGCGCAAGCCCGGCATGGTGCAGGCAGGCACGTACTCCGCCGTGATGCACTACCTGAAGGCGGTGAAGGCCGCTGGCACCGTCGAGGGCAAGGCCGTGGCCGCGCAGATGCGCGCCTTGCCGGTCAATGACTTCTTCGCGCACAACGGCGTTGTCCGCGCGGACGGCCGCATGGCGCACGACATGTACCTGGTACAGGTGAAGACGCCCGCCGAGTCGCACGCCCCCTGGGATTACTACACCGTGCTGCGCACCCTGCCGGCCGACCTGGTCACGCGGCCCTTGTCCGAGTCGCAATGCCCGCTGGTCAAACAGTCCTGAACCTGAACACACAATCAAAAGGAACACACGCATGACGACGATCGCCTTCATCGGCCTGGGCCACATGGGCACCCCCATGAGTCGCAACCTGCTGCGCGGCGGGCACCGGGTGCTGGGCTTCGACCTTTCCGCTGACGCGCTGCAGGCCCTGAGCCAAGCAGGGGGGCAGGCAGCGACATCCATCGCGCACGCCGTGGGACAGGCCGATGTCGTCATCACGATGGTGCCCACGGGAACCCACGTGCGCCAGGTCTACGAGGGAGAAGCCGGCATCCTGGCTCACGCGCGGCCAGGGGCGCTGCTCATCGACAGTTCCACGATCGACGTCGAGAGTTCGCGGCTGGTGCACGACCTGGCGGCCCAGCAAGGCTTTGACATGGTCGATGCGCCGGTTTCCGGGGCGGTGCCCGCCGCCGAGGCGGCCCGGCTGGTGTTCATGGTGGGTGGGACGGCGGCCGCCTTCGAGCGGGCCGAGCCCATTTTGCAGCACATGGGCAGCTCGGTGGTGCACGTGGGGGCCGCCGGCTCGGGGCAGTCGATGAAGGCCTGCAACAACATGATGGCCGGCATGAGCGCCATCACCTTGAGCGAAACATTGGCGCTGGCCCGACGCCTGGGCCTCGACGAGCAAAAGGTCTATGACGTGATGACGCACGCCTCGGGCAACTGCTGGATGCTGCAGTCGTACTGCCCCGTGCCGGGGCCCGTGCCCGGCGCCCCCTCGAACCGGGACTACGCGCCGGGTTTCGCCATGTCCCTGATGTTGAAGGACATGCGCCTGGCGCAGGCTGCGGCCCGCACCGTGGGCTACGAAACCCCGTTTGCCGCCCGGGCGACGCAGATGTACGAAGCCGCCGTGGCCGAAGGGCACGGTGGGCGCGACTTCAGCTACATGTACAAGATCGTTTCCGGTGAATAGGGCGCCGCGATAGGGCGCAGGGCGGGGTATGTGACCGCCCTGCGTCTGTGACCGCCCGCTCGCGGGTGCCGAAACGGCGCGCGACAACAGCCGTGGATCATCCTCGCTCACGGTCAACGCCCCCTGTCGTGGGCGGCAATGCGATAATAGGAGTCCGCTCAAGAACGAACCCTTGCGTCCCATGAACCTGCCACGATTGCTTGCCGCCTCGCTTCTGTCCACCGCCGTGACGCTGGGGACGGCCCTGCTGCCCGGTGCGGCCAGCGCCGCGCCCCTGAAGCCGCTCACCGTGCTCACCAATCACACTTTCATCGGCAAGTACGCGCCGTTGTTCGTCGGCGTGGCGCAGGGCTACTACAAAGCCGCCGGCTTCGACGTCAAGATTCTGCCCACTGCGGGCAGCGGCGTGGTGATTTCCACCGTGGGCAGCGGCCAGGCCGATTATGGCGTGGCCGACGTCAGCCCGGTCGTCCAGGCCATCGCCAAGGGCGCGCGCGTGAAGGGCGCCTTCGTCTACATGAACAAGTCGGCGGTGGCGCTGGCCTCGCTGCAGCCTTTCCCGACATTGGAATCCATGCGCGGCAAGAAAATCGCCGCCGCGCAGGCGGACAGCGCACGGGTGGCTTTCCCCGTGGTGCTCGGGCGCAACCACTTGGCCCAGCTGCCCTTCAAATGGGTGGCCGCCGACCCCAACGTCTATTTTTCCTTGCTGCTCAGCGGTCAGGTCGATCTCATCAGCTCGTCGCTCGACGGCGACGTGCCCGCGCTTGAAAAAATCGCCAGCGCCCGTGGCAAGAAGGTTTACGCCTTCTCGTTCTACGACTGGGGCTACGACATCTATGGCCTCTGGCTGATCGGCAACGACCAGAAACTGCAGGCCGACCCCCAGGCCGCGGCGCGTTTTGCCCAGGCCACGCGCCAGGCCATGGAATACGCCATCGAGCACCCGGATGACGCCGCCCGGATCATGGTACAGGCCAATCCCATCCTCAATCTGGACACCATTGAAACCCAGTGGCGCGCCACCGTGGCCGCCATGGGTGCCAACCCGACGCAAGGCGGCCATTACGGCCTGGCAAGCAAGCCGCGCCTGCAAAGCACCATCGACATCGTCGGGACGGCATTGTCGCTCGATACCAACCGACTCAAGCCCGCCGACGTCTTCGACGCGGCCATGATCGAGCCCTGAGCGGGGCGGAAACCCACGGATGTCCGTCGCTCTCAGCGTGTCCCACCTGGGCAAATGGTTCGACTCGGCTACCCAGGCTCTGGATGACGTGTCCTTCGAGATCGGCTCGCAGTCTTTCGTGTCCATCGTGGGCCCCAGCGGCTGCGGCAAATCCACCCTGCTGCGCCTGGTCGCCGGGCTTGCGCCCGCCACCACGGGCAGCATCCGCGCCAATGGTCGGCTCGTCGATGGCCCTGTCGCGGGCGCCGGCATGGTCTTCCAGCGGCCCGTGCTGCTGCCCTGGCGCACGGTGCTGGAAAACGTCCTGTTCGTGGCCGAGATGGGTGGCCAACCCGCGCGCCGCTACGAGGCACAGGCGCGCCAGCTGCTGACGTTGGCCGGCCTGCAGGGCTTCGAGCACCATTATCCGCACGCGCTGTCGGGCGGTATGCAGCAGCGTGCCGCCATCTGCCGCGCCTTGCTGCTGCAGCCCTCGCTGCTGCTCATGGACGAGCCCTTCGCCGCGCTTGACGTCATGACGCGCGAGCAGCTGGGCTTCGAGCTGCAACGCATCTGGGGCGCGCGCAAGAGCACGGTGCTGTTCGTGACGCACAGCATCACTGAAGCGGCCTTGCTGTCCGACCAGGTGCTCGTGATGAGCGCGCGGCCTGGCCGCATCGAGCGCATCGTCGATATTCCACTGCCGCGCCCGCGCACGGCTCAGACGCTGCAATCGCCCGCCTTTCTCGCCCTGAGCGCCACGATCCGCGACAGCATCGAGCGCAACATCCAGGCCGACCCGTACACGCAGGTGCCGGTCGCATGAGCGCGCGCCCGCCAGACAGCCAGCTGCCTCCAGGGGGCGGCCCCGCCGCGCCCGCGCCGCAGGGCAGGGCGCACGTCCGGGGGCCGGGTCGTCCCACGGGGGCAGGCGGCGGCGCGGCGCTCAAGGCGGTACTGGCCACCTGTGCATTGCTGGCCCTGTGGCAGTGGGGCGTGCCCTGGTCGGGCGTTCCGGCGTATGTCCTGCCGGTGCCCAGCGCCGTGGCCACCCGTTTCGCGCAGACCTTTTCCCTGCAGATGCATCACCTGGGCGTCACCAGTCTGACCACGCTGGCCGGCCTCGCGCTCAGCCTGCTGGTCGGCGTGCTGCTGGCGCTGACCGTGGTCTACGTGCGCGGCCTCAAGCTCTTCGTGCTGCCGCTGCTCTCGGCGTTCAACGGCATCCCGAAGATCGCGTTGGCGCCGCTGTTCGTGATCTGGCTGGGCCTGGGGCCGCAGTCCAAAGTGCTGCTGGCTTTTTTGCTGGCCATCTTCCCCATCTTCGTCGGTGCGCTCAGCGGCCTGAGCGAGATCGAGGCCGACGTGCTCGATCTGTCGCGCCTGGCGGGCGGCACGCTCTGGCGCATCTTCCTGAAGGTGCGCCTGATGCATGCCCTGCCTTACCTGACGGACGCCCTCAAGGTGGCGATCCCGCTTGCGCTGGCGGGCTCGATCGTGGGCGAATTCATTGGCGGCAATGCCGGTATCGGCTATCTGATCCTGACGGCGCAGTTCAACATGGATGTGCCGCTGGTCTTTGCCGCCTTGCTGTCGCTCACGCTGTTCACCACGGCGGGAATCGCCGCCGTGGCGCTGATCGAGCGCTTTTTCCTGCGCTGGATGCCGTCGCGCCGCAGTTGAACCGGCCTTTGGTCACCCGCTTTGACCTGTGGCAAGCCCGCTTCAATCGGGTATGCATGCAGAAGTAGAGGCTTTCGCCATGTTTGCGCGTGGAGGCAGTACGCCATCGGATCAAGGGCTCTAGGAAAGTAGGGCATCCTCGCCCATCAGGTCGGACGTAGACCTGCTAGTGAATAGCCCGCCAAGGTTGCGAGTGCGATAGTGCAGAAGCTGGCGCCTGCGTAGAACGTGGCGGCTGCGCCCATTTTTTCCCAGAGTAGGCCCGCAAAAACGCTGGCAAAGAGCATGGCAACGCCGCTCACAAGGTTGAAGAACCCGTAAGCAGTACCTCTCAGGTCGGGCGGTGCGGCATTCGCCACCATGGTAGCAAGCAAGCCCTGGGTCGCTCCCAGATGAACTCCCCACAGCAAAATACCGGCTGTGATGATGGTCCAGTGCTGCCCCATCGCTAGCAGTAGGTCGGCTGCGATCAGCATCACCAGGCCTAGCGCCAACAGAGCTTGGTGGCTCATATGGTCTGAAAGTTTTCCAAAAGGGTAGGCCGACACAGAGAACGCGAGATTCATGGCTACGATAGCCAGTGGCACGAGAGCGATGGCGATGCCGCTGTCCTGGGCTCGCAGGACCAGAAAGGCCTCGCTGAAGCGGGCCAGGGTGAAGACCGCTCCGATGCCCACCACCCACCAGTAGCTGGCTGGCATGCGGCGCAGGTTTTCGCGGCGGATCGGATTAATGCGTTTTATTTTTCGTGTGGAAGTAGGCTCTCGCAGGCCGAAGATTAGGAGCAGGACACAAGCTGCTCCAGGAATCACAGCCACCCAAAAGACCGTGCGGAAGTGATCCGCCCAGATTAGCATGAAACCCACGGCTAGCAGCGGCCCCAGGGTGGCGCCGACCGCATCTAGCGCCTGTCGCAGGCCGAAGGCTGCGCCACGGATCTCCGGGGGACTCAGGTCAGCGACCAGCGCGTCACGTGGTGCGCCGCGCACGCCCTTGCCGATGCGATCCAGCAGGCGTGCCGCAAACACCACGCCGATTGTGGGCGCCAGCGCAAACAACGGCTTGGTCAATGCTGCGAGCGCGTAACCAAAGACCGCCAATCCCTTGCGCTTACCCAGGTAGTCGCTGAGGGCTCCGGAGAACACCTTGATGATGAGCGCGGTAGATTCGGCGATACCTTCGATCCAGCCGACCTCCTGGGCGCTGGCGCCCAGCGTGGTCACCATAAACATGGGCAGCAGACTGTGGATGAGTTCCGACGAGACATCCATCAGCAGACTGACGAAACCCAAAACCCAGACCCCGTGTGGGATATTTTTTGAGGGCGGGTTGTAGGTCCTAGTCTCCGTCTCAACGGATTGCATGATCTCGGTTCCTTCTTTGGGCCATCGCCGTCAGCAATATGGTGAGTGTGCTCAGCGTTTGACCCAACCACACGCGATCAGCGGTGAAAATATCTTACGGTGAATCAGGGTTGCCAGGTGGAAGGCGGGCGGCAGATACCAGAAGGCAGTGCGTAGCGATAGCCAGGTGCTTGCCACCGCGACAAGGCCGGCGCCCGCCATGTCTAGCGGGAAATGCACCCCGAGGTAGATGCGCGACCACGCAAGTGGGAGCCCGAGAAGGGCCAGCCCCGTGCCCAGATTGTGCCGCCCTTGTGCAAGGAAGCTGAACGCAACGGCCCACCACAAGGTCAGATGGTCGCTTGGAAAAGATGAATCGGGTGCGTGAGCAATCAAGGTATGGCCCAGATGAACCATGAAGGGGCGTGGATGCCACCAGAATAGGCTGATCAGTTGATTGGCGAACAGCCCCAGTGTTGCGCTTGCCGTTGCGACCAATAGGAGCTGCCGTGTACGGGTTCCGCCGTAGAGCCAACCAATTCCGATCAGTGCCGGTATCGCCCAGATGAGGTCCCTAGCCAGAAAAATGGCGATGGAAAGAATGAGGTGGTCTGGGTGGTCTGGTGCGTTAAACCACAGGAAGAGTGACTGGTTGATAGCTTCCATGGAATCTACGTGCCCCTGCTTTGAAATGACCTGTTCTCACGGCCGAAGTTGTTCGCGGGAGAAAGCTTACAGGGCCGGACTTAGGACAGACTGAGGAAAAGCTGCTATCCAGGGGCGTGCCACTTCATTGCAAGCCGGTTCAATGTTCAATGAATTGTTTGGGGCCTGTCTTACTTCAGGTAAGTTCGAATGGCATCAATGAGCTCACTTGCACCCTGCTCACGATCAGCTTGGCTGGCAACCTCTGCACCTGCGACATGTCCCTTGATATGGCTTTCGATGAGTTCGGTCATCAGCCCCCGCACGGCACCTTGCACTGCGGCTACCTGATGCAGGATGTCTGCACATTCCTTTTCAGCATTCAGTCCCCTTTCGATTGCCTCTACCTGACCTCGAATGCGGCGCACACGGGCGAGCAGCCTAGTCTTCCCCTGATTGGTATGGCTCATAACGATAATAGGTAATTTATAGGGTAGTGGGGTATAGTATAACTCTCATGAAAGCTCGTGCCTTCTGGTCTTCGTCAGTCTATGCAGCGCTGGGGGCAGCCGCACTCTTTGGCGCCAGCACGCCGTTTGCCAAAGTGCTGCTAAAGGGCACCTCACCCGTTCTGCTTGCCGGGCTACTGTATCTTGGCAGTGGCATTGGGCTTGGGTTGGTCCGGCTGCTTCGCGATCGTGGCTGGCGTATACCGTCGCTGTCGCGACCCGAGTGGGGGTGGCTCGTCCTTGCTATCGGTCTTGGCGGTGTGCTTGGGCCGCTGCTCCTGATGTTCGGGCTTGCAACGACGCCGGCCTCGACGGCGTCACTGCTGCTTAACCTCGAGGCCGTGCTCACGGCCGTGATCGCCTGGGTGGTATTCCGGGAAAGCACGGACCGTAACGTTATGCTGGGCATGCTGGTGATTGTGACCGGCGCAGCGCTACTGACTTGGCCGGATATGCGGCAGAGCACGGGAGGCTGGAGTTGGGGGAGTCTCTTCATCGCCTGTGCTTGCTTGTGCTGGGCGTTAGACAATAACTTCACCCGCAAGGTATCGGCCTCAGATGCCCTGTTCCTCGCAGGCCTCAAGGGAATGGTGGCCGGGGTCGTAAACACTGGCATGGCTCTAGTTCTCGGGGCCCGGCTTCCCGGTGCCGTCGCGATGGGCGGGGCCATGATTGTAGGACTTCTAGGCTACGGAGTGAGCTTGGTCTTGTTCGTACTGGCCTTGCGGGGGCTGGGGACGGCGCGCACGGGGGCGTATTTCTCGACAGCCCCATTCATCGGGGCTGCAATTGCCATACTGATTTTTGGCGAGCAGGTCACGGGAGTCTTCTGGGTGGTGTTCGTCCTCATGGCGGTTGGCGTCTGGCTCCACCTTACGGAACGCCATGAGCACATGCACACGCACGAGGCAATCATCCATACCCATCGCCACGTGCATGACGAGCACCACCATCACAGCCATGATTTTCCGTGGGACGGGCGCGAGCCACATACGCACGAGCATACGCATGCGCCGATTACACACAACCATCCGCACTATCCGGACATTCATCATCGGCATCGGCACTCTGATCATGGTAATTGATGCCGATCATTCGAGGGACTGATATTGGTCCATTGTTTTACGCCCTTGTATCAGGTTCGCTTCTGAAGCAGCAAATCGGTCGTTGATTGTCTGCTACACAAAAGCGGCAGCCCTTGCCTTAGACGGTTCCTCAGCCTGTCCTAAGTCGCACCCCGTAGTCTCTCCACTGCGCAATTCCTGCGTTTCCTTTTGGAGAGTCCACCATGAACCGTTACATCAAACCCACCATTGCAGCTATCGTCATCGCTACAGCTGGAACAGGCGCTTATGCCGCTACCAGCCACGGACAGAATGACGCCCTGGCGATATCGGGTGCCAAGACTTCGTTGGTGCAAGCAATCGCCACGGCTGAGCAGAGCGCCAGCGGCAAGGCCGTCGAAGCCAAATTCAAAGGCGACGCCAAAGAAGGCCCGCTCTACAAAGTAGAAGTGGTAAGCGGTGACAAAGTCTTTGACGTCAAAGTCGATGCTGAAAAAGGAACCGTTATTTCGTCGAAAGTCGACACGTCTGATCACGACGAGGATGACGACTGATGATTCACTGATACGCATAAGATCCCCTGAGGTGACACTGCCCCTCAGGGGATCCTGTCGCCTGAAGCCGGTTATCGGAGATACACGATCATGAATATCTCACCTTTGAATACGATGAACTCGAACGACTGGTTCGTGAAGGTTCCCGCCATCACGCTATCCTTTTGGATTATCAAGGTCATGTCCACTACGGTGGGCGAAACCGCTGCGGATTTCCTGGCGGTGAACGCAGGACTGGGGCAGGTCGCAACCCGCACTCTCATGGCGGTACTTCTCATCGCCGCTTTGACTGTCCAGTTGCGAAGGCCGCGCTATACCCCCTGGGCGTACTGGCTCACGGTCGTACTCGTCAGCATTGTCGGAACGCAGATCACGGACCTGCTCACGGACGGTCTCGGGGTTAGTTTGTATGTCAGCACGCCAATCTTTGCTGTGCTGCTGATGGTCATTTTTGTAGCCTGGTATGCCGTGGAGCGCACCCTCTCCATCCATGACATTGTGTCGCGTCGACGTGAGCTCTTCTATTGGGCAGCGATCCTGTGCACGTTTTCCCTGGGCACTGCGGCGGGAGACCTCGCCACTGAGGCGCTGGGCATGGGCTTTACCGTGGGTGTAATGATCTTTGGCGGACTCATTGCCGCCACTTATGCGAGCTTCCGGATGGGGGGAGGCGCCGTGCTGACCTTCTGGATCGCCTATATCCTGACCCGCCCTCTGGGTGCTTCGCTGGGCGATCTGCTCACTCAGGCGAAAACCTATGGCGGATTCGGTATGGGGACAGCCTGGACAAGCGCACTCTTTCTGACAGTCATCGTGTTGTTGGTGGCCTTTGAGCAGTACGAGGTCCGGGCCGGCAGCCCGCTGCGGGCGAGCCGGTAAACCAGTCCATCAAGAGAACAGGAACATTTCATGCAAGTTACACCTCTCATGACTCGCGCGGCCCTGACCCTGGTCATTGCCTTCCCACTCTTCATGATTACGGGCTGCTCAAAGTCTGCCAATTTGTCGGCGGGTACATCAGCCGCGTTGACACCGACAGCCTCGAAGTTAGGAGATTTATCTTCGTTCCGAAAGATGACGGCTGACGTTGCTACATTTGTCGATAAAGGGGATCTTGCGCGTGCCAAGTCTCGGATCAAGGATCTGGAAGTAGCCTGGGACTCAGCCGAAGCGGGTCTGAAGCCCAGGGACGCCAGCAATTGGCACATACTGGATAAGGCAATCGACTCGGCACTTACGGCAGTACGCGCGGATCCGCCCAACCAGGTCGACTGCAAGATTGCGTTGTCCGCGCTTCTTCAAACTTTTGATAAGCTTCAGGGAAAGGCCTGAGGCGAATGAGCAGATGGATGTCACCGGGTTGATTCAGTCCTATGGCTACTGGGCCGTTGCATTTGGCACTTTTCTTGAAGGAGAAACGGTGCTCCTTGCAGCGGCCGCTGCAGCTTCCCATGACTATCTACGGCTGCCCATAGTGATCGCCATCGCCGCCACTTTCGGGTTCCTGGGAGACCAGATCTTCTTCCTCCTAGGGCATCGCTATGGTGTGCGGCTCATCGCCCGATTTCCATCGCTCGAACCACGCATCGCCCGAGTTCAGGCACTACTGAAGCGTCACGACGCACCTCTTATCCTCGCCATCCGCTTTCTCTATGGCCTGCGAGTAGCAGGTCCCATTGCAATCGGTACGAGTGGTGTTCACTGGGCACGATTTGCCGTATTCAACTTCGCGGGGGCAGCCATTTGGGCCATAGTCGTCGGGAGCATCGGCTACGGACTTGGGCAGGGGTTGAGCCACCTACTACCGCTATTGGGTGATTTTGATGTGGATGAAATTTGGACCCTAGCCGTTATCGCTGGCGTAGTCATCCTTCTGAAGATTGGCAGGCACGGGAGGCAGGCTATCCAAGCCAGGCGGGCACGGCAACAGATTCGGAGAAGCTGAATTGAGAGTTTTACTCGTTGAAGACGATTCCATGATCGGCGAGGCCGTTCAGGACGCGTTAAAGGAGGCTGCGTATGCGGTGGACTGGGTAAGCGATGGCCTCGCCGCACTCTCGGCTACCGACACCCAGCGCTACGACCTGATATTGTTGGATCTGGGTTTGCCAGGCAAGGACGGACAAGATGTGCTGAGAGCCATCCGTGCGCACGGCAACCCAGTGCCGCTAGTTATCTTGACCGCGCGCGATGCGCTAGGCGACCGATTGCGGGGGCTTGATGGCGGTGCGGATGATTATCTCGTCAAGCCTTTCGAGATGGACGAGTTGCTTGCCCGCATGCGGGCGGTACTGCGGCGTAAAGAGGGCAACGCCGCGCCAGTGCTCGGCAATGGCGTGCTAACGCTTGATCCCGAAACACGAGAGGCGGCAGTGGGGGACTGTTCCCCCGTGCGCCTGACGGGGCGCGAATTTGCCCTACTGCGGGCACTCCTTGCCAGGCCTGGCGCCATTCTGTCGCGCGCGGATCTGGAGGACCGTATCTATGGCTGGGGCGAAGAGGTGGAAAGCAATGCCATTGAATACATCATCCATGCATTACGCAAAAAACTGGGCAATGACGTCATCGAAAACGTGAGGGGGCTCGGATGGATGGTCTCAAAAAGCGGCTGAGCACCTCAGTTCAGTATCGACTGTCGTTTGCACTTACGGCCACAATCATCGCTGTGGCGGTAGTTGCGGGCGTTTTCTCGTTTCTATCGGCCTTCGATGAAGCGCATGATCTGCAAGACGACATGCTGCACCAGATTGCCTCATTGGTGGATCAGCAGCGTCTGACATGGGCTCCTGGCGCGGATGCACCCCGCACTGAAGATGCGGACGACGATACGACAATCACCATTCAGGTATTAGGAGCAAGGGGCAATTTCGCTGGCAAGATGCACGGTAGAGGTGCCTTGCCCTTGCCTGACGCGCTTGAGGATGGTCTGCATACTCTCACCATCGCGGATGAGTCATACCGTGTGCTGGTGAAAACCATAGCCACGGGGACCAGAATTGCCGTTTCGCAGGAAACCGACGCACGCGATGAAATGGCCTACAACAGCGCATGGCGCACGCTTCTGCCGTTTCTGATCCTCGTGCCGGTACTGCTTCTCATCATCTCACAGCTCGTACGCAAGATGTTCCGTCCTATTACGGACCTTTCCAGGCAAATTGATGCGCGTGCGGAAAGCAGCCTGGAACCTATCCATGATGGCCATTTACCCACAGAAGTGCGCCCCTTTGTGCTCGCCATCAATCGGCTTCTCGTTCGCGTTGCGGAATCCGTCAATGTCCAGCGACGATTTGTGGCTGACGCTGCGCACGAGCTGCGTTCCCCGCTTACGGCACTGTCATTGCAGGCGCAGCGCATGGAGCATCTGGAGATGTCCAGCGCTGCCCGCGAGCGGCTGCGTATCTTGCAAAAGGGTATTGAACGCGGGCGTAATCTGCTCAACCAGCTGCTGAGCCTTTCCAAGGTGCAGGCAGCGACAGAGATGCCTGGAGCGCCCGTCTTGGTGCGCGGCATCTACCGCGCGGTGTTGGAAGACCTGATGCCAATGGCGAAAGCCAAGCGTATAGATCTGGGCGTTGTGGAGGGGCCCGATACCACCGTCTGCGCGACGGAGCTGGATCTTTTCACACTGGTTAAAAATCTAGTGGACAACGCCATTCGCTACACGCCCGATGGTGGTCGGGTGGATCTTGCGACCCATGTTGCCGGCGCGATCGTGGTCGTGCAGGTTTCAGATACGGGGCCAGGGATTCCGCCACAGGAACGGGAGCGCGTTTTTGACCCTTTTTATCGCGTGCTTGGCAACGACGCACTTGGATCAGGCCTGGGGCTGGCTATCGTCAAGACCATCGCCCACCGGATGGGGGCGCAAGTAACGCTCGATAATACAGACCCATCCACGCAGACCGGACTGACCGTCACGGTTTGCATTCCGACGAGTCACAGTTCATGAGCCTCCAACTCGTCGGCGACTAGCGTGTCCACGCGCCTATAGACCATAACCTTTGCTGGTGGCATATTTTTCCAGACGATGCTGCTATCGCATGCTGCAAAATCATTCTGCAATTCTGCAGATTCGCCGCGTAGAGCGTAAGTGAATTGCACCAGGAGGCCACCCGGGCGTAGGACGCTTCGCCATTGATCAAGAATCGCCGAGACAAGTTGGGGAGCCAGTGAGCGTAGTGGCAGGCTGGAGACGACAGCATCTACCGTTGCGCCTTCCGGCAGCAGATTTATGAGGTCCGCAGCATCTGCTTGCCAAATGGGCAGCGCTGGGAAGCGACGACGCAGATGCTGCGCTAAGGCCGCAGAGCGCTCAACGATTCGAAGGCGCATAGGCGATACGCCTCTGTCGAGTAGGGCTTGTGTCACTGACCCTGTTCCGGCACCCAGCTCTACTACCAGGCCGTCGCTCTGTACAGGTACCGGACAGGCCATACGGCGCGCAAGCCCTGTGGAACTTGGCCACACTGCTCCGACGATAGTAGGCTTTCTAAGAAACTCATGCACAAATAGGGCTGAAGAGGATGTTTCAAAGGACTTTGCCGCCCGATACGTGCTGGTCGCACAGTCGACTCCAATGGACCTTAGGTCGCTGACGAATGACCGCCGTGTGCTGTCCGTGAACCTTGACATGGAACTCTCCGTTGATTCAATGCGTTGAGGCTAGTCGAACAGACTTAGGCTACGCTGAGGTTCTTGTCAGCACGAACGTAGCACAAGATCAAACGGTGTCGTTCGACGCGCCAGGCAGGAGTCCACGCACAGGAACAGGCCAAGCTGTTTGAAAACACACCTGGAGCGATTCAGAACAAGGTGAGGTATATGTGCACCCACCCAGCTTCTTGAGCAGCTTCGATTAGCTCGAAGACTGGGATCGCGAGGAAGTAAGGTAGGGCGTCACGAATGGTTTTCCATACCCCCTCTAAATCTACCGTTATATGCTTTGGAGATCTCCACAGATGCCATCGTGGGTAGAATCGTGGTACCTGTTGGCGGTAAACATCAAAAGCCGCGCCGAACGCTTTGTGTAGCAGAATCTCCTCTTCTTCTACGATCCAACGAAAGATCAGGTAGGCGGCGAATGCAAAAACCAAACCGACAATCAGGCTACCCGTCTGCAAGCCAATACCCAATACCGCCAAGATGGAAAAGACATATAGCGGGTTTCGGCTTATGGAGTAGGGCCCCTCGACTATTAGGTCGGTGCCCTTTCGGCCACCCACATACAGCATGCATGCCGCGCGTCCCAACACAGCCAAGATGATCAGCCCCAGGCCGATCCATTCCAGCCCTTGGTGCTGGAAACTCGATTCTGGCCACGCCGAGCCTACCCAAAGCAGCGAGCATACCGCGATGGTGGCTAGCCATCCTAGGGCATGACGGCGCCTTACCTGTGATCGGGCTAGGCGTTCCCAAGCTGAGTTGATCTCGTCGGGTGTTGCATTGGAGTCTTGGTTGAGAGGAGAGGATTTCTGCTGGCTCATCACAGCGTCCCTTACGCTTCGGAAGGGGACAAGTGTACAGCCTGAAACTTAGGATAGGCTGAGGCTCTAGGCAGCGAAAATTTCGAGGGAGAGGAGGCGCGTTATTTCAGTTTTCCCTTGGCTCGACGCTAGACAATTCTGTCGGCGGCACAATATCCAACATGTGCGCCACTCTGGACGTTAGGGCAGCGCCGGTCCTGTGATATCCCACGACGCTCGCCATGCTTGCGTGTCCAGTCATTACCATGACTTCTGCCAACGGCAGCCGCAGGCGACCCGCCTCGGTGACAAAGCCGGAGCGCAGACTATGTGCGGCAAAGTCTCCCGTTAGCCCAGCCTGCGCAGCGCGCGCCTGCACGAGACGGCGCACCGCTTCAGGCCCGAGTGCTTCACCGATGTGGCCCCCGCGGCGCACACGTCGGAAAATCGCTCCCGTGGCAATACCGGCCGCAGCAAGACATGCGAGCCACGCCTCAAGCGCTCGGGCCGCGCGTCCCACAACGGGTTTTGCCTGGTCTGCATGTTCAGTCCCCGTCGGCTTCATTTTGGAAGCGCCTAAGAGGTAGAGGAACCCGCCTTCGACACGGTGCACGTTCTCAAAGGTGGCAGCGACCACTTCGCTGCGTCTTCTGCCGCCGCTCGCCCAGGCGAAAAGAAGCAGCGCCCGATCGCGACAGCCGATGGCCGAGGCATCGCAGGTCGCGAGGAGCGCCTCAAGTGGCTCGCGGGTGAGCGCCTCTTTACGTGCGGGCCGCACGCCGCGCTTGGCATAAGCGCGGCGCGTCCGCTCCATGACGAGCCCCACCGCGCGAGTCCGGCAGGGATTGGGCACGCCTTGCGCCTCGTGCGCTTCGGAGAGCACCGCGAGGCGCTGGCGCACCGTGGCAAGCGCCAAGACCCCGGAGGCGCGTTTCGCACCGGCCGCGATGAGCGCTGCCTCGACTGCCATCGGCAAGTCGGTTGCAGGCCCCGTCGGGGTCGCGTGGCTCACGTGATCGGCGACAAACTGCAGCACCACCTTGACGGGGGTGGGGAAGGGGAGTCGTGTGTCAAAACGAGCCTTGTGCCAGGCAATCCAGTAGGGGTCGTCTCAGAAAACGGAAAATAAAGCACGCTAAGGCATAGCCGAACCTGCCAAGCTTGCTCCACCCTGTAGTGACGCGATCAGCGGGCAGGAAACGTTCCCCCTTCGCGCATGGCAGGCGCACACCAACTCAGACAGCACGGCCTCCATGCGCGCCAGGTCAGCCATTTTCTCGCGCACGTCCTTGAGCTTGTGCTCGGCCAGACTGCTGGCTTCCTCGCAATGGGTGCCATCCTCCAGCCGCAGCAGCTCGGCGATCTCATCCAGGCTGAAGCCCAGCCGCTGGGCTGATTTCACGAAGCGCACCCGCGTTACATCCGCCTCGCCATAGCGGCGGATGCTGCCATAGGGCTTGTCAGGCTCCAGCAACAAGCCCTTGCGCTGATAGAAACGGATGGTCTCCACATTGACCCCGGCCGCCTTGGCGAAAACGCCAATGGTCAGGTTCTCCAAATTGTTTTCCATATCGCTTGACTCCGTACATGAGTACGGAAGTAAGGTTACGCTATCCAATTTCAATTCGAAAGGACAAGCGCATGTCTGAACCAAAAACCGGGCGCGGCGCGCTCTTCACTGGAGGGCTTGCCGCCATCCTCGCCTCGGCTTGCTGCCTCGGGCCGTTGGTTCTGATCGCCTTGGGGTTCAGCGGCGCTTGGATCGGCAACTTGGCGGTGTTGGAACCCTATCGCCCCATCTTTATCGGCGTGGCGCTGGTGGCGTTGTTCTTCGCCTGGCGGCGCATCTACCGGCAGGCAGCGGCCTGCAAACCGGGTGAGGTCTGCGCGATTCCCCAAGTGCGAGCTACTTACAAGCTCATTTTCTGGATCGTGGCCGCGCTGGTTCTGGTCGCGCTCGGATTTCCCTACGTCATGCCATTTTTCTACTGATCGGAGTTCACCATGAAGAAACTGTTTGCCTCCCTCGCCCTCGCCGCCGTTGTTGCCCCCGTCTGGGCCGCCACCCAGACCGTCACGCTGTCCGTACCGGGCATGACCTGCTCCGCCTGCCCGATCACTGTCAAGAAGGCGATTTCCAAGGTCGAAGGCGTCAGCAAAGTTGACGTGACTTTCGAGACACGCCAAGCGGTCGTCACCTTCGACGATGCCAAGACCAGCGTGCAGAAGCTGACCAAGGCAACCGCAGACGCGGGCTATCCGTCCAGCGTCAAGCAGTGAGTCACTGAAAACGGCACCGCAGCACAACGGACGTCATTGTCTGGCGCCACAAACGATAAAGGATCTGTTGCATGACCCATCTAAAAATCACCGGCATGACTTGCGACTCGTGCGCGGCGCACGTCAAGGAAGCGCTGGAAAAAGTGCCAGGCGTGCAGTCGGCGCTGGTGTCCTATCCGAAGGGCACAGCGCAACTCGCCATCGTGCCGGGCACATCGCCGGACGCGCTGACTGCCGCCGTGGCCGGACTGGGCTACAAGGCAACGCTAGCCGATGCGCCACTGGCGGACAACCGCGTCGGACTGCTCGACAAGGTGCGGGGATGGATGGCCGCCGCCGAAAAGCACAGTGGCAACGAGCCCCCGGTGCAGGTAGCGGTCATTGGCAGCGGTGGAGCCGCGATGGCGGCGGCGCTGAAGGCCGTCGAGCAAGGCGCGCAGGTCACGCTGATCGAGCGCGGCACCATCGGCGGCACCTGCGTCAATGTCGGCTGTGTGCCGTCCAAGATCATGATCCGCGCCGCCCACATCGCCCATCTGCGCCGGGAAAGCCCGTTCGATGGCGGTATTGCGGCAACTGTGCCTACGATTGACCGCAGTAAGCTGCTGGCCCAGCAGCAGGCCCGCGTCGACGAACTGCGGCACGCCAAGTACGAAGGCATCCTGGGCGGTAATCCGGCCATCACCGTTGTGCACGGTGAGGCGCGCTTCAAGGACGACCAGAGCCTTACCGTCCGTTTGAACGAGGGTGGCGAGCGCGTCGTGATGTTCGACCGCTGCCTGGTCGCCACGGGTGCCAGCCCGGCGGTCCCGCCGATTCCGGGCTTGAAAGAGTCACCCTACTGGACTTCCACCGAGGCCCTGGCGAGCGACACCATTCCCGAACGCCTTGCCGTAATCGGCTCGTCGGTGGTGGCGCTGGAGCTGGCGCAAGCCTTTGCCCGGCTGGGCAGCAAGGTCACGGTCCTGGCGCGCAATACCTTGTTCTTCCGTGAAGACCCGGCCATCGGCGAGGCGGTGACAGCCGCTTTCCGTGCCGAGGGCATCGAGGTGCTGGAGCACACGCAAGCCAGCCAGGTCGCCCATATGGACGGTGAATTCGTGCTGACCACCACGCACGGTGAATTGCGCGCCGACAAACTGCTGGTTGCCACCGGTCGGACACCGAACACGCGCAGCCTCGCGCTGGACGCAGCGGGGGTCACTGTCAATGCGCAAGGTGCCATCGTCATCGACCAAGGCATGCGCACGAGCAACCCGAACATCTACGCGGCCGGCGACTGCACCGACCAGCCGCAGTTCGTCTATGTGGCGGCAGCGGCCGGCACCCGTGCCGCGATCAACATGACCGGCGGCGATGCGGCGCTCGACCTGACCGCAATGCCGGCCGTGGTGTTCACCGATCCGCAAGTGGCGACCGTGGGCTACAGCGAGGCGGAAGCCCACCACGACGGGATCGAGACCGACAGCCGCACCTTGACCTTGGACAACGTGCCGCGTGCGCTCGCCAACTTCGACACACGCGGCTTCATCAAGTTGGTTATCGAGGAAGGCAGCCATCGGCTGATCGGCGTACAGGCGGTCGCGCCGGAAGCGGGTGAACTGATCCAGACGGCGGCTCTGGCCATTCGCAACCGCATGACGGTGCAGGAACTGGCCGACCAGTTGTTCCCCTACCTGACGATGGTCGAGGGGTTGAAGCTCGCGGCGCAGACCTTCAACAAGGATGTGAAGCAGCTTTCCTGCTGCGCCGGGTGAGAAAAAGGAGGTGTTCAATGAACGCCTACACGGTGTCCCGGCTGGCTCTTGATGCCGGGGTGAGCGTGCATATCGTGCGCGACTACCTGCTGCGCGGATTGCTGCGCCCGGTGGCGTGCACACCAGGCGGCTACGGCTTGTTCGATGACGCCGCCTTGCAACGGCTGTGCTTCGTGCGGGCGGCCTTCGAGGCGGGCATCGGCCTCGACGCGCTGGCGCGGCTGTGCCGGGCGCTGGATGCGGCGGACGGCGACGAAGCGGCCGCGCAGCTTGCCCTGCTGCGTCAGTTCGTCGAGCGTCGGCGCGAAGCGTTGGCCGATCTGGAAGTGCAGTTGGCCACCCTGCCGACCGAGCCGGCACAGCACGCGGAGAGTCTGCCATGAACAACCCCGAGCGCTTGCCGTCCGAGACGCACAAACCGATCACCGGCTACCTGTGGGGCGGACTGGCTGTGCTGACTTGCCCCTGCCACCTGCCCATCCTCGCTGTCGTGCTGGCCGGCACAACCGCCGGTGCTTTCCTCGGCGAGCATTGGGTCATCGCGGCGCTCGGTTTGACCGGCCTGTTCCTTCTGTCCCTGTCGCGGGCGTTGCGGGCATTCAGGGAAAGAGAATGAGCGCTTTCCGGCCGGATGGATGGACGACGCCGGAACTGGCCCAAGCGGTCGAGCGCGGGCAGCTTGAACTGCACTACCAGCCCGTCGTCGATCTGCGCAGTGGTGGGATTGTCGGCGCGGAAGCCCTGTTGCGCTGGCGTCATCCGACGCTTGGACTATTGCCACCGGGCCAGTTCCTGCCCGTGGTCGAATCGTCCGGCCTGATGCCTGAAATCGGCGCTTGGGTGCTGGGCGAAGCCTGCCGCCAGATGCGTGACTGGCGAATGCTGGCATGGCGACCGTTCCGGCTGGCCGTCAATGTTTCGGCGAGCCAAGTGGGACCGGACTTCGACGGGTGGGTAAAGGGCGTGCTGGCTGATGCCGAGTTGCCCGCCGAGTATCTCGAAATCGAGCTGACCGAATCGGTCGCGTTTGGTGATCCGGCGATCTTCCCCGCCCTGGACGCCTTGCGGCAGATCGGTGTGCGCTTCGCCGCCGATGACTTCGGGACGGGGTATTCCTGTCTGCAACATCTGAAGTGCTGCCCAATCAGCACGCTCAAGATCGACCAATCGTTTGTCGCCGGGCTCGCCAACGACCGCCGCGACCAAACCATCGTGCACACCGTGATTCAGCTTGCGCACGGGCTGGGCATGGATGTGGTGGCTGAAGGCGTGGAAACATCGGCGAGTCTTGATCTATTGCGACAAGCGGACTGCGACACAGGACAAGGCTTCCTGTTCGCGAAGCCAATGCCGGCGGCGGCATTCGCCGTCTTCGTCAGTCAATGGAGGGGTGCCACCATGAATGCAAGTGACTCGACCACCACCAGTTGCTGCGTGTGCTGCAAGGAAATCCCGCTCGATGCCGCCTTCACCCCGGAAGGCGCGGAATACGTCGAGCACTTCTGCGGGTTGGAGTGTTATCAACGCTTCGAAGCGCGTGCCAAGACAGGGAACGAAACCGATGCCGATCCGAACGCCTGCGACTCGCTACCGTCAGATTGAGGCATACCCTAACTTGGCGTCAGACCATCCGGCGCTAAATCGTCAGAATAGAGTTGCCTTCCGAATTGATTGACATACGCCGTCAAGGGTCATAGATTTCTTCCTGACACATTTCCCTCAGGAGGATACCTTGCACGGTCAGCGCATCGGTTACGTCCGCGTCAGCAGCTTCGACCAGAACCCAGAACGGCAGCTCGAACAGATCCAGGTGGATAAAGTGTTCACCGACAAGGCGTCGGGCAAGGACACACGGCGGCCCGAACTGGAACGGCTGCTCGCCTTCGTGCGCGAAGGCGACACGGTCGTGGTGCACAGCATGGATCGTCTGGCGCGCAACCTCGACGACCTGCGCCGCCTGGTGCAGGGCCTCACCCAGCGCGGCGTACGCATCGAGTTCCTTAAGGAGCATTTGACCTTCACCGGCGAGGACTCGCCGATGGCGAACCTGATGCTGTCGGTAATGGGCGCGTTCGCCGAGTTCGAACGCGCCTTGATCCGCGAGCGGCAGCGCGAGGGCATCGCGCTCGCCAAGCAGCGCGGGGCCTACCGTGGCAGGAAGAAATCCCTGTCGTCTGAGCGTATTGCCGAACTGCGCCAACGTGTCGAGGCTGGCGAGCAAAAGACCAAGCTGGCTCGTGAATTCGGAATCAGTCGCGAAACCCTGTATCAATACTTGAGAACGGATCAGTAAATATGCCACGTCGTTCAATCCTGTCCGCCGCCGAGCGCGAAAGCCTGCTGGCGTTGCCGGACACCAAGGATGAGTTGATCCGTCACTACACGTTCAGCGAAACCGACCTCTCCATCATCCGGCAGCGGCGCGGCCCGGCCAACCGGCTGGGCTTCGCCGTGCAGCTCTGTTACCTGCGCTTTCCTGGTGTCATCCTGGGCGTCGATGAGCCGCCGTTTCCGCCCTTGTTGAAACTGGTCGCCGACCAGCTCAAGGTCAGCGTCGAAAGCTGGGACGAATACGGGCAGCGGGAGCAGACCCGGCGCGAGCACCTGGTCGAACTGCAAACGGTGTTCGGCTTCCAGCCCTTTACCATGGGCCACTACCGGCAGGCCGTCCAGTTGCTGACCGAGATGGCCTTGCAGACCGACAAGGGCATCGTGCTGGCCAGCACCTTGATCGAGCACCTGCGGCAGCAGTCGGTCATTCTGCCTGCCCTCAACGCCGTCGAGCGGGCGAGCGCCGAAGCAATCACCCGCGCCAACCGGCGCATCTACGATGCCTTGGCCGAACCGCTGTCGGACGCGCATCGCCACCGCCTCGACGATCTGCTCAAGCGTCGGGACAACGGCAAAACGACCTGGCTGGCCTGGCTGCGCCAATCGCCCGTCAAACCGAATTCGCGGCACATGCTGGAACACATCGAACGCCTCAAAGCGTGGCAGGCGCTCGACCTGCCTTCTGGCATCGAGCGGTCGGTGCACCAGAACCGCCTGCTCAAGATCGCCCGTGAGGGTGGCCAGATGACGCCCGCCGACCTGGCCAAGTTCGAGGCGCAGCGACGCTATGCCACCCTGGTGGCGCTTGCCATCGAGGGCATGGCCACCGTCACCGACGAAATCATCGACCTGCACGACCGCATCCTGGGCAAGCTGTTCAACGCCGCCAAGAACAAGCATCAGCAGCAATTCCAGGCGTCCGGCAAGGCGATCAACGCCAAGGTGCGGCTGTTCGGCCGCATCGGCCAGGCGCTGATCGAGGCCAAGCAGGCGGGCCGCGATCCGTTCGCCGCCATCGAGGCCGTCATGTCCTGGGATGCCTTCGCCGAGAGCGTCACCGAAGCGCAGAAGCTTGCGCAGCCCGAGGACTTCGATTTCCTGCACCGCATCGGCGAAAGCTACGCCACGCTGCGCCGCTACGCGCCGGAATTCCTTGCCGTGCTCAAGCTGCGGGCCGCTCCCGCCGCGAAGGACGTGCTCGACGCCATCGAGGTGCTGCGCGGCATGAACAGCGACAACGCCCGCAAGGTGCCCGCCGACGCGCCGACCGAGTTCATCAAGCCGCGCTGGCAGAAGCTGGTCATGACCGACACCGGCATCGACCGGCGCTACTACGAACTGTGCGCGCTGTCGGAGATGAAGAACGCGTTGCGTTCCGGCGACATCTGGGTGCAGGGGTCGCGCCAGTTCAAGGACTTCGAGGACTACCTGGTGCCGCCCGCGAAATTCGCCAGCCTCAAGCAGGCCAGCGAATTGCCGCTGGCCGTGGCCACCGACTGCAACCGGTACCTGAACGACCGGCTGACGCTGCTGGAAACACAGCTTGCCACCGTCAACCGTATGGCGACGGCCAACGAGCTGCCGGACGCCATCATCACCGAGTCAGGCTTGAAGATCACGCCGCTCGACGCGGCGGTACCCGACACCGCCCAAGCGCTGATCGACCAGACGGCAATGATCCTGCCGCACGTCAAGATCACCGAACTGCTGCTGGAGGTGGACGAATGGACGGGCTTCACTCGGCATTTCGCGCATCTGAAATCGGGCGACCCGGCCAAAGACAAGAACCTGTTGCTGACCACGATCCTCGCCGACGCGATCAACCTGGGCCTGACCAAGATGGCGGAGTCTTGCCCCGGCACGACCTACGCCAAGCTGGCTTGGCTGCAAGCCTGGCACATCCGCGACGAAACCTACGGGGCGGCGCTGGCCGATCTGGTCAACGCACAGTTCCGCCATCCCTTCGCCGAGCACTGGGGCGACGGCACCACCTCATCGTCGGACGGCCAGAACTTCCGCACCGGCAGCAAGGCCGAGAGCACCGGCCACATCAACCCGAAATACGGGAGCAGCCCAGGGCGGACGTTCTACACCCACATTTCTGACCAGTACGCGCCATTTCACACCAAGGTCGTGAACGTCGGCGTGCGCGATTCGACCTACGTGCTCGACGGCCTGCTGTACCACGAGTCCGACTTGCGGATCGAGGAGCATTACACCGACACGGCGGGCTTCACCGATCACGTCTTCGCCCTGATGCACCTCCTGGGCTTCCGCTTCGCGCCGCGCATCCGCGACCTGGGCGACACCAAGCTCTACATCCCGAAGGGCGACGCCGCCTATGACGCGCTGAAACCCATGATCGGCGGCACGCTCAACATCAAGCACGTCCGCGCCCATTGGGACGAAATCCTGCGGCTGGCCACCTCGATCAAGCAGGGCACGGTGACGGCCTCCCTGATGCTCCGAAAGCTCGGCAGCTACCCACGCCAGAACGGCCTGGCCGTGGCGCTCCGCGAGCTGGGCCGCATCGAGCGCACGCTGTTCATCCTGGACTGGCTGCAAAGCGTGGAACTGCGCCGCCGCGTGCATGCCGGCCTGAACAAGGGCGAGGCGCGCAATGCGCTGGCCAGGGCAGTGTTTTTCAACCGCCTGGGTGAAATCCGCGACCGCAGTTTCGAGCAGCAGCGCTACCGGGCTAGCGGCCTCAATCTGGTAACGGCTGCCGTCGTGTTGTGGAACACGGTCTATCTGGAACGGGCTGCGCACGCGCTGCGTGGCAACGGCCATGCCGTTGATGACGCGCTGTTGCAGTACCTGTCGCCGCTCGGTTGGGAGCACATCAACCTCACCGGCGATTACCTCTGGCGCAGCAGCGCCAAGATCGGCGCGGGCAAGTTCAGGCCGCTACGACCGCTGCAACCGGCTTAGCGTGCTTTATTTTCCGTTTTCTGAGGCGACCCCCAGTAGGCGAGGGCCGACCGATAGGTGCGGCGCGTGTTTTGCGAGGCTCCTTCGCGCAGGAGCGCCCGGATCGAGGCCTCGCTTGCCCCGAGGCTTGCGGCAAAAGCCGCGTGTTCCTCGTCGGCTGCTGCGAGGGCGGTCACGGGTTTGAAGCTCTTTTGCTTCATAAAAGCCTGCATATGACGTAGAGTAGTGTAGTAAAACACATGTATGCTGTTATTTATATAACAGGAATTAAAGATAAGCACGGATAACTTTCAATTATCCGCGCTTATTTACGGAAAAGCGATCGGGAAAACATGGCAGACAGCCAATAGGAGACGATGATGGTCAGCGGTGTGAAAGAAGCCGACGTGTGGACGGCGGCGGACGCGTTGCTGCAAGCGGGCGAGCAACCCACCATCGAGCGGGTGCGCCTGCACCTGGGGCGCGGATCGCCCAATACGGTGGGCCCGCACCTGAAGGCCTGGTTTCGGGGATTAAGCGAGCGCCTGGTGATAGGGCAGGGAGGCGACAGCGGTATTCCCAACGCTGTCACGCGCGCCATCGAGGAGGTTTGGAAGGCGGCGTTGGCGAGCGCGCGCGAGGAGCGGGAAGCCTCGTCCGCCCTGGAGCGTGCCGAAATTGCCAAACAGAAGGAAGCCCTTGAAGTCGCCCATGTTGCGTTGACCCAGGCGCAGGAACGTCTGGACATGCGCGAGATGGACCTGCAAGCCAGCGTTCAAGCCGCTCACGCCCAGGCCGCTGCGGCTGAAACCCGGCTGCTAACCGCAGAACAACATCTGACGGAGCACACCGAGGCGCTCAAAGCCCTGAGCGCCGAGTTGGCTACGGCTCGGGATCAAGAGAAGACCCTGCAGCGGGCCTCGCGGGAGGCGCAGACTGCCCACGAAGAAGCGTTGGAGGCCGCCGAAGTGCGGCATGGTGCGCATGAACGGCGATGGTTGGGTGAACTCGACGAGCAGCGCCAGGCGCTGAAAAGGGCGCGGGAAGAGCTAAACCAGCAGCGTAAAACGGCCGCGCGACGAGAGGCCGAGTTGGCTGAAATGTTGGCCACCACCCAAAAGGAGGCCCAAGGTCTGGCGGGCGCCCTGGCAGACGCCCAAGCTGAACGGGCACGTTTGATCTCACAAGTAGAGGGAGGGCAGGAAACCGCTCATGCTATCCAGAAGGGTCTTCAGCAGCGCAATGTCGACCTGCAAAACCGCCTCGATGAGCTCAGGGAGCAGATCCGGATCAAGGACACCCAGATCACCGCCTTGACCGGGCAACTCACCATGCGACGGCCCGTACGGAGAAAAAATTCCGGCGATTGAAATGCATGTGATTGGTGGTGCGCACACGGGTGGAACCTCGCTCTAATAAGTAATGTCTTCGTGGGAAGTCATGCACCAGCTGTTTGTTTGGTAGCCGAGTTTATGGCAGCGAGTGAACAGATTGTCTTTAGACGGCTGCCTGTGAACTGAATGTCTTAAAAAGTGTGTGCATATTGTTTTTAATCGACGGGCCAGCGGTGTACTGCTTCAAGGAATCTGATCGTTAACTTTACATAATACACATTATGCGTATTGTGTGAGTCAGTGTGTGCTGGCCAGCGTGAACAAGGTTTGGGCCAGTGTGCGGTGGCGTTGCAGGACGCGTGGCAGATCTACGGTCAGGAGGTGGCCGTCTTGTACTACCGGACGGCCGTTGATGACGCTGTGTGCGACATGGCCTGGCGAACAGAAGATCAGGGAAGCAACCGGATCATGGCCGCCTGCGTAGCCCACGGCCGACATGTCAAAGGCGACGAAGTCGGCCGACATGCCAGGCGCCAGGGCGCCGATGTCGTCGCGTCCCAATACCTTGGCGCCCCCTAAAGTCGCGATTTCCAGGGCCTGGCGTGCCGTCAGGGCGGCGGGCCCGTGCCCTACGCGCTGCAGCAGCAGGGCCTGACGCGCTTCACCCAGCATATGTGCCCCATCATTGGAGGCACTGCCATCGACGCCCAAGCCCACGGATACCTGTGCGTCGAGCATGGCGCGAATCGGCGCGATGCCGGAGGCCAGACGCATATTGGAGCACGGACAATGGGCCACCCCCGTTCCGGTTCGCGCAAACAGCGCAATCCCGGCTGCGTCCAGTTTGACGCAATGGGCGTGCCAGACGTCATGTCCGACCCACCCCAGGTCTTCGGCGTATTCAGCGGGTGTCAGGCCAAATTTCTCTTTGGAATACACCACGTCGTTGTCGTTTTCGGCCAGGTGCGTGTGCAGGGAGACGCCGTAGTGACGCGCCATCGTGGCCGACTCACGCATCAAGTCGCGCGAGACCGAAAAAGGCGAGCATGGCGCGAGCACGATGCGCAGCATCGAATGGCGGGAGGCATCGTGGTAGGTTTCAACCAGGCGCTGGCTATCGTGCAAGATGGCGCCCTCCTCTTCCACCACGGCATCGGGGGGCAGCCCTCCCTTGCTGCGGCCTACACTCATCGACCCCCTTGCGGCATGAAAGCGCATGCCCATTTCCTGTGCGGCAGCGATCGAATCGTCCAGCCGTGCGCCGTTGGGAAACAGATACAGGTGATCGCTGCTGGTGGTGCAGCCTGAAAGCATGAGTTCCGCCATCGCCGTTTGTGTCGAAACATGGATCATCTCGGACGTCAGGTGCGACCACAGCATGTACAGGTTGCCAAGCCAGGAAAACAGCTCCGCGTCCTGAGCGGCCGGGACGGCACGGGTCAGCGACTGGTACATGTGGTGGTGGGTATTGACCAGGCCAGGAATCAGTACATGGCCGCGCATGTCCATGCGTTGGGCTGTCCCGGCATCCAAGGCTTGGCGATATGGCAGGGGAAGCTCGGCACTGGGCCCGACCCATTCGATGGTGGATCCATTGGCGACCAGGGCGCCATCAGGAATTTCGCGCCGTTGTGCGTCCATGGTGACAAGGACGTCGGCATTCAGGGCTATCAGCATCAGGTGACCTTTGTTGTTGCAATGTATCGTGGTCACAGTCTAGGTGATTTTCGTGTCTATCAATAAGCGCAATTTTTCGCTGATCATGTACACATTATGTGGACATATGGACGGTCAGGCCGACAGGTTCTTGGTCAGCGTCTGCCATGGGGATACAGGGCTTGCAAGGCTTCGGTGATGCTGGTCGCGATCAGACGGGCAGCCTCGCTGAGCTGCCGTTGGGCGTGTTCGATCAGGGACAAGGTTTGGGACTGCAGATCAGGATCGCGTAAAGGGATGAAAATCAGGCGCTTGCGAACATTTTCTTCCATGACATCCAGTGATCCCAGTACAGCAACGCCATCGCCCATCCGGATCAGGTGCTTGATGAAGGCAATCGAGGTGGATTCGGTCAGGGGAGACAGCGCCAACAGGTGCCGAGTTGCGAAATCGTTCAAGATGGCTCGAATGGAAAGCGGCAAGGCAGGCAGTATCAAAGGGTATTCCGCACACTCACTCAACAGGATGGAAGCCTGTTTGGCCATGGCATGCTTTGGCGGCACCACAACCCCCATGTGCCAGTTGCTGGCTGCCAGGACATGCAACAAGGGGCTGTCTGGCAGGTCGTAGGCCAGCCCCAGATCCGCCTCGCCTTGTTCGACAGCCGACAGCACCGCGCTGACAGGCAAGTCTCGCACACAGACCGAGATCCCAGGAAACTGCTGGCGAAAATCGTGAATCAGTGAAGGCATCAGCGAGTCGGCCAGCCCCGTGGTGACGGCGACGGTGACACGCCCCCGGCGATGGCCGCGGATTTCCTCGACTTTTTCCAGCAAGAGTTGATGATCGCGCAGCGTCTTGCGGACGTGGGCCAGGACCAGCTCGCCCAAAGGGGTCAGACGCAAGCGCCGCTGGATCCGGTCAAAGAGCGGCGCACCAAACTCAGCTTCCAGATCCAATATCTGTCGGTTGATGGCGGTGGGAGCCACATGCAAGGACTGGGCCGCCTTGCGTATTGAGCCCTGGCGTACAACCTCATCCAAATATCGTAAAACTCTGGCATGCATGGCAGGCAATTCCATCGATCAGATCACGGTAAGATACTGTACTTTCCCTGCATTACGTCCCCACGCCTTCACCATGCGCATGAATCCATCCACCCTGATCGGCATCGTGGCCAGCATTCTGCTGCTGGGCATCGTCCTGATCTTCTCGGCAGAAAAGCCCAGCCTGTTCGTCGATCTGCCCGGCCTGGGCATCGTGCTGGTGGGTACGGCGGCGGCCACGTTCATCGCTTATCCGCTGCGCGAGGTCATGCGCATCTTTGGCCTCATCCGCAGCGTCATGCACTATGAAAAGCTGCAAACCGACAAAGATCTTGAAGACCTGGTCGAGATTTCCCGCATCTGGATGCAAAGCGACATCCGCGCCGTCGAAGCCGCACTCGAAAAAGTGTCCAACCCGTTTTTGCGCAGCGGCGTGCAGCTGGTGATCGACAACGTCCCCGAACCCGACATTCTCGACCTGCTGCAGTGGCGCATCGCCCGCATGAAAGCCAAAGAACACGCCGAAGCCCAGCTGTTTCGCGTGATGGCGGGTTTTGCGCCGGCCTTTGGCATGGTGGGCACGCTCGTCGGGCTGGTCAACCTGCTGTTCGTCCTGGGCGACGGCGACATCACCGTGATCGGGCGGCAGATGGCGCTGGCATTGATGACCACCTTTTATGGGGTGCTGCTGGCCAACCTGATTTTCAAGCCGATCGCGGTCAAGCTCGAACGGCGCACCGAACAGCGGCTGGTCTTGCTGAACACCATCCTGCAGGGCATCTCGATGATGAGCCAGAAGCGCAGCCCGGCGCTCATGCGCGAGACGCTGCGCGCGTTCGTCGCCGACGTGCGTGACGAAATCCGCGACACCGACCCGACGACAGCCCGGGCGGAACCCACGGCATGAGACACCAGGGCCCGGTCGAACTGCAGCCTGCGCGCGAGTTCGTGCAGCGTCTGCACACGCTCGAAGCCGAGCTGCAGCAGGCGCGCCGCGCCCAGAGGCGCCAATCCAGGCAGCACGAAGACGGTGGGCGCTGGGGGCTGGAACAACCGCCGGTGACGCAGCACGAGGAAGGCTGGTTTCTCACCTATCTCGACATGATGACCCTGCTGCTGGTGGCCATGATCGTGATGCTGGCCTTTGCCGGGACGGCCAAGCTGCGGCAGACCGACGATCAGCCGACCGCCTCGACGCACGCCTCGACCCGGGTGGTGGCCGGGCGCGCGGCGGCCGCTGCGCATGCCGCCGCCCTGCCTGGCGGCCCCGCGATCGTGATTCCCGCCCCCGAGTCGGAAGCCCCCTACCCGGCCAACCCCTGGGGCGAATTCCACGAGGCAGGCGCCGTGTCGCCCGCCTTGTCCCTGCTGGCTGGCACGTTCCCGCCGCTGGACACGCCTTCGTCAAGCCAGGCAGCCCCTGTCCTGGCCGCCGTTCCCGTCGCACAGGCGCCGCTTGACGCCCCGGGGGCTACGCCAGCAGCGGCATCGGGGGCCGCTGTGATACCGGATGCCGCCGCCGCAGCGCCCACGGGCTCCGTCGCCGAGGCCACTGCGGCGGCTTCCGGCGCGCCTCGTGCTTCCGCGCAGGCAGCCCCACCATCGAGCGCCGCGCCGGTGCCCCAGGCAAACGGCCAGGCGCCCGCTGCGAACGCCGGTGCCGCCCCCCCTGTGGCGAACGCAGCCACCACTGGCGCTGAACCCGTCGTCCACCAACCGGGTGCAGGCAACGCCGCGCCTGTGGCGGCCAAGGCAGCCACCGCTGTGGCGGCAAACGGCGCCGGTGCGCCATCGCCAGCAGCGGCTTCCCCTGCGGCACCCGCTCCTGCTACGCCTGCCGCGGCAACGTCCGCAACACCCACGCCTCCCGCGCAGGAAGACAACGATGGCGCCACCCTGGCCGCCGCCCTGCCCCTGGGCGAGCTGGGCAAGGACGTCGAGGTCGTCATCAACAAGCGCAGCGTCAGCCTGCGGGTGAACAACGACATCCTGTTCGATACCGGCCTGGCCGAACTCAGCCCCCACGGGCTGGACGTGCTGGGCAAGATGGCCGAAGCGCTGAACAAGAAGGGTTACGACATCACGGTGGAAGGCCACACGGACTCTGTGCCCGTGCGCCCCGGCGCCAAGTATGCGTCCAACTGGGATCTGTCCAGCGCGCGCGCCATCAGCGTGGTGCGTTATCTGCAGGCCCGGGGCATCGGCAAGGCGCACCTGAAGGCGGTGGGCTTGGCCGACACCAAACCCATCGCCAGCAACAGCAGCCCCGAAGGGCGTGCACGTAACCGGCGGGTGGAACTGGTGATCGAAAAACCGAAGACAAACCCGTAAACGCGAGCTCCTGTCGTGTTTACGGGGCATACCGGCAGGCCATGCCTCGGTGCAACAAAGGCCTGATCTGCCAAGGTTGACATGTCAATCTTTGGAGAACGGCTGCCCCTGGAAATCGACCGTAACCAGCGTGCCATCCAGCCGCCCCATGCCGGGCGCATTGAGTGGCATGCCCGGCGCTGACACGCCACGCGTATCTTGTGCAGCCAGCAACTTGCGCACGACGCTGGCGGGCACGTGGCCTTCGACGACCTGGCCGCTGGCACCGATCTGCGCCGTATGGCAGGAGGCCAGATCCGGCGGCACACCCAGGCTTTCCTTGACCCGCGCCATGTCGGCCGATGGCACTTCCGTCACCTGAAAGCCCTCGGCCCGCATGTGCTCGGCCCAACCGTGGCAGCAGCCGCAGCCGGGGTCTTGATAAACCGTGATGGTCTCGACTGCAAAGGCATTGATGGAGAACGCCAGCGAGCCAGCCACCCAAAGCGCGGCCAAAACGGGTGATTTCATGTCAAGGTTTCCTGTCGTGATGAATCGTGAGTGATCGGTATTGGAGCCTGCCAGCCGGATAAGGTTCCTGCTCAAGCGGCCGCCCGGATGGGCATCAAATCTGCTCGAAGCGCTCGTAGAGGCGTTCGGTTTGCACTTCGTCGTGGCTGACGCGCGCGACCCGCGCCAGCGGCGGCCCTTGCAACAGCCAGGACAGCATCTGGTCGACGGCGTCGTGCGGCCCTTGCAGCAGGGCCTCGACCCGGCCATCGGCCAGGTTGCGTACCCAGCCGCCCAGCTTGAGCTGGTGTGCCCGGCGCACCGTGGCGGCGCGAAACCCCACACCCTGCACCTTGCCTTCGATGAAGACCGACAAAGTTTCGTGTTCCAGAGAAGAAGAAAGATGTTTCATGGAATCATGTAAAAAATGTATGGGGGATTTCGGGGCCTCTTCGCGTCATCACGCCCGGCACCCGAATATTAAACTGGCCGCACACCGCTTGACAGATTGGACATTGCCAGCGCGGTATCCGTACCTGTTTTCCCGACCCTGCCCCCGACGGCGGGGTGCCGCCGCCCCGCATCGCGCACATGCTTCACGCTGGGGACGGAAAACCAACTTCCTTTGTTTGGGCTTTGTCCATGAAGATACGTGCATTATCCATCCGCGCCAAACTGGTGCTGGCTTCGGCGCTGACCGTTGCCGTGGCCATGATTTTACTGGCCAGCGCCAATATCCTGTCGGCGCAAGCTACCGTCAAGGATCTGGTGTCCAGCCAGACCAGCAGTCTCGTCAAGAGCAACGCGCGCGAGGTGGAAAGCTGGGCACGTGACAAAACCGACATCCTGACGTCGCTCACACCCGTCGCGCTGTCCGACAGCGTGATTCCCTCGCTGGTGCAGGCCCGCGCCGCCGGACGCTTCGCGCGCACTTACGTGGGCCGTGCCGACAAGAAGATGATCACCGACGAGCCCCTGAACCTGCCTGCCGACTACGATCCCACGACCCGTCCCTGGTACGCCACGGCGGCGCGCCTGCGGCATCCGATCCTGACGGAGCCCTACCTGGACGCCTCCAACGGCAGCCTGGTACTCAGCGTGGCGGTGCCCATCGACAAGGACGGCAAAACGCAGGCGGTCATCGCGGGCGACATCGGCCTGGACGACATCATCGCCAGTACGCGGGCGCTGCGCCCCACGGAAAACAGCTTTGCCTATCTGGTGGCGGGTGACGGCAAGATCATCGCCCACCCCGATCCGCAGCTGACGCTCAAGCCTGCCACCGACGTCTTCCCGCGCTATGGCGTGCAGCGCCTGCAAGCGCTGGCGCAAAACCCCAGCGAGCTGGGCGAGACGGTGAAGGCCGGCCCGCACTACTGGATGTCGGCGGTGCCCATCAAGGGCACCAACTGGACGCTGGTGGTGGCGCTCAGCCAGGACGACATCCTCGCGGGCGTGCGCCAGATGCGCACCCAGGCCATCGTCACCGGCGTTGTCATGATTCTGCTCGCCGCCGCCGCGCTGGCCGCGCTCACGCGTGTGCTGCTGCGCCGCCTGGGCAGCCTGAAAGACGCTCTGCAGGACATTGCCTCGGGTGAAGGCGACCTCACCCGGCGGCTCGACCAGACCGGCCACGACGAGCTGGCTCAAGTGGGCGCGTCGTTCAACCAGTTCGTCGAGAAAATCGCCGCGACTTTGCGCCGCATCCGCCAGACCACCGAATCGGTCAACATCGCGTCCGACGAGATCGCCGCGGGCAACTCCGACCTGGCGCGCCGTACCGAGGGCGCGGCCGCCAGCCTGCAAGAGACCTCCAGCTCGATGGAAGAACTCTCCAGCACCGTCAAACAGACCGCCGACGCCGGCAATGCCGCCGTGGCTCTGGCCACCAGCGCCCGCGACGCCGCCAATCATGGCGGCACGCTGATGACGCAGGTGGTCGAAACGATGCAGGCCATCAACGAGAACGCGGGGCGCATCGGCGACATCATCGGCGTGATCGACAGCATTGCCTTCCAGACCAACATCCTCGCGCTCAACGCGGCCGTCGAGGCCGCCCGCGCGGGCGAGCACGGCAAGGGCTTTGCCGTGGTGGCCTCCGAGGTGCGCGCGCTGGCGCAGCGCAGCGCCCAGTCGGCACGTGAAATCAAGGCCCTGATCGGCACCAACGTCGAGCAGGTCTCACGCGGCGGCGATCAAGTACGCCAGGCAGGCGAAGCCATGGACAAGATTGTCTCCGAGGTGCAGCGCGTCACCGACATCATCAATGAAATCAAGGTGGCCACCGGCGAACAAAGCCTGGGCATCAACCAGATTGAAATCGCCGTGCAGCAGCTCGATGGCTCCACCCAGCAGAACGCCGCCCTGGTGCAGGAATCCTCCGCCGCGGCCGACAGCCTGCGCGACCAGGCCCAGGTACTGGCCCAGGCCGTGGCCGGGTTCAAGCTGGATGGCGCCGACCACGTGCAGCCTGGGGGCCCGGGCGTGGCTGTGCGCGCAAGCCGCGCCCTGCCCGCGCCGCAATATTGAGCCAAGCCGGGGGGCCAACTGCGTCATCCCGGCATAACGACATAGCGCATCCGTCGTTCGGTTCGCGCGGCGCGCTGCCTAGAATGTTTCCATTGCCAGCCGGGTGTTACAGCCCCTGGCGCAATCGACCCATTCGAGGCCCCCATGAGCGACACCACAGCTACTCGTCAACACACCGTCGTCATCGTCGGTGCCGGCACCGCCGGCACCACGGTTGCGGCCCGCCTGCGCAAGAACCGGCACGATCTGGACATCGTCGTCATCGACCCGGCCAACCACCACGACTACCAGCCCGCCTGGACGCTCGTGGGCGGTGGCGCCTATCGCGCCGAAGACACGCGCCGCCCGCTGCACGACTGCCTGCCCGAGGGCGTGCGCCACATCGCCCAGGCCGTCAGCGCCTTGCTGCCCGACGAGCGCCTGGTGGTACTGGCCGACGGCAGCCGGGTGGCCTACGAATACCTGGTGGTCGCCGCCGGTATCCAGATCAACTGGAAGGCCATCGACGGGCTGGAAGAAGCCCTGGGCAAGAACGGGGTTACCAGCAACTACCGCTACGATCTTGCGTCCTACACCTGGCAGTTGGTGCAGCAGTTCACGGGGGGCACGGCCATTTTCACGCAGCCGGCCGGCGCGGTGAAATGCCCGGGCGCCCCGCAAAAAGCGCTGTACCTGGCCGCCGACCACTTCCGCCGCACGGGCGTCAAGGCCGACAGCCTGCAGTTTCGCACGGCGGGTGCCAGCGTCTTCGGCATCCCCTTCTATGCGCAGGCGCTGGACAAGGTCATGGCCTCGTACGACGCCGATCCGCACTTCGGCAGCAACCTGGTGCAGGTGCGCGGCGCGGAGCGCATCGCCGTGTTCGAAACCGTGGTGGACGGCGAAAAGGTGCGTGAAGAAGTGGCCTACGACCTGCTGCACGTCGTGCCGCCCCAGGGGGCGCCCGACTTCATCCGCCAAAGCGCCCTGGCCGATGCCAACGGTTGGCTGGAGGTGGACAAGCACACGCTGCGCCATCCCCGCTACCCCAACGTCTTTGGCCTGGGCGACTGCACGTCCACGCCCAACAGCAAGACGGCGGCCGCCATCAAGAGCCAGGCGCCCGTGCTGGTGAGCAACCTGCTCAGCGTCCTGAATGGCGCGGGCAACGTCGAATCCTACGACGGCTACGCCGCCTGCCCGCTCACCACCTCGCGCGGCAAGGTGCTGCTGGCCGAGTTCACCTACGGCGGCACCATCACGCCCAGCCTGCCGCTCGACCCGCGCGTGCCACGGCGCTTCTACTGGTGGCTCAAACAGTCGTTCCTGCCTTGGTTCTACTGGAACATCCTCATCAAGGGGCGCGGCCTGCCGGTCACGCACAAAAGCCGCAAGTTTCCCGCCGGGGTGCCATCGGTACAGCCATAGCCAGCGCCGGGGCACGACGCCTGCGACAGGCCGCCCATCGGCGGCCTGTCTGTTAGCATGATGGCCTTGCCTACTTGTACACAAAGGATGCTACATGTCCAAGATTGCCCTGGTCACCGGCGCCTCGGCCGGGTTCGGCGCCGCCATTGCGCGGCGCCTGGTTGCCGAAGGCTTTACCGTCGTGGGTGCCGCCCGGCGACTCGAGCGCCTGCAGGCCTTGCAAGCAACGCTGGGGGCGGCCTTTCACCCCCTGGTCATGGACGTCACCGACGCCGCCTCGATCGACGCGGGTCTTGCCCAGATCAAACGGCAGTTCGCCGGCATCGACCTGCTCGTCAACAATGCCGGGCTGGCGCTGGGCGTCGCCCCCGCCCAGCAGGCATCGCTGGACGACTGGGAACGCATGATCGCCACCAACGTGCTGGGGCTCACCCGCCTGGTGCATGCCGTGCTGCCCGGCATGGTCGAGCGCAACCAGGGCCACATCGTCAACCTGGGCTCAGTCGCGGGCAGCCACCCCTACCCGGGGGGCAATGTCTACGGGGCCACCAAGGCCTTCGTGCGCCAGCTCAGCCTCAATCTGCGCGCCGATCTCTTCGGCACCCAGGTACGCGTCACCAACATCGAGCCCGGCCTGTGCGGGGGCACCGAGTTCTCTCTGGTGCGCCTGAAAGACGCCGACCGCGCCGCCGCCGTCTACGAGGGCGCCGACGCCCTGACCGCCGACGACATCGCTGATACGGTCGCCTGGGTGGCCACGCGCCCGGGTCGCGTCAATATCAACACGCTGGAAGTGATGCCAGTGTGCCAGTCGTTTGCCGGCATGAAGGTGCATCGCGACGCCTGAGCAGCCGTCATCCGCGCGCTTCACTTGCCCATGGCTGGTGCGGGGTGACCAGGGTACGATATATTGCATGTCTTGCGCCCGGTTCGCCGGGCCAACGTTCCATTTTCAAGCCTGGACTTCTCATGCCGCACCGTCTGACTGTTCGCGCCCTGCCCCTTGTGCTGGCCTCTACGCTGCTTCTGGGCGCCTGCGCCAGCGGCCCCAAGGACACGCTGTCGCTCATCCCTGAACAGCTCGACCAGCAGACCAGCCAGCAAGGCCTGTTCGCCCAGCCCGTCCAATGGACGCGCACGCGCCCCGGCTGCAGCGGCACCTGCCCCAAAATCGTCATGCACTCGCTGGCCTTCCCCGGCCATCCGCGCCTCACGACCCTGGTCGAACACGCCCTGGTCTCCATGACCTGGCTCGACACCAAGAGCCCGGCGCCGTACGACACTTTGCCGGAATACGAAAGCTACTTCTGGAAGACGGCGGGCGCGCGCGACGAGACCGACCTGATCGCCAAGACCCGCTACCGCAACCAGCGGCTCACCGTGGTCGAGCTGACCGTCGGCCAGTACCAGACCGGCATGGCGCACGGCATGTCCGGCACGCAGTTTCTCAACTGGGACAATCGGGCCGAAAAAGCGCTCACCATCGACAACCTGCTCGCGCCCGGCGCGCGCCCGGCCTTCGATGCCGCCTTGCGCGAGGCGCACACCCAGTGGCTGCAAAGCAATCCCGCGGTGCGCGACGATCCCAACGATTTCTCGCGCATGTGGCCTTTCGTGTCCAGCGACAACGTGGCGCTCACCGACCAGGGGATCGTGGTGAAATACCAGCCCTACGAAATCGCGCCCTACGCCTGGGGCCAGCCCGAGCTGCTCATCCCCTACCCACGGCTGCGCGGCGTGCTGCGCCC
This sequence comes from Castellaniella caeni NBRC 101664, assembly GCF_001592225.1. Lineage (GTDB taxonomy): Bacteria > Pseudomonadota > Gammaproteobacteria > Burkholderiales > Burkholderiaceae_B > Castellaniella > Castellaniella caeni. The sequence goes on along the minus strand of NZ_BCWN01000011.1, from coordinate 18,991 downwards.
GCAATTCCTGCCCGCCGACTGAACCGCGCCCGCGCCAGATCGCCGCACGCTTCGCGCGCGCGGGCATGCTTCGAGCATACCGATATAGCCGATCGCACTAATGCGCACGGCCTATAACGGTCAAGCAAACAAATCGTTCTGTCCGCGCGCCCAGGCCCTTAATCTGGAGTCCGTTTTCATACGTCCCAGATTTCGACATGCACCGCAGAGCCTGGCTGCCCCTGGCAGCCGCTGCCTGCCTGGTCTTCTTCAATGCCCAGGCCGCCAGCATCACCTTGCTCAATGCCTCGTACGACCCGACCAACGGGCTGTACCGGGACTTGAACCAGTCTTTTTCCCGCCAATGGCACGAACGCACGGGCGACACGCTCACCGTGCTGCAATCGCACGGCGGCTCGGGCAAACAGGCCCGCTCGGTGCTCGACGGCCTGCAGGCTGACGTCGTCACGCTGGCGCTGGCATCGGACATCGACGTGCTGGCGCGCCACCACTTGCTGGCCGCCGACTGGCGCGCACGGCTGCCCGACCAGAGCGTGCCGTACTACTCCACCATCGTCTTCCTGGTGCGCCCGGGCAACCCGAAGCACATCCATGACTGGCCCGATCTCATCCGGCCCGGCGTGCAGGTCATCACGCCCAACCCCAAGACCTCGGGCGGTGCGCGCTGGAACTACCTGGCGGCCTGGGGTTATGCCTGGCAACACTCGGGCGGTGACGAGGCGGCGGCGCGCGCCTACGTCCGGCAGCTGTATCAGCGCGTCCCTGTGCTGGATGCCGGCGCCCGCGGCGCCACCATGACCTTCATCCAGCGCGGCATCGGCGACGTGCTCATCACCTGGGAGAACGAAGCCTGGCTGGCCAGCCGCGAACTGGGCGGGCAGCGCGCCGAGCTGGTGGTGCCTTCGCTCAGCATCCGCGCCGAACCGCCGGTCGCCGTGGTGGATACGGTCGTCGAGCGCAAGGGCACCCGCCCCGTGGCCCAGGCCTACCTGAGCTATCTGTACAGTGAGGCGGGCCAGGACATCATTGCGCGCCACCATTTCCGCCCCGTGTCGCCGACAGTGGCCGCGCGCTATGCGGATCAGTTTCCCCCCATCCGGCTGCTCACGGTCGATGAGGTGGCGTCCGGCTGGCGGCAGGCGCAGCAGAAGCACTTTGCCGAAGGCGGCGTTTTCGACCAGATCTTCCAGCCGCGGGGGCAATGATGACCAGGCTTCTTTCCGCGCGGCGTCCCACGTCCGCCGCTTTCGGCGCGGCACCTGCCGGGCAGGCGCTCACCCTGGGCGTGAGCCTGTGCTACCTGGGCCTGCTGGTGCTGCTGCCCCTGTCGGCGGCCTTTCTCTCCACGGCCCAGCTCAGCGCTGAAGCGTTCTGGCAGATCATCACGGCCCCCCGGGTGCTGGCCTCTTTGCGGCTGAGCTTTGGCGCCGCTTTCCTGGCGGCCCTGGTCAACCTGGTCTTTGGCGGCATCGTCGCCTGGGTGCTGGTGCGCTATCGCTTTCCGGGGCGCGGCCTGATCGACGCGCTCATCGACCTGCCGTTTGCGCTGCCCACCGCCGTGGCCGGCATTGCGCTCACGGCGCTCTATGCGCCGCAAGGCTGGCTGGGCCGGCTGCTGGCGCCGCTGGGCGTGCAGGTGGCCTTTCAGCCGCTGGGCGTGGTGGTGGCCCTGGTGTTCATCGGCCTGCCCTTCGTCGTGCGCACCGTGCAGCCTGTGCTCGAGGCGCTGGGCACCGAGCTTGAAGAGGCGGCCAGCAGCCTGGGGGCCTCCGACTGGCAGATTGCCGTGCGCGTCACGCTGCCGACCCTGGCCCCCGCCCTGCTCACGGGCTTCGCGCTGGCTTTTGCCCGCGCCTCCGGCGAGTATGGTTCGGTCATTTTCATCGCCGGCAACCTGCCGATGGTGTCCGAGATCGCGCCGCTCTTGATCGTCACGCGGCTGGAGCAGTTCGATACCGCGGGCGCCACGGCGATCGCCGTGCTCATGCTGGTGCTGTCCTTTGCGCTGTTGCTGGCCATCAACAGCCTGCAGGCCTGGATGCGCCGCCGCCTGCTGGGCCAGCCCACCTGACCGGAAACCGCCATGTCCCCCAGCCAGACTTCCATCCTCGACAACGCCCCGTCCGCCGTCCGCCCCGGCCCGCGCGGCGGGCAGCCCTCACGAGCACCCTCGCTCGGCAGCCCCCGCTGGGCCGCGCTGGCGCTGACCGCCATCGCCCTGGGTTTTCTGCTGCTCTTTCTGCTGCTGCCGCTGCTGACAATCTTTCATCAGGCGCTGCGCCTGGGGTGGCGCGCCTGCCTGGCCGCCATCAGCGACCCGGACGCGCTGGCCGCGCTGCGCCTGAGCCTCCTGGCGACGGCCATTGCGGTGCCGCTGAACATGGTGTTCGGCGTCTGCGCCGCCTGGGCGGTCACGCATGGCGAATTTCGCGGCAAGAGCGTGCTGATCACGCTCATCGACCTGCCTTTTTCCGTCTCGCCCGTCATCGCCGGCCTCGTTTTCGTGCTGCTCTTTGGCGCGCAGGGGTGGTTCGGCCCCTGGCTGCAGGCACACGACGTACAGATTCTCTTTGCCGTCCCCGGCATCGTGCTGGCCACGCTGTTCGTGACGGTGCCCTTTGTAGCCCGGGAGCTCATCCCGCTGATGCAGGCGCAGGGCAACGAAGAGGAAGAGGCGGCCCTGGTGCTGGGGGCGTCGGGCTGGCGCATTTTCTGGCGCATCACCCTGCCCAACATCCGCTGGGCGCTGTTCTACGGAGTGATCCTCAGCAACGCCCGGGCGCTGGGCGAATTCGGCGCCGTGTCAGTCGTCTCCGGCCATATCCGGGGCCTGACGAACACGCTGCCGCTGCAAATCGAGATTCTGTACAACGAATACCACTTCGCCGCCGCCTTCTCGCTGGCTTCGCTCATGGCCTTGCTGGCCCTGTTGACGTTGGCGTTGAAATCCCTGGCGCAGCGCCGCCTGCAGGCGCACGCCCGTCCCGCTTCTCCGGAGCCGCACTCATGAGTATCGAAGTCCAGCACATTCACAAGCAATTTGGCGCCTTCACCGCGCTCGACGACGTTTCGCTGGTGTTTCCCGAGGGGCAGCTCACTGCGCTGCTGGGGCCGTCCGGCTGCGGCAAGACGACCCTGCTGCGCACCATCGCCGGCCTGGAGACGCCCGACCGTGGGCACGTGCTGCTGCGCGGGGAAGACGCCTCGAACACGCATGTGCGCCAGCGCCAGGTGGGTTTCGTCTTCCAGCACTACGCCCTGTTCAAGCACATGAGCGTGTTCGAGAACGTCGCCTTCGGCCTGCGCGTGCGCCCGCGCGCCCAGCGCCCCGACGAGGCGGACATCCGCGCCCGGGTGATGCGGCTGCTCGAACTGGTACAGCTCGACTGGCTGGCCGACCGCCGCCCCGGCGCCCTGTCGGGCGGGCAGCGCCAGCGCATCGCCCTGGCGCGCGCCCTGGCCATCGAACCGCGCGTGCTGCTGCTCGACGAGCCCTTCGGTGCGCTCGACACGCAGGTGCGCACCGAACTGCGCCGCTGGCTGCGTCGCCTGCACGACGAACTGAAGATGACCAGCATCTTCGTCACCCACGACCAGGACGAGGCACTGGAGGTCTCCGACGAAATCGTCATCATGAACCACGGCCAGGTCGAACAGAAGGGCTCGCCGCGCGCGGTCTACGACCAGCCCGCCAATGCTTTCGTCTACGGCTTTCTGGGGCGCGCCAATCAGTTCCACGGCAAGGTGCGCCAGGGCGAGCTGCACACGGGGGCCGCCAGCATCCGCCTGCCGGGTTTTGACACGCAAACCGAACTCTCGGGCACGGCCTACGTGCGGCCGCATGAAATCCAGATCGAGCCCTGCCCCGATGCGCCCGGCGCGCACCCGTCGAGCCCCGGCATCCGCGTCAGCCTGCAGCGTGCGCGTGCCTTTGGCCCGCTGGCGCGGCTGGAGCTGCGCCGGGAGGATACGCAAGAACTCATCGAGGTCGTGCTGCCAAGTCAGGAATACGACCGCCTGCACGCAGGCGGCCACCACCATTTTCTGGCGCGTCCGCGCCGCGCCAAGGTATTTGCCCAGTAGGCCTGTTCACCGGAGGGCTGTTCACGCCATATCTGAGAAATGCGGGCGTGATGCCGCGCTCAGTGAGCGGCGGGCGCCCGGTCGAAGCGACCCAGGTCGAAGTAGCGCGAGAATGAGTCCGCATCGTCCGGGGTGCCATCACGGGCTGTCGGTGCCTCTTTGGTGGGGGGCGCATCGATGACGGGAGCGGGTGGCGCATCGGACACGCCCGGCGGCTGCTCAGCCTCACGCAGCTTTTCGTTGGCGATCTGGCCCAGGTCGGCCTGCGGCAGCAGCTCGGCAGGCTGGCGTGCCTGGCGCGCCTGCGCCACGTGAGCCGCGGCAGCGTCCAGTTCGGCGGCAATGACCGTGTTCTTGCGCTTGAGCGCCCAGTCGGCGGCTGATTCGTGTGCCAGGTTGCGCATGGTGGGGTCGGCCCCGTGATCGAGCAGCAACCGCACCATCGCCCGCTTGCCCGACAGGGCGGCCATCATCAGCGGCGTCGTGCCGTCGGGCCCGGGCGCATTGACGATGGCCCCCCACTCGATCAGCTGGCCGGCCATCTCGACCTGCCCCTTGGAAGCCGCATAGTGCAGCGGCGTCCAGCCCAGCCGGTTGACCTGCGCCCCGGCCTGGATGAGCGCCGCGGCCCGTGCCGTCTGGCCCAGGATGCTGAGATACATCAGCGCGGTTTCCCCGCGCGCGTTGGGCTGGTCGACCCGGATGCCGGGGGCGATGCGCAGTAGGTCGAATACTTTCCAGGACTGCTCGCGGGCCGCCTGCACCAGGGCCGGGTTGCCCAGCCCATTGATCGCGTTGGGATCGGCCCCGCGCAGCAGCTGGCTGCTGATCTCGGATGCGTCGTCGCGCTTGACGGCCGACCACCAGTCGGCCGTGGCGGCCGCCTGCGCCTGGGTCTGCGCCTGGGTTTGCGCTTGCGCCGACACTGGCGCGAGCAGCAGCCAGCACAGACCGCTCAGCGCCAGCCGGGCCAGCCACGGCTCAAGGACTCGATGCGGCAGGCGTTGATTCAGAACCATGGCGGATGTCTCCCGTCAGAAATACAGCAGTCAGCGCGCGGGCTCGGGAACCCGGTGGCGGACAGGCCGCGCCGCCCGTGGCGCCCGCGACGTGGGTTCATCGGGCGGCACGCTGGCCGACAGCCTTGTCAAAGAGCGTGAAGAAGTTCTCGGTGCTGGCCTGCCGGATCGTTGCCACGGGCACGCCGCGCAGCTCGGCGATCTTGTCGGCCACGTGGATGACCTTGGACGGATCGTTCAGCTTGCCACGGTACGGCACCGGCGCCAGATACGGCGAATCGGTCTCGATCAGCATGCGCTCGAGCGGCACCTTCTGCGCGACTTCCTGCAGCTGTCGGGCGTTCTTGAAGGTGACGATGCCGGAAAACGAAATATAGAAGCCCAGCGCCATGGCCGCCTGTGCGACCTCCCAGGATTCGGTGAAGCAGTGCATCACCCCGCGGCGGGCCTTTTCTTCCTGCATCAGGCGGATGGTGTCCGCGGCGGCCGAGCGCGTGTGGATGATGAGTGGCAGGCCGCTGTCTTGCGCGGCGCGAATGTGGGTGCGAAACCGCGCGCGCTGCCAGTCCAGCGGCTCGGACAGGCGATAGTAGTCAAGCCCGGTCTCGCCGATGGCCACCACCTTGGGGTGCTGGGCTCGCTGCAGCAGATCGTCCAGGGACGGCTCGGCCCCGTCGTCGTCTTCGGCGTCGTTGTCGGGGTGCACGCCCACGGAGGCGCTCAGGTGGGGGTGGGCCTCGACCAGCTGGATGAGGCCGGGCCAGTCGCGCAGGTTGACGCTGACCACCAGCGCATGGCCTACCTCGTTGGCCTGCATGCGGGCCAGCACCTCGGGCAGTTGCGCCTGCAGGTCGGGCATATTGAGATGGCAGTGAGAATCGACGTACATGATGTCAGCGTGATGAAGAAGGGGTAGATTGCGCCGGGCGCACGGCGCGCAACAGGGTCTGCGCCGCATGGTCGGCCCGCAGCTTGGCATTGAGCGGGTGCTGCGCCAGCCGCCGCTGGGCCTGCAGCCATTGACCGGCCTGCGCCAGGGCCGTGGGCGCCGCGGCCCGCGCCAGCGTGCGCACCTGGGATTCCAGTTCGGGATAATAGCGCGCGGGCGCGCCATGCGCCGCCAGGCTGAGATCCAGCCAGAGGCGCTGAAAACCGTCGAGCCAGTCGCTTGCGTCCAGCGCCAGCAGGGCGTCGGCCAGATCACCCGGCGCATCGCCGCGCGCGGCGGCTTCCAGAAACAGCCGCAGCCAGTCCGGCACGGCGGCCTGCTGTTGCTGCGCGCGGCGCAAAGCGAGCAAGGGCGCCCCGCCCGCCGCGGCCAGCTGCGCCAGGGCCTCGGTGACGCCGTGCTGTTGCAGCCAGGGCAAGGCCTCGGCCTGGGGCGGTGCGCTCAGGGGCAGGCGGCGGCAGCGCGACACCAGCGTCGGCAGCAGGCGGTCGGGCGCCTGGGCCACCAGCAAAAAGACGGTGTGGCCGGGCGGTTCTTCGAGAATCTTGAGCAAGGCGTTGGCGGCAATGACATTGAGCGCCTCGGCGGGGTACAGCACCGCCACCCGCCAGCCCCCCCGGTGCGTGGCCATGTTGAACCAGGGCAGCAGGCTGCGAATCTGTTCGATGCGGATCTCGCGCGACGGCTGCTTCTTGCCGCCCGCGTCCGCGTCGCTGGCCGCCCCGCCCTCTTGCAGCGCCTGGGCGTCGGGGCGGATGCGCCGCAGATCGGGATGGTTGCCCGCCAGCACCCAGCGGCAGGCCTGGCACTCGCCGCAGGCCAGACCCTGGCGTGGCGATTCGCACAGCAGGCTGGCGGCCCCGGCCAGGGCGAATTCCTGCTGCCCGATGCCCGGCAGGCCGTGGATGAGCCAGGCGTGCGCGAAGCGGTCGCGCGCCGCCAGCCAGCGCCGGGCCGGGTCGCGCTGCCAAGGCAGGAAGTCCAGCGCGCTCATGTCAGCCCCGCCCTTGGGGGATTGACCCGTCCGTCGGCCGCGGGTAGGCGTGCAGCAAGGCGTCCAGCGCGACTTCGAGCGTCTGGCGGACATCGTCGATGCCGCGTTGGGCATCGACGACGCAAAAGCGCCCGGGCGTGCCGCGCACGCGCGCCAGGTAGGCATCGCGGGTGCGCTCGAAAAAGGCCGCGCCTTCTTGTTCAAAGCGGTCGGGCGCGTCGCGCCCGCGGCTCAGGCGCTGGCGCGCGACCGCCAATGGCACATCGAAGAGAAAGGTGCGGTCGGGCGCGCGCACCAGCCCCAGCCACTGTTCGAGCGCCTGGATCGCCGTGGCGCCCAGCGCGCGGCCGCCCCCCTGGTAAGCATACGAAGCATCGACATAGCGGTCGCACAGCACCCACTGCCCCCGCTGCAGGGCGGGTTCGATCGTGTTGCGCCAGTGTTCGTTGCGCGCGGCAAACATGAGCAGGGTCTCGGTGCGCAAGTCCATTTCCTGTTGCAGCAGCAGCGCGCGCAGCTGCTCGCCCAGCGGCGTGCCGCCCGGTTCGCGCGTGCAGACGAGATCGACCCCCGCCTGACGCAGGTAGTCGCTCATCCAGGCAATGTGCGTGCTTTTGCCCGCGCCATCCACGCCTTCGAGCGTGATGAAGCAGCCGGGAGTCGTCATGGCTCAGTTCCGTTTCAGTATGTACTTGCCCACGGCCCGGTTGTGGGCCGCGAGGTCTTTGGAAAACTCGCTCGTCCCGTCGCCGCGCGAGACGAAATACAGGTAATCATGCTTTTCCGGGTGCACGGCAGCCAGCAGGGCGGCCTTGCCGGGGTTGGCGATGGGGGTGGGCGGCAGGCCCGGCCGCGTATAGGTGTTCCAGGGGGTGTCCTGCTCCAGGTCTTTCTTGCGCAAACGCCCCTGGTAGCCAGCGCCCAGCCCGTAGATGACCGTGGGGTCGGTCTGCAGCGGCATGCCCAGGCGCAGGCGGTTGATGAAGACGCCGGCGATCCGGGCACGGTCGCCGCCATGGCCGGTTTCCTTCTCGATGATGGAGGCGAGGATCAGGGCCTGGTAAGGCGTCTGCAGCGGCAGGTCGCGGTCGCGCTGGGCCCAGATCTGCTCGAGCACCTGGTGGCCCGCCTTCTCGCCCCGGCGCAGGATGTCGAGATCGGACGTGCCTGGGGCGAAGACGTAGGTATCCGGGTAGAAGCGTCCCTCGGGCCGACCATCGGCCAGCCCCAGGCGCTGGGCGACTTCGGCATCGTCCAGGCCCAGCGTATCGTGCCGGACTTTGTCGTCGGCGGCCAGCGCCGCCCGCATCTGGCCAAACGTCCAGCCCTCGGGAAAGGTGAGGCGTACCTGGGTCATGTCGCCGTTGGCCATGCGTTCGAGCAGCAGCCAGGGCGTGTCGCCTTGCCGGGCCTCGTACGCCCCCGCCTTGAGCAGCTTGTCGCGCCCGCTGAGCCGCGCCAGCCAGACAAAGGCGCGCGCATCCACGGCGATGCCCGCGGCCTGCATGGCCAGCGCAATCTGATGCGGGGTCGTCCCCGGGTCGATCAGGTAATCGACCACGGGTGTCTGCATGGGCACGGGCCGTTTCCAGCCCCACCAGGCGGCCCCGCCGATCGCCACGGCCGCAGCGGCCAGGCAGAAGATCAGCAGCCAGAGGGAAAATCGCAGAAACCTTTTCATGGGCGCCAGTTTACTCGACGCATCCGGCCCCCTGGGCGCGCGATGCGTATCCGTTCGTACGGTGCGGTCTTCACTTGGCCCGGGCCCGGGGGCTGGCTATGATTGTGTGTTTCAACCTTGAATATTCTCTGAGTTGCCATGAGCATCATCGACACCGAGGGGCGCTGCGCCCTGCCCCGACTCGCCATTTTGCGGGCCCAGGGGCCCGATGCAAGCGCCTTCCTGCATGGTCAGCTGAGCAACGCGGTACAAGGCCTGCCCGCGGACAGCGCACGCCCCGCGGGCTACTGCACGGCGCAAGGCCGCCTGCTGGCCAACGGCGTGTTCTGGCTCGCCGCCCCCGAACACATCGAGTTCATGGTGGCGGCCAACCTGGCGGACGACCTGCTGCAGCGGCTGCGGCGCTTCGTCCTGCGCGCCAAGGTCACGCTCGGCGTAGATGCCTCCCGGCAGGTGTCGGCCGCCTGGGGGGCGGCGGCCCTGCCCGCCGCCCTGCACTCGCTGGCGGCCTGGACGCGGGTCGATCTTGACGGCGACACCTGGGTCATGGCGCCGCACACCCGCGCCGCCACCCCCGCCGCCTGGCGCATCCATGCGGCCCAACCAGCGGCGGACGGCTCCGCCGAACCGCGCGCGGCGAACGCCGCCGACGACCTGTCCACCGCGCCCCTGGCGGCAGTCTGGGCCGCCACCCGCATCGCCAGCGGCTGGCCCTTGATCCAGGCCGAAACCCAGGACTGCTTCCTGCCCAACGCGCTGAACCTGGACTTGAACGGCAGCATCGACTTCAAAAAGGGCTGCTACCCCGGCCAGGAAGTTGTGGCCCGCAGCCACTATCGCGGCACCGTCAAGCGGCGCATGGCCTGTGGCACGGCGCCCTGGCCAGCGGATGCACCGGCGCCGTCGGCGGCCAGCGACCTGTTCGCCGCGGACGACGTCAGCGGCCGCCCCGTGGGCCGGATCATCGAGGCCAGCGCCGTACAAGGTTGCCTGCAACTGGCCGCCGAAATCTCGCTGGCCGACTGGCCCGTCGTGCAGTACGCCGTGGGCAGCCCCACCGGCCCCAGGCTCACACTGCAGGCGCCGCCCGGCGCGGAATACGCCTGACGCCGCCGCGGGTGAATCAGGCTTTCTTCGGCTGGTGATACAGCTTCAGGATGCTGGAGAAGTCGAGCTTGCCATGCCCCTGCGTGCTGTGCAGCGCGTACAGGTTGCGGGCGAGTTCGCCCAGAGGGGTCGTGGCCCGCGCCTGCATCGAGGCTTCCGCCGCCAGGCCCAGATCTTTGAGCATGAGATCGACGCCGAATCCGCCCTCGTAATCGTGCGAGGCCGGCGCGTGTTCCATGACGCCGGGCCAGGGATTGTAGAGTTCGGTGGCCCAGTTGCGCCCCGAGCTCTTGGCGATGATGTCGGACAGCGTCTGGGGGTCGAGCCCGTTGGCCACCCCCAGCGCCAGGGCCTCGGCGGTGCCCGCCATCTGGATACCAAGCAACATGTTGTTGCATATCTTGGCCACCTGCCCCGCCCCCGCATCGCCGGCGTGGAAGATGTTCTTGCCCATGACTTGCAAATAGGGCATGGCGGCTTCGAGGTCGGCATCGGCGCCGCCCACGATGAAGGTCAGCGTGCCCGCCGTTGCGCCGCCCGTGCCGCCCGAGACCGGCGCGTCCAGCATGCGGATGCCTCGCTCGGCGGCGGCCTTGGACACCTTGCGGGCGGACTCGGGCGCGATGGTGCTGCATTCGAGCACCAGCGTACCCTTGGCGATGGCCTCGAGCAGGCCGTCCTTGCCCAGGTACAGGCCTTCGACGTGGCGGCTGGCGGGCAGCATGGTGACGATGAGATCGACCCCGGCCACGGCTTCTTTCGCCGAGGCGCAGGCGGTGGCCCCCGCCTGGACGGCGGCCTGCAGGGCCTGGGGAACCAGGTCGAATACCTTGAGCGTATGACCGGCCTTCAGCAGGTTTTGCGCCATCGGGCCGCCCATGTGGCCCAAGCCAATGAAACCTATGGTGCTACTCATCGTCTGTCTCCTTGAAAATGTTGTCGGTACGATGGAATGTGGAATGGCCGCCGCGCGGCGCGTCAGGGTGCCGCGGACTCCAGGTCGGCCAGCGGGTGCGCCTGGCCTGCGGGCCAGGGCCTGACGAAAAAGCGCCGTACCCAGTCGCTGCTGGCCTGTTCGAGCGTGGCGGGCCGCCAGCGCGGCTTTTTGTCTTTGTCGATCAGCAGGGCGCGGATGCCCTCGCGAAAATCGGGTTCGGCGCAGCAGTGCAGCGCCGCCACGTATTCGGCGCGAAAGGCGTCGGCCAGCGACAGGTGGCGCACGCGCGCCAGCAGGCTGTGGCTCAGGCGCGCCGAGCCCGGTGAACCGGCCAGAAACGTGAGGGCCGCGCGCGACAGCCAGGGGTCGGGGTCGCGCTTCCATTGGCCGATGGCGCTGGCAATGGCGAGAAAATCGGCCTGGTGACAGGCTTGACGGATGGTCTCGGCATGGCGCTGCAGGGGGCCTGGCTGCGTCACATCGAGCGGCTGGGCCGCCAGCGCGCGATCGACCTGGGCGGCGTGTTCGGTGGCCGCTGCTGACCATTCGGTGCTTTGCAGGGCCTGCATGAACGCATCGAAGCCCTGTGCCGGGCAGGCGCGGTCGGCCAGGCCGTAGTGCAGGCAGTCGGCGGCCCCCAGCTGGGCCCCGGTGAAGGCCAGGAAGGTGCCAATGCCCGGTGGCAGGCGGCCCAGCATCCAGGTGCCCGCGACGTCGGGAAACAGGCCGATGGTGACCTCGGGCATGGCAAAGCGCGTGGTGTCGGTGACCACCCGGTGGCTGGCCCCCAGCATGAGCCCCACGCCACCGCCCATGACGATGCCGCTGCCCCAGCATACAAGGGGCTTGGCATAGCGGTGGATGGCGTAGTCGAGGCGGTATTCGGTTTCGAAGAAGCTGCGCGCATACACGTTCGCCCAGGCGTCGGTGGCGGGCGCTTCTTGCATGCTTTTGTAGAGGGCCTGCAGATCGCCTCCGGCGCAGAAGGCCTTGTCGCCCGCCCCGCGCAGCACCACGGCCACGATGCGGCGGTCGTCTTCCCAGGCCCGCAGGCGTTCGGCCAGCAGGCGGCACATGTCGAGCGACAGGCCGTTGAGCGTCTGCGGGCTGTTGAGCAAGGCCACGCCGATGCGCCGACCATTGCCCGCGGGCAGTTCGTCGAACAAGACTGGCGTGCCGTCCGCGGCCTCTGGGGAAACTTCAGTGACAGGCGTATTCATCGCAAATCGGCCCCTTGAGTGAGGATGTGGCGCGCCACGATGACGCGCATGATTTCGTTCGTGCCTTCGAGAATCTGGTGCACCCGCGTGTCGCGCACCAGCCGCTCGAGCGGGTAATCCTTGAGATAGCCGTAGCCACCGTGGATCTGCTGGGCGTCGAGACACGACTGAAAGCAGAGGTCGGTGGCGAAACGCTTGGCCATGGCGCAGTAGGCGCTGGCCTGCGGGTCGTTTTCATCGAGCTTGCTGGCCGCCAGACGCACCATCTGCCGCGAGGCGACGATGTTCGACAGCAGATCGGCAAGCTTGAACTGCAGGGCCTGGAATTCGGCCAGCGCCCGGCCAAACTGGCGCCGCTCGCCCATATAGCGGCGCGCCGCCTCGTAGGCCCCCTGCGCCGCCCCCACCGAACACGTGGCAATATTGATGCGCCCGCCGTCCAGCCCTTTCATGGCGAAGCGGAAACCCTCGCCTTCTTCGCCCAGGCGGTTTTCCAGTGGCACGCGCACGTCTTCGAAGGTGATGGGCCGTGTCGATTGGCTGTTCCAGCCCATCTTGTTTTCTTTGCGCCCGTAGGTGATGCCCTGGCTGTCGGCGGGCACGACCAGCGCCGAGATGCCGCGCGCGCCCTCGCCACCCGTGCGCGCCATGACCACCAGCACGTCGGTGTCGCCCGCGCCCGAGATGAAGGCCTTGGCGCCGTTGAGCACGTAGTGGTCGCCCGAACGGCGGGCGCTGGTGGTGAGCGAGGCGGCATCCGAACCGGCGCCGGGTTCGGTGAGGCAGTAGGACGCCAGCTTCTCGCCGCTGGCCAGCTGCGGCCCCCAGACGTCGCGCACGGGCGCCTGGGCCCAGGTGCCGATCATCCAGGTGGCCATGTTGTGGATGGTGATGAAGGCCGCGGTGGAGGGATCGACCGCCGCCATTTCTTCGAAGACCAGCGTGGCGTCCAGCCGCGGCAGGCCCAGCCCGCCGATGGTTTCTGGCGCGTACATGGCGCAAAAGCCCAGTTCGCCCGCCTTGGCGAAGGCCTCGCGCGGAAAAATGTGTTCTTCGTCCCATTGGGCGGCGTGCGGTGCGAGCTCGCCCTGGGCGAATTCACGCGCGGCATGCGCAAAGGCCTGTTGTTCTTCGCTGAGGCGAAAATCCATGGTGCTTGTCTCCGGATCTGTCATGAGTATAGGGCGACCAGCGGATGCTTGTGGCGCCCGCTGGCGCGCAGGCCCTGGCATCGTGCGCCGGGCCTTGCGCACCAGGGGTCACTGTAGCACCAGCCCGCCGTGCGCGCCCCGGGGGCAAGCCAACCTTAGAGCAGTCCGCCGCGAACCGCTGTCAAGCGGACGACAATCGTCAGCGGGTGGCCGGGCGCTTGCCACGCCGGTGCCCCGCGCGGCGGCGGCGCGATTCGAGGGGGTCGAACACCAGGGGACGGTAGAGCTCGACGCGCTCGCCGGGCTGCAACACGCGGCCGGCATCGCAGCGCTCGCCATAGACGCCCAGGGCCAGCGGCTGGTCGGTGAATTCGGGAAACGCCTGGGCAAAGCCGCTTTGGGCCAACGCCTGCCCGACCGTGGTGCCCGCCGCGACTTCGAGCGTCTGGCGCCAGATGCGGGTGGGCGCGGCGAAAGCGATCTGCACCTGCATGTCAGCGCCCATAGACGACATAGGCCCGTTGCGTGAACGAATCGATGAAACTGCTGGCGATGCGGTTGAAGACCGGCCCCACGACCGCAGACAGAGCCCGGCTGGAAAAGGCGTATTCCATGGTGTAGAGCACCTTGCAGCCGTCGCTGCCCAGGGGCTGGAAGGCCCAGTGCCCGGTCAGATTGGAAAACGGCCCGTCCACCAGATGAAAGACGATCTTGTGCGGGTATTCGTGATCATTGCGCGTGGTGAAGCTTTGGCGGATGCCGGCGAAATGAATCTGCACAGTGGCCTGCATGCCCTGTTCGTTGTGCCACTGCACCGTCGCGCCGCCGCACCAGGGCATGAATTCAGGATACCGCGCCACGTCGGCCACCAGATCGAACATCTGTTCGCAGCTAAAGGGAACCAGCACGGAGCGTTGGATCGAATGCATCAGTCTATCGGGGTGGTTAAGCTAGAATGTAAGGATTTTATCAGTGCGGCGACGGCGGGCCTTCATCCTCTGTCGTACCCTGCGAAAACACGTATGAGATTTCCTGGCCCGACCTATGAGCATCGTTGAAAACAGAAAAGCCACCCACGACTACTTCATCGAAGAGCGCTTCGAAGCGGGCCTGGTGCTGGAAGGCTGGGAAGTCAAGGCCATCCGCGCCGGGCACGTGCAGCTGAAAGAAAGCTACGTCATCGTGCGCGACGGTGCGCTCTGGATACTGGGCATGCACATCAGTCCGCTGCCCACGGCCTCCACGCACATCCACCCCAATGCCACGCGCACGCGCAAGCTGCTGCTGCATGCACAAGAAATCAGCAAGCTCATCGGCAAGGTCGAACAGCGCGGCTACGCCCTGGTGCCGCTCAACTTGCACTACAAGGGCGGGCGCATCAAGCTGGATTTCGGCCTGGGCCGTGGCAAGAAACTGCACGACAAGCGCGACACGCAGCGCGACAAAGACTGGGCGCGCGAAAAAGAGCGCCTGATGAAGCACGACACGCGTCAGCACAAAGACTGAGCCCGGCGTCTCGCGGGCGAGCTGCGGCGGCGCTCAGGCCTGTACGCGAAAGCCTTCGATCTGCAGCAGGCGGATCTTGCGGTTGAGCCCGCCGCCGTAGCCGTTGAGGGTGCCGTTGCGCGCCAGGATGCGATGGCAGGGAATGATGATGCTGATGGGGTTGCTGCCGACCGCGGCGCCCACCGCCCGGCCATGCCCGGCCCCCAGGCCGGCGGCCTGGGCGAGTTCACCGTACGACAGCGTGGCCCCGCAGGGCACCCGCAGCAGGGCCTGCCAGACTTGCTTCTGAAAAGCGGTGCCCGAGGGGCTGAGCACGACGTCGAAGTGCTGGCGGCGGCCTTGCCAGTATTCATCCAGCTCGCGGCGCGTCTGTTCGAAAAGTGCCTGCACGGCGGGCGGCGTGTCGGTCTGCAACAGACGCACGCTGCCCGGCGCCACGGCGTCGGCATTGGCGTCAGTTCCAGTGCCAGCACTGGCATGAGTACCAGCACCGGTATCGACATCAGCGCCGGGATTGGCGCCGACACCGACCTGCGTCCCGGTCGCCGAGCCCACCGGCGGAAACAGCTCGCCCGTGGCGGCTTCGGTAACCGGCACCACCTTGAAGGTGCGGGTTGCGTGACCGTCCAGGCTGCCCGCCGACGGTTGGCGGATCACATGGTCGACGGCGGCCAGACCCGCGACGTGCGGGCAGTCGCGCTGATCGGTGAAATACAGGCCTGTGAGGCTGACGGCATCGGCTTGCAGCAGGATGTCGCCCAAGGGCGAGGCAATGAGGGCGTGATACGGCATGGCGATGAGGCAAGAGGCAGAATATGCCTCTAGTGTACTCGCGGTGTGGCGGGCGGGATCCGTCCGGTTGACGCACCCCGGGCCTGCCGCGCGGGCCCCGGGTTCGGGGCCCGCAAACCGGAGCGGATCGATCAGGCCGCAATGGCCGTGTTGGCCAGGCGCTGCCAGGTATCGACGACCGTGTCCGGGTTGAGCGACATCGACAGAATGCCTTCGTCGCGCAGCCACTGTGCGAGATCAGGGTGGTCGCTGGGGCCCTGGCCGCAGATGCCGACATACTTGCCCGACTTCAGGCAGGCCTGGATGGCCCGTCGCAGCATGAACTGCACAGCGGGGTCGCGCTCGTCGAAGTCGGCGGCCAGCAGTTCCATGCCGGAGTCGCGGTCGAGGCCCAGCGTAAGCTGGGTCATGTCGTTGGAGCCGATGGAGAAACCGTCGAAGTACTGCAGGAAGTCTTCGGCCAGAATGGCGTTGGACGGCACCTCGCACATCATGATGAGGCGCAGGCCGTTATCGCCGCGCTTCAGGCCGTGCGAGGCCAGCAGTTCGATGACGCGTTTGGCCTGGCCCAATGTGCGCACGAAGGGCACCATGATCTCGACGTTGGTCAGGCCCATTTCGTCGCGCACTTTTTTAAGGGCTTCGCATTCCATGCGGAAGCACTCGGCGAAGTCTTCGGCGATGTAGCGCGAGGCCCCACGGAAACCCAGCATGGGGTTTTCTTCTTCGGGTTCGTAGCGCGAGCCGCCCACCAGCTTGCGGTATTCGTTGGACTTGAAGTCGGACAGGCGCACGATGACGGGCTTGGGATAGAAGGCCGCACCGATGGTGGCCACCCCTTCGGCCAGTTTTTCGACGAAGAAGGCGCGCGGGCTGGCATAGCCGCGCGCGGCGGACTCGACCGCCTTTTTCAGGTCGCCATCGACGTTGGGGTAGTCGAGTACGGCCTTGGGGTGCACGTTGATGTTGTTGTTGATGATGAATTCAAGACGCGCCAGCCCCACCCCACTGTTGGGGATTTGCGAGAAGTCGAAGGCCAGCTGCGGATTGCCGACGTTCATCATGACTTTCAGGCCGATGTCGGGCATCTGGCCCCAACGCACTTCTTCGACTTCGGTTTCGATGAGGCCGTCGTAGATGTGGCCTTCGTCGCCTTCGGCGCAAGATACCGTGACTTCGCGGCCATTGGCGAGCACGTCGGTGGCGTCGGCGCAGCCCACGACTGCCGGAATACCCAGCTCGCGCGCGATGATGGCGGCGTGGCAGGTGCGCCCGCCCCGGTTGGTGACGATGGCCGAGGCGAGCTTCATGACCGGTTCCCAGTTGGGGTCGGTCATGTCGGTGACGAGAATGTCGCCCTGGCGCACCTTGTCCATTTCGGAAGCGTCGGCCACCACACGCACCGTGCCCGAGCCGATTTTCTGGCCGATGGCGCGACCGCGCACCAGCACCTCGCCCGTCGCCTTGAGGCGGTAGCGCTCTTGCACGTCGTGGTGGCTTTGCTGCGATTTGACGGTTTCAGGGCGCGCCTGCAGGATGTAGAGTTTGCCGTCGATGCCGTCGCGGCCCCATTCGATATCCATGGGCCGCTGGTAGTGCTTCTCGATGATGGTGGCGTAGTGGGCGAGTTCGATGACCTCGTCGTCGGTCAGCGAATAGCGGTTGCGTTCGGAAGCGGGTACTTCGACCGTGCGCACGGCGTGCCCCGAGGTGCGCTGCTCGTCGAATTCCATCTTGATCAGCTTGGAGCCGATGCGCCGGCTGATGATGGGATAGTGGCCCGAGGCCAGCGTGGGCTTGAAGACGTAGAACTCGTCGGGGTTGACGGCGCCCTGCACCACGGTTTCACCCAGGCCGTAGGACGAGGTGATGAACACCACGTCCTTGAAGCCGGATTCGGTGTCGAGCGTGAACATCACGCCCGCGCTGCCCTTGTCGGAGCGCACCATGCGCTGGATGCCCGCCGAGAGCGCGACTTCGGCGTGGGCATAGCCCTTGTGCACGCGGTAGGAGATGGCGCGGTCGTTGTACAGCGAGGCGAAGACGTGGCGGATTTTTTCGAGCACGTCGTCGATGCCCACCACGTTGAGGTAGGTTTCCTGCTGACCGGCAAACGAGGCGTCGGGCAGGTCTTCGGCCGTGGCCGACGAGCGCACGGCAAACGAGCCCTTGCCATCGGCATCGAGCTGGGCAAAGGCGGCGCGCACGTCGTGCTCGAAATCGGCCGGAAACGGGGTGTCGATGACCCACTGGCGGATTTCGGCCCCGGCATTGGCCAGCTCGCGCACATCGTCGGCGTCGAGCGTGTCGAGGCGGGCGTTGATGCGCGCGTCGAGGCCGGTGGATTCCAGGAAGTTGCGAAAGGCATCGGCCGTGGTGGCGAAACCGCCCGGCACCCGAACCCCGGCGTCGGCCAGCTGGCTGATCATTTCGCCCAGTGAAGCGTTTTTGCCTCCTACCGAGTCTACGTCCGACATGCGGAGCCGCTCGAAAGATACAACATTCGACATAGTGTCACCTTTGAGATAGAAAAAGCGTGTTTGCCGGGTGCACGTCGCATCCCGATCGCGGGATGAACGAAACCAGGCCCTTGGCGCGGCGGCGAGGCGCGCAGCCAAGGTGCCTGGGGACATGCGTCTGGCAAACCAGCCTTGCCTGCCCATCAGGCGACTGGTAACCTTCGCGGATTGTACCGTTTCTGACGCTTGATGGTTCAAAATCCATGACCGATTCCACAATCGAACGCCCCGTTTTCATCGTCTCGGACAGCACCGGGATCACCGCCGAGACGTTCAGCCACGCCGTGCTCTCGCAGTTCGAGGGCATCCCCTTCCAGGCCATCCGCCTGCCCTTCATCGACTCCATCGAAAAGGCCGACGCCGCCGCGCGGCGCATCGCCCAGCGCGCCGACCAGGGCGGCCCGCCGCCCCTGGTGTTCAGCACCCTGGTCGAATCCGACATCGCCGAGCGCATCCGCCAGGCTCCCTGCATCTTTCTCGATCTCTTCGGAGCCTTCGTGCAGCACCTCGAGGGCGTGCTGGGGGTGAAATCCAGCGGCTCGGTGGGGCGTTCGCACACCAACGGGCTCAGCAAGCAATACAACAACCGCATCGAAGCCATCAACTTCAGCCTGGCGCACGACGACGGGCAGTACGTACAGGGGCTCGAACAGGCCGACGTCATTCTCGTGGGTGTGTCGCGCTGCGGCAAGACGCCCACCAGCCTGTATCTGGCCATGCAGTACGCGGTCAAGGCGGCCAACTACCCGCTCATCCCCGAAGACTTCGACCGTGGCGCCCTGCCCGCCACGCTGCTGCCGTTCCGGCGCAAGCTGTTTGGTTTGTCCATCCAGCCCGAGCGCCTGGCCGAGGTGCGCAACGAACGCCGTCCCAACAGCACCTATGCGTCGCTCAAGCAGTGCCGCCAGGAAGTGGCCGACGCCGAACGCCTGATGCGCATGGAAAACATCCCCTGGCTGTCCACCACCACGCGCTCCATCGAAGAAATCTCCACCAAGATACTCGACGAAGTGGGGCTCGATCGCACGACCTA
>NZ_BCWN01000010.1 GCF_001592225.1 Castellaniella caeni NBRC 101664 | reverse complement strand
GCGCTGCCAACCAAACCCCAAGACCGTGGCAAAACGCCTGAAAATCAAGGGCTTCGATTTTGCACCCGCCGGTTGCGAACAACCGGCTTCAGGGTTAACCCTGAATTGCCGTGCAGCGAAGAGGCCGAACTATAGCACGCTTTTTGCTGGCCGTGCAAATGCGCGGACAAGACCCTGACGATCAGCCGGCGTATCTATGTTCCGGAACGCCGCGAATCCCCAGACCGGTGATGGCAAACACGCTGCCGCCTTGGACGGGATCGCTTGGAAAGCGCGGCAGCGGGGGCCGGGACATCGAGGTCACAAACAGGACGTCGAGGTTCGGCCCGCCAAACATGACGCTGGTCACGTTCTTGACCGGCATCGCAATGACGCGATCCACGAGGCCCTCCGGGGTGTACCGAACCAGTTGGCCTTCATAGACCTGCGCATTCCACAGGCAGCCTTCCGCGTCCACGGTCGAACCATCCGGCGAGCGGAAGTGCTTGCCTTGCACCGAGGCCAGCGTACGCCGGTTCGAGGGCGTCCCCGTGGCCTGGTCGTAGTCGTATGCCCAGATTTCCTCGGCCCAGGTATCGGCGAAATAGAACGTATCACCCGCGGGGCTCCAGCACGGCCCGTTGGACACGACGATGCCGTCTTGCAGCTTGTGGACGCTGTGATCCGGATCGAGACGGTACAAGGCACCGTTGGGGCCGCTTTCCTGTGTATCCATGCTGCCAAACAGAAACCTGCCCTGGGCATCCACCTTACCGTCATTGAGACGGTTGCTCGTCTTCCCGGGCTCCGGGTCTTCGATCAGGTCGAGGTGGCCCGTCTCGAAATCCAGAAAATGCAGCCCGCGGGCTAAGGAAACGACCGCCCCACCCTGGCGGCGCAACGCCATCGAACCGATTTTTTGCGGCACCTGCCAGGCGCGGAGTTCCCGCCCATCGGCGGTTGCCCGGAAAATACGACCATCGGCGCTGTCGATCCAATACAGGCGCTGCTCGTCCACGTCCCAGAGCGGCCCTTCTCCCAAGGTCGTCTTCACATCGATAAAAACGTCGATTTTCATGATTCTCGTCTCCTTTTCAGACTGTGCGCGTCACGCGCGCTCGCGCAAGGTGGCCACGGCGGCCAGCACCACGATGCCAAACAAGATCGGCCTCGCCGCATACGGCAGTCCGCTCCCCGTCAACAGCATCTGCAGCGAAGTCAGCAAAAAAACACCCGCCAGTATCCCCAGGAAATGCCCGCGCCCGCCGGTGATGAGTCCGCCGCCCAGCACGATGACGGCGATGGACGGCAGCAGATAGTCGTCTCCCATGCCCAGGCTGGCCTGCCCCGAGAAACCGCTCAATAAAATACCGGCAACGGCCGCGCAAGCCCCGGACAGCACATAGACCAGAACCAGGACGCGGCGGGTACTCACCCCCGACAGAAAGGCCGCATGCGCATTGCTGCCGGTGGCGTAGACGCTGCGGCCAAAAGCTGTCTTGGTCAGCAGCACCGTCGCCAGAATGACAAACACCAGCAGCAACGGGATCACGGGCGTCATGCCCAGGAAACGGCCCGTCATGACCCAGCTGATGAACGGAGGCGGGAAAGCACTGGGCGTGCCCTGCGAATACAACAACGCAATGCCCTGCAGAATCCCGTTCATGGCCAGCGTCGCAACGATGGGCGAAAACCCCATGAACGCCACCATGATCCCGTTGCCCAGGCCGATCAGGACGCCCGCGAGAATGGCCAGCATGGCGACGCCCAAAAGCCCTTCGTTCGAGCCCTGCGCCATCCCGGTAAAAAGAAAAGCACACAGAGAGATGGCCCAGGGTAAGGACAAGTCCAGCCCCCCGGTAAAGATGACCGCCCCCTGGCCCAACGCCAGCACGATCAGGAAGGTCGACAGAACGATGAGCGAATTCCAGTAAGACCACTGGCTGATGTCACGGCCCAGGAATATCGCCGTCGCGGCGGCCACCAGCACGAACACCACCCAGGCGGGCAGCGAAATCCGGAGATCCTTGCCATAGCGCTGACGCAGCGTGACCCGAACGGGGCCCGACTGCGCGATATCGGCGCAGACATCGATGCCGGGCTGCGGGGCGGCCTTGCGCGACGGCCTGCCCCGCCCAAGGCGCGTGGCGCGGGCAAGCAGCTGCTCCAGGCTGGCGCGCAGCGGCGAACCCGCCCCAAGAGAGCCCAGCATGATGGCGAGAATCAGCACCATACCCTGGACAATGGTCGAATAGTAGGCCGCGACATTGAAGACCAGCAGCAGATTGACGATGATCATCAGCACGTAGGCGCCGATGACCGACCCGGTCGGGCCGCCCCGCCCACCCCCCAGGCGGGTGCCGCCGATGACCACGGCGGCGAACACCGACAACAGCAGGGAATTGCCGACGAGCGGATCGCCAGAGCCCGTCTGGGCGCTGAGGAACAGGCCCGCCAAACCGTACAGCGCCCCGGCGCCGACATAGGTCAGCAGCAAGGTGCGCCTGACCGGCACCCCGGTCGCCCGTGCGGCGGCGGGATGCCCGCCCACCGCATAAAGATGCAGGCCGTAGGGGGTGCGCTTGCACCACGCCCACAGCGCCATGACGATCAGGATCAAGCTGGCCGCCGACGGCAGCACATCCGTCCAGGTATCGCCCATCAGCACATCGCTGACGACAGGGGGCACCTGCCCGCCCGGCGCATCCATGACGAGCAGCGTCACCCCCTGAATAATGAACATGGTGGACAGGGTCACCACGATGGACTGCAGGCGGCCAAAGGCGATCAACAGCCCGTTGACCAGACCGCACGCGCTGCCCACCGCCACGGAAATCAGCACGCTCAGCCAGAACGCCCACACGCCATCCATACCGGGCAGCGCGATGGCGCCGACAACATTGGTCAAAGAAATCACGGCCCCGACGGACAAATCGAACCCGCCGCTCAGGATCACCAGCGTCGCGCCGATGGCGGCCAGGGCCAGCGTGACGCCGCCTTGCACGAGGAGCTTGGCATCGAAATAATCCAGGCCGCCCCGACTGTAGGCGGCGACCAGCCCCAGCAGGATGACCAGGACGAAGGAAACAGCGACAACGCTGCCGTAGCGATCCAGGAAAAGCGCGGTTTTAGTCATCGTCGCCCTCTGCCGCGCCATCCGCCTGCCCCATGACGTGCCGCATGACCCGCGCTTCGCTGATGTCGTCCTCCTCGATGAGTGCGTTGATCCTGCCCTTGTAAACCGTCAAAACCCGGTGGCTCATGTGGATCACTTCGGGAATCTCCGTGGAGTAGAACAAAATGGCACCCCCCAGCTGCGCATAATCCGCCATGAGTTGGTAGATTTCTTGCTTGGTGCCGACATCGATGCCGCGCGTCGGATCGAACAGCAGCAAGATCCGGCTACGGGCCATCAACCACTTGGCCAGTACGATCTTCTGTTGATTGCCGCCCGAGAAAGCGCCGGCATCCGTCCACAAGGCCCGACGATCCAGCTGCAGACGTTCAAAAGCACGCGCGCCAGCGGAAAGTTCTCTCGCACGACGGAGAATGCCCCACTTCGTCATGGCGTTCAGAACGGGCAGCGCAGCATTCTGGAGGCCTGTCTGGTTGAGCAACAAGCCGCCGTGCTTGCGGTCTTCGGGCACGAAGCCGATCCCCCGCCGAATGGCATCGCGCGGGCCGAGCAGGCGCTGTGGCCACGCATCCAGTTCGAGATGACCCGCGCGCGGCTGCACGAGCCCGAAGCACAGCCGGAACAGATCGAGCTGGCCCATGCCCTGCAAGGCGGCCACCCCCAGAATTTCCCCCTGGTTCAGGGTAAAGCTTGCATCGTGAATGACACTGGTGGACGCCGCCTTCAGCGCCAGGACAGGCTTTGCCTGGGCAGGACGCTTGCGCTCTGGGAAGACCTTGGACAGAGACCTGCCCACGATCAGCTCGACTACTTCATCCCGGGTGAAATCCCGCGCCGGACGGGAAGCCACATGACGGCCATTGCGCAAAACCGTCAAGTCGTCACAAAACGCCTCGACCTCTTCCATGCGATGGGAAATGAAGATGATCGTGACCTGCTGCCGACGCAGTCGGGCGATGAGATGCCCCAGCCATTGCACGTCCGTGGGCGGCAGCGCAGACGTGGGCTCATCGAGCAACAAGATGCGCGGCTGGTGATAGATGGCGCGCGCAATCTCGATCTTCTGCTGCTGCGCAAGATTGAATTCCCGCACGGGTACGTCCAGATCGATGCCAAGCTCGAGTTCGTCGAAATGCCGACCGATGGCGCGCCGCTGTTCACGCCGCCTGATCAGGCCCGAGACATGAATGGGGGGTCGGGGCATCAGCATGTTGTCGAACACCGAGAGATCGGGCAGCAAGGTGAGCTCTTGAAAGGCGGTCTGGATACCCTGGGCCCGCGCCTGCAACGGCGAGCGCAACACCACCGCCCGCCCATCGACTTCGATGCGCCCGTGCGTCGGGCGCATGACGCCCGACAGCAGCTTCACCGTGGTCGATTTGCCCGCCCCGTTTTCCCCCAGCAAGGCATGCACGCTGCCACGCCGAACCTCCAGCGAGACGCCCGACAAGGCCTTGACCGGGCCAAAGTCCATGGACAGGTCAAGGAGTCGCAGCGCGGGCACCGACGGGCCTGGCACGTGCGCTGGCGCAGTAGCGTAAGTCTGGTTCATGGTGTTGGCAGATCAAGGTTTCCAAGAGCATCCGGAACGCGGGATTCAAGCCTTATTGCGGGTCTGGCTCGCCATTGAGCGCCGCGTCCAGGCCAAGCCCCTCTGTCTGGTCGGAATAGATGGATGCAAACCAGCCCGGATTCTTGACGATGGCGGGCACGAACACGTTGCAGCCCTCGTGCATTTCCTTCCATGTGCCGCCCTTGCACAGCTTGACCGTCTCGTTGGTGATCTTGGGCAGCGGCAGTACCGTCAGCTTGGGCACGTCCTTGCCGTCCAGCGCTTCGACGGCCAGCTTGAGGGCCAACGCACCGGAATACGGCGGCGAGGCATAAGAAAACCTCGGGGCGTTCATGGGCGCGTAGGTGCCGCTGGCCCCATCAACCTGCGTTGCGGCCGGAAGCATCTGGATCCGCCCACCGTTCGAGCCCTCGCCTGCGCAAGGCAGCAGCCGGGCGGCATCGTGTCCCGCCTCGATCTGCATGGAATCCGCGGTGTAGCAGCCCACCTGCATCCACAGGCCGTCGATCTTGTCCCAGCCATGTACCGCGACCAGCTTGGACAGCTCTGTGCGCGCAACGGCCTGGCTCCACATGCCCGGCGCCTCGCCGATGATCTTGATGCCCGGGTATTTTGCGAACACGGCCTTGGCGCCTTCAGTGCGCAGCTTGTCCACGGACGTTCCGGGCACCCCCGTAATCATCACGACATTGCCCTTGCCGTCCAGTTTCCTGGCCAGCCATTCACCCATGGCAGTACCCGCTTCGGTCTGATCCATATGCACGTTGTAGGCGCAGGGCTCGGTCACCTCGGCGTCATAGGCAAACACCTTGATGTTCTTGGAACAAGCACGCTTGATCACTTGGTTCAAGGCCGTTGGCGAAATCGGGTACACCACGATGGCGTCCGCCCCGGCCTGGATCATGGCATTGATCTGCTGAATCTGTTTCTGGGCATTGGTGCCCGCAACCTGTATTTCCAGATTGACCCGATCCTTCAACGCCGGTGTCTTGGCCATGGCCTTGACCATATTGGTCGCTTCCGCCTGCCAATCGTTGCCGATATAGCTCATGCTCAGGTAGATTTTGTACTTTTCCCCCTGGGCCTTGTGCGCCTGCTGCGCCATGGCGGGCACCGTCACGGCCAGCATCGGCAGCGCAAGCGCGCCCGCCAGCAACGATCTGCGTATCTGAGTAAGGTTCATGTCAATCTCCGTAACCAACAGTGGGTGAGATCACGTCAAAACTCGACCTTGTCCGCGCCCTTGAGTTGCAGGATTTCGCGGGTTTCATCGGGTGTTGCGATATCGATGTTCAAAGCCTCCAGCACGGTGCGGATGCGCGTCACCTGCTCGGCATTGGACGCTGCGAGCTGGCCCGGGCCGATCCACAGCGAGTCTTCCAGGCCCACACGCACGTTGGAGCCCATGGCCGCGCCGATCGTCGCCAAGGGAATTTGATTACGCCCGGCCCCCAGGATCGACCACCGATATTGATCGCCGAACAGCCGTTCGGCCGTGCGCCGCATGTGCATCAGATCCTCGGGATCGGGCCCGATGCCGCCGAGGATGCCAAAGACGGACTGGACGAACAGAGGCGCCTTGGCCAGGCCCTGATCGAAGAAATATTTCAGGTTATACAGGTGGCTGATGTCGTAGCACTCGAATTCGAAGCGGGTGCCGTTTTTCGTGCCCTGCGTCAGGATGGATTCGATGTCGTTGTACGTGTTCTTGAAAATGAGGTCGCGGCTGTTTTCCAGGTGCTCGCGCTCCCAGTCGTACTTGAACTCTTTGAACCGCTGCAGCATCGGAAACAGGCCGAAATTCATCGAGCCCATGTTCAGCGACGCAAGTTCGGGCTTGAACGTCATGGCCGGACGCATGCGTTCTTGCACCGTCATGTGGGGGCTGCCACCCGTCGTGATGTTGATGATGGCATCCGTGCTCTTGCGGATTTTCTCCAGGAACGGCCGAAAGGCTTCGGGATCCTGCGTAGGACGGCCGTCCTTGGGGTCACGCGCATGCAGGTGCAGCACTGCGGCGCCGGCCTTGGCCGCCGCAATGCCGGCCTCGGCGATCTCGTCGGCCGTCACCGGCAGGTATCTTGACATGCTGGGCGTATGAATGGCGCCCGTCACGGCGCACGTAATGATGGCCTTGCGTTTTTTTGCCATGATTCAACTCCTGAAATAATGATTACGATTGCTGGTGCCGCTGATGCTGCCGCTTTCGACGAGCCGGAAGGCCTCGCGCGACAAGGCACCCTGCCGACGATTGCAATAGCCATGCGACCTCTCAGATCAATGCCTGCGTGTGGCCATCGACAGCCAGGGCCTGCCCATGGACACTCGCCGCCGCACCGCTGGCCAGGAACAAAGCCATGTTTGCGATGTCGCGCGCATGCACCATGCGCCCCAGGGAAGCCTGGTTTTCGTATTCCGCGGCGACCTCCTCGACCGTCCGATGCAGCGTGTCGGCCTTGGCGGCGATCACCGCCCGGATGCGCGGGCCTTCGACCGCCCCCGGCAGGATGGCGTTGACGCGGATGCCGAAATGCCCGAGTTCAATCGCCAGCGTCTTGGTAAAGCCCACCACGGCCCACTTGGATGCGGAATACGGCGCGCGGCCCGCAAACCCGAGATGGCCTGCCGCCGAAGACAGATTGGTCATGACGCCGCCCGCGGATTGCTTGAGCAAAGGGATGGCGCGGCGCGCGCACAGGAACTGGCCGGTGATGTTCACGGCCAGCGTGCGATCCCACTCTTTTTTATCGAGCGTCTCGACGTATCCGGTGGGCCCGGCGACCCCCGCGTTATTGATCAGCACATCCAGGCCCCCAAGGCGTTCCTGCAGCTGATCGAACAGACGTGCCACGCTGTCTTCGTCGGACACGTCAGCCTGTGTCGTCACCAGCCCCGGCATTTCCGTCCCGGCCGCTTTCAACGCCGCATCATCGACGTCGCAGATCATCACCTGGGCGCCTTCGGCCACGAAAACGCGGGCCATCTCAAGCCCCAGCCCGCTGCCCCCCGCCGTGATCAAAACCTTTTTGCCAGCCACTCCACCATCTTTGAACATTGTGTTCTCCTGTACCGGTTGCCTGCGTGCATACGACCGAGAACGGCGACATGTTTGTGCCCAGAGCCCCATCCTGCTAGCCTGTCATTCACTACAACCGCCACATCAAGTGCACTCTGGCTACTATACTAATCCACTGTGATCACAGATCACTAATAGCGTTTTCCCTAAGAAGAACACCATGAATGCTGCCCTTTCACCGCTATCACGTCCCGAAACGCTCAGCGCCGACGCTCTCGCCAAACTGAAAGAGCTATTGATTACCGGGCAAGTCATGCCGGGCGAGACCCTGCCCATCCGCGGCACGGCAGAAGCGCTGGGCGTCAGCATGATGCCGGTACGCCAGGCCATCTATCAGCTGGTTGCGGATCGCGCGCTGGAAATCGGCCCGAGCCGCTCGGTGCACGTGCCCGTCATGACCCAGGAAGAATTCGCGGAAGTCACGAAAATACGGCTCTGCGTCGAAGGGTTCGCCGTCGAGATGGCAGCGCAGTCCGCCACCGCCCAGCTGGTCAGCGAGCTGCGCGAGGTCAACGCCGCGCTGTCCCAGAGGATGGACGAGGGCCTGGACGGCGCAGCGCACGTGATCGTGCTGAACAAGCAACTGCATTTTTCGCTTTATGCCGCAGCGAACATGCCGCTCTTGACCAAGATCATCGAGGCCCTGTGGCTGCGCATCGGCCCGGTGCTGAACTACGACTTGCGCACAGGCTCAGAGCGCACGCGCCACAAGACCGCCGTGACCTATCACGCCCAGCTGCTGGACGCTGTCGCCGCACGCGACGGCACGGCCGCGCGGGCGGCATTGGGCCGAGACATCGAAAGCGCCTTTCAATACATCTGCAGCCGCGTGTATGGTGCGGGCGACACTGGCAAGAAACAGGCGCAGCCAGACGCTCCCGCATGACTGCGGGGGCACCTGGCAAGGCGACGGATACCGAGGGCTGACGCCAACATCGGTCAAGCCCACGAAAACCTGGACGGGCGCTTCCGACGCCACCCGTCCAGCAGCGGGGGCAGCTATTTCGCGGCGCGCTGCGCAGCCACTTGATCAGCCACGACGAGCTTGCCCTGGTTGCCCCAGGACGTGCGCTCGTGATTGACGATGTCGGCAATGTCGGCGTCACTCAGCTGCGTACCGAAGGCCGGCATGGGGCTGGGATACGCCACGCCATCGATGGCCTCGCCCTGCAGGCCGTGCAGCACCACCTGGATATGCTTGGTGGCATCGGCGTCGAGCACGGCGGCATTGCCCTTGAGCGGCGGGAAAGCCCCCGGCAAGCCAGCGCCCGTGGCCTGGTGGCAGGCCGCGCAATTGGCCATGTACAGGGCGTCGCCATGCTTGGCATCGAACACGTAGGGGCCCGCGGGCCGGGCAGGCTGCGCCGCAGCCGCCTGCACCGGGGCTTTCTCTACGGGTGGCGCGGCCAGGGCGGCGCCAGCAGGGCCTTGCACGTCGAGAATGCCTTGCGCGCCGATGATCTCGTGCGCCATGTCGTGATCCACGAACGCGTACTTGCCCGCATTGGGGATGACCAGATCAAACACGGCCCCCGCCCCCGGCCCGACGGTGTAGGTGGACACGCCGCTCAGCGCATGCGCGGCGTCAGCATCGGGATAGACCTTGTCGAAGACCGCGCCGATGACGTGAAATGAGCTCCAGAGGCTGGGGCCGGCGTTGACCATGTACAGCCGCACGCGTTCGTCGACCTTGGCGGGCAGCGGGTGGTCGCGATACTGGAAGGCCGCGCCGTTGAAGACGACCTCGTCGGGCTGTTCTTTGGTCATCTTGGTGAAGTCGCCCGTCATGGTGTTGCCCGAGAGCTGCTGCGTATACCACTCGCCCTGCACCAGCACGTAGCTCTTGTCGGCCGGTGGCAGCGGCGTGGCCGGATCGACGATGATGGCGCCGTACATGCCGTTGCCGATATGCAGCAGCACGGGGGGCGTGCCGCAGTGATACACGAAGGCCCCCGGCACCTTGGCCTCGAACGAGAACTTGATGCTCTCGCCCGGCTGGATATCAACGAAATGCAGGCTGGGCGGCGTCATCGCCGCGTGAAAATCGATGGAGTGGTGCATGGTGCCGCGGTTGGTGAAGACCACGTTGATGGTCTGCCCCTGACGCACGTGGATGACCGGCCCTGGCACGGTGCCGCCAAACGTCCAGGCCTGGTACTGCACGCCGCTGGCGATCTCGACCGAGTGATCGGTGGCGTCGATATTGATGGTGGCCTCGGGGCCCTCTTGCACGGGCGGCAAGGTGGCATCACGCGCCTGGGCCAGCGGCTTGCCCGCCGCCAGCGACAGCGGAGAAACGGCTGCCGCCGCTGCCGCGGGCGATGGGGCCTGCACATTGAGACTACTGTGCAGCCCCGCAATCAGGAAAAACAGCAGCAAGGCAATACCAAACAGCACGGAGCCCTGCACCCGCCAGGACACAGGCTGGGCCACGGCACTGACCTGGGTATCGCTCCATTCGGAGACACACCGCCAGCCGCCCCAGCGGCGCTGCAGGTAGTAATCCAGGCTGTAGGGGCTGGGGCCAAAGCGGTAGTTGATGACGATGAGCGCGATGAAGATGAGCACGTAGCCAATGCCGATACCCATGTTGGTGGCCCCGACGGCATAGGGGCCGCCAAAGCCCTCGGCGGTGCTCCAGACCAACAGGCTGAAGAGGGCGCCCAGTACGTAGACCGTCTTGCGTGCGAGTCCCAGCACCAGGGCCAAAGCCAGGGCGGTCTCGACCAGGCGCGTGAGCCAGACGAAGAGCCCCGCATTGGGCGTGACCAGCGCGATCCAGGCATTGAACCAGAAGGCTGACCAGGCGGGCTGCCCCTGAGCGGCATTGTGCAGGTAGCCGACGTAATGGACGGCGAACTGATTCGTCCAGGTAAAGGCGGCGTTGACCACCCAGACGATGCCAAAAGCCACGCGCAAGGCCGCGCTGGCCATTGCAGGCCAGGCCCGCGCGGCGGAATCGCTGTGCTGAGTATTCGACATATGCTTCCTTTCAACAAAGGTTGTCCCTTTGTCAGGTCGCCGGGTGTCGGCCATGCATGCGTCGGCAGGGCGGCTTGACAAATTTACGATCAGTGACTGATCTTTCTTATCGCACCAAGACGCGCCCAAACAAAGTTTGAGGCTGCGTCTGTGTATGCTTAAACTACCACAAGTCCATCGAACCAAGAGCACCGCTGAAGTCTTTTCATATGCGACGATAGTGCCGCGCATCACCATGAATGCCCCACGTTCTTCGATCCGGACGCTGGCCGCCGGCCTCATCGCGGCACTGCTGACGACGCTGGCCCCCATGTCGTCCATGGGTGCGGGGGGATCGATTGCGTCTCGCAACGCAGGCGCCCTGCCCGACGACGGCAGCCGCCCTTTCGCGATCCAGCGCATCGCCACCTTTGACCATCCCTGGGCGATCGGCTTCCTGCCGGATGGGCGTTTGCTCATCACGGAAAAGTCGGGACGCATCTTCATCACCACGCCAAGCGGCGCCAAGACCCCGGTGCAGGGGGTTCCCCAGGTGTACTACCATGGGCAGAACGGCTTGCTGGACATCGCCGCGTCACCCGGCTTCGGGCAGGACGCGACGGTCTTCTTCACCTACGTCGCGCCCGAGGACGGCGGGGGCGCCCTGACGCTGGCCAGCGCGCAGCTACGCGAATCCGGCCAGCACGCCGCGCTGCGCGATCTGCGCATCCTGTGGCGCCAGCAGCCAGCCAGCCGGGGCGGCCAGCCCGGCGGCATCATCGCCTTCTCGCCGGACGGCCGACATCTTTTCCTGACCGTCGGCGACCGGATGGAGCCCGACCTGGTTCAGGATCCCGACAGCACCCGGGGCAAGATTTTGCGGCTGAACCTGGACGGCACCGCCCCGGCGAACAATCCGATGGCCGGGCAGGCGGGCATCCGCGCGCTGACCTGGACGACGGGCCACCGCAACCCCTATGGCCTGGCCTTCGCGCCAGACGGGCAGTTATGGGAAGACGAGATGGGCCCCAAGGGGGGCGACGAACTGAACCAGATCATCCGCGGCAAGAACTACGGCTGGCCCATTGTGTCCAACGGTGATCAATACAACGGCACCCCGATCCCCAGGCACAACACGCATCCGGAATTCGAGGCGCCCCGCGTCTACTGGACGCCCGTCATTGCCCCCGCCGGGCTGGCGTTCTATCACGGGCAGCAGTTTCCCGCATGGCAGGGCTCGGCGCTGATTGGCGGCCTGGTCTCGCATGGCCTGGTTCGCATCACCTTCGATCCCGACGGCAATGCCCGACAAGCCGATCGCTGGTCTCTGGGGGCCCGCATCCGCGACGTGGCTGTTGCGCCCGATGGGACGGTGTGGGTGATCGAGGATGGCGCCGACGCGGCGCTGCTGCGCCTGGCCGCGCACGGCGAACCGACCAAGTAAGAGTCAAGGGAGGCCGTCGACCAATCTTGTGGCTCGCTTGTTCGAGATTCGCGAACACCTGGCACCCCGTTAATGGGGTAGAGCCCGGCAGCATCGGACGTGTCGCTCTGCCCTGAGTTTTGCCAGCTTTTTGCCAAATGACAAGCTCAAAACTTGGTAAATGAGCCTGTTTTTGCCAGAAAAAGGAAAAGCCCCATTGCTGGAGCTTCTCTTAACTTCTTGACTTAGAAGGGAATTCTTGGTCGGGGTGACATGATTCGAACATGCGACTCCTACGTCCCGAACGTAGTACTCTACCAGGCTGAGCTACACCCCGACGGTGGTGCTTGCCAGATGATGGCGGCTATTTTGAACCTGCCAGACAGATGCCGGATAACGATACCAGGCAGCTATCAGGTAAGCCCAACGCCATGATCAGGCACGGGATACTTTTCAACGATCACGCTCGACCGCGAAAGCACAGAATTTTAGCAGAGTTTCGCGATAAACGGAATCCGGGAAGGCAGACAGGGCTTCGCGGGCCAGATCGGCCTCGTGCAAGGCGGCCTGGCGGGTGTAGTCGAGCGCGTCGGTGGCGTGGATGGCGCGAGCCACGGCCTCGAAGTCGGCGTGGCCGGTTTCGATGGCCTGGCGGATGAGGTGGCGCTGTTCGGGCGTGCCGGTTTCGAGCACGCGGATGAGCGGCAGCGTGGGCTTGCCTTCGCGCAGGTCGTCGCCCACGTTCTTGCCCAGCGCCTGGACGTCACCGCTGTAGTCGAGCACGTCGTCGATCAGCTGGAAAGCCGTGCCGATATGACGCCCGTACGCCGCCGCCGCGGCTTCTTGCGCGGGGCTGGCGCCCGAGATGATGGCGCCCACCTGGGCGGCGGCCTCGAACAGCTTGGCCGTCTTGTAGCGCACCACCTGCAGGTAACGGTCGAGCGAGACGTCGGGGTCGTGCACGTTGAGCAGCTGCAACACCTCGCCTTCGGCGATGATGGTGGTGGCCGACGACAGCACGGCCATGGCGGCCATGGAATCGCTTTCGACCATCATCTCGAACGAACGGGAATACAGGTAGTCGCCCACCAGCACGCTGGCCGCGTTGCCGAACACGGCGTTGGCGGTTTCGCGCCCCCGGCGCATGTCAGATTCGTCCACCACGTCGTCGTGCAGCAGGGTGGCCGTGTGGATGAATTCGACCACGGCGGCCAGACGATGGTGGTTGTCGCCCCGATAGCCCAGGGCCCCGGCCACCAGCAGCACCATGGCCGGGCGCATGCGCTTGCCCCCGGCCCCAACGATGTAATCGCCAATGGTGCGGATGAGGACGACCTCGGAATCAAGACGGGCCCGGATGACGGCGTCGACCGCCTGCATGTCGGACACTATGGGGGCAAACAGTTCGGAGAAGTTCAAGACACACCCGGATGCTGGTGGCGGCGCCGAATACGGCCGCAAAGACCCAGATTATACTTTCCCGATCATATTCAGGAGAATCCAGTGATCGATCCCCAACTGCAGGCACTCGTGGGCCGGGCCATGGGCGTGCTGGCCCAGCTCGAAGCCTGGCTGCCGCCCGCCCCGCCCGCCATCGACTGGGCCGCGCACGCCTACCGCTGGCAGCGCCGGGGGGCGCGCGGCTGGCTCGATGCCGTACGCCAGACGGCGCCCATCCATCTGGGCGACCTGCAGCACGTCGATCGGCAAAAGGCCATCCTCGAACGCAACACGCTGGCGTTCCTGCGCGGCAAGCCCGCCAACAACGTACTCATGACGGGCGCGCGCGGCACGGGGAAAAGCTCGCTGGTGCGCGCCCTGCTCGACGCCCACGCGGGCGAGGGCCTGCGCCTCATCGAGATCGACAAGTCCGACCTCGGCGATCTGGGCCAGATCGTCGAACTGATCCGCGGGCGCGCTGAGCGCTACATCGTCTTTTGCGACGACCTGTCGTTTGAAGAAGGCGAAGCCAGCTACAAGGCACTGAAGTCGGCACTGGATGGCTCGGTTTCGTCGCCGGGCGACAATCTGCTCATCTACGCCACCTCGAACCGGCGCCATCTGATGCCGGAATACATGCACGAAAACCTGGACGCCCAGCACCAGCCCGACGGCGAAATCCACCCAGGCGAAACCGTCGAAGAAAAAATCTCCCTCTCCGAACGCTTTGGCCTGTGGCTTTCGTTCTACCCCTTTGCGCAAGACGACTACCTGGACATCGTGCGCCACTGGCTGGCCTTCCACGGCTGCAATACCGATCAAATCCACGACGCGCGCACCGAGGCCCTGCAATGGGCGCTCGAGCGCGGCTCGCGCTCGGGCCGCGTGGCCCGGCAGTTCGCACGCGACTGGGCGGCCCGCCATGTCTAAGCCTTATGTACGGGTGGCCGCCGGCCTCATCCTGGATAGCCGTGGCCGACTGCTGCTGGGCCAGCGCCCCGACGGCAAAGCCTGGGCCGGCTGGTGGGAATTTCCCGGCGGCAAGATCGAGGTCGGCGAAACCGTCGAACAGGCCCTCATCCGCGAGCTGGACGAAGAACTCGGCATTCAGGCCACCCAGGTCTACCCCTGGGTCGTGTACGTGCACGAATACCCCAAGTCCATCGTCGAGCTGGCGTTTTGCCAGGTAACGGCCTGGCAAGGCGAACCCCATGGGCGCGAAAACCAGGCGCTCGACTGGGTCGATCCCTGGGACATCCGGCTGGACGAATCCGAACACCCCATCGCGCCGGGCGGCGGCTCGCTGCTGCCTGCGGCGGCGCCGCCCCTGCGCTGGCTGCGGCTGCCCACCCGCTACCGCATCAGCAACATCCGCCACCCCGACCACCTCGACGGCTGGCTGGCGCAACTGCGCCACGAACTGCTCTACGGCCTGAAGCTGGTGCAGTTTCGCGAGCCCGCCTGGGCCGGGTCGCTCGACGCGCTACACGCCGCTTTGCAAGACACGCTGGCGCTGTGCCGCCAGCACGGGGCGCGCTGCCTCATCAACAGCTGCCATCCGCACAACTGGTGGTCGCAGGCCGACGGCGTGCAGCTGCGCGCCGCCGACGCCGCGCGCGTGCTGCAGCAAGACACCCGTCCGCCCGGCTGGCTGGGGGTGTCGGCCCATACAGAACACGACATCGACTGCGCGCGCGAACTGCAGGCCGATTTCGTCGTGCTGGGCCACGTGTCCCCCACCGACAGCCACCTGGGCAGCCCGGCGCTGGGCTGGGACGCATTCCGCCAGCTGGCCGTCACGGCGGGGCGCCCGGTGTTCGCCATTGGCGGGCAGTCCAACGACACGCTCGATATGGCGCGCCTGCATGGCGCCCACGGCGTGGCCGCCATGCGCGGCCCGCTGATCGAAACCTGATCCCTTACGGCCTGGTCGCGGCGGCTGCCGCGGCCAGCGGTGCACCGTCCGCCGACGGCTGGACGTACCCGCCGCCCAGGGCCACCACCAGTTGCACGCTGGCGGTCAGCCGCTGCGACTGCAGATCAAGATCGTTCTGCTCGGCGCTCAGGGCGCTGGTCTGCGCCTGCACGACGCTGAGGTAATCCACCAGGCCGGCCTGGTACTGGTTGCTCACCTGCCGCAAGGTCTCGCGGGCCGCCGCCAGGGCGCGGTCTTGCGCCGCCTGCTCGTTGACCAGCGACTGCGACTGCACGAGCGCGTCTTCCACTTCGCGCAGGGCATCGAGCACCGTCTTGCGATAGGCGGCGGCCTGTTCGTCATAGGCCGCCTGTGCCGATTCGACCGCCGCGCTGCGCGCGCCTCCGTCGAACAGCGTCAGCGCCAGCGCGGGCCCCAGCGTCCAGAAGCGCGCTGGCGCCATGATCCACGAGGCGAACTCGCCCG
Source organism: Castellaniella caeni NBRC 101664 (assembly GCF_001592225.1). Classification (GTDB taxonomy): domain Bacteria; phylum Pseudomonadota; class Gammaproteobacteria; order Burkholderiales; family Burkholderiaceae_B; genus Castellaniella; species Castellaniella caeni. The sequence continues at coordinate 97,582 of NZ_BCWN01000010.1, read as the reverse complement.
CGCGATAGCCGCCGTCGGCGCTCAGGGTGAGGTCGGGAAACCAGGCGGCCTGGGCGCTGCCGATCTTGGCATTGGCCTGCGCCACCTGCCGCTCGGCAGCCGCCACGTCGGGGCGGTGCTGCAGCAGGGCCGAGGGCACGCCCACCGGCACTGCGGGCACTGCGGGCAGGCCCGCCCCCGCCGGCAGCTGGAAGGCCGCCGGCGGCAGCCCCAGCAACACGGCCAGCGCATGCACCTGCTGCTCGCGCTGCCACTGCAGGCGGATGCGCTGCACGCGCGCCTGATCCAGCTGCGCCGACGCGGCGGCCACGTCCGCCGAAGACGCGATCCCCGCGTCATAGCGGTGCCGCGTCATGTCCAGCGCCCGCTGGTATTCGGCCAGCGTGCGCGCCAGCAGCTCGTCCTGGCGCTGGCTGGCACGGATGCCGAAGTAGGTCTGGGCCAGCGTCGATTGCAGGCTCAGGCGCATGGCGGCCAGCTGCGCGGCGCCAGCCTGGGCCCCGGCCCGGGCGGATTCGACATCGCGGCGCACACGCCCCCAGAGATCGGCCTCCCAGCTGACCGACCCCGACAGGGAATACGTATTGGCCGGGTTGCCGATCCCGGACACCCCCTGCCCGCCCCGGCTGACGGAAGACGACACGCCAAGCGTCGGAAACAGGCCGGATCGGGCGCCATCCAGCGCTGCCCGGGCCTGGCGGTACTGGGCCTCGGCCTGGGCAATATCCAGGTTGCCCGCCGGCAGGCGCGCCATCAACCCGTTCAGGCCCTCATCATCGAAGGCGCGCCACCAGTCCGCCGCCAGGGTGGACGCGGGCTGCGCCCGCTGCCACTGACCCGCGGGCGCATGCGCGTAGGCTGCGCCAACGTCCTGCACGGGCCGGTGGTAATCGGGCCCCACGGCACAGGCGCTCAGGGCGGCGCTCAAGGCCAGCGCCAGTGCCAGGCGCCCCGGCCCCAGCCAGGCGGCGCGCGGCGTTCCTGGCCGGGGGACGCGGCGCGTCTCGATGCCCGCGGGGGGCACGCACCCCGCGTCCGCCACATCCACCACGCCGGTCACATCGTTCAACAAGGCTTCAAGTTCAGGCATCAGGCACCACCATCCGCGTCCGGTCAGACGAGCCATGCCGCTGACGCAGGCGATCAAGGCTGAGATACACCACGGGGGTCGTATACAAGGTCAATAACTGGCTCACCAGCAAGCCGCCAAAAATCGTCAGGCCCAGCGGCTGGCGCATCTCTACCCCCGCCCCCGTGGCCAGCAGCAGAGGCAGCGCCCCCAGCATGGCCGACAAGGTGGTCATCAGGATGGGACGCAGGCGCGCCAGGCACGCCTGATAGATGGCTTCGCGCGGCTCCAGCCCCTCGCGACGCTGCGCCTGCAGGGCAAAGTCCACCATCATGATGGCGTTCTTCTTGACGATGCCGATGAGCAGAAACACCCCGATGAGCGCGATCAGGGTGAATTCCATGTTCACCAGCCGCAGGGCGAGTATGGCGCCCACGCCCGCGGACGGCAGGGTGGACAGAATCGTAATGGGGTGGATGGTGCTTTCATAGAGCATGCCCAGCACCAGGTACATGGCCACCAGCGCGGCCACCAGCATCAGCGGCTGCTGCGCCACGGCATCGCGCATCATGCTTGAACTGTCGTCCAGCCCGGCCTGCAGTTCTTGCGTGGGCAGGCTGATGCGCGCCACGGCCTGGTCGATGGCCGTCAGCGCCTGCGCCAGCGACACCCCGGGGGCCAGACCGAACGACACGGAATCTGCCGCCAGCAGGCCGTCGTGATTCACCGAGCGCGGGGCCGTGCCCTCGGTGATCTGGGTAAAGGCGGTCAGCGGCACGCGCTCACCCTGCGTATTGATGACGTGCAGCGCCTGCAGCGAATGAAGGTCTTGCGCATAGCGCGCCTGTACGCCCATCACCACGTGATATTGGTTCAGGGTGCCGTAGAGCACGGCCACCTGCCGCTGGCTGAAGGCATTGTTGAGCACACCCGCCAGGTCGGCCATCTGCACGCCCAGCCGCTGGGCCGCATCCCGATCGACCACCAGCTCGACCCGCCGCCCCTTGTCATCGACGTCATCGTCCACGTCCACCAATTCGGGCAAGGCAGCCAGCACATTGCGCACTTTGGGCAGCCATTGAGTCAGCAGCGTCAGGTCGCTGCCCATGAGTTCGTAAGAATACGAGCCCTGGCGCGAGGAATGGCCGACGAAAATGTCTTGCTGGGGCACCAGGAACATGCGCGCGCCCGGCGTGTGCTCGAACTTGGAACGCAGGCGATCGACCACCTGGTTTGCGCTGACCGAACGCTCGCTCAGCGGCTTGAGCTGGATCTGGATGAAGCTCGAATTGCTGCCGCCGCGCCCGCCGGCGTAGGCCGTGACGGTATCCACGGCGGGGTCGGCCAGCAGCACCTGGCGAAAGGCGTCCAGGCGCTTTTGCGTCTCGTCGAAAGAGGTGCCGGTATCCACCCGGAAAAACCCCATCAGCTGTCCGGTGTCCTGCTGCGGAAAAAAGCCCTTGGGCACGCTGATGTACAGGTAGACGTTGAGCCCGATGGTGGCCAGCAACAGCAGCAGCACCAGCCGGGAATGATCCAGCGCCCAGCGCAGCGAGACCTGATAGCCGTGCAGGCAGGCTTCTCCCAGGCGGTTCAGGCTGCGCGACAGCATATTGTGACGCACGGGCTGGTCTTCAGGCACCACGCGCAGCAGGCGCGAGGCCATGACCGGCGTGAGCGTGATGGAAATCAGCAGGGACACGCCGATCGCCGCCGACAGCGTCACGGCAAATTCCTTGAAAAGGCGCCCCACCAGCCCGCCCACCAGCCACAAGGGGATGAAGACGGCAATCAGCGAGATGCTCATGGCGAGCACGGTGAAGCCCACTTCGGTCACGCCGCGCAGCGCCGCCCGGGCGGGGCGCATGCCGCGTTCGATGTGGCGCATGATGTTTTCCAGCACCACGATGGCATCGTCCACCACGAAGCCCGTGGCGACGATGAGCGCCATGAGCGAGATGGTGTTGAGGCTGAAGCCGAACCACCACATGAGGCTGGCGGTGCTGATGAGCGAGGCGGGCACCGCGATGGCCGGAATCAGGGCGGCGCGCCAGTTGCCCAGGAAAGCGAACACCACGGCCACCACCAGCACGACCGACAGCACCAGGGTCAGCTCGGCCTCGCTCAGCGAGGCGCGGATGCTGGGCGTGCGGTCCTGGGCGATCGTCAGGCGCACCGGCTCGGGCAGCAGCGACTGAAACATGGGCAGCAGCTGGCGGATTTCATCGACGGTGTCGATGATGTTGGCGTCGGTCTGGCGCCGGATGATGAGCAGCACGGCGGGCTTTTCGTTGAAATAGCCAACCTGGTTGGTGTCCTCGACCGAATCTTCCACCCGCGCCACGTCGCGCAGGTGCACGGGCCGCCCGTCTTTCCAGGCCACGACCAGCGGGGCGTAATCCGCCGCCGCGCGCAGCTGCGCGCCCGATTGAATCTGCCATTGCGTCTGGCTGCGCTGCACCAGGCCGCCCGGGCGCAGCGAGTTGACGTCCTGCAGCACCTCGCGCACACGATCCATGGAGACCCCCATGGATTCCAATGCCCGCGGATCGAGCGACACGCGCACGGCGGGCAGCGCGCTGCCGCCCACGGTGACCTGCCCCACACCGCTCACTTGCGAGAGCTTTTGCGCGAGCACCGTGGAGGCCAGGTCGTAGAGCTCGCCCTGGGTGGCCGTGTCGGACGTCAACGCCAGCGTCATGATGGGCGAGGACGACGAATTGACCTTGCGGTAGACCGGCATGCTGCGCATGCCCGAGGGCAGCATGGGACGCGCCACGTTGATGGCCGCCTGCACGTCGCGCGCCGCGCTGTTGATGTCACGATCCAGCTCGAACATCAGCGAAATATCGGTCTGGCCCTCGCTGTTGCGCGAACTCATGCTGCTCACCCCGGCGATGGCGCCCAGGGATTGTTCGAGCGGCATGGCCACGCTCGAAGCCATGGTCTCGGGACTGGCCCCTGGCAGCGAGGCCGAGACCGAAATCATGGGGAAATCCACCTGCGGCAAGGGGGCCACCGGCAAGAACCGCAAGGCCAGCGCCCCGGCGAGCACCAGGGCCAGGCACAGCAGGCAAGTGCCCACGGGTCGGCGCAAGAACAGGGCAAAGAACCTCATGGCGCGGGCGGCGCGGCGCGGCCATGCGCCAGCCGTTCAAACATCAGGTAGATGACCGGCGTGGTAAAGAGCGTGAGCAGCTGGCTGCACAGCAGCCCGCCCACCATGGCCAGGCCCAGGGGCTGGCGCAGTTCGGCCCCCGAGCCACTGGCCAGCATGAGCGGGATGGCGCTGAAAAAGGCGGCCAGCGTGGTCATCAGAATGGGGCGAAAACGCAGCAGGGCGGCCTCGTGGATGGCCGCCTGCGGCCCCAGGCCGCGTTCGCGCTGCGCATCCAGGGCGAAATCGATCATCAGAATGGCGTTTTTCTTGACGATGCCGATGAGCAGGATGATGCCGATGACGCCAATCATGTCAAGCTCGACGCCCGCCAGCCACAGGGCGAGCAGGGCCCCGATAGCCGCCGAGGGCAGCGTCGAGAGAATGGTGACCGGATGGATGAGGCTTTCATACAGCACGCCCAGCACGATGTACATGGTGACGACGGCGGCCAGCAACAGCCACAGCGTGCTGGACAAAGAGGCCTGGAAGGCGCGCGCCGCGCCCTGAAACTGCACGTCCACGGAATCCGGCACGCCCAGTTGCGTGCGTGCCGCCTCGATGGCCTCGACGGCATCGGACAAGGCGGCGTGCGGCTGCAGGCTGAAGGACACCGTCGTGGCGGGGAACTGATCCAGCCGCTGGACGGCCAGCCGGGTGACCCCCGGCACGAAGCGCGCCACCGTGGACAGCGGCGTGACCCCGCCGCTGCTGGTAGGCACGTAGATGTGCGCCAGCGCCTGCGGCCCGCCGTCCAGTACGGCGGCGTCGGCTTCCAGCACCACGCGATACTGCGCCGACTGGGTGTAGATGGTGGAAATCAGGCGCTGCCCGAAGGCGTCGTACAGGGCGTCATCGATGGCCGCCTGGGTGACGCCCAGGCGCGCCGCCGCGTCCCGATCCACCTGCACGTTGAGCGCCAGGCCGCGATCCTGCAGGTCGCCCGCCACGTCGCGCAGCTGCGGCAAATCCTGCATGGCGGCAATCAGGCGCGGCGTCCACGTGGCCAGCGCGGCATCGTCCGGGCTGGAAATCGTCATCTGGTACTGGGCGCGGCTCACCTGATCTTCCACCGAGAGTTCCTGCACCGGCTGCAGCCAGACCTGCAGGCCCACCACGCCATGCAAGGCCTCGTCGAGCCGGTCGATCACGGCATCGGCGCGGTCGTCACGTTCGGCCAAGGGCTTGAGCGTGATCTGCAGGCGCCCGGTGTTGAGCGTGGTGTTGTCGCCATCGATGCCGATGAACGAAGTGACCGACGCCACGGCGGGGTCGGCCAGCACGCGCCGCACGGCGTCTTGCTGCAGGCGCGACATGACGGGAAACGACGCCGTCTGCGGCCCCTGCGTGATCGCCTGGATGGCGCCGGTGTCCTGCTGGGGAAAGAAGCCCTTGGGAATGCCCAGGTACAGCAAGGCGGTGACCACCAGCGTGCCCAGCGCAAACCACAGGGTGGCGCGCTGGTGCGCCAGTACCCAATGCAGCCCACGGTCGTACCAGGCCAGCAGGCCGTCCATCATGCGCCCGGCCTGCTGCAGGAAGCGCCCGTGGTGCTCTTCGGATTCCGGCCGCAGCATGCGCGCGCACATCATGGGGGTGAGCGTGAGCGAAATCAGCAGCGACAGCAAAATGGCAACCGCCAGCGTGACGGCAAATTCACGAAACAGGCGCCCGACCACGTCAGCCATGAACAAGAGCGGGATCAGCACGGCGATGAGCGAGACCGTGAGCGAGATGAGCGTGAAGCCGATCTGCCGCGCGCCGCGCAGCGCCGCCGTGAGGGCGTTCTCGCCCTCTTCGATGTGGCGCGCGATGTTCTCGATCATGACGATGGCATCGTCCACCACGAAGCCGGTGGCAATGGTGAGCGCCATGAGCGTGAGGTTGTTGATGCTGAAGCCCATGAGAAACATGAGGCCGAAGGTGCCGACCAGCGACAGCGGCACGACAATGCCCGGAATCAGCGTCGCACGCCAGGTGCGCAGAAACACGAACGTGACCGCCACGACCAGCGCGATGGCCAGCAGCATTTCGATCTGCACGTGCTCGACCGAATCGCGGATGGTGTGCGTGCGATCCGCCGCCACCTGCAGATCGACGCCCGTGGGCAGCGTCTGGCGCAGGCCCGGCAGCAGGGCCTCGATCTGGTTGACCACGTCGATGACGTTGGCACCCGGCTGACGCTGCACGTTGAGCAACACGGCGGGCGTGCGGTTGAACCAGGCCGCCTGGTACAGGTTTTCGGCCGCGCGGCGCACCTGCGCCACATCGCCCAGGCGCAGCGGCGCGCCGTTTTCATATTTGAGGATCAGGCGCTCGTATTCGGCCGGGTCTTGCAGCTGGTCGTTGACGCTGATGGTCAGCGAGCGCTGCGGGCCGTCCAGGTTGCCCTTGGGCTGGTTGACGTTGGACTGCGTCACCGCCTTGCGCACGTCGGCCAGCGTGAGCTGGTGGGCGGCCAGTGCGCGGGGATCGACCTGGATGCGTACGGCGGGCCGCTGCCCGCCCGTGACGCTGACCAGCCCCACCCCGCCAATCTGGGCCAGCTTCTGCGCCACGCGCACCTCGATGAGGTCGCGCACCTGATCCAGCGGCAAGGTGGGCGACGTGACGGCCAGCGTCATCACCGGGGTGTCCGCCGGATTCACCTTGCGGTAGACGGGCGGCGACGGCATGTCGCTGGGCAGCAGGTTGGAGGCCGCATTGATGGCCGCCTGTACCTCTTGCTCAGCCACGTCCAGCGGCAGGCCCAGGTCGAAGCGCAAGGTGATGCGCGACGAGCCGCCCGAGCTGGTGGACACCATCTGCGACAAACCCGGCATCTGACCAAACTGGCGCTCCAGGGGCGAGGTGACCAGGGCCGTCATGACGTCCGGCCCGGCACCCGGATACAGGGTGGTGACCTGGATGGTGGGGAAATCGACCTGCGGCAGGGCCGAGACCGGCAGTTCGCGGTACGCCAGCAGGCCGGCCAGCGCCAGCGCCACCATCGCCAGCATCGTGGCGATGGGGCGCAGGATGAAGGGGCGCGACAGGTTCACGAGGCCGCGCCCCTGGCTGCCCGGGCCGATCCGCTCGCGCCAGCGGTGCCATCACTAGCCTCGGGGGTAACGACTTCCACCGGGCTGCCGTCGCGCAGCCGGTCGGTGCCCTCGACCACGACCGTATCGTTTTCTTGCAGGCCGGATTCGATCACCACCTGCTGACCGTCATCCACCCCCGTGGTGACCGGCACCACGTGTGCCTTGCGCTGCGCATCCACCCGGTAGACGTACTCGCCCACCGAGCCGCGCTGCACGGCGCGCAAGGGCAGCACCAGTCCCGATTCCAGCCCCAGGCGCAGGCTGACCTGCACGAACTGGTTGGGAAACAGCAAGGCGTCCGGATTATCAAATCGGGACTTGAGCTGAACGGTGCCCGTGGCCACATCGATCTGATTGTCGACGGCCAGCAGCGTACCCGTGGCCAGCGCTTTGCCGCCCACCTGGCTGAACAATTGGGTCTGCAGCCTCGGGGTGAGGCGGCGGGCCTGTTGCACGTCGAGCAAGCGGGTCTGGGGCACCGTGAACACCACATCGATCGGCTGGCTTTGAGTCAGCACCACCAGGCCATCGGCATCGGAGGCATGCACCATGTTGCCGACGTCCACCTTGTGCAGGCCCAGCTGCCCGGCCACTGGCGCCGTGATCCGGGTATAGCTGAGCTGCAGGCGGGCATCGTCCACCGCGGCCTGATCGACCTTGGCCTGCCCCTGCAATTCACGCACCTGGGCGCGCGCGGCATCCAGCTGCTGGCGTGCCACGGAATCCTGGCGCGCCAGTTGCTCGTAGCGCGCCAGATCGCGCTGTGCGTTTTCCAGCTGCGCGGCGTGCTGCATCTGCTGTCCCTGCGCCTGCTGCAGCTGAATCCGGAAAGGGCGCGGGTCGATCTCGGCCAGCAGCGCTCCGGCCTGGACGGACTGGCCATCCTCGAAATGCAGGGCCTGCAGCGGCCCGTCCACGCGCGAACGGATCGTCACCGTCGCCAGCGACGTCACGGTGCCCAGCGCCCGCAGGGTGCGGTCGATCTGTCCGGCCCGGGCCTGCGTGACCGACACCGGCGTTGCCTGACCCGCGCCGCCGCGAAACCCGCGCCCGCCGCTGGACGCCGCGCTCTGGGGCCAGAAGCGCCAGACGGCAAGCGCCAGCAGCGCGCACACGGCGATCCAAATCCACACTCGTCGGCGGCGACCCGCAGGCTGCGTCGTGGCATGACTCATCATGAGAACCTTGAGATTAGAGATTGCAGCGCGCCAGCCGGAACGCGATGTCGCGCCCGGCGGGCTGTGGCTTGTGCTGGTTGTCCTGAGACGAGAAGCGCACCCAGATGACGTACTTGTTGGCGCTGATCTCGGGGAACACGGCCAGAGCGGCCTCGACCCAGACCCGCAGCAGCTGGAAGGTCTTGCCGCCCAGCATTTCCTGGTACGCCCCCTGGCTGGCCAGCTGCTCGTGGGCGTCGCCGGCATCGCGCAGCAGTTTCAGGATGAGGATGGCGGCCCGGTGCAGGGGCATGAGCGGATCGACCCAGCCTTGCAGGTCGCGCATGCGTTCGGGGGGCGACTTGAGCTGCCAGGCGTAGTACGAGGGCAGATCGACCGGAGACGAGCTGCCCGGCACGGTGATGCGGCCCCGCAGGCCCGCCAGCCATTCGTTATCGCGCAGACACTGCCCGACGCGGCCCTGCCCCACCAAAGCCGCCGAGGCGGCCTGGATGTCGGTCAGCAGGCCATCGAGCGTGACGCGATCGACCCCCGGGTGCTCGCGCAAAGCCGACAGCGCCGTGCGGTGCCGGTCGAGGTCTTGCAAGACGGCGGTGCGCACATCGGCCCGCTCGCAGACGTCGAGCAGGTCGAACAAGGTTGCCATGGCAATCTGGTGGCACCGCGGGTCTTCACCCTGGGTAAAGAAAAACAGACGGTCGAACAGATATTCGACCCTCAGCAGGGTGCGCACACGTTCATTACAGGGGTACTCGTACAGAATCACGCGCCAAAACCCTAATCATGAATGGCTCGCCCGTCGGGCGACCGGGAAGCCTGCCGACACCAGGCCTGATGACAAGCCCAGGTGCGGCCGCGCAGGGCCGCCAGATCGGTGGCGCCATCATTGAGGATGACATCGTCGGCCACGGCCAAGCGGCTTTCCCGGGAAGCCTGAGCGGACATGATACGCTCAATGGTCTCGGGCGTCAGCCCGCTGCGGGCCCGCACCCGCGCCACTTGCGTGGCGGGATCGCAATCCACCACGCAGATGCGATCGACGCGTGCGCGCCAGCGCCCCGACTCGACCAGCAGCGGCACCACGTACACCAGGTAGGCGCCGCGCGCCCGCGCCGCCCGGGCCGTGACCGCGGCATCGATGAGCGGATGCAGGACGGCTTCCAGCCGGTGGCGCACCGCCGGATCGGCAAAGGCGTGTTGGCGCATCCAGGCCCGATCCAGGCGGCCATCCGCCGCGATGGCCGCCTCGCCAAAGGCACGACGCAAGGGCGCAATGGCTTCGCCCGCGGGGGCCGTCAGTTCGTGCGCGATCTGGTCGGTATCAATGAGGGCGGCCCCCCACTGCGCCAGCCAGTCTGCCACCTGGGTTTTGCCCGACCCGATTCCGCCAGTCAAGCCTATCGAAAACATGGCGAAGCCCCCCCACAGCCAAAACACGAATGTAACCTAAGAAGCGGCGGCGCCAGGGTTCCAGGCGGGTTACGAGCCGGCAGGTGGGTTACGAGCCGATGCAGGCGGGCCACGGGCCGATACAGACGGCCCAGACCACCCAGGGCACGGCCGCGGCGGCAAGAAAGGGGCCAAACGGATAGGCCGCGCAAGACCAGCCCGCGTGGCGGCGCCAGGCGCGTACCGCGTGGCAGACGATGCCCAGCACGCAGGCGGCCCATAACACGTGCAGGGTGGCGGACACCCCCAGCCAGCCGGACATGGCGGCCAGGCACTTGACGTCCCCCCCGCCCAGACCGTCCTGCCCGCGCCAGCGGCAATAGAGCGCGGCCAGCCCCGCCAGGCCGCCCCAGACCAGGGCCGACGCCGCGGCGGCCACCCAGGGCCGGGCCTCGAGCCCCAGGCACCACCCGGCCACCATCAAGGGCAGCGTCAGGGCGTCGGGCAGCAGGCCACTGTGCCCGTCGATGCAGGCCAGGGCCAACAGCACAAGACACAGGCAGAACAGGGCCGCGCCCGCCGCGCCACCCCAGATGGCCAACCCCGCGCCCAGGCCGCCGCACAACACGGCCATCGGCGCGTCGCGCCCGAGTCGCAGGGGTGCGCGGTGCGCCAGGCGGATCGCCTGCCAGAGCGTGCGCGCATCGGGCGCAGCCCCGGCGGCCAGCCGCCGGGCATACACCTGGCCGCAGCGCACCATGCCGCTGCCCAGGGCCAGGCCCAGCAGCAACAGCGAACCGGCCAACGAGGCCGTCGACAGCAGGCAGTCGGCCCCCATCAACCGAGCTGCCGCCGCAAGCGCCGAAGACTGCCCAAGCGCCTGGCAAATGCGTAGAATGGCGGTTTCGCCCAACCGCCCCCTACCGTCATGCTGCGAGTCATCTCTACCCCCATTGCCCGTACCCTGGGCCTGAGCCTGTTGCTGGTCGTCTTGAGCGCCTGCGCCCAGCAGCGCGAACCGGGTTACTACGACACGCCGCGCGAAAGCACGATGACCGACGCCCTGCACCGCGCCCAGGGCAGCGCGGACACGACCGCGCCGTCTCAGCTGCAGTTTGGCTTCGGCACGCAAGAGCAAAAAGCCAAGCCGGCCAGCCCCGCGCCAGCCCAGGCGGCCCCCGCCAGCGCCGAAGCGCATCCGGTGCACGCCACGGCATCCGGGGCCGCCGCGCCCACAACCGCGGCCCCCCCCCGGCCCGGCCTGCCGCAGGAACTGGCGGAAACCAAGACCTACCTGGGCACCCTGGCCTGCACGGATGGCGGACAATGCCCGGCCAGCCGCCTGACCCTGACGCTGGCCCCCGACGGCCAGTGGCGCGCCCGCAAAGCCCCCGCCGAAGGCAGCGGCGCCAGCCAGACCGCCCTGGGATGCTGGTTTCTCACCGACACCAACCCCACGCGCATCGTGCTGCAAAGCGGCGAGCACCCCTACGCCAGCCTGGAGTTCGTTCAGTCGAACGTGCTGCAGGTGCTGCGCATCAATGGCCAGCCGCCGCTGCTGGCTGCGCACCTGACCCGACAGGCTGATCTCGACCCGATCGACGAGCTGGCTGCGACACCGGCCCAAGCCTGCCCGGCGCAATAAACCCGGCGTTTTCAGAGGCCCGGCGATGCCGCGCGCCCACGGGTGCGCGCACGGCGCCCGCTGTCGGCACACGCGGGCGCGCGGCCCTTTGTCGGCCTGCTTCGCAGTCGTCGGTGGTGCGGGGCAGCTTCATGTGCCAGCGCACGCAACGCTGGGTGAGTTCGACCGCGTTGCGCACGCCCACCTTGGAGAAGATGCGCGCACGGTGGGCTTCGATGGTGCGTCGCGACACTTGAAGCTCGGCGGCAATGTACTTGTTGGAACGCCCGTGCGTAATGTACTGGGCCACTTCGCGTTCGCGCAGTGTGAGACAGCTGAATGGTGAGCCCCCAGGCGGATTGCCTTCAGGGCCCATGCCGTTGGTGGACATGATGTTTCCCCGACTTTGAATGAATGTCGGGAAATTCTGTCATGCGCATCCAGCCGGGGCAGCTGACAGCATTGCCAGCCGCCCTGGCCGGGCAGGCAGAGGGCCGGAAATCAGCCGACCTGGAATTCGAGGTTGTCGATGAGCCGGGTGCTGCCCAGGCGTGCCGCGGTGAGCACCACCAGGGGTTCGCCCGCACGGATTTCCTGCACCGTGGGAGCCTGCAGATCGCGCTGGCGACGCACGGCGACGTAATCCGGAGCCCAGCCCCGGGTGCGCAGGGTGCGCATGGCGTCGGCCTCGACCGCCTCGCGGTCGTCCCGCCCCGCCCGCAGGGTGTCGCGCACCTGCTGCAGCAGGCCGTACAGCTGGGGTGCCTCGGCGCGCTCGGCCACCGACAGGTAGCGGTTGCGCGACGACAGGGCCAGGCCATCGGCGTCGCGCACGGTTTCGTGGGCGATGATCTCGACCGGCAACTGAAACTGACGGCACATGGCGCGCACGATCATGAGCTGCTGGTAATCTTTCTTGCCGAACACGGCCACGCGCGGCTGCACACAGGAAAAAAGCTTAAGCACGACCGTGCTGACGCCCATGAAGAAGTCGGGGCGGAATTCGCCTTCGAGTATCTTGCCCAGGGCCTCGGCGGGCTGGATGCGGAAGTTTTGCGGCTCGGGGTAGAGTTCGCGTTCGTCGGGCGCAAACAGCACGTAGACATCGCGTTCGCGTTCGAGTTTTTCGATGTCTTCGGCCAGGGTGCGCGGATAGCGGTCGAAGTCTTCATTGGGGCCGAACTGCAGGCGGTTGACGAAGATGCTGGCCACGACCGGGTCGCCATGCTGCCGCGCCAGCCGCATGAGCGACAAGTGGGCCGCATGCAGATTGCCCATGGTGGGCACGAACGCGACGCGCAACTGGCCGCGCAACTGGTCGCGCAAATCTTCGATGGTGTGGACGACTTTCAAGGCGGGCTCCGGCACTCAGCGTCTCAGGCTGAGCGCGTATAGGATAGTCTGACGTACAGCGGCGCATACGGCGCCGCCTGGGTGATTTCCAGCAGGGATTCGCGAGCGAGTTCCAGCAGGGCGAGAAAATGCACCACGATGACGGCGGCGGGGTCGCCCGACTGGATGCGCTCCATGAAGAGTTCCGTGAACTCCAGGAAGCGCACGTCGGACAGGCGCCGCAGGATGTGGCTCATGTGATCGCGCACCGACAGCTGCTCGCGCGTGATGCGGTGGCTGGCGTTCAGGCGCGCGCGCTGCAAGATGGCCGCCCAGGCATCGCGCAGGTCGGCCACGGAAACATCGGGCAGCACGACCTCGACGTCCAGCTCGGCGGCGGCCTGGGCCACCCAGAAGTCGCGCCCCACGCGCGGCAAGGCATCCAGGTGCTGCGCCGCGAGCTTCATGCGTTCATATTCGAGCAGACGGCGCACCAGTTCGGCACGCGGGTCTTCGGCTTCTTCGCCGGTCTCGGAGACGCGTACCGGCAGCAGCATGCGTGACTTGATCTCGATGAGCAAGGCCGCCATCAGCAGGTATTCGCCCGCAAGCTCAAGATTGGTCTGGCGCACCTGATCGACGTAGCTGAGGTACTGGGCCGTGACCTCGGCCATCGGAATGTCGAGCACGTTGAAATTCTGCTTGCGGATGAGATAGAGCAGCAGGTCGAGCGGCCCCTCGAAGGCTTCAAGAAAGACTTCAAGGGCGTCCGGCGGGATGTAGAGGTCTTGCGGGATGGCAAACAAGGGCTCGCCATACAGCCGCGCCAGCGCCACGTGATCGACCACGTCTGGCGTGGTGTCTACGGCGGGCGCCATCAGCGCATCGAACTCGGCAGCCGGTCGGGAGGGCGGCATGAGGCGGCGGGATCAGGCCTTCTGGTAATAGACGTAGGGATCTTGCGCGACCTTGGCCTTGCGAAAGCCTTCTTGCTGTTCGGCATTGAGGTCGTGATCCCAGAGGCGGAAGCGCCCCGCGCGCTGGCGGGCTTCGGTGTCGGGATGATCGACTTTGTACTGATTGATGAATTGCGTCAGTTCGGAAGTGAAGTTGTTTGCCATAATGATGTGCTTACAGATAGCCATGACCAATGCGGCTCAAGTGTACTGCACTCGGGCACTGGTATGCCCCCGATGTCCGATCCGATTCCCAGCCCGCCGCCCGGCCCCGCCCCCCGCTCCCGCGAACAACGGATGATCCCGTTCATCGTGGGCTGCGCCCTGTTCATGCAGATGCTCGACTCCACCGTGGTGGCCACGGCCCTGCCCGCCATGGCGCTGGATTTTCACACCACCGCCGTGCACATGAACATCACGATCACGGCCTACCTGCTCGCCACGGCGGTGTTCGTGCCCATCAGCGGCTGGGCCGCCGACCGCTTCGGCGCCCAGCGGGTGTTCCTGGCCGCGATCCTGCTGTTTGCGCTCAGCTCGGCGGCCTGCGCCGCCTCGGGCACGCTGGCCCAGCTGGTCGCCGCCCGGGTCGCCCAGGGGGCCGCCGGGGCCATGATGGTGCCCGTGGGGCGCATCATCTTGCTGCGGCGCATCCCCAAGTCGGAACTCGTGCAGGCCATGGCGTTTCTCACGCTGCCCGCGCTGCTGGGGCCGGTGATCGGCCCGCCGGTGGGCGGTTTTCTGGTCACCTATGCCTCCTGGCACTGGATTTTCCTCATCAACATCCCGGTGGGCATCCTGGGCATCGCCCTGGTGCTGCACTACATCAGCCGCGACGTGCCCGACACCCGCCCCCGGCTGGACACCCCCGGCTTTCTGCTCAGCGGGATCGCCATGGCGGCGCTCATGACCTGCCTCGAAGCCGCCGGGCACGGCAGCCTGGGCGCGGGGGCCTTGCTGGGGCTGCTGGTGCTGGGGATTCTCTGCGGGGTGCTGTACGTGCGCCACGCGCGCCACGCCACCTACCCGATCATCGACCTCAGCCTGCTGCGCACGCAAACCTTCGCCGTCTCGGTGCTGGGGGGCAATCTGTGCCGCTTCGGCAGCGGCGCCTCGCCCTTCCTGCTGGCCATCCTGCTGCAAGTGGGCTTTGGCCTGTCGGCCTTCTCGGCGGGGCTGATCACCTTCACCTCGGCGGCGGGCGCCCTGCTGATGAAACTCGTGGCCACGCCCATCGTGCACCGTTTCGGCTTTCGCCGCGTGCTGATGTGGAACGCGCTGATTGCGGCCAGCCTCACGGGGGCCTGTGCCCTGTTCCAGGCGACGACCCCGGTCTGGATCATGGTGGCCGTGTTGCTGGTGGGCGGTTTTTTTCGCTCGCTGCAGTTCACGGCGGTCAACGCGCTCACCTACGCCGACCTGGACTCGGCGCAGATGAGCCGCGCCAGCAGCTTTTCGGCCATGGCCCAGCAGCTGGGCATCAGCCTGGGGGTGGCCTGCGCCGCCGTCACGCTGAACCTCAGCATCAGCCTGCGCGGCGGCATCGAAGCCGACCGCATCGACGTCATGTGGGGCTTCATCGTCACGGCGCTGTGCGTGGCGGCATCGGCGTTGTCGTTTCGGCGACTGTCCAACCGCTCGGGCAGCCAGCTGC
This sequence comes from Castellaniella caeni NBRC 101664, assembly GCF_001592225.1. Taxonomy (GTDB): domain Bacteria; phylum Pseudomonadota; class Gammaproteobacteria; order Burkholderiales; family Burkholderiaceae_B; genus Castellaniella; species Castellaniella caeni. The sequence continues at coordinate 82,143 of NZ_BCWN01000010.1, read as the reverse complement.
GCCGACACAAGGCTTGAAAGCCCTCTCGGCACCCCGCGCCCGCACAAGACAGGCAGCCCCTTTGGCGCATGGCCGCAGCGTGGCGGCACCGACATGCATTATGGCCCGGGGGCCTCGGCCAGGTTTTCCAGCAGCATGACCAGCTTGCAGTCGGGTCGGATGGCCAGGCGAAACGTGAACTGGCGAAAGCGCAGGCGCCCCTGCGCCGGGTGCTGAAACTCGCGCACGCCGCCTTCGCGATCGACCACGGTCTGGCGCGTCCAGCAATGGGCAAACAGCGGACTGCCCGCCTGCAGCTCGGCCACCAGCGCGCCGATGGTCTCGTCGCCCGCGAGCGCGGCCACGTCGGCGCGAAACTCGGCCACCACGCGGCTGGCGCGCTCTTCCCAGTCGACCACCAGCGTGCGCGCCGCCGGGTTGAGGAAGATGAACTGCAGCAGGTTGGCGCGCCCCTGGGCGGGCCAGCCATCGAACAGGCGCTCCAGCGCCGCGTTCCAGGCCAGCATGTTCCAGGCCTGATCGAGGATGTAGGCCGGCCCGCGGATGCTGTCCACGCAATCGCCCAGGCCCTCGGGCAAGGCCACGCCCTCCAGGCGCCCGGCCTGGGGGTCGGCGCACTCGGCCAGGCTGAACAGGTAATGGCGCTCGGCGCGCGTGAGGTGCAGCGCCTGCGCCAGGCGATCCCAGACGTCTACCGAAACAGACACCTCGCGGCCCTGCTCGATCCAGGTGTACCAGGTGGTACTGATGTCGCACAGCTGGGCGATTTCTTCGCGCCGCAGGCCCGGCGTGCGCCGCCGCAGGCCGGGCGGCAGACCGTGATCGGCCGGGCTGACGCGCGCGCGGGCGCTGCGCAGAAAAGCACCCAGGCTCTGGCGGCGCACCGCGTCATCGCGCGACATGACGCCCCCCCGCGCGGTGGCCAGACGACGCCATGCCCATCGGGCAATAGGCCGCCAGGACGTGCAGCGGCCCCACGGCCTAGCGCAGCACGCTCGCCAGGGAGCGGCGCACGTCGTCTTCGTCGCGCCCCGTGCGGCGCACGTAATCGGCCACCTGGTCGGCGCCGATGTTGCCCACGTTGAAATACTTGGACGCGGGATGGCTGAAGTAGAAGCCCGACACGCTGGAGGCCGGCATCATGGCGAAGCCCTCGGTGAGCTGCATGTCGATCTCGTGGCACTGCAGGATGTCGAACATGGCGCGCTTGACCAGGTGCTCGGGGCAGGCGGGGTAGCCCGGCGCCGGGCGGATGCCCTGGTATTTTTCGTTGATGATGTCCGCGTTGGGCATGTCTTCGTCAGGCACATAGCCCCAGAGGTCGCGCCGCACGCGGGCATGCAGGGTCTCGGCAAAGCCTTCGGCCAGGCGGTCAGCCAGCGCCTTGAGCATGATGACCGAATAATCGTCGCCCGCATCCTGGAACTGCTGTTCGTATTTTTCGATGCCCAGGCCGCCGGTGACGGCAAACATGCCGATGTAGTCCATCACCCCGGTTTCTTTGGGGGCGATGAAGTCAGCCAGGCATTTGTTGTCGACCCCGTCGCGCTTTTGCGTCTGCTGGCGCACGCCGCGCCAAGTGAGCAGTACCTCGCTGCGGGTTTCGTCGGTGTAGATCTCGATGTCGTCATCGTTGATGCTGTTGGCGGGGTAGAAAGCCACCACGCCATTGGCCGTCAGCCAGCGGCCCTCGACGATGCGCTTCATCATGGCCTGGCCTTCTTCGTAGAGCTTGCTGGCCTGCTCGCCCACCACCTTGTCGGTCAGGATGGCGGGAAACTGCGCCATCAGGCCCCACGACTGGAAAAACGGCGTCCAATCGAGAAACTTGAGGATTTCGTGCAGGTCGTAGTGCTTGAACACCCGGCGGCCAATGAACTTGGGGCGCGGCGGCGTGTAACTGGCCCAGTCGATGGCGGGCTTGGCGGCGCGCGCCTGCTCGATGGTGAGCATGGGCGTGGCCTTGCGGTTGGCATGGCGCTCGCGCACCAGCGTGTATTCGTCGGCCACCTCTTGCAGATAGGCTTTCACCTGGTCGGACATGAGATTGGTGGCCACCCCCACCGAGCGACTGGCATCGGGCACGTAGATGACCGGGCCTTCGTAGTTGGGCGCGATCTTGACGGCGGTGTGCACCTTGCTGGTGGTGGCCCCGCCCACCAGCAGCGGAATGTTGCGCTCGCGGAAATACGCGTCGCGCTGCATCTCGGAGGCGACGTAGGCCATTTCTTCGAGGCTGGGGGTGATGAGGCCCGAGAGGCCCACCATGTCGGCGCCCACCTCTTTGGCCTTGTCGAGAATCTTGGCACAGGGCACCATGACGCCCATATTGATGACTTCAAAGTTGTTGCACTGCAAGACCACCGTGACGATGTTCTTGCCGATGTCGTGCACGTCGCCCTTGACGGTGGCGATCACCACCTTGCCCTTGGAGCGCACGTCGCCACCCGCTTCGGCCAGCAGACGCTTTTCTTCTTCGATGAAGGGCAGCAAGTGGGCCACGGCCTGCTTCATCACGCGCGCCGACTTCACCACCTGCGGCAGGAACATCTTGCCCGCGCCGAACAGGTCGCCCACGACGTTCATGCCGTCCATGAGCGGGCCTTCGATGACCTCGATGGTGCGCCCACCGGCGGCGTCGATCTCGACGCGCACTTCTTCGGTGTCTTCAACGATGAAGGTGGTGATGCCATGCACCAGCGAGTGGGTGAGGCGCTCGCGCACCGTGCCCTCGCGCCAGGTGAGGTCTTCTTCTTTCTTTTTGCCCGCGCCGCGCAGCGTATCGGCCAGTTCGACCAGGCGTTCGGTCGAGGTGCGTTCGTCCGCCGGGTCGGTCTTGCCCAGGGGTTCGGCGCGATTGAAGACGACGTCTTCGATCAGGTCGCGCACCTTAGGGTCGAGTTCGGAATACACGCCCAGCTGACCGGCATTGACGATGCCCATGGTCAGCCCGCGCTGGGTGGCGTAATACAGCACGACGGCGTGGATGGCCTCGCGCATGGCCTCGTTGCCCCGGAACGAAAAGCTGACGTTCGAGATGCCGCCGGAGGTGCGCGCATGCGGCAGGTTGTCCGTGATCCAGCCCACGCCTTCGATGAAGTCCAGGCCGTAGCGGTTGTGTTCTTCGAGGCCGGTGGCAATGGCAAACACATTGGGGTCGAAAATGATGTCTTCCGGCGGAAAGCCCACCTGATTGACCAGAATGTCGTAAGCCTTGGAACAGATATCGATGCGCCGCTGCAGGCTGTCGGCCTGACCATCCGTATCAAAGGCCATCACGACCACAGCCGCCCCATACTTGCGGCACAGCCTGGCCTGTTCGATGAAGGGTTCCGGGCCTTCTTTCATCGAAATGGAGTTGACGATGCACTTGCCCTGCACGCAGCGCAGGCCGGCTTCGATGACCGGCCACTTCGAGCTGTCGATCATCACCGGCACGCGGGAAATGTCTGGTTCGGAGGCCAGCAGGTTCAAAAAGCGCGGCATGAGCGCCAGGGCATCCAGCATGCCCTCGTCCATATTGATGTCGATGATCTGCGCGCCGTTTTCGACCTGCTGGCGCGCCACGGACAACGCCTCGTCGAATTTTTCTTCGCGGATGAGGCGCAGGAACGCCTTGCTGCCCGTGACGTTGGTGCGTTCGCCCACGTTGATGAACAGGGTATCGCGGTCGAAATTGAGTGCCTCGAGCCCCGACAGGCGCGTCTTGACGGGGATGACCGGCGGCTGGCGCATGGGCAGCTTGCGCACCTTGCGGGCGATCTCGCGGATGTGCTCGGGCGTGGTGCCACAGCACCCACCCACCACGTTCACCAGCCCGGCCTGGGCAAACTCTTCGAGCAGGCCGGAGGTGTCGGCGGGGGTTTCGTCAAAGCCGGTTTCGGCCATGGGGTTGGGCAACCCGGCGTTGGGATACACGCAGACGTAGGTGTCGCAAATCTTGGACAGTTCAGCCACGTAGGGGCGCATGAGTGCCGCCCCCAGGGCACAGTTCAGGCCAATGGTGACGGGCCGCGCGTGGCGCACCGAGTTCCAGAAGGCCTCGACCGTCTGGCCCGACAGAATGCGCCCCGAGGCATCGGTCACCGTGCCGGAAATCATCACGGGCAGGCGGATATTGCGTTCTTCGAAGATGGTTTCAATGGCAAAAATGGCCGCCTTGGCGTTGAGCGTATCGAAAATGGTTTCGATCAGCAGCAGGTCGGCCCCGCCGTCGATGAGCCCATTGACCTGCTCGGTATAGGCCACGCGCAGTTCTTCAAAGGTGACATTGCGCGCGCCCGGATCGTTGACGTCCGGAGACAGCGACGCCGTTTTGGGCTGCGGCCCCACCGAGCCCGCCACGAAGCGCGGATGATCGGGGGTGGACACGGCATCACAGGCCTCGCGCGCCAGGCGCGCCGAGGCCACGTTGAGTTCGTAGGCGATGTCCAGCAGGCCGTAGTCGCCCTGGGCCACGCGGGTGGCGCCAAAGGTATTGGTCTCGACCACATCGGCCCCCGCATCGAGGTAGCCCCGGTGGATTTCGCGGATGACGTCCGGGCGCGTGAGCGACAGCAGTTCGTTGTCGCCCTTGAGATCGTGGTCGTGCCCGGCAAAGCGCTCGCCCCGGAAATCGGCCTCGGTGAGCTTGTAGCGCTGGATCATGGTGCCCATGGCCCCATCGAGCACCACGATGCGTTGCCCCAGCAGGCGCACGAACTCGGCGCCACGGGTGTAGGACTCGATGGGATAGGGCAAGACGGGGTAGGACACGGTGAAATCCAGTTGGTAGATATGCGGGAATACAGCGGACAGTTTTTGATTGTATCGTTGCTGTCTAAAGCAAGACCAGCCCGCCGGGGGGCGGGGCCGACAGGGCCAGGGCATGGGCGCAGGCGCGCGACAGGTCGGGCGGCCCAAACGCGCTACCTTCGGGACGCAGGACGCACCAGGCCTGCAACAGGCGGATGACACCACCATGGCAGACCAGAATCGCATCCCGCCCCTGGCCGCGCCAGGCTTCATAAGCGGTGGCCACCCGGCGCATCATGTCCAGGGCAGACTCGCCCCCACCGGGCGCATGGCGCACAGGGTCGGCAGCCCAGGCATCGACGGCGCGTCGGCCGATGGCATCCCAGGCGCGGCCTTCCCAGGCACCGAAGTCCATTTCCTGCCAGGCGGGGCTGGCCTCCAGTGGCAGCGCCAGGCGCGTGGCCAGGGCCTGGGCCAAGACCTGGCACCTGGCCGCCGGGCTGCTGAGCAGGCGCGCGTACCCCCGCCAGGGTTGGTGCGGGTGGCCGGTCGCGTCCCAGACGCGCAGCCACGCGGCCAGCGCGTCTGGCCGGGCGGCGACGTCCAACCGGCCATAGCACAGGCCCGGCGCAATGGCGGGTGCCGTATGGCGAATCAACAACAGACGCGGGGCTGCCAAGGTAGCTTTTCCTGCCTCAATCCATTACACTAGGGTTAACCCTATAGAGGTTTTCACCAATCAATCGCTGATGATTCACAATAACAAGGAGATTCGCATGTTGGTTCCCTTCTCGAACTACCCCGTCAACGAAGCCTTCGAGCGCTTGATGGCCGAAGAACGCGCCGCGCGCGCCAACAAGCCGCACACCAGCCTCATGGCCCGCATTTTGGACGCCCTCTTTGGCGCGCGTCACGCCCCGGCCTGCGCATAAGCCGCCGATTCAGCCCAGCACCGACAGCAGCCCCAGATAGCAGCCCAGTTCGCCCAGCTGCTGGGCGGCCCCCAGGCCGTCTCCGGTATAACCGTCCAGGCGCCGCGCCAGCAGGCGCGCCATCCAGATCGTCCCCGCCAGGCCCAGCAGCAAGGCCATGGCGACGCCAGCCGACGGCACGATGCGCGCTGCGCCCAGCGCGACGGCGGGCAGCAGCCCGCAAACGGACGCAATGACGAGTTCATATCCGCGCATGCGATGCCCCAGCGGCTTGGCCTTGCCCTCTTCACGCGCATAGCGCATGCGCCAGATGATGAGCGCCGAGCCCAGGCGCGAGGCCGGGTGCGCCAGCATGAGGGCCGCCGCCGTCCAGGCGGGCGGCAAGGCGTTCAGCGTTGCAAATTTCAGCGCCAACATCAGGCCCAGGCCCGCCGCGCCATAGGTGCCGATGCGCGAGTCTTTCATGATCTGCAAGGCCCGTTCTTTGCTCACCGCCCCGCCCAGACCATCACAGGTGTCGGCAAAGCCGTCTTCATGAAAAGCCCCGGTGACCACCAAGCTGGCCGCCATGGACAGCAGCACGGCCACCGCCTGCGGCCAGACACTGTTCGCCAGCAGATACACGAACGCGCCAAGCCCGCCCACCACCCAGCCCACCAGCGGGTAGTAGCGCGTGCAGTGCTGCAGCCAGGCGGGCTTGAAACCCACCCACGTCGGAATCGGCAGGCGCGTAAAGAACTGCAGGGCCGTGAAAAACAGCCGACACTCGTGTTGCAGGCGGCAGACACGGCCCTTCTGGGTGCACCAGGCGAAAGCAGAAAAAAGAGACATCAAGAAAGAGACCAAAAAATCATACACGTGCTTGCCGTTCGTTGTCGGGCAAGCTAGCCTACTCTCATCAGCCCAATAGGAAGCGTATCATGCACCATTCAATACGAAACCAGCGTCGTCCACAGCAAAACCAGCTACGCTCGCTTCAACTCTGGGTACCTGACACCCAACTATCTGGCTATGCGCAGGCTATAAAAGAACAATGCATCGCACTCAACAGCGACGCCGAAGAGCAAAGCGTTCTTGCGCTGACTGAAGCGGCTATGCATGATATCGAAGGCTGGCGCTAATGCAACGCGGCGACCTCGTCGTCGTCTCGCTGCCCGGTGCTTACGGCAAGCCACGACCCGCCTTGGTCATTCAGTCCAATCTACTGGCAGAACTCAACAGCGTCATCATCTGCCCCGTCACAAGCGAACTCCGCAATGCGGCATTCAGGGTCACCATCGATCCTGATGCTTCCAACGGCTTGCAGGTTCGCTCGCAAGTCATGGTTGATAAAATCTCCACCTTACCCAGGGCAAGAACGGGGCCTATCTTCGGGCATCTCGACCATGAAGCCATACGGGCCATCGAACGCGCGCTGCTCGTGGTCACCGGAATTGCTTGAAATCGACCGTCACTACCGCTGATTGCTCACGCCTGGTCGCTGACGCCCGCGCCCTCGAAGCTGGCCATCTCGCACAAGAACGCGGCGGCGGCCTGCACCAGGGGCCAGGCCAGTACGCAGCCGGTGCCTTCGCCCAGGCGCAAGCCCAGAGCCAAGAGCGGTTCGCCGCCCAGAATCTGCAGCAGGCGGGCGTGGCCGCGCTCTTGCGACTGGTGACAGAACACACAGTAGTCCAGCACATTGACGTCAAAACGCGAGGCCGCCAGCAAGGCGGCGGTGGCAATGAAGCCGTCGATAAGCAGCACCTTGCGGCGCGAGGCCGCACCCAGCATGGCGCCGGCCATCATGGCGATTTCGAGCCCGCCCAGCGCGGCCAGCGCCTGCAGCGGCACGGACGCCGCCGCATGCAAACGCACGGCCCGCTCGATCACCGACACCTTGTGCCGCACGCCCGCGGCATCCAGGCCCGTGCCCGCCCCCACGCACTCGGCGACGGCCAGGCCGGTGAACCGGTGCATGAGCGCCGCCGCGGGCGTGGTGTTGGCGATGCCCATCTCGCCAAAGCCCACAACGATGCTGTCTTCTTGCGCCATCAAATCCACGCCCGCCTGCAAGGCTTGCGCGCACTCGACCAGCGTCATGGCGGGTTCGCTGGCCAGATTGCCGCTGGCCGCACGAATTTTGCGGTTCAGCAGGCCGTCGCGGACGCCAAAATCGTGCTTCACCCCGGCATCGACGACCTGCAGCCGCACGCCTTGCTGGCGCGCCAGCACGTTGATGGCCGCGCCTCCGGCAAGAAAGTTTTCCACCATCTGCCAGGTGACGTCCTGCGGATAGGCGGACACGCCTTCGTTTGCCACGCCATGATCGGCGGCAAAGACGTACACGACAGGGGCCGACAGCGTTGGCGCCAGCGTACGGCGGATCATGCCGATCTGCTGCGCCAGGGATTCCAGGCGCCCCAGGCTGCCGCGCGGCTTGGTCTTGCCGTCGATGCGCTGCCGCAGGCGCAGCGACAAGGTGTCGTCCCGGGTGGGCGTGATGGGGGGAGAATTGAACGGCATACCAAGCACAGGAAAATGAGGTATGCAGTATACAAACCCCACGAACGCCCATGAATGCTGGGGCCTTCAGAGGCTGGGCAGACGAACCTTATAATACGCATCGAACCAGGTATGCCGGGATGTGCTCGCACGTCCCGGCATTCAAACGGGAAACAGACGGTTTGCCTTGCAACCCCCAGCTGTGCTGCCCCCGCAACGGTGCGCATCGGCCAGGCCACACGCCCGGCCATTGCCAGCCCGATACCGGCCTGCTTCAACCTTCCCTACGTCTGCCCGACAGCCACACCGCCTTACCCTTCCCGGCGGCGGCTGTTCACGGACAGGCCTCAATAACAACGGTGTGCGGGGACGCGCACCACACAGGGCTACTCATGAGCATCCCATTCTCACGGCGCACGCTGGCCGCCGCCATCTGTCTGTTTCCCCTGGCCGCCACGGCCCAATCCCAGAACTCCGCTGACGCGCCATCGACCACCCCGGTCTCCCGCCTGTCCGAGATCGTCGTCACCCCCAGCCGCATGGCCGAGCCGCTGAGTGATGTCGTGGGCGATGTCACCGTGATCGGCCCCGAACAACTGGCCAACGCCCCAGGTGAAAGCCTGGCGCAGATCATCGGCCAGGCACCAGGCGTGCAGTTCACGACCAACGGCGGGCCGCAGACAGCGACCGGCCTGTACCTGCGCGGCGCTAGCACCAACCAGTCACTGATCCTGATCGACGGCATGCGCATCAACGGCTCTACTTCAGGCGGCGCAGCTTTCCCGGCCATCGATCCAGCCATGGTGGAACGCATCGAAATCGTGCGCGGCGCGGCCAGCAGCCTGTATGGCTCTGACGCCATTGGCGGGGTGATCAACATCATCACCAAAAAGGGCGAACAGGATCGCCCGCTGTCGGCCTGGGCCAACGTCGGCTACGGCACATACGAAACCTCGAAATCCAGCCTGGGCCTGTCGGGCGCCAGCGACGGCTGGGACTACAGCCTGTCGGCCAGCGCGAACGACAGCAAGGGGTTTGATGCGACGCGCAAGCGTATGGCAAACAACAGCGATAACCTCGGGCACTACGCCGATAAGGACGGCTATCGCAGCCACGCGGTCTCCGGCACTTTGGGTTACCGCTGGGCTGAAGGCCACCGCATTGGGCTCACCGCTTACAACAGTCAAATACGCGGCGACTACGATGCGGGCTCATCTGTGCCAGACGCTTACGCCTTCTACCGCCAGCAAGCCTATGGAGTCACCAGCACAGACCGAATCACGGATTGGTGGGAAAGCGACTTGAAATTCGGCTTTACGAAAGACGGGTACGATGACCGCACCTACAACACGCTATTCAATTCTCTCAAGCGGCAATATAGCTGGATCAACACCGTCACCCCCATCCAGGATCAGCATCTCTCGCTGCTGCTTGAACGGCAGGAAGAGCGCGTTGAAAGCAGCACACAGTACGATCAAGCAGGACGCAACACCAATGCTGTCGGCCTCATTTACAAGGGCAAATTCGATCGCCTGCATACGCAAGCCAGCGTGCGCAACGATAACTACACGGACTACGGCAACCAGGCGACCGGCAGCCTGGGGCTGGATTTCGATCTAACGAATGCCTGGCAGGTCGGGATTGCTGGAAACACTGGGTTCCGTGCACCAACATTCAATGATATGTACACACCCTTTACCGACTACGGGTATGGAGATATCTTTCAGGGCAACCCGAACCTGAAGCCAGAAAAATCTAAAAACATCGAAGCGCACGTGCAGTACCAAACCGAAGCAACGCTGGTACGAGCCACGATCTATCAAAATCGCATCAGAAATCTGATCAGTGGATACGTCTTTGACCCTGCACTCGGCTATAACACGGCAAAGAACACTAGTAGAGCCACTATCCGCGGTCTCACACTAACAGGTGAACAGAGACTGGGTGACACGACGCTTCGTGCAAGCGCAGATTTCTTGGATCCACGCAATGACACACCACAGGCAGCACAAGGTTACTTCCCTGCAGAAGGCTCAACACTTCTGCGTCGTGCCCGCCAAGTCTTCCACGCCAGCGTCGAACACCGCATCCAGGCGCTGAAGCTGGGGGCCGAATACGAGTACACCGGCAATCGCTACGATGATGCGGCCAACCAAACACGCCTGGGCGGCTTCTCGCTCGTCAACCTGACTGCCGCCTACGACTTCAGCAAGTCGCTGGGGGTGCAAGTGCGCTGGAACAACGTGTTCGACAAGGACTACGTGCTGGTGGACGGCTACAACACGCCGGGTTCCAACGTGTTCGTCAACCTGTCCTGGCGGATGTAAGCATGCCGGACGGCGGGACAAGCTGGGCTGCACGCACACGGCACTGGTTCGCAACGCGAGCCGCCGTCTGGGCACGCCTGCGTCCCGTCGGCACGGCCATGTTGCTGGTCGGCAGCCTGCTCTGCCCGCCAGCAACCGCAGCAACAGTAACAGTAACGACAATAGCAGCCGCCGCTGAGGCAATAGAAGCACCTGCGGCCAGAACAGCATCAGCCACGCAGGCTACAACAGCATCGGCAGCAGTATCTGCACCCGCTTTGGCCGTGCATGTGCCAGCCGCGGTGGCACCCACACAGGCCGCCCCGCGCCCGCGCATCATCACCCTGGCGCCCAGCGCCACAGAGCTGGTCTATGCGGCGGGCGCGGGGGCCGACATCGTCGGCACCGTGCTGCACAGCGACTATCCGCCCACTGCGCGCGCCATCGCCCGCATCGGCGACGGGGTGGAATACAGCCAGGAAGCCATCCTGGCGCTGAAACCCACGCTAGTGGTAGCCTGGTATCCCACCGAGGCCAGCCGGGCGCTGGCGGCGCGGCTGCAGCCGCTGGACATTCCGCTGATCTACGCCAACCCGCAGACGCTGGAAGGCATCCCGGCCCTGGTGCGCGATCTGGGCAACAAACTGGGCACACGAACCCAAGCCGAAGCCCAGGCCGCCCAGCTGGAACGACGCATTGCCGCCCTGCGCCCCGCCCCGCCCCCCGCACAGAGCGTCTTCATTGAAGTCAGTACCGACCCGCTGTTCACGCTGGGTAAAGACCCGCTCATCAACGATCTGCTGGCGCGCTGTGGTGGCGTCAACCCCTATGCGAACAGCCAGGCGGCCGCGCCCCAGGTGAGCCTGGAAGCGGTGCTGCACCTGAACCCGCAGGTGCTGATCGTGTCGCCCTACGGCGGCGAAACGCTGCAGGCCCGCACACGCTGGTGGGCCGCACACGGGCTGCGCGCCGCCCGCGCAGGCCGCCTGTATGCCGTCAACCCCGACTGGCTGCACCGCCCAGGACCCCGGCTGATCGACGCCGCCGAGGCCATCTGCCGCGACTTGCGCGCAGCCCGAGGCCTGGAAGCGACGCGGCACTGACTCACCGAGTTGTTCGAACTCGTCTGCCCCCAGCTCGTAGGTATCCGGGCAGGGGATGGCTCAATACATGGCTTTGCCGTCGTTGAGGTACAGCCAGCCCTTGACGGCGCGATAGATCGTCCAGACCGTATTGGCCACCAAGACCAGCCAGCCGACCACCACGAACATCAGCACGAAACCCACGACCGTCCAGAGCAGCGAAAACCAGAACGTGCGAATCTGCCAGCGAAAGTGCGATTCCCAGAGCGTGCCCCTGACGTCGTCGCGTTTGACGTAGTTGATGATGATGCCCACCAGGATAGGCAAGCCACCCAGAAACATGCCTACGGCCTGCAGGATGTAGACCAGCTGGGTCACTTTTTTGCCAGCATCCTCGCGGTTGGCATCAGCGGCCCCTGGGGCGGGGGTGTACTCACTCATGGATGACTCCAAGATCGTCTGTTTACGGAACAGGCGATTGTAATGTGCCCATTCCGAACCGGGCTTGCGCCATCGGCCAGGATGAAATGGATTATCCTTGAGGGCGGCCAACGGGGCACACCGACAGCCACCCTCTCCGACGATCGAGCACACGATACGCACACCATGAGCACCGCAGATACCCTCACCATCGCCCAGCGCACCTTCCAATCCCGCCTGCTGGTCGGCACCGGCAAATACCGCGACTTCGACGAAACCCGCCAGGCCATTGAAGCCAGTGGCGCTGAAATCGTCACCGTGGCGATCCGCCGCACCAATATCGGCCAGAATCCGGGCGAACCCAATCTGCTGGATTTCCTCTCGCCCGAGCGCTATACCATCCTGCCCAACACGGCGGGCTGCTACACCGCCGACGACGCCGTGCGCACGCTGCGCCTGGCGCGCGAGCTGCTCGACGGCCATAATCTGTGCAAGCTCGAAGTGCTGGGCGACGCGGGCAACCTGTTCCCCAACATGCCCGAAACCCTGGCCGCCGCGCGTACGCTGGTGGCCGACGGCTTCGACGTCATGGTCTACTGCAGCGACGACCCCATCCAGGCCCGCATGCTCGAAGACATCGGCGTGGCGGCGGTGATGCCGCTGGCCTCGCTCATCGGCTCGGGCATGGGCATCATCAACCCCTGGAACCTGCGCCTCATCATCGATCAGGTCAAAGTGCCCGTGCTGGTGGATGCCGGCGTGGGCACGGCTTCCGACGCCGCCATCGCCATGGAACTGGGCTGCGACGCCATTCTCATGAACACCGCCATCGCCGGGGCGCGCGAACCCATCCGTATGGCGCGCGCCATGCGCCTGGCCGTCGAGGCCGGTCGCGAGGCCTATCTGGCGGGCCGTGTCAAGCGCAAATATTACGACGCCGACCCCAGCTCGCCCACCGAGGGCCTGCTGCCGTCTCGCAAGACGGCCTGAGGCCCGCACGCACTGTGGATGAACAGGCAAGCTGGCCTGCAGCGCCAGCTTGCCCGCCGAGTCGCGGCACCAAACACTCCGACACCAGAACGAGGTCTGCCATGATCCCGAACACCCTTTCCATTGCCGGGGTCGACCCCTCCGGCGGCGCCGGCGTGCTGGCCGACGTCAAGACCATGAGCGCCCTGGGCGCCTACGGCATGGCGGTCATTGCCGCCCTCACCGCACAGAACACGCAGGCCGTCACGCGAATCGCGCCCGTGGCGCCCGACTTCGTGGCCGCACAGATCGACACGCTGTTTGCCGACGTGCGCGTGGACGCCGTGAAGATCGGCATGCTGGGCCAAGTGGGCGTCACCCGCACCGTGGCTGACCGGCTGGCCCACTGGAAACCCACGCACTTGGTGCTCGACCCCGTCATGGTGGCCAAGAGCGGCGACCACCTGCTCGAACGCCAGGCTGTCGAGGCGCTGCGCGAAGGGCTGGTGCCGCTGGCCACCATCATCACGCCCAATCTGCCCGAGGCGGGTGTGCTGCTGGAACAAAGCCCGGCGGACAATCTGAAGGACATGCGCCGCGCCGCTGAACGCCTGCGCCGCCTGCTGCCCGACGACGAGCGGCGCTGGGTGTTTCTCAAGGGCGGCCACCTGCCAGGCAACGACACGATCGACCTGCTGCACAACGGCGACCGCATGATCGAGCTGCCGGGTCGCCGCATCGAAACGCCCAATACGCACGGCACGGGCTGCACCTTGTCGGCCGCGCTGGCCGCGCTGCTGCCGCGCGTCAACGACGTGCCCGAAGCCGCCCGCCAGGCCAAGGCCTATCTCGAACGCGCCATCGCCGCCTCGGGCCAGTTGCAGGTGGGCTCGGGCCACGGCCCAGTGCAGCACTTTCATGCCTGGTGGCCCGCCCAGGCATGAATGCCACGCCACCGCGCGCGCCAGCCCCCGGCACAACCCGCCCGGGAAACGGCCGTCCCGCTGCGCGGATCAGGCACCCTTTGCAAATGCCCCAGACGGGGGGTGCCTGGCCTATAATCGATCCACGTTAACCCTTAGGCCACCGCGACAATGAACGTCAACGACATCACCGACGCCGACCGTGCCCGCTTCAATATGGTCGAGCAACAGATTCGCCCCTGGAACGTCCAGGATGAACGCCTGCTGCAAGCCGTCTTTGATCTGCCGCGCGAACGCTTCGTGCCGCCCCAGCTAAGCGCCCTGGCTTTCACCGACACCGAACTGCCGCTCATCATCGACGGCGTCGATACGCGCGAATGCATGCTCTCGCCCAAGGTCGAGGCCAAGCTGGCCGAAGACCTGCTGCTCACGGCCACCGACTGCGTGCTGGAAATCGGCACCGGCTCGGGCTACCAGGCCGCCATCCTGTCGCGCCTGTGCCAGCAGGTCACCAGCATCGAGATCGACAGCCGCCTGGCCGCCTTTGCTCAGGCCAACCTGGCGCGCAACCAGATCACCAACATCGTGCTCGAAACCGGTGATGCCCACGCGGGCTGGGGCACGGCTGAATACGACGCCATCCTGCTCACCGGCTCGGTGCCGGTGGTGCCCGACGCCCTCAAGTACCAGCTGGCCGTGGGCGGCCGCCTGGTGGCCATCGTGGGGCACAGCCCCATCATGACGGCCTGCCGCATCACGCGCACCAGTGCCGCCAACTTTGAAACCGTGCAAATCTTCGACACCTGGGCCAAGCCCCTGCGCGGCGCCGCGCGGTCGCGCTTCCAGTTCTGATCACGGCAGCGCCCGGCCCGCGACTATTGCCGAATTTTCTTCAGCAACGCGGTGGTCGAGCGCTGGTGCTCGAACGGAATCGCCACAGCCCGCCCACCCCAGCTGCGCACTGCGGCGGTTTCAGGCAGGGTTTCCATGTCGTAATCGCCGCCCTTGACGATGACGTCGGGGCGTAGAGCGGTGATGAGTTCGAGCGGCGTGTCTTCGGCAAACCAGGTGACGGCAGCCACGCAGGCAAGCGACGCCAGCAGCGCGGCCCGGTCGGCGCAGGCATTGAGCGGGCGGTCGGCCCCCTTGCCCAGGCGGCGCACGGAATCATCGGTATTGACGGCCACCACCAGGGTGGCCCCCAGCTGCGCGGCCTGGTCGAGATACGTGACGTGGCCCCGGTGCAGGATGTCGAAAACGCCGTTGGTGAAGACCAGTGGGCGCGCCAGGCGGCCCTGGCGCACGGCCCGCAGGCAATCGGCGGGGCTGAGAACCTTGGATTCGAAGCGGGCCGCGGGCACGGCGGGATGTTGCGGCGCCACAGGCGTCAGATGCGTCATAGCCCCCCCCCGCGCGTCAGCGCCCAGACGGCCACCACCAGGCCCACGGCCAGAATGCCGCACAGCACGCTCAGCAGGCGGTTGTTCGTCTCTTGCGCCCGGCGCAGGCGTTCGAGTTCGCTGCGCATGGCCGGGCCGGGGTCTGGATGGTTGAGCCGGGTATACACCAGGCGGGGGATCTGCGGCACGATCTGCGCCCACTGGCTGGCTTCCTGTTCCAGCCGCTGGCGCAAACCCTTGATGCCCACCCGCTGATGCATCCACTTTTCGAGGAAAGGCTTGGCCGTCTGCCAGAGATCGAGATTGGGGTCGAGTTCGCGCCCCATCCCTTCGACGTTGAGCAGCGTCTTTTGCAAGAGCACCAGCTGGGGCTGGATTTCGACGTTGAAGCGGCGCGAGGTCTGGAAAAGGCGCAACAGCACCTGGCCCAGTGAAATCTCGGCCAGGGGGCGGTCGAAATAGGGCTCGCACACCGCCCGCACGGCCCCTTCGAGCTCTTCTTCACGGGTAGTGGGCGGCACCCAACCGGATTCAATGTGCAGCTGGGCCACGCGCCGGTAGTCGCGGCGGAAAAAGGCCAGGAAATTTTGCGCCAGATAATTTTTGTCGAACTCGGACAGTGAGCCCACAATGCCGAAGTCGAGCGCGATGTAGCGCCCCAGGGTTTCGGGCTCGTCGGACACATAGATGTTGCCCGGGTGCATGTCGGCGTGAAAAAAGCCGTCGGTGAACACCTGCATGAAGAAAATCTCGACCCCCTGGCGGGCGAGCAAGGGGATGTCCACCCCCAGGGCGCGCAGCTGCGCCACGCGGCTGACCGGCACCCCGTGCATGCGCTGCATGGTGAAGACCTGGCTGGTGCAGAATTCCCAGACCACCTCGGGCACCAGCAGCAGGTTGGCGCGATCGGTGTCGGGGCCAAAATTGCGCCGCAGCTGGCTGCAGTTGGCGGCCTCGCGAATGAGGTCGAGTTCGTCGTGCAGGTATTTGTCGAATTCGGCCACCACTTCGCGAGGCTTGAGGCGACGGCCATCGGGGGCGATGCGTTCGACCAGCCCGGCCAGTGCGCGCAACAGGGTGAGGTCGCGCTCGATGGCTTCGCGCATGGCCGGGCGCAGCACCTTGACGGCCACTTCGCGGCCATCGTGCAGCACGGCGAAGTGCACCTGCGCGATCGAGGCCGAGGCCACGGGATCGCGCTCGAACTGCGCAAACAAGGTTTGCGGCGCAGCCCCCAGTGATTCTTCGATGATGGCGGCGGCCTGATCCGACGGAAACGGCGGCACGCGATCTTGCAGCAGGGCGAGTTCGTCGGCAATGTCGGCGGGCACGAGATCGCGGCGCGTGGACAGCACCTGGCCGAATTTGACGTAGATGGGCCCCAGGGTTTCCAAGGCCAGGCGCAGGCGCTCGCCACGCGCGCGCCGCGGCTTGTGTCCCAACGACACCAGCCGCAACAGCGCATGCGCCCAGGGATGCTGCAGGCTGGAGAGCACCAGCTCGTCGAGCCTGTAACGCAGCCCGACCCAAAGAATGTATGTCAGGCGCCAGAACGTCAGCATGCCGCCTCCGGCAAGCGCCGCACCCGGGCTTCAAGCTGGTCGAGACGCGTCTCGAGCGCCTGCAACCGCGCGCGCCAGGCCCGGAAATCCCCCCCCGGCACCACCAGGCCGGACTCTTCAGCCAGGTATTCGGCCACGTTGTCCTGCGCCCGGCCAGCGGCCTTGCGCGCCCCGGCGGCCAGGGCCCGTGCCCCATCGACCAGGCGCACGGCGGCCACGTCGCCCACGACGCGCGACAGGTCGTCTTCGACATCCCAGCGCAGGGTGTGCGCGAGATCCGAGATCAGGTGCGCCAGCCCGGCGTCGCCATGGATGTGCGCCAGCCCGGTGACGCCCGCCATACCCTGTTCGCGCCAGGCCGCGGGCAGGTCGCGGATGCGGTCTTGCGCAATGGACAGCGTGACGGCGGGCACGATGGCCGGATCGCACGTCTGTACGCCGCCATCCGACGTGATGGACAGCTGTGCCGCCCAGCGCGTGCCGATCGCGATGCGCACCGCCTTGCCCGCATGCGGGGCCAGGCGCTCGCGCGCCCAGGGCTCGCGGCGCAACAAGGCATTGAAGCCGCGCACGAAAAGGTCCGTGGGGCGTGGCAAAAAGGGGGGAAAAGGTAGGTTCATGCGCAGAGAACCAAGCGGGGCCAGGCAAGCCAAAGCAGCGCGCCACCGCCCGGAGATCCAAAAAAACACTGGGGCCGATACAGGCCCCAGTGTACTGGTTTTGGACGGCCCGCAGGCGCGCGGGCCTGTGCGGCGCTACTGCGGATCGAGCTGCTGGATACCGGCCAGCAGCCAGCCCGCGCCCTCGGCTTTGTAGAGGTTCCAGACTTCTTCGAAGCGGAAGGCCTCGGCCCCCGCGGCCTCGCGCAGCATGCCCGAATAGCGCACGCTGGCCAGATGGCCGCCCGCCACCGTTTCGATGCCCAGCAGCTCGGCATTGAGCAGCACGATGTCGGTGCGGTTGCCCTCGCCCGGCGCGGGCAGGCGCGGCGTGATCTCGGCCAGCAGGTCGTCGGTGAGGAATTCTTGCAGGCTGGCGCGGTCACCCGCGTCCCAGAGCCCCTGCACCTGGGTGAATTGCTGCTTGGCCTGCGCCAGGAAGGCGGGCACGTCGAAATCGGCCGGAATGAACCAGGACGGGTCGTACGCGGCCACCGACGGCACGGCTTCGATGACGGGCGCGGCAGCCGGGGCCGGGCCTGCGGACGCCGGGGCCGGGTTCCAGCTGCGCACCGGCTCGGGCCGGGCCTGGCGGTAGCTGTTGCCCGCGCCGCCGGCCCCGGTGGCCCCGGTGGCCCCGGCAGCCGCCATGGGCCGCTGGGCCCCGCGCAGGCGGCGCACCAGGAACATCACCGCGAACACCACCAGGCCGATCAGCAGCGCGCTGGAGAGGAATTCAAGAAAGGCGCCCGACAGCCCCAGGCTGGACAAGAGCGCGGCAATACCCAGGCCCGCGGCGATACCGGCCAGCGGGCCCAGCCAGCGCGACATGCCGGACTTGGCGGCGCCCGCGGCCGCCGTACCCGCTGCAGCCCCGGCGGCGGGCGCTGCCGCGCGCTGCGTGGTGGAGGCGGTGGGCGGGGGAACGGCCTGGCGCTGTTTGGCAATATTGGTGGACTGGCGCCCGAAGCTCATGCCGCCCCCCATGCGGCGCGCCTGGGCGTCTGAGGTGACGGACAGCATCACCAGTGCCGCCACGAGCATGAGCGTGGCCAGCATCCAACGAGGCAAGGATAAGGTCATGAGGTCTCCTGAATGAGTGCGTCGCGCTTGATGGGGAAATGGTTTTTTCAACAACCTGACATCAAGCTGAATAGCTGTAAATTACCATAGATCACCCTGATTCGCAGGCTCGTCGGCGAAAAAACAGGCGGCAAAAAGTAAAAAATGACAAGGGGCCGCATCAGGCGGCCCCTTGAAGGCATGGCGCACAGGCCAGCGGCAAACGCGGAACCCGGCTGTCAGTTCAGGCGCACCCCTTCGTGCAGGGCAACGACCCCCGCCGTCATGTTGAAGTACTGCACGCGCCCCAGGCCCACCGTGCGCAGCATGCCGGCCAGGGTTTCCTGGTCGGGGTGCATGCGGATGGATTCGGCCAGATAGCGGTAGCTGGATTCGTCGGCAGCAACGACGCGGCCGATCTTGGGCAGCACATTGAAGGAATACCAGTCGTACACTGGGGCCAGGGCGGGCGCGACCCGCGAGAATTCGAGCACCAGCAGCTTGCCGCCCGGCTTGAGCACCCGGTGCATCTCGGCCAGCGCGCGGTCTTTGTGCGTCATGTTGCGCAGCCCGAAAGCCACCGACACGCGATCGAAATAGCGGTCGGGGAAAGGCAGGCATTCGGCGTCGCACACGGCCACCGGCGTGACCAGGCCGCGATCGAGCAGGCGGTCGCGCCCCACGCGCAGCATGGAATCGTTGATGTCGGTGAGCCACACCTGGCCGCTGGGCCCGGCCTTGCGGGCGAAGGCGCGTGCCAGATCGCCCGTGCCGCCCGCGATGTCGAGCACGCGCATGCCCGGGCGCACCTGGGCGCGCCCGATGGTGAAGGCCTTCCAGGCGCGATGCAGGCCGCCAGACATGAGGTCGTTCATCAGGTCGTAGCGCGAGGCCACCGAATGGAAGACCTCGGCCACGCGATGCGCCTTGTCGGACTCGCGTACCGTCTCGAAACCGAAATGTGTCTCTGGCCCCTGGCCAGCGTCGTGGGATGTATCGCTCATGATCCGCGTATCGTACCGCATCCCCCGACCCATCGGGCCACGGCGCCGGGCCCGGCGGTGTCATATGAATGAAATAATGTGACTCTAAGATGACACCGGTCAAAAACCCCGCCACCTTCCGCATTCAAGCTTCCGCGCCATGTCCGCCACCATCCTGATCATCGAAGACGAACCCGCCATCCAGGAATTGTTGTGCCTGAACCTGCGGCACGCGGGCTATGCCGTCCAGCAGGCCCAGAACTGCCAGGAGGCCCTGGCCCTGATCCAGCAGGCGCTGCCCGACCTGATCCTGCTCGACTGGATGCTGCCCGACCAGCCCGGCGTGCGCCTGGCCCGGCAGCTGCGTGGCGCCGCGCGCACGCGCGACATCCCGCTCATCATGCTGACGGCGCGCAGCGCCGAGCAAGACAAGGTGGACGGGCTGGAAGCCGGGGCGGACGACTATCTCACCAAGCCCTTCTCGCTGCGCGAGCTGCAGGCCCGCATCAAGTCGCTGCTGCGGCGCCGCGCGCCCCAGCTGACCCACGACCTCATCGAGGTCGGCGGCCTCACGCTCGACCCCGGCACACGCCAGGTCAGCGGCGGCGGCATCGCACTGCCCATGGGGCCCACCGAATTTCGCCTGCTACACTTTCTCATGACGCACGCACGGCGCGTCTACAGCCGCACACAGCTGCTCGATCAAATCTGGGGCGATCACGTCTTCGTCGAAGAGCGGACAGTCGATGTGCACATCCGCCGCCTGCGCAAGGCGCTGTCCCCCGCCGCCCTGGATCACCTGATCCAGACCGTGCGCGGGGCCGGCTACTGTTTCAGCATGGCACGCATCGAATGAACAAGACACTGGTTTCCATCGCACTCTGGGCCTTGGGCGGGTGGCTGCTGGGCGCCTGGCTGGGCGCCGCCACCGGCTGGGCCCTGCTGGCCCTGGGCCTGCTGGCTATGGTGCTGGTCAGCGGCCTGCAGCTGTCGCGCATCGCCCGCTGGGTGCGCAACATCGACGACCCACCGCCGCCTTCGGTGGGCCCCTGGGATGAAATCCTGGCGCCGATCTACCGCAAGCTGAAGCAGAACCGGCTCGAACTGCAAGAACGCGCGCGCAATTTCCAGCGCGCCTTGCTGGCCGCCGAAGCCCTGCCCGACGGGGCGCTCACCCTGTCGCCCGACAAGACCCTGCTGTGGTGCAACCAGACCGCCGCCGAGCACCTGGGGCTCAACCCGCACCAGGATCGCGGCCACAGCATCCTCAACGTGCTGCGCGCGCCCGAGTTCGCCCACTACGCCCGCCAGGATCACTGGGACAAGCCGCTCGTCCTGCACCTGGGCCACGCCGACCACACGCGCACCCTGATGCTGCATCTGGCCCCCTACGGCGCCGGGCAGTTCCTGATGGTGACCCGCGACATCACGCAAATCGAACGCCTGGAGAACACGCGCAAGGATTTCGTCGCCAACGTCTCGCACGAAATGCGCACGCCGCTGACCGTGCTGTCGGGTTTCATCGAAACCCTGCACGACATGCCCGACGACGCCCTCACGCCCGAACAGCGGCAGCACTACCTGCAGCTCATGGCGCACCAGGCGCACAACATGCAGGCCCTGGTCGCCGACCTGCTGACGCTGTCTTCACTGGAAACCACACCCAACCAGCCCGGCGCACCGGTGGCGCTGGCCGCCCTGATCCAGACGGCGCTCACGCAAAGCCAGGCGCTCTCGAACGGGCAGCACCATTTCGCGCTGCAGGTGGACGATACCTTGCAGATTCTGGGTCAGGAAAGCGAGCTGGCCTCGGCGGTCGGCAATCTCATGACCAACGCCGTGCGCTACACCCCCGCCGGCGGCACCATCACGATCCGCTGGGCGCGGCAGGCCGACGCCAGCGCCTGCTACCAGGTGCAGGACACCGGCATCGGCATTGCCAGCGGCGACATCCCGCGCCTGACCGAGCGCTTCTTTCGCGTGAACCGCGGGCGCTCACGCGCCACGGGCGGCACCGGCCTGGGGCTGGCCATCACCAAGCACGTGGCCCTGCGCCACGAAGCCACGCTGGACATCGAAAGCACGCCGGGCGCGGGCAGCACGTTTTCGCTTCACTTCCCGGCAGACCGGGTGTGCGCTCACAAGAACAGCTGATATGCCGGGTTGTCGGTTTCGTTCCAGTAGGGATAGCCCAACGTGTCGAGAAATTCTTTGAAGCTCTTTTTGTCTTCGGGGGGAACCTGGATGCCCACCAGGATGCGCCCGTAATCATCGCCCTGGTTGCGGTAGTGGAACAGACTGATGTTCCAGTCGGGATTCATGGTGCCGAGAAACTTCATCAAGGCGCCGGGCCGCTCGGGAAACTCGAAACGGTACAGCACTTCGTGCTGGGCCAGGCCCGAGTGCCCGCCCACCATGTAACGCAGGTGGGTCTTGGCCATCTCGTTGCTGGTGAGATCGAGCGTGGGGAAATCCAGCTTGCGGAAATGCGCGGCCAATTTCTCGATCTCGGGCTCTGAGCGGATTTGCAGGCCCACGTAGACGTGCGCCTTCTCGGCATCGGAGATGCGGTAGTTGAATTCGGTCACGGCGCGCTGCCCCACGGCCTGGCACAGGCGCTTGAAGCTGCCGCGCTGCTCGGGCAGGGTGATGGCGAACAAGGCCTCGCGGGCCTCGCCCACGTCGGCGCGTTCGGCCACGAAACGCAGGCGGTCGAAGTTCATGTTGGCGCCGCAGGTGATGGCCACCAGCGTCTTGCCCTTCCATTTCTGCTGGGCCGCGTAGCGCTTGGCGCCGGCCAGGGCCAGGGCGCCGGCGGGTTCGAGCACGCTGCGGGTGTCCTGAAAGACGTCTTTGATGCCGGCGCAGATGGCGTCGGTGTCCACCGTGACGAAATCGTCCACGTATTCGCGCACCAGGCGCAGGGTTTCCTGGCCCACCTGCTTGACGGCCGTGCCGTCGGAAAACAGGCCCACGTCGTTCAGCTTGATGCGCCGCCCGGCCCGCACGCTGCGCACCATGGCGTCGGAATCCTCGGTTTGCACCCCGATGATCCGGATGTCCGGACGCAACTGCTTGATGTAGCTGGCCACCCCCGAAATGAGACCGCCGCCGCCGATAGCCACGAAGACGGCATCGATGGGGCCAGGGTGCTGGCGCAGGATTTCCATCCCGATCGTGCCCTGCCCGGCGATGACGTCAGGGTCGTCGAAGGGATGGACGAAGGTAAGGCCATCGCGCTTTTGCAGCTCGACCGCGTGCTCGGCGGCATCGGTGAAGCTGTCGCCAAAGAGCACGACCTCGCCGCCCAGCGCTTTGACGGCGTCGATTTTCACCTGCGGCGTGGTGATCGGCATGACGATCACGGCGCGGCATTTCAGGCGGCTGGCGGACAGCGCCACGCCCTGGGCATGGTTGCCGGCCGACGCGGCGATGACGCCGCGCTTGAGTTCTTCAGCGCTGAGATGCGCCATCTTGTTGTAGGCGCCACGCAGCTTGAAACTGAAGACGGGCTGGGTGTCTTCGCGCTTCAAAAGCACCGTGTTGCCAATGCGCTTGCTAATTCGAGGGGCCAGGTCCAGGGCGGTTTCGTGAGCGACGTCATAAACTTTGGACGTCAAGATACGTTTCAGATAATCAACGGACATGGCACGCAAGCGCTGTGATGAAAGGAACTGAAAAGAATATCACAGCGCGCACAAGGCCAAGATCACCGTCATCACAGCCCCCGGCACACTGACGCACGCCAACCGGCCGCCGCCCAGCTGACAACTGCCTGGCTGCATTGCAACGCCCAAAAAAATGGCTGCCACAACGTGACAGCCACTTTTTCTGCGGGCCAGACACCGTGCAGGGCCGACCTGGCTCGCCCAAGGGGGCGTATTACAACGACTCGATGGCGGCGTCGTACGCCGCGCGCAGGCGTGCGTACACGGCGCCGGGCTTGCCCGACCCCACCGGCTTGCCGTCGAACCGCGTGATGGGCAGCACTTCTTTGGTGGCCGAAGACAGCATCAGCTCGTCGGCCTGGGCGACTTCTTCCTGGCTGATGGCGCGGGCCTCGAAGGGGATGCCGAGCCGTTCGGCCAGGGACACCAGGAAGCCGTAGCGGATGCCTTCGAGAATGTGGTGGTCGCGCACCGGCGCGCGCAGGACGCCGTCCTTGACCACCCAGATGTTGCACGACGAACCCTCGGACAGGTTTCCGTCGCGAAACTGCAGCACCTCGTCCACCCCGGCGTCGGTGGCGTATTGCTTGGACAGCACGTTGCCCAGCAGGGACACCGATTTGATCTCGCAGTGCAGCCAGCGTTCATCGACCATGCTGACCGCGCTCATGCCGTCGTCGCGCTTGTGGGCGTCGGGCCGCTTGAGCGGCGAAACCATGCAGAACACCGTGGCCTGGCTGTGTGCGGGAAAGCCGTGCTCGCGCTTGGCCACCCCGCGCGTGACCTGCAGGTAGATGATGCAGTCGCCCCGCTGGCCCGAACGCTGCAAGGTGTCGAGCATGAGCCGCTGCCAGGCCTGGGCGTCGCGCCCGGCATCCAGCCGGATGGCGGCCAGGCTGCGCGTCAGGCGCGCCAGGTGCTTGTCCATGAGAAAGGGCTTGCCGTGGTAACACGGCACCACTTCGTAGATGCCATCGCCGAAGATGAAGCCCCGATCGAGCACGGAAACCCTGGCATCACCAAGACGCACGTACTCACCATTCAGATAGACGACGCTATCGTTATCAACACCCGGAATCATGCTCTGTACCTATCAACTAACAACTAACAACTAACGATCAACAATCAGTGGTGCAAGATTTTGGACAAGAAGTGCTTGGCCCGATCTGAGCGCGCATCGGGATTGCCGAAGAACTCGTCCTTGGTGCAATCTTCGATGATCTGGCCCTGATCCATGAAAATGACGCGATCGGCCACGCTGCGGGCAAAGCCCATTTCGTGGGTGACGACCATCATGGTCATCCCCTCTTTGGCCAGGTCGACCATCACGTCGAGCACCTCGTTGACCATTTCGGGGTCGAGGGCCGAGGTGGGTTCGTCAAACAGCATGGCCATGGGGTCCATTGCCAGGGCACGGGCGATGGCCACGCGCTGCTGCTGGCCGCCCGACAATTGCCCCGGGTATTTGTCGATGTGCGCCTTCAGGCCCACGCGCTCGAGCAGGGCCCGGCCCCGTTCGTTGGCTTCGGCCTCGGAGCGGCCCAGCACTTTGATCTGGGCAAGCGACAGGTTGCGCATGACGGACAGGTGCGGGAAAAGCTCGAAGTGCTGAAACACCATGCCGATGCGCGAACGCAGCTTGGGCAGATTGGTGTCGGGCGCCCCCACCGACACGCCGTCGATGAAGATTTCACCCTTCTGGAAGGGTTCGAGCGCATTGGCGGTCTTGATGAGCGTGGACTTGCCGGAACCCGACGGCCCGCAAATGACGACGACCTCGCCCTTGGAAACATTGGTGGTGCAATCGGTGAGCACCTGGAAGGACCCATACCACTTGCTGACGTTCTTGAATTCAATCATGAGTGACTCCTGGCCTTAGCGAACGATGGCCATACGGCGCTCAAGCCGCTTGACTGCGCGGGAAGCCGCGTAAGAAATGACGAAATAGACAACGGCGGCAAAGACGAACATCTCGACCATGCGGCCATCGCGTTGGGCGATGTTGTTGGCGGCCCCGAGGAAATCGGTGAGCGACAGGACGTACACCAGCGACGTATCCTGAAACAGCACGATCATCTGCGTGAGCAGCACCGGCATCATGTTGCGGAAGGCCTGCGGCAAGACGATTTGCCCCATCACCTGCCAGTAGTTGAGACCCAGGGCATAGCCCGCCCCCACCTGCCCGAAAGGCACCGACTGGATGCCGGCGCGCATGATCTCGCAAAAGTACGCCGCCTCGAAGAGCACGAAGGTGATGAGCGCCGACGTGAAGCCGCCCACGGCGATGGGCCGACCGGCCCCCGTGACCCAGCCGATGACGTAGGGCACCAGGAAATAGAACCAGAAGATGATGAGGATGAGGGGCAGCGCCCGCATCAGGTTGACGTAGAACCCCGACACCCCCGACATCACCTTGCTGGAGGACAGGCGCATCATGGCCATGAGCGTGCCCAGGATGATGGCCCCGACCGTGGCCAGCACCGTAAGCTTGATGGTGAAGACCAGGCCCGTGCCCAGGACGTAGGGCAAGGTGCGCCAAATGACGTCAAAATCGAATCCGTGCATGGTTTGCCTCCTTAGCGCTTAGTACCGGCAAACCCGGGCACACTGAGCCATTTTTCCACCAGCCGCATCAGCACGACCACCACCAGGTTGATGATGAGGTACAGGATGGTGGCCGCGGTGAAGCTCTCGAAAATCTGGAACGAGAATTCTTGCATCGAGCGCGCGGCGCCCGTGATTTCGAGCAGGCCGATGGTGAAGGCAATGGATGAGTTCTTGATGAGGTTGAGGGCCTCGGAGGTGAGCGGCGGCATGATGATGCGCACCGTCATGGGCAGAAGCAGGTAGCGGTACACCTGTACCCGTGTCAGCCCCAGCGCCGTGCCCGCCATGCTTTGACCACGCGGCATGGCGCTGATGCCCGCGCGAAACTGTTCGGCGATCCGCGACGAGGTGAACAGGCCCAGGCACACCGTGGCCGTCCAGAACGTGCTCCAGACAGGATCGGCCTGCTTGATGAAGTCGCCCAGGCTTTGCGGCACCACCTCGGGAAAGACGAAATACCACAAGAACATCTGCACCAGCAGCGGCACGTTGCGGAACAGTTCGACATAAGCGGTGCACACCCGCTCGACCCAGCGGATGCCGCTGGTGCGCAAGACGCCGACCACGACCCCGACGACCAGGGCGATGACCCAGGCCAGGATGGAGACCGAAATAGTCCAATACATCCCCCGGATGAGGGTATCCAGGTAGGTTCCGGTGCCATCAGGGGCTTCCGCCCAGAAAATCAGCCAGTTCCAGTGGTAATTCATAAAAATATCCTCTGCGGCACCCGCGCGTGGGCCAGTGCCGATGATGCAAACGGCACCTCCGGACGATCAAGCCTGGAGGTGCCGCCACCTATTGACGTGGATTCCTGAGACTTACAGCTTGTAGTCGGCAGGATTGGGCGAGTCGGTGGGATGCTCGATGACTTTCTTGAGTTCGGGCGTCATCGGCCAGTTGAGGTTGACGTTCTTCGGCGGGATGGGCGAAGTGAACCACTTGGCGTAGAGCTTGTCCACCTGGCCGTCTTTCATCATGGCCTTGACGGCGTTATCCACTGCCGTCTTGAACTTGACGTCGCCCTTGGGTTCGATCATGCCGTAGGGTTCGATCGTGTAGGCTTTTTCGCTGATCATCCATTCGCCCGGATTCTGCGAGTTGGCCACCAGGCCCGCCAGCAGGATGTCATCCATGAAGAAGGCCGTTGCACGACCGCTGGCCACCGTGAGGAAGGCTTCGGAGTGATCCTTGGCCGGGATGATGCGCATGCCCAGCTTTTGGTCGGCATTGATCTGCGTGAGCCACTTGAGGTTGCTGGTGCCTGAAGTGGACACCACGGTCTTGCCCTTGAAATCGGCCAGATCGTTGAGCTTGGCGCTCTTGAGCGCGGTGAAGCGGGTGGCCGTCACGAAGGTGGTGGGCGCGAAGCTGACCTGCACCTGGCGCTGTTCGTTGTTGGTGGCCGAGCCGCAGGCCAGGTCAACCGTGCCGTTGGCGACCAGCGGGATACGCGTGGAGGAGGTGACGGACACCAGCTTGATCTTCAGGTTGGGCAGGTTGAGGTCTTTTTTCAGCGCATCCGCAATGCCATAGCAGATGTCCATGGAATAGCCGACCGGCTTCTGGTTGTCGTCCAGGTACGAGAACGGAATGGATGAATCGCGATAGCCCAGCGTGAGTTCGCCCGTGGACTTGATCTTGTCCAGGCGGCTGGTTTCAGCCTGCGCGGACGTCATGCCCGCAACGGAGACGGCAGCTGCCAGAATGATTGGCAAGAATTTCATGGTTCCTCCTGTGAAATAGGCCTGTTTTTTCTATGTCAGTGGTTCGTCACTTGAACAGGCACCCGCATGGGGGTTACGCGAGCGACCGACAGTTTAATCACTTTGTTGTATTTGATACCACGCCAACCTGGGAGATGCGTGATTTGCACGCTCATTATTCTGCCAGAACCGCCCCTGCCGCAAATAGCAATTACACGGGCTCCCATAACAAGAAGCTATGCTCTATACTGCTGGGCTTTCAAGCCGCACGGTAGCCTGGCTGCCACCTGCGGGCATTTCTTCTTTGGCACATTCCATGCGGCTACGGCATATCGAAATTTTCGAGGCCATTCGCCAGGCAGGCTCGCTGACTCAGGCTGCCGCCCTGTTGAACATCTCGCAGCCTGCGGCCAGCAAAATCCTGGCGCACGCAGAAGCCCAACTGGGTTTCAAGCTCTTTGAGCGCGTCAAGGGGCGCCTGATCCCCACTCGTGAAGCGGAAATCCTCACCCCCCAGATCATCCAGCTGGGCCAGGATCTCGCCCACGTGCGGCGCCTGGCCGCCAACCTGCGTCAAGGGCGGCAGGGCCACCTGCGCATCGGCTGTGCCCCGGCAATCGGCCTGGGCCTGCTGCCCATGGCGATCCGTCGTTTTCACCCGGGGTCGCAAGCCTCGTTCAAGATCAGCACCCTGCACAGCCCGGGCCTGGTCGCCGGTTTACACGCCCAGGAACTCGACTTGATCGTCACCTTCGACGGCCAGGATCACCCCGGCCTGCGGCGCATCCCTGTCGGCGCGACCGAACTGGCTTACCTGAGCCGCACCCCCACGCCCAGCCCCGTTGCCCTCAAGACGCTGGCAGATCGGCCCGTCATCGCCCTGGACACCCGTGACCAGGTAGGCACGGTGATGGATCAGACCCTACGCCAGGCAGGCATCACGCTGGATACCCAGATCATCGTGCAAACACACTATGTGGCCTGTAGTCTGGTGGAAGCCGGCTGCGGCGACGCCATCGTAGATCTGCTGACAGGGCATGCCATGCTCAAGCCGGGCATGGCGCTGTGCCGTCTCGACCCCGCCATCCCGATCCCGATCTACGTCATGGCGCATGCCGCCGACCCCTTGAGCCTGCTGCACCATAAATTCATCGACTGCCTGCGCACTGCCTGCCAGCAACTGGCCTAGTGTGCCGTTGGGCCACACAGCCTGACTCCCCATCCCATGCCTTTTGGTTATGGGAGATACGTCGATTGGCATTTGTCGCCCTGGATGATGCCAGAGACAATATCCCCCGTTCTTAACAGATATTCATGAGCACGCAACAATGCACGCATGTGTGATCGGTGCCGGGGTGATTGGCGTCACCACGGCCTGGCAGCTGGCCCGGCAAGGCTGGCAGGTAACCTTGGTGGACGCGGCGGCCGAGCCGGCCAGCGGCGCCAGCCACGCCAACGGCGGACAGCTCAGCTACAGCTACGTCGCCCCCCTGGCCGAGCCCGGCGTGCTGGGCGACCTGCCCAAGTGGCTGTTGAACCCCAATTCGCCGCTGCGCTTTCGCCCGCGCTGCGATCCCCTGCAGTGGCGCTGGTGCCTGCAGTTCCTGCGGGCCTGCAACGCCCGCACGGCGTCCGCCACCTCCGCGCAACTGCTTTCGCTCGCGTATCTCAGCCGCCAGATGCTACACGACATCCAGCAGACGGCGCCCATCGATTTCGGCCATGCCCGCAACGGCAAGCTGATCGCCTACCGCACCCCCGCGCTGCTGGACAAGGCGCGCGCGCAGGTTGCCCTGCAGGCCAAGCTGGGCTCCAATCAGCAAATCCTGGACGCGGATCAACTGATCGCGCAAGAACCCGCGCTGGCGCCCGCCCGATCCCAGCTGGCGGGCGCCGTCTACACGCCCAGCGAAGAATCGGGCGACTGCGCGCGCTTCACGCAAGGCCTGTTCCAGCAGCTTGCCGCCCAGTCCCGGGTGACGCTGCGCATGCAAACGCCCATCCAGCGGCTGGAACGCCGCAGTGGGCGTATCGACCGCCTGCTGACCACCACGGGCGAGGCCATCGAGGCCGATCAGTTCGTCGTGGCCGCCGGCATGGGCAGCCGCCCGCTGCTGGCGGCGCTGGGCAGCCGCGCGCCCCTGTACCCGCTGAAAGGCTACAGCCTGAGCCTGCCCTGCACGCCCGAGCAGGCGCCCGCGATCAGCGTCACGGACTACGAGCGCAAGACGGTCTACGCCAACCTGGGGGGCACCTTGCGGGTGGCCGCCATGGTCGGCATCGGCGTGGCGGATCAGGGCATCGAGGCCGACCGCATCGCGCTGGTCCGGCGGCAGATGCGCGAACTGCTGCCGCGGGTGGATGCGGACCGGGCCCAGGCCTGGGCCGGCTACCGCCCCGCCACCCCCGATGGCCGACCGCGCATCGGCCGCAGCCGGGCCGCCTCGAATTTGTGGCTGAACATCGGCCATGGGGCCTTGGGCTTCACCCTGGCCTGCGGCAGCAGCGCCCTGCTGGGCAGCCTGATGGCGGGCGAAACGCCGGCCATCGACGCCCAGCCCTTCCAGCCGGCGTGCTGAGGCCGCCAGAGGCGAGCCCCGACAATCTCGACGGCAACCGCAAGGGCTACTGATACGCCTTGGGGTCGGCCGAATCGGTCGGGGACGCCAGCACGCGTTCGAGCACGGCCGACATCGGCCAGCCGAGCACCACGCCGCCGGGCGGGATGGGTTCGAGAAACCAGCGCCGATAGAGTTTTTTCAGGCGGCCATCACGCATCATGCCCACCAGGGCGGCGCGCACCACCCGCTGAAACTCGGGCTCGAACTTGGGCATCATGATGCCGTAGGGCTCGACCGTGAAAGCCTGCGGGCTGACGAACCAGCGCGCCGGCTGCGCCGAGCGGGCCACCAGGCCCGCCAGCAGGGAATCATCCATGAAATAGGCCTGGGCCTCGCCCTGTTCGAGGCGCTGCAGGGCGTCCTCGGGATTTTTGGCGAAACCGACGCGCATGCCCAGGTTCTGGCTGGCATTGAGCGTCTGCAGCCAGGCGACGTTGGTGGTGCCCCCGGTGGAGAGCACCCGCTTGCCCCGCAGATCGGCCAGCGTACGCACGCCGCTGCTCTTCAAAGCCAGAAAGCGGGTGTGCGCCACGAAGATGGTGGGGGTGAACGCCACCTGCCGCTCGCGCCAGGCATCGTGCGTATCCGTGCTGCAGAAAAGGTCGGCCTGTCCACCCACGACCAATGCCATCCGCGTGCTGGCACTGCCCGGGATCTCCTGCACGACCAGGCGGGACAGCCCCAGCTCGCGGCCCACTGCGGCGGCGATGGCGCGGCAGATGTCCAGGGCATATCCAATGGGCTGGTCGCCGTCCAGATATGAGAACGGAAAGGACGTCTCCAGATACCCGAGTGTCAGGGTCTGCGTCTTGCGGATGTGCTCCAGCCGCGACTCGGCCCTGGCCGTCGCGGCCAGGCACAGCAGCAAGGTCATGGACAACAGGGCAATGCGGATATGCTTCATGGGTTCTCCAGATCATGCGTCGTCTTGCCCGCGTACTATATCGACCAGCTTCCGCGTACGACAAGACTCAATCCCATCATTAGCCTATGGAAACCTGGCTGCTCTCATCGGTTCATGCCCTTCTGGCGGCGCTCGCCCTGCCCGGCATCGGGCTGCCCGCGATCTTCGTCATCAGCCTGGTGTCGGCCACGCTGCTGCCGCTGGGTTCGGAGCCCGCCGTCTTCGCCTATGTGCAGCTGGCCCCCGCCCTGTTCTGGCCCGCCGTCCTGGTGGCCACGCTGGGCAACACCCTGGGCGGGGCCATCAGCTATGCCATGGGGGCCGGCGCCGAAACGCTCTGGGAACGCTGGCGCCACCCGGCCACCGCCGCCCAGACCGGCGGCGGCCCGCGTCGGCAACCCATTGGGGGGCGCTGGCACGCGCTGACGGAGCGCTGGTTCCGACGCTTCGGGCCGCCCGCGCTGCTGCTGTCATGGCTGCCCGGCGTGGGCGACCCCCTGTGCGCCGTGGCGGGCTGGCTGAAGCTGCCCTTCTGGCCCTGCGTGGCCTATATGGCCGTCGGCAAGCTGCTGCGCTATATCGTCATGACCGCTGCCCTGCTGCACGCGTGGCCGTGGGTCAGCCAGTGGCTGTAAGCGTATCCGTTTCAAAAACTTTGACATCCTTCCCTTCCTGAGGCGAGGGGATTCCTGCCGCGCTCAGTCCGGATGGGCCGACTCACCTCGGCGGATTCCTGATGCTGGTGGCCTTGCCGCACCACTCAATCCACAGGCGAACTGCGCTTGTGTCTGCCGGTTGTCCTTCGACACATACCCACAAATTCGCAGGAAGAACTATCCAAGCACCCGCAAGAAACCATAGGGCGGTGCACTGTGGCCACTATCCGACGAGCAAACGATTTTGCCCTTACACTTGGGGATTGCCCCTAAGCATGATAGGGGTACTGCCAACCGCCATCCACCATGAACGCTCCCGTTGCTCCCGACCTGCTCGAACCCGCCCCTCAGCCGCGCCTGCGCGAAATCCCCTACAACTACACGTCCTGGTCCGACCGGGAAATCGTCTGCCGCCTGCTGGGCGAACCGGCCTGGCAGCTGCTTTCCGAACTACGCACGCAGCGGCGCACGGGCCGCTCGGCGCGCATGCTGTTCGAGGTGCTGGGCGACATCTGGGTGGTGCAGCGCAACCCCTACCTGCAAGATGACCTGCTCGACAACCCCAAGCGACGCCATCAGCTGGTCGAGGCCCTGAACCACCGGCTCACCGAGATCGACCACCGCCGCGACGACGACCACGGCGCGCGCGACGAACAGGTGCAGCAGCTGCTGACCGCCGCGCGGGCCGCCGTGGCCACGTTCGAGAACACCTTCGTCGAAGTGGCCAGACTGCGCACTGAAGCCCTCAAGCAGCTGGCGCGCCACACCCAGCGCGACAACATCCGCTTCGACGGCCTGTCCCGCGTCTCGCACGTCACCGACGCCACCGACTGGCGCGTGGAATACCCCTTCGTCGTGCTCATGCCCGACACCGAAGCCGAAATCGCGGGGCTGGTGCGCGCCTGTATCCAGCTGGGCTTGACGATTGTGCCGCGCGGGGGAGGCACGGGCTACACCGGCGGGGCCATTCCCCTGTCCTGGCGCTCGGCGGTCATCAATACCGAAAAACTGGACGCCATCGGCGCGGTCGAGACCACGGCCCTGCCGGGGGTCGATCACCCCGTCCCCACCATCCTGACGGGCGCGGGCGTGGTCACCCGCCGCATCGCCGAAGCCGCCGAGGCCGCCGGGCGGGTGTTCGCCGTCGATCCCACGTCGGCGGACGCCTCGTGCGCGGGTGGCAACGTCGCCATGAACGCGGGCGGCAAGAAGGCCGTGCTCTGGGGCACGGCGCTGGACAACCTGGCCTGGTGGCGCATGGTCGATCCCGCGGGCAACTGGCTGGAAGTCACGCGGCTGGATCACAACCTGGGCAAAATCCACGAGGCGCACGAAGCCCGCTTCGAACTGGCCTGGTCCGACGGCAGCCAGCCTCCGGGGCGCGCGCCGCTGAAAACCGAAACCCTGACGATCGAAGGTCGGCGCTTTCGCAAGGCGGGCCTGGGCAAGGACGTCACCGACAAATTCCTGGCGGGCCTGCCCGGCGTGCAAAAAGAAGGCTGCGACGGCCTCATCACCGCCGCACGCTGGATTTTGCACCGCATGCCCACGCACACCCGTACCGTCTGCATGGAATTCTTCGGCCAGGCGCGCAACGCCGTGCCCGCCATCGTCGAGGTCAAGCAGTATCTCGACACCGCGGGCAAGGCCAGCGGCGCCCTGCTGGCGGGCCTGGAGCACCTGGACGAGCGCTATCTGCGCGCCGTGGGCTACGCCACCAAAAGCAAGCGCGGCACGCTGCCCAAGATGGTGCTCATCGGCGACATCGTGGGCGACGACGAGCACGCCGTGGCCCTGGCAACCAGCGAAGTGGTGCGTATCGCCAATTCGCGCCACGGCGAAGGCTTCATCGCCGTCAGCCCCGAGGCGCGCAAAAAATTCTGGCTCGACCGCGCCCGTACCGCCGCCATCTCGCGCCACACCAACGCCTTCAAGATCAACGAAGACGTGGTGATTCCGCTGGCCCGCATGGGCGAATACACCGACGCCATCGAGCGCATCAACATCGAACTGTCCACGCGCAACAAGCTGCGCCTCATCGACGCGCTGGAAAGCTATCTGCAGGGCGAGCTGCCCGTGGGCAAGGCCGAAGACCCGGACGACGCGGAACACACCCGCGAGGTGATCCTGTCCACCCGACGCCACGATGCGCTGGACACCCTGGCGCAGGTGCGCAGCCGCTGGAGCTGGCTGCTGCAGCACCTGGACGCGCCGCTGGCCGCGCACCTCGACACCCTGGCATCGCTGGGGCTGGACACGCTGCTGCCCGCCTTGCGCGAACGCCTGGACACGCAGGCCGATGCCCGCATCGTGGACATCATCCAGGATCACACCCTGCGCATTTCCTGGAAAACCGACATCCGGTGCGCCATGGAACGCCATTTCGCCGGGGCCGAATGCGCGGCGATCCTGGCCGGTCTGCAGGCCACCCACGACCGCATCCTGAAAAGCCGCGTCTTCGTCGCGCTGCACATGCACGCGGGCGACGGCAACGTACACACCAACATCCCCGTCAATTCAGACGACTACGCCATGCTGGGCGAGGCCAACGCCGCCGTGGCACGCATCATGGGCATCGCCCGCAGCCTGGACGGCGTGATCTCGGGCGAGCACGGCATCGGCCTGACCAAGTTCGAGTTTCTCGACGCGGCCGAACTGGCCCCTTTCCAGGACTACAAACGGCGCATCGACCCGCACGGGCACTTCAACGCGGGCAAACTGATGCCAGGCGCCAACCTGTCGCGCGCCTGGACACCCAGCTTCAACCTGCTGGGCTACGAGTCGCTCATCATGCAGCGCAGCGAAATCGGCGCGATCTCCAACGCCATCAAGGACTGTCTGCGCTGCGGCAAGTGCAAGCCGGTGTGCGCCACGCACGTGCCGCGCGCCAACCTGCTGTATTCGCCGCGCAACAAGATTCTCGCCACCTCGCTGCTGATCGAGGCGTTTCTGTACGAAGAACAGACCCGACGCGGCGTCAGCCTGCGCCACTGGGAAGCCTTCGAGGACGTCGGCGACCACTGCACGCTATGCCACAAGTGCTACAACCCCTGTCCGGTGGACATCGACTTCGGCAACGTGTCGATGGACATGCGCGCGCTCCTGCGGCGCATGGGCAAGAAGTCGTTCAATCCAGGCACGGCGGCCTCGATGTTCTTTCTCAACGCCAAAGACCCGCGCGTCATCAAGGCCACGCGCACGGCCATGATCGACGTGGGCTACAAGGCGCAGCGCCTGGCCCACGACCTGCTCTCGCCCATCACCAAGCGCCAGGTGGCGCACCCGCCCGCCACGGTGGGCAAGGCGCCGGTGCGCGAGCAGGTGATCCACTTCGTCAACAAAAAGATGCCTGGCGGCCTGCCCAAGCAGACGGCACGCAAGCTGCTGGACATCGAAGACCCCAATATCGTGCCCATCATCCGCAATCCGGCGGCCACCGCCCCGGACAGCGAGGCGGTGTTCTACTTCCCCGGCTGCGGGTCGGAACGCCTGTTCTCGCAGGTGGGCCTGGCCACGCAAGCCATGCTGTGGCACGTGGGGGTGCAAACGGTGCTGCCGCCCGGCTACCTGTGCTGCGGCTACCCGCAACGCGGCAACGGCCTGGCCGACAAGGCCGAGCAGATGGTGACGGACAACCGGGTGCTGTTCCACCGCATGGCCACGACACTGAACTACCTGGATATCAAGACGGTGGTGGTCAGCTGCGGCACCTGCTACGACCAGCTCGAAAGCTACGAATTCGACAAGATTTTCCCCGGCTGCCGCCTGATCGACATCCACGAATACCTGCTGGAAAAAGGCGTGGACATCGCCGGGGTGCAGGGGGTGCGCTACATCTACCACGACCCCTGCCACACGCCGATGAAGCAGCAAGACCCGATGAAGACGGTGAAGTCCCTGCTGGGCGAATCCAACGCCATCAAGACCGACCGCTGCTGCGGAGAATCGGGCACGCTGGCGGTGTCGCGGCCGGATATTTCGACGCAAATCCGCTTTCGCAAACAGGAAGAGCTGGTGAAGAACACGGCGCAGATCCGCGCCGATGGTTTCCAGGGCGAGGTCAAGATGGTGACGTCCTGTCCGTCCTGCCTGCAGGGGCTGGCGCGCTACGAGCAGGATACGGGGCTGTCGGCGGACTACATCGTGGTAGAGATGGCCAAGCACCTGCTGGGCGAGAACTGGCTGCCGGATTACGTCAAGGCAGCCAACGCGGGCGGGATCGAGCGGGTGCTGGTGTAAGAGACTGGGTTCTCGCCGTAGGCTGTCTGGGGTTGAACCCCAGACAGCCCGCGGCGATTCAATGCCAGCCAGCGGGAAGCACCAGCTTATTGTTCAGTGCCGGTTTCAAAGGCGCAGACGGTGTAGACGGGCAGGCCGGAGTCGCGCACGGCTTTCGAGCCGCCGAGGTCGGGCAGGTCGATGATGGCGGCGGCTTCGGCCACGTTGGCGCCCAGGCGCTGCAAGAGGCGCGAGGCAGCCATCATGGTGCCGCCGGTGGCGATGAGATCGTCGATGAGCAGCA
The DNA here is from genome assembly GCF_001592225.1 of Castellaniella caeni NBRC 101664. Taxonomy (GTDB): domain Bacteria; phylum Pseudomonadota; class Gammaproteobacteria; order Burkholderiales; family Burkholderiaceae_B; genus Castellaniella; species Castellaniella caeni. Next base: position 45,943 of record NZ_BCWN01000010.1, on the reverse strand, counting down.
CGCGCTGGCCGGGGCGTACCGAATCCTGGTGCATCTCGACGGCGGCGTTGCCGTATTCGAGCGCATATTGCTCGGACACCGTGCGGTAGGGCAGCTTGCCCTGCTTGCGCACGGGCACGAAACCCAGGTTCAGCTCGTAGGCCAGTACCGAACCGATGATGAAGCCGCGCGCGTCGATGCCCGCGACGAGGTCGAGGCGCTGGCGCATGTAGCGGTAGACGAACAGGTCGATGAGCACCCGAAACGAGCGCGGGTCTTGCAACACGGGGGTGATATCCCGAAACTGCACGCCGGGCTTGGGCCAGTCGGGCACGGTGCGGATCGTGTCCCGAATATACTGGGCCGGATCGGTTTGCATGGCTTCATCCTGAAGAAAGAGTGGGGCGGCAACAGTGTAGCAAGCGGGCTGCCGGATGGATACGCCAGGGCGGCAAACTCAGCGGCGGCGGAAAGGCGGCTCTTTCACAGTAAAATCACGGGATGCACAGCCACCCACAACCCAGCCCTGCCGCGCTGCGCAGCAGCGCGCAGCGTACCTTTGCCATCGAGATCGCAGCCCTGCAAGCCTTGCAGGGGCGGCTCGACGATCACTTCGTGCAGGCGGTCGAACTCATCCTCGGCTGCACGGGGCGCGTCGTGGTCACGGGCATCGGCAAGTCGGGCCACGTCGCGCGCAAGATCGCCGCCACGCTGGCGTCCACCGGCACACCGGCGTTCTTCATGCACGCCGCCGAAGCCATCCACGGCGACCTCGGCATGCTCACGGGCGACGACATCCTGCTGGCCATCTCGTACTCGGGCTCGGCGCAAGAACTCATCACCATCATTTCGGTGGCCAAGCGCATGGGCACGCGCATCATCGCGCTCACCGGCCACACCGATTCCGAACTCGCACACAGCGCCGACCTGTCCCTGGACGCCGCCGTCGATCACGAAGCCTGCCCGCTGAACCTGGCCCCCACGGCCAGCACCACGGCGGCGCTGGTGCTGGGCGACGCCATCGCCGTCGCCTGCCTCGAAGCGCGCGGCTTCAACCGCGACGACTTCGCCCGCTCGCACCCCGGCGGCGCGCTGGGTCGGCGACTGCTCACGTCGGTGGCCGATGTCATGCGCACGGGCAGCGCCCTGCCGCGCGCGCGCCCCGACACCCTCATTCCCGACGCGCTCAGCGAAATGTCCTCCAAGGGCATGGGCATGACCATCGTGCTCGACCACGACCGCCCCATCGGCATTTTCACCGATGGCGACCTGCGTCGCGTGATCGCCCAGTACGGCGACATCCGCACCCTGCCCGTCTCGGCGGGCATGAGCCACCACCCCAAGACGATCGCCGCCGAAGCCCCGGCCATCGAGGCCGCCTCCATCATGGACGCCAACAAGCTCAACCAGATGCTGGTGCTCGACGACAAAGGGCTACTATTGGGGGCTTTGCATATGCACGATCTGCTTGCCGCAAAGGTCATCTGATGAACGATCTGCCTGGTTTTTCCCACCCCGCCGAAGCGCAAATCCTCGCGCGGGTCGCCCCTGAAATACGCGCCCGGGCGCGCGCCGTGCGCCTGATGGTGTTCGACGTGGACGGCATCCTCACCGACGGCAGCCTCACCTACGGCGAACACGGCGAGGCCAGCAAGACCTTCAACGCGCTCGACGGCCACGGCCTGCGGCTGCTGCGCGAACACGGCATCCGCGTGGCCTGGGTCAGCGGGCGCAAGAGCGCCATCACGGCGCGCCGGGCCGCCGAACTGGGCATCTCGCCCGTACTGCAAGGCATCCACGACAAGATCACCACGGTGGAAGACCTGGCGCGCGAGGCCGGGCTGGGGCTCGACGCCGTGGGCTACATGGGCGACGACATCATCGACCTGCCCGTGCTGCAGCGGGCGGGGTTTGCCGCCAGCGTGCCCAACGCCCCGTTCTACGTCAGCCAGACCGCCCACTGGGTCGCCAGCCGCGCGGGCGGGCACGGCGCCGTGCGCGAATGCTGCGACCTCATCCTGGCCGCCCAGGGCCGCCTGGGCGCGTGTTTCACCGCCTCGCTCTCCACCCTGGGCGGCGCCATCCAATGAAAGAGCGGCTGCCGGGCCTGGTCGCCATCCTGTTGCTGATCCTGCTGGTGCTGGGCACCTGGTGGGCATCCGACTTCGCCCTGCGCTCGATCCAGGTCGATCCGCCGCGGCGCCTGACGCACGAACGCGATTCGTGGTCGGGCAAGTTCACCATGGTCAGCACCGACGCCCAGGGGCTTGCCACCAACCGCCTGGAAGGCACGGCGATGGCGCACTTCCCGGACACCGACAGCTACGACATCACCCAGCCGCGGGCCGTGGGACACCAGCCCGACTCGCCCGTGACGGTGGGCACGGCGCTCACGGGCACGCTCGACCAGCACGGCGAGCGCATCGTGCTCAAGGGCGATGCCCACCTGCGGCGCCTGCCCGACGCCGAACACAAGCTGCTGGACGTACGCAGCCAGCAGCTCACCATCGAACCCAACCGCGATCTGGTCTATACCGACCTGCCCGCACTGGTCATCAACGGTAATTCGACGATGCGCGGCCAGGGCATGCGCTACGATAACCGCACGCGCCAGCTCACCGTGAAGGCGGCCAGCGACGTGAAGATTTCTGGCGAAGATCAGGCCAATCGCAACACCGAATCCAAGAAGACCACCCAACCATGAAAACCGCACCCTTCGCTCTGCTGGCAGCCTCGGCCGCCTGCTGCGTCTTACTCTCCGCCCAGGCGGCGGCAGCCGACAAGGCCCCCGCGCCCAAGGCCGCCGAGCCCGACACGGTGATCCTGTCCGACACGCTGCACTACGATGACATCAGCAAGACCAGCACTTTCACCGGCAACGTGCTGCTCACCCGGGGCGCCATGACGCTGCGCGCCGCCAAGCTCGTCACCCACGAAGACGCCCAGGGCAATCAGTTCGGCACGGCCACGGCGGGCAAGGGCCAGGTGGTCACCATCCGCCAGGAAAACCCGGCCAAGTTCGAAACCATCATCGCCACGGGGCAGCAGGCCGACTACGCCGGCCAGTCGGGCGACATCACCCTCACGGGCCAGGCCACGGTCACCCGGCAGATTTGCGGGCAGGCGTTCGACAACGTGCGCGGCGCGCGCATCATCTACCACGAGAAAACCGGCACCTACGAAGCCTTTGGCGGGCAGAACTCCGCGGCGGCGGGTGGGCGCGTGCGCTCGCTGGCCCAGCCGCAATCCCGCATCGACCAGGCCATTGCCCAGTGCAAGGCCGGCAAATCTCCTTCCCGATAGCCCACCGTCCATGTCCGACATCTCTGCATCTCAAGCGGAAGCGCCCCGCACCGCGGGCTGCCTGCAAGCCATCGGCCTGGGCAAAAGTTTCGGCCGCCGCGCGGTCGTCCAGGACGTCTCGCTGTCGGTGGACAGCGGCGAAGTCGTCGGCCTGCTGGGCCCCAACGGCGCGGGCAAGACCACCAGCTTCTACATGATCGTAGGCCTGATTCCCGCCGATACGGGCCGCATCGCCATCGACCACCACGACGTCACCAGCGTACCCATGCACCGGCGCGCGCGCCTGGGGCTTTCCTACCTGCCGCAGGACGCCTCCGTCTTTCGTCGCCTGACGGTCGAGCAGAACATCCGCGCGGTGCTCGAACTGCAGCGCGACGCGCAAGGCCACGGCCTGTCGGCGCACGCCATCGAAGAGCGGCTGGAATCCCTCATTGACGAACTGCAGATCGAGCACATCCGCCGCAACATGGCGCTGTCGCTGTCGGGCGGCGAACGCCGCCGCGTGGAAATCGCGCGCGCCCTGGCCACGCACCCGCGCTTCATTTTGCTCGACGAGCCCTTCGCCGGGGTCGACCCCATCGCGGTGATCGAAATCCAGCGCATCGTGCAATTCTTGAAAGGGCGCAACATCGGCGTGCTGATCACCGACCACAACGTGCGCGAAACCCTGGGCATCTGCGACCGCGCCTACATCATCAGCGAGGGCAAGGTGCTCACCAGCGGCCACCCCAGCGAAATCATCGACAACGAAGCCGTGCGCCAGGTGTACCTGGGCAAGAACTTCCGTATGTAAGGCGGCCCATCAAAGCCAACCATGATAGCCCGTTTTCACGGGCTTGCAGTGACTACTGCAACCGGTACACTGACCTCATCGTCCACTTCCAAGCAAGGAGCCCCTTCCCCCACATCTCCCGGTTCCACACGGAACCAACCTCGTTTTCCGCAAGGAGTCTGCACTATGAGCCTGACAATCACTGGTCGTCATCTGGAAATCACCCCCGCCATCCGCGAATACGTCCACACCAAGACGGCGCGCGTCCTACGGCACTTCGATCAAGTCATCGACACCCAGGTCATGCTCTCCGTCGCGCCGCTCAAGCACACGGCGGAAATCACCATGCGCCTGCGCGGCAAAGACCTGCACTGCGAAGCCTCGGATGACAACCTGTATGCCGCCATCGATCTGCTGGTCGACAAGGTCGATCGCCAGGTGATCAAATACAAGTCCAAGGCGCAGACTTACGTCCATGAACCGCCCAAGCGTCAGGAAATCCACGCCGAATAAGGCGCCCTGACCCACTGCGCCTTTGGGGCGCACACCCACACATGGCCTCGTCACAACCGTTGCGAGGCCATGATGGTGTCCGGCTCCTATAATGATCACCATGAATCTCAGCTCCCGCATCCTGCCGCCTGACAACATCGTCCTCGACCTGGCCGCAACCAGCAAGAAACGCGCCTTCGAACACGCTGGCCTGCTGTTTGAAAACAACCAGGGCGTGGCGCGCATGTCCGTCTTCCACAGCCTGCTGGCCCGCGAACGTCTGGGCTCCACGGCCCTGGGCCACGACGTCGCCATTCCGCACGGGCGCATGAAAGACCTGCGCGAACCCCACGCGGCCTTCATCCGCCTGGCCAACCCGGTGCGCTTCGACGCCAGCGATGGCCGCACGGCGCGCCTGCTGTTCTTTCTGCTGATGCCCGAAACCGCCACCCAGGCCCACCTCGACCTGCTGGCCGGCATTGCGCGCCTGTTCTCGGACGCCGAGGTGCGCCAGACGCTCGCCCGCTCCAACGACCCGGCGGCCATCCACCAACTGATTCTCCACAGCGCCCGCACCGAGCCGCTCGAACATGCTGACGATACAAGAGCTGATTCGCGATAACGCCGACAAGGTCACCTTCACCTGGCTGGCCGGCCAGGAAGCCGCCAGCCAGCGCCCGGTGCCTGATTCCCGCGAAGCCGCCGCCGACCTGGTGGGCCACCTCAACCTGATCCACCCCAGCCGCATCCAGGTCTTCGGCACCGAAGAGGTCGCCTACTACCAGCGCCTCGACAGCAAACGACGCACCCACCACCTCGAAGAACTCGTGGCGGGCAACGTGCCGGCCATCGTCCTGGCCGGTGGCACGCTGGCGCCCGACGACCTGCGCGCGTTCTGCCAGGCACACGACATCCCGCTCATCGGCACGCCCACCGACGCCGCCCACCTGATCGACCTGCTGCGCGTCTACCTGGGCAAGCGCATGGCGCCCAAGACCACCGTACACGGCGTCTTCATGGACGTGCTCGGGCTGGGGGTGCTCATCACTGGCGAATCCGGCCTGGGCAAGAGCGAACTGGCACTCGAACTCATTTCCCGCGGGCACGGCCTGGTGGCCGACGATGCCGTCGAACTGTCCCGCACGGCGCCCAACTTCGTCGAAGGCCAGTGCCCCTCGCTGCTGCAGAACCTGCTCGAAGTGCGCGGCCTGGGTCTGCTCGACATCCGCACCATCTTTGGCGAAACCTCGGTGCGCCGCAAGATGAAGATCAAGCTCATCGTGCACCTGGTGCGCATGACCCCGGAAAACTTCGAACGCCTGCCGACACAAGACGAATACCAGGACATCCTCGGCATCCCCATCCGCCGGGTGATGCTGCAGGTGGCCGCGGGACGCAACCTGGCGGTGCTCGTCGAGGCCGCCGTGCGCAACACCATCCTCAGCCTGCGCGGCATCGACACCATGGGCGACTTCATCGAGCGCCAGGCGTTGGCCATCATGGAAAGCACCCGAGAGAAGCACTGATGCTCAACATCGTCCTCATCACCGGCATCTCGGGCTCCGGCAAATCGGTTGCCCTGCGCCTGCTCGAAGACACGGGCTACACCTGCGTTGACAACCTGCCGGTGCGCTTCTTGCACGATTTCATCGCCAGCACGCAAGAAACCGGTCTCGAACGCGTGGCTGTCGCCATCGACGTGCGCACCCCTGGTGATCTCGACGAGCTGCCCGGCGTCCTGACCAGCCTGCGGGCCATGGGCATGGCCCTGCACGTCATTTTCCTGGACGCCGACGACCACACGCTGATGCAGCGTTATTCCGAATCGCGCCGACGCCACCCGCTCACTGACCGCCTGCAGCACGAAGGCATCAACGCCTCGCTGCAGGAATGCATCACCCGCGAGCGCGACCTGCTGGCCCCGCTGCGCCACCAAGAGCACGTGATCGACACCTCCGACCTCACGCCGGGGCAATTGCGCAGCTGGGTGCGCGACCTGATCCAGACCGACCGCGCCTCGGTCATCCTCACCTTCGAATCATTTGCCTACAAGCGCGGGGTGCCGCACGACGCCGACCTGGTATTCGACGTGCGCTGCCTGCCCAACCCGCACTACGACCCGCAGCTGCGCCCGCTCACCGGGCGCGACGCCCCCGTGGCGGCCTGGCTGGCGCAATTCGGCAGCGTCGAGGCCATGATCGAGGACATCGCCAGCTTCATCCGCAAGTGGCTGCCGCTCTACATGCAAGATACGCGCAACTACCTCACCGTGGCCATCGGCTGCACGGGCGGGCAGCACCGCTCAGTCTACGTCACCGAGCAGCTCGCCCTGCGCTTTGCCGACCACTCGCCCCTGCTGGTGCGCCACCGCAACCCCCTGCTGCACAAGCCATGACCGCCCTTGCCCGCCCCCTGCCCGCCGCCCCGGCGGTCGCCCGCCTCCCGAGAGCGGCGGCCCGGGGCCAGGCCGCCACACTGAGCCGGGCCGTGATGCTGGGGGTGCTGGGCGTGATCCTGCTCGTCCTGGCTGGCTGCGCCTCGCGCTCGGGCGGTTATTACAAGGACGACGGCCCGGGCGACCGCGTCCCCGCCAACATCGACGCCATCCCCAACGCCGTCCCCAAAATCGAACAGCACGCCGCCGCCAACTTCCGCCCCTACGAAGTCTTCGGCGTGCGCTACGTGCCCATCGGCGAAAATCAGCCCTACCGGCGTGAAGGCGTTGCCTCGTGGTACGGCCGCAAATTTCACGGCGAAAAAACGGCCAACGGCGAAACCTACGACATGTACGCCATGACGGCGGCCCACCCCACCCTGCCCATCCCCAGTTATGCGCGGGTCACGCGGGTGGGCAGCAACCGCTCGATCATCGTGCGCATCAACGACCGCGGCCCCTTTCATCCCGGGCGCATCATCGATCTCTCTTATGTGGCAGCCGCCAAGCTGCGGCTGATCGGCCCGGGCAGCGGGCGCGTGGTGGTGCAGGCGATCACCAACGCCGACATCCGCGCGGGCCGCTACCAGGACGACAGCCCGCTGCTGGCCTCGGGCACGGACACCACCGAGGCGGCCAGCCCGGCGCCCGTCAGCGCGCCGGTGCAGCCGCGCGCCGTGCAGCCCAGCCTGCCGCCACCGGCGCCCCCGCTCGCCACGCCCATCCACCGCTCGGCCCCGGGGGGCATCTACCTGCAGTTCGGCGCCTTCGCCTCGGCTGAAAACGCCCAGGCGCTGGCCCAGAAGGTAAACGCGCAGATGGATCAAGGCCTGGGGCAGGCGTCGGTCAGCCAGCAGGCCTCGCTGTACAAGGTGCGCATGGGGCCCTACGCCTCGCGCGACGAGGCCAGCCAGACCGCCGCCACGCTGGCGACATCCGCCGGGCTGAACCCCGTGGTGGCCCTGGATCAGGGCTTCTGACGCAAGGCCCAGGCGTACAGCGGGTCGCGCGGCAGGCCAGTCGCCGCCATCCCGATGCGCACGGCGTCGCGCACCGACAGTTCGGCCAGCAACGCCCGCATGAGACGCTCGTGTTCGGGTGCCAGGCCCTCGCCCTCGTCGTCGGACGCCCGCGGCGCGTCGGCGTGCAACACCAGCACAAACTCACCCTGGCTGCGGTGGGCGTCCTGCGCCAGCCAGTCGGCCACCTCGGCCAGGCGGATCGTGGCCACTTCCTCAAAGCGCTTGCTGAGCTCGCGGGCGATGGTCAGCTGCCGATCCGGGCTCGCCAGTTCGGCCAGGTCGGCCAGCGCCGCGCGCAGGCGATGCGGCGTCTCGAACAGCACCACCGGCACGGGCCAGTTCAGCCAACGGGCCAGCCACTTGCGCCGCGCCTGCGTCTTGGACGGCAGGAAACCGGCAAAAGCGAAGCCGGGGTCTTCGTCCGAGGTGGCGCCGCTGGCCATGAGCGCGGCGATCACCGCGCTGGGCCCCGGCAGCGGCACGACCCGAAAACCCGCCGCGCGCACCTGGCGCACGATGCGCGCGCCCGGATCGCTGACGGCGGGCGCCCCGGCGTCCGACACCAGGGCGATACGCTCGCCCTGGGCCAGGCGGGCCACGATGGTTTCGGCCGCCTGTTGTTCATTGTGCCGATGCGCCGCCAGCAGCGGCGTGGCAATGCCCCAGGCATCGAGCAGGGTGCGGCTGGTGCGCGTGTCTTCGGCGGCAATGGCGTCGCAGCGCCGCAGGGCCTCCCAGGCGCGCAGACTGAGATCGGCCAGGTTGCCGATGGGCGTGGCCACCACGTACAGGCAGGCGGCCGGCCATTGTTGTTCGGCCACCTGCTGGATATGACGTTTCCACGTCACCTCGGCATCGCCGACCGGGTTTGTTTCGGTCATACTGAATTCCTTGTTTCTGGACGAACACGCCACCATGCCGACCGATGCCTACGCGCGCGCCAGCCAGGCCCAGGCCAGCGCCCACCGCCGACGCCGCAGGCGCCTGGCGCGGCAGGCCGCAACACGGCAGCCGCCAGTACCGGACGCACCGCCCGCCGCCGGTTCGCCCAGCCAGCAACGCGGCTACCAGGCCGAGCACCAGGCCCGCGATTACCTCGAAGCACGGGGCCTGCGCATCCTGGCGCAGAACCTGCGCTGCAAAGCGGGCGAGATCGACCTGATCGCCCGGCACGGCGACGTCCTGGTGTTCATCGAGGTACGCCAGCGCTGCGACGGGCGTTTTGGTGGCGCCGCCGCCAGTGTAAACCGCGCCAAGCAGCGGCGACTGATCCGCACCGCCCAGCACTTCCTGGCGCGCCTGTGCCGCCAGCACTTCCAGGCGACGCGCGCGCCCTGCCGCTTCGACGTCATCAGCCTGGACGACGGCGGCCTGCGCTGGATTCAGGACGCCTTCCGGCTATGAAAACGGTTACGTTCCCGATCGCCCCGCAGCCCTCGTCATGCGATAATCGGCGCCATGGATATGACCTCCCGCATGACGTCGCACTTCGATGATGCCGTCGATACCTTCAAGTCCAGCGCGCGCGAGCTGGCTCCGGCCCTGGCCGCCGGGGTCGACCTGCTGTTTGGCGCGCTCACCAACAATGGCCGCATCCTGGCCTGCGGCAACGGCGGCTCGGCGGCCGACGCCCAGCACTTCGTGGCCGAACTGGTCGGGCGCTTCGAGCGCGACCGCCTGCCGCTGGCGGGCATCGCCCTGAACACCGACACCTCCATCATGACCGCGGTGGGCAACGACTACGGCTTCAACGCCGTCTTCGAGCGCCAGGTCAACGCCCTGGGCCAGCCGGGCGACGTGCTGGTCGCCATCACCACCAGCGGCAATTCGCCCAACGTGGTGCGCGCCATCGAAGCCGCCCACGACCGCGAAATGCAGGTCATCGCGCTCACTGGCAAAGGCGGGGGCCAGGTCAACACGCTGCTATACGAAACCGACATCCACCTCTGCGTGCCGCATGACCGCACCATGCGCATTCAAGAAGTCCACATCATGCTGTTGCACGCCCTGTGCGACGGCATCGACGCCCTGCTTCTAGGAGACCCCCTCTGATGCCCTTGTCCATTCGCCCGCTGTCCCCACGCATTCTGGCCCGCTGCCTCATCGGCGCCGCCTGCCTGTCTTCCCTGTCGGCCTGCGGCCTGCTGATCGTCGGCGGCACCGCCGCCACCACGGCCACCGTCGCCACCGACCGGCGCACCGCGGGCGAACAGGTCGATGATCAGACCATCGAATTGCGTGTCTCCAGCGAAATGAACAAGGCCTTCGGCGACACGGCCCGGGTCGTGGGCACCTCGTACGCCGGGCGCCTGCTGCTGGTGGGCGACGTCCCCAGCGACGCCGACCGCGAACGCGCCGTCAACATCGCGCGCACCATCCCGAAAGTGCACTCGGTGGACAACCACATCCGCGTGGGCGACCTCACGCCGCTCAGCGTGCGCACCAACGACACCTGGATCACCTCCAAGGTCAAGAGCCAGATGGTCACCACCGAAAACGTGCCCTTCCGCACCATCAAGGTCACCACCGAACGCGGGGTGGTCTATCTGATGGGCAAGGTCACCGCCGACGAAGGCGAGCGCGCGGCCAAAGTGGCGTCCAGCATCACGGGCGTCAACAAAGTCGTAAAATTGTTTACGCTCGTGTCACGTGAAAGCCTGATTACCGACCCCGGCAAGCCAGCACCCGTCACGGATTCCAGCACTTCCAGCGCCAGCACCCCGCCAGCCCCGGCGGTCGATAGCGGCGGCGCACAAACCATGCCTGTGAAATGAAAAAAGTCATTCTTGGCCTGGCAGCGGTCATCGCGATCGGCGCTGCCACTCTATGGCAATTCCAGGGGGCTGCCCAGGCGGCCCCCAACGTCGCGCTCACCGATCTGCAAGGCAACACGGTGCACCTGCAAGACCTGCGCGGCAAGGTCGTGCTCGTCAAGTTCTGGGCCACCAGCTGCACCACCTGCGTGGCGCAGATGCCCGACACCATCCGTCACTACGACGAACTCAAGGCGCAGGGCTTCGACACCTACGGCGTGGCCATGCAGTACGACCCGCCCAACTACGTCAAGAACTTCACCGACACCCGCAAGCTGCCCTTCCCGGTGGTCATCGACGCCCAGGGCAAGATCGCCCAGGCGTTCGGCGACGTGCGCCTGACGCCCACGGCCTTTCTCATCGACAAGAAAGGCAACATCATCAAGCGCTATCTGGGCAATTACGACGAAAAGGCCTTCATGGCCACGGTAGAAAAGGCACTGGCCTCATGAGCATCCCCACGGATACCCAAACCGCATTTTCCGCCTCGGTGCAGGCCGAGGTGCTCTCCGAGGCCCTGCCCTACATCCGCCGCTTCCATGGCAAGACGGTCGTCATCAAGTACGGCGGCAACGCCATGACCGACGAACACCTGCAGCGCAGCTTCGCGCACGATGTGGTGCTGCTCAAGCTGGTCGGGCTCAACCCCGTCGTGGTACACGGCGGCGGGCCGCAGATCAACAGCGCGCTCAAGCGCATCGGCAAGGAAGGCACCTTCATCCAGGGCATGCGCGTCACCGACGCCGAAACCATGGAAGTCGTCGAATGGGTGCTGGGCGGCCAAGTGCAGCAAGACATCGTCATGATGATCAACGAGGCGGGCGGCAAGGCCGTGGGCCTCACGGGCAAGGACGGCTGCCTCATCCAGGCGTGCAAGAAACTCATGCCCGACCCCGACCATCCCGGTGAGACACTGGACATCGGCTTCGTGGGCGACATCGAACGCATCGAGCCCGCCGTCGTCAAGGCCCTGCAAGACGACCAGTTCATCCCCATCATTTCCTCCATCGGCTATGGCGAAGATGGCCAGGCCTACAACATCAACGCCGACGTGGTCGCGGGCAAGATGGCCGAAGTGCTGGGCGCCGAAAAACTGGTGATGCTCACCAACACCCCCGGCGTGCTCAACAAAGACGGCGAGCTTCTGCGCAGCCTGTCGGCGCAGACCATCGATGCCCTGTTCCAGGACGGCACGCTCTCGGGGGGCATGCTGCCCAAGATTTCCTCGGCACTCGACGCCGCCCGCTTCGGGGTCAACTCGGTGCACATCATCGACGGCCGCGTGCCGCACTGTCTGCTGCTCGAAATCCTCACCGACCGCGGCGTGGGCACCATGATCAGCTCGCACTGATGTCGCCGCTGCAGGCGCCCAGCCCGTTGCGGCGGGCGCGCCCCATCCCGTCCGATGCCCCCGTCTGGCTGTTCGACCTCGACAACACCCTGCACGACGCCTCGCGGGCGATCTTTCGCACGATCGACCAGCGCATGGGCGCGGCCGTCGCCCAGGCCCTGAACCTGCCGCCCGAAGAAGCCGACGTGGTGCGCCGACGCTATTGGAAACGCTACGGCGCCACGGCGATCGGGCTGGTCAAGCACCACCAGGTGAATCTGCAGCAATTTCTGCGCACCTGCCACGACTTCGACGTACGCCCGCTGGTGCATGCGGACAGAGGTCTGAAGGCGCGTCTGCGCGCGCTGCCCGGCAGGCGCATCGTGCTCACCAACGCCCCGGCCCACTACGCGCGCCGCGTGCTGCAGGCGCTGAACATCCTGCAAGAATTTGACGGCCTCTGGGCCATCGACCACATGATGCCCATGGGCCTGCCCCGGCCCAAGCCGTCGCTCGCGCTGATGCGCCAGGTGCTGGCCCGGCTGGACGTGCCCGCGCAGCGGGTGATCCTGGTGGAAGACACCTTGCGCAACCTGAAGTCGGCGCGCCAGGTCGGCATGCGCACGGCGTACCTGTATCACCCCGGCACACCGTTTTCACACCAGCAGCACGGCCGCGACCTTTACGTGGATGTGCGCGTCAACCGCCTGAGCGACCTGCTGATGCAGGCGCACGCCGGGCACATACCGGGCATTCGGGGTCACGCCTGAAGCGGATGGTGTGCCACTGCATGCGCAGGGCATCCACCGACAGCAGGCGCCCGACCAGGGGCTCGCCCATGCCAGTGAGTACCTTGATGGCCTCGGCCGCCTGAACACTGCCCACCATGCCCACCAGCGGCCCCAGCACGCCGGTGGTGGCACAGCGAAGTTCTTCGACGTCGTCGGCCTCGGGGAACAGGCAGTGGTAGCAGGGGGAATCGTCACGGCGCAGGTCGTAGACGCTGACCTGGCCCGAAAACTTGATCGCCGCCCCGGACACCAGCGGCGTGCGCGTGGCCACGCAGGCGCGGTTGAGCGCGTGGCGGGTGGCGAAGTTGTCGCTGCAATCGAGCACCAGATCGACCTGCGCCGCCAGCTCGCGCAGGCGGGTTTCGTCCAGCCGCTCGACCAGCGCCTGCACGCGGACGTCGGGGTTGAGCGCCTGCAAGGCCTGCTGGCCGGAAACGGCCTTGGGCTCGCCCAGGGTGCTCATGCGGTGCAGCACCTGGCGCTGCAGATTGCTGAGTTCGACCCGGTCGTCATCGACCAACAACAAAGAGCCCACCCCCGCCGCCGCCAGATACAGGGCGACGGGCGAACCCAGCCCCCCGGCACCGAGGATGAGCACCCGGGCGGCCAGCAGGCGTTCCTGGCCTTCGATGCCCAGCTCATCGAGCAGGATGTGCCGGGCATAGCGCATCAGCTGCGCATCGTCGAGCGGGGCGAGACCGGGTTTCATGGCACCTTGATCAGGCCTTCGGGGGTAACGCGATAGCGCTCGACGGCCTGCCCACCATTATTCAGTGTTTTTTTTTCAGCCGATGCGGGCTTGGTGGCCGCGGCAGGTTTGGCCGACGGCTGCGCCGCCTTCTGCCCGTCGCCACCGGTGGCCGCTTCAGCCTTGGCCTGGCGCACCAGGGCCGGATCGGATTTCAGCACGGGGCGCCCCAGCAGGGCATTGACGCCTTGCTGCAGCTGCCAGTCGTCGGCCCCGCCGAATTCAAACATCTTGATTTCGCCCTGGACGAAATCACCCTCGTCGTCATCCTCGGAGGCCGCCTGGGCAGCCGCCTGATTGGCCAGGTGGTGCTGGAGATCGACCTCGCGCTGCATGCGGAACAGGTTGCCCGCGGCGCTGTCGTCCACGATGTGGTCGGGTTCGACGCCGGTGTTCTGGATGGAGCGGCCACTGGGCGTGTAGTAGCGCGCCGTGGTGAGCTTGATGCCGGTATCTTTGCTGAGCTGCAGCACCGACTGCACCGAGCCCTTGCCGAAGGTGCGGTTGCCGATGATCTGGGCGCGCTTGTAGTCTTGCAGGGCCCCGGCCACGATTTCAGAGGCGGACGCCGAGCCGACGTTGACCAGCACGACCATGGGCACGGTGCGTGTCCAGGTTGGCAGGCGCGTGCCGTCCAGACCATGGCTGCCGTCCAGGGGCCGTGCGTAGAATTCTTCGTTGGACGAGGGGATGCGCCCCTTGGTGGACACCACCAGCTTGCCGGGTTCGACGAACGCCGACACGACGCCGATGGCGCCATCGAGCAGCCCGCCCGGGTCGTTGCGCAGGTCGAGGATCAAGCCCTTGGGCGCCTGCTTTTTAGCCAGGCTGCCGAGCATCTTGACGAGATCGGCCGTGGTGCGATCCTGGAACTGGCTGATGCGCACGTAGGCGACGTTGTTGGCGAGCATCTTGCCGCGCACGCTGCGCGTCTTGATCATCTCGCGCACGATGTGGAATTTGAGCGGCTTGGCGCTGCCCGCCCGCTCGATGGTGAGATTGATGGCCGTGCCCGGCTCGCCGCGCATCTTCTTGACGGCATCGTTGAGCGACATGCCCTTGGTGGGCTCGCCGTCGATCTGGGTGATGACATCGCCCGTCAGGATGCCCGCTCGCGCCGCCGGCGTGTCTTCGATGGGGGCGATCACCTTGGGCATGCCGTCTTGCGTGCCGATTTCGATGCCCAGGCCGCCAAAGCCGCCACGCGTGATGTCCTGCATCTGCTTGTAGGCTTCTTCATCGAGATACACGGAGTGCGGGTCGAGATCGGCGAACAGGCCCTTGATGGCATCGTCGATGAGCACCTGGTCGGCCACGGGTTCGACATAGCTGGACTTGATGGCGCCATAGACGTTGGCGAACTGCTGCAGGCTCTTGAGCGGCAGAGGCTCGGCCTTCTGCGCAGCCGCCGCGATTCCCAGGCTGACCAGAATGCCCCCGACAAACCCCAGGGTGATCCAGCCAAATGATCGATTTTTACGAGTGCTCATGCACGTTCCTAAGCCATCAGCCAAAAAGGCCCGCCTCAAAGCGCGGCGTGCCAAACGTCATATAGTACAGAAATTAGCGCAACCACAGCTGCGGATTGATGGGCGCACCCTGGTGGCGAAGCTCAAAGTACAGGCCGGGCTCGACCTGCCCGCCCGTGGCGCCCACCCGCGCCACCACGTCGCCACGCGCCACCACATCGCCCACCTGCTTGAGCAGCGCCTGGTTGTAAGCGTACACGCTGAGATACTGCTGGCCGTGATCGATGATGAGAATGTTGCCAAAACCGCTCAGCCAGTGAGCATAGACGACGCGTCCCGGTGCCACGGCATGCACCGCGGTTCCGGCGGGCGCGCGCAGGACGATGCCCCGCCAGACGCCGCCCTCGGGACGTTGCGCACCAAAACGGCCTTGCACCTCGCCCGCCACGGGATAAGGCAGCCCCTTGCGCAGACCGGCAAAACCCTTGTCGGGCACCCCCGCGGGCTCGTCCGCCGCGGAGGGCGCCTGCGCCACCTCGGCGGCCCGCGCCACCCGGCTGCCGCTGTCGTGCGCCGTGCCGGGCGTGGCGGCCAGTTCGTCCGCCGACAGCCCACCCGACGGATGCGCCGCCCCGGCGGACGCGGTGGCCGGGGCCTCGGCGCCGGGTGCGCCCTGCCGCAGATGGCGCTCGGCCTGCTCGCGGATCTGCTGCGCCTCTTGGGCGGCCTTGGCCCGCTGCGCCTGCAAGGCCTTGAGACGCTGCTGCTCGCGGCGCGCCTGCTCGGCCCGCGCCTTGGCCCGGCGTTCGGCCTCGGCCTTGAGCGCGGCCTGGCGGCGCGCCTCGGCGGCGGCGATTTCTTGGTCGAGCGACTGAATGAGCGTGCCCAGGCGCGCGTCGCGCGCCTGCAGGGTCTTGGCTTGCTGCTGCTCGTCGTGCAGGCGCGACTGCACCTGCGCCAGAACCACACGGCGCTGGGCCTGCTGTTCGAGCAAGGCGCCCTTCTGTGCCTGGGTTTCCGTCAACAGGGCGTCGAGTTCGGCCCGGCCCGCGTCGGTCTGCTGGCGCAGCTGCGCCAACCGCGCGAGCGTGGTCTGCAGCGCCTCGACCGTTGCGGTGCGCGCCCGCGAGACGTAGGCCAGGTACGCCAGCTCGCGCCCGATGTCCTGCGGGTCACGCCCCGACAGCAGCGCCGTCCAGGGCGACAGGCCGCTGGCGTACTGCGCCCGCAGCTGCCGCGCGAGCGCCTGGCGCTGGCGTTCGAGTTCGGCCGCCTGCTCGTCGTGGGCCGCACCCAGCGTCTGCAGCGAGGCGGCCAGCGCCCGGTGGCGGGCGTCGAGATCGGCCAGGCGGCGGCTGATGTCGGAGATGGCCTGCTCGGACGCCTGCAGCGCCGTGCTGGCATCCTGGCGCGACGACTCGGAGGCTTCGATGCGCTTTTGCAGCGCCTCGATCTGGGCCTTCAGGGCGGTGCGATCTTCGCGCGCCTGCGACTGCCGCGTCTGCAATGAGGACTGCGCCTGAGCCGCGGCGACCGCCACACACAGCACCAGCCCCAGCCCCAGCGCGCGCATATCAGGCCTTGGCCGCCTTGCCCTGGTTGGCCACGGCCTGCATGGCGGCGCGAATCTTCTCTTGATCGCCCAGATAATAGTGGCGCAAGGGTTTGAGGTTTTCGTCCAGTTCGTAGACCAGCGGCTGCGCCGTGGGGATGTTGATGCCTACGATGTCGTCGTCGGACACGCCGTCGAGGTGCTTGATGAGCGCCCGCAGGCTGTTGCCGTGAGCGGAAACCAGTACCCGGCGGCCCGCGCGGATGGCCGGCGCGATGGAGTCGTCCCAGAAGGGCACGACGCGCTCGACCGTGTCGCGCAGACACTCGGTGGCGGGCAGCTGCCCGGCCGGGATGCGATGATAGCGGGCGTCGAAACGCGGGTGGCGCGGGTCGTCCGGGGCGAGGGGATCGGGGGCGATGGCATACGCGCGGCGCCACTGAAGCACTTGCGCATCGCCATAACGCGCCGCAGTCTCGGCTTTATTGAGCCCCTGCAAGGCGCCATAATGACGCTCGTTGAGCCGCCAGTTGAGGCCGATGGGCGTGTGCATGGCATCCATGGCGTCGAGCGCGATCCAGAGCGTGCGGATGGCGCGCTTGAGCACCGAGGCAAACGCCAGGTCGAACGCATAGCCTTCGGCGCGCAGCAGTTCGCCGGCCTGCCAGGCCTGGGTGCGGCCCGTGTCGGTGAGATCGACGTCCGTCCAGCCCGTGAAACGGTTTTCGAGGTTCCATTGGCTTTCGCCATGGCGCATGAGGACAAGTTTGTACATGATCGGCAAGCCTGCAAGGTTCAAAATCGCCGTCCATTTTATAATCCCCCGGCATACAATTTTGTCTGACCGTTGTTACAGGAACCACTGTGGACTTTTTACTTAGCCAGAACAACCTCTGGATCCTGCTGATCGCCCTGGCATCCGGGGCGCTGCTGGCATGGCCCAGCCTCTCTCGCGGGCGCGCCACCGGGCGCGTCACGCTGGCTGATGCGGTGCAGCAGATCAACCGCGACCAGGGCCTGTTCATCGACATCCGCCCCGCCGAGCAGTTCAAGGCGGGGCACATCCCGCAAGCGCGCAACATCACGCTCGACACGCTCGACGCCCACCTGGGCAGCCTGTCCAAGGACAAGCCCATCGTCGTCGTGGACGCCCACGGGCGCGACGGCGCCCAGGCCGTCAAAGAACTGCGCAAGCACGGCTTCGAACGCGTCGCCAGCCTCGAAGGCGGCCTGGCTGCCTGGACCGAAGGCGGCTATCCCCTCAAAAAATCCTGACCGAGTCTCTCCAATGGCCCAAGTCACCATGTATTGCACGGCGGTGTGCCCTTACTGCACGCGCGCCGAAATGCTGCTCAAACAGCGCGGCGTCCAGGACATCCACAAAATCTACGTGGATCGCGACCCCGCCCAGCGTTCCATCATGATGGAACGCACGGGGCGGCGCACCGTGCCGCAAATCTACATCGACGAGCGCCACATCGGTGGCTTCGACGACCTCTCCGCCCTGGATCGCGCCGACGGCCTGGTGCCGCTTCTGCAGGCCTGACCCTTTCTGCCCACCCTCTCGCACGGAATCTCTCATGTCTGAAGAAAACCAAACCGCCGACACCGAACAGAACCCCAGCTTCGGCCTGCAGCGCACCTACGTCAAAGACCTGTCGCTGGAAATGCCCAATGCCCCGGCCATTTTCCTTGAACAGAAAGGCCCGACGGTCGAGGTCTCCATCCAGGTGGCCGGCCAGCAGCTGGCCGAAACCGTGTTCGAATCGGTGGTCACGGCCACCGTTACCACGCGCATCGACGACAAAGTGCTCTATCTGGTCGAACTGAGCCAGGCAGGCATCTTCGAAGCCGCCAACATCCCCGCCGAACAGCTCGACCCGCTGCTGGGCATCGTCTGCCCGACCATGCTGTACCCCTACCTGCGCGCCAACGTGGCAGACGCCATCACGCGCACGTCGCTGCCGCCGCTGCACCTGAGCGAAATGAATTTCCAGGCGCTCTACGAGCAGCGTCTGGCGCAACAGGCCGGTGCACAGCCCCAGGGCGAAGACTCCGGGCTCATTCTGCCGCCCGGCGCACGCAACTAAGCGCCTGCCGATGGCCGCCGTCCAAGTCACCGTCCTGGGGGCGGGCAGCTGGGGCACGGCCCTGGCCGCCCTCGCCAGCCTGCGGGCGGATACCCTGTTGTGGGCACGCGACGCCAGCGTGGCGCGCGGCATCAACGAGGCGCAGCACAATCCACGCTACCTGCCGGAAATCACGCTGCCGCCCACGGTTCGGGCGACCGCCAGCTGGGCCGACGCCCTGGCCCACGCAACGAACGCCCCCGATCAGGCCCAACAGCTCATCGTCCTGGCCGTGCCGATGGCGGGCCTGGCCGACGTCTGCCGCCACCTGGCCCAGACGCTGCCCGCCCGGACGGCCAGCCCCATCCATCTGCTCTGGACGTGCAAGGGCATCACCCCCGATACCCAGCAGTGGCCGCACCAGATCGTCTGCCAGGCCCTGCCTCGGCACAGCCGCCTGCAGGCCGGCGTACTGTCGGGCCCGTCCTTCGCGCGTGAAGTGGCCCAGGGGCTGCCAGTGGCTCTCACGGTGGCCAGCACCCACGCCGAAACCGGCCAGGCGGCGCAAGCCGCTTTTCACGGCACGCAGGCGCGCATCTACACCACGCGCGACATCATCGGCGTCGAGGTGGGCGGCGCCCTGAAAAACGTCATGGCGATTGCCTGCGGCATCAGCGACGGCCTGCGGCTGGGCACCAATGCCCGGGCGGCGCTTATCACGCGCGGGCTGGCCGAAATCCGCCGCCTGGGGGTCGCACTGGGAGGCCGAGCGGAAACCTTCACCGGCCTCACCGGCCTGGGCGACCTGGTGCTCACGGCCACGGGCGACCTGTCCCGCAACCGGCAGGTGGGCATCGCCATCGGCCAGGGACGCGCGCTGGACGCCATCCTGGCGGGCGGCATGACCGCCGAAGGGGTGCGCTGCGCGCAGGCGGCACAGACACTGGGCAAGCGCCACGGCATCGAGCTGCCCATCACCGAGGCCGTCTGCCAGGTGCTCTTCGAGGGGGTCTCGCCCAAGCACGCGGTGGCCGCCCTGCTGGCACGCGACGCCCGCTCCGAATAATCCGCGGCGCGACGGGGCTCTAAACGCCACCGGCATAGCCCGCCTGGCGCCAGGCCTCGAACACCGTCACCGCCACGGCGTTCGACAGGTTCAGGCTGCGCTGCTGCGGCCGCATGGGCAGGCGGATGCGCTGCGTCAGCGGAAACAAGGCCATCTGCGCATCCGACAGGCCCGCCGTCTCACGGCCAAACACGAACACGTCGCCCGGCTGCAACGCGCGCTCGCCAATCAGCACCGAGCCCCGCGTGGTGAGCGCGAAGCGGCGCGCGGGATCGCCGCCGATCGCCTCGAAGGCGGCGGGCAGGCTGTCATGCACCCGCATGCGCGCCCACTCGTGATAATCCAGTCCAGCGCGGCGCATCTTGGCGTCGTCCAGGGGAAAGCCCAGCGGACGCACCAAGTGCAGGAACGTGCCGGTGTTGGCGCTCAGCCGGATGACGTTGCCCGTATTGGGCGGAATTTCGGGCTCGACGAGAACGATGTGGAACATGGGGTGGGCAGAACAGGCCGAATGAGAAGATGAGAACGAGAAGGGCAAGGGGCGAGCGCGGGCGAACCGGCGGCAAGCCCGGCCATTGTAGAACCCCGCAACCAGATGACCGGTACACCCCCCGCGGACTGCTCATGCCTGGCGCAGGGGTGGGGCCTCTGGCCCGGTGCGGCCCGCACGGCTGGCAGCATGGCAGGGGCGGTGCGGACGCCAGACTTTTAATCGGAACAGGGTGCTAGCGGCGTACCGTCCGGGCCAGCACCCAGCCCTCGACGTGGGCGGCTCCGGCGGCCTTCAGGGCCAGCGCGACCGCCTGCAAGGTGGCGCCCGTGGTCATGACGTCATCGACCACCGCCACCCGGGCGCCCGCCAGGGGCTGCGCCACCGGGCCGATGACATCTGATCGCCGCCGCAGCCCCCCGCACAGGCTGCCATACAGATCACCACACAGGCCGCCACGTCGGGCTGCGGGCGGACAGACGAAAGCGCCCACCGGCGCGCGCAGGCGGGCGGCCCGCCCCAGGCTCGCCTGGCGCGGCGCGTCGTCGTCCGCACGCCGCACGAGATCGAGCCGGTAGCGCAACCCATGCCGCCGCGCCAGCAGGCGCGCCACCTCGGCGGGCGGGCTGAAGCCGCGCTGGCGCAGCGCCGCCCGGTGCGCCGGCACAGGCGTCACCCAATCGGGCGGCGGCTCGTCCCGCCCGCCGAAGCCGCCCGTGGCTTCGAGCGCCTGCGCCAGCCGGTCGGCCAGCACGCCGACCAGGGCCAGCCGCCGCTGGAACTTGCAGGCCCGGATCAGCTCGCGTCCAAGCCCCTGGTAGTCGAAGGCCACGACGACGCGATCGTACGCCGGTTGCCACCCGCCGCAATCGGGGCAGGCTCCCGCCACCAGCGGGTGGGTGCAGACACCGCAGCGCGCCTGCGTTGGGTCGATGTCCAGCAGCGCGGCGCAGGCGGCGCACAGCCCCATGCCCAGGACACGCTGCCCGCACCCCGGACACGGGGCCGCAATCCAGCGGCGCCAGTCGCACCAGACCCCAAGATGCCGCATAATGTCACCTTCGTTTCCGCACACATGCTTCATCACAGCACAGCCCCGAAGCTTGCGGCACCGGTCTTGATTCTTTATGTCACAGCTTCCCCGCCTGCCCATCGATCCCGCCGCCGTCGCCCGGCAATTCGCCCGACGCGCGCCGCTTGACGCGCCCCAGTTCCTGTTTGGCGAGATCGCCCAGCGCATGCTGCGGCGCCTGAGCTACATCCGCATCGACCCGCGCGACATTCTCGACGCGGGCTGCGGGGCCGCGCACGCGCTCGACCCCCTGAGCGCCCGCTATCCCAACCTGCACTACATCGGCCAGGACACCTGCACGGCGCTGCTCGACACGGCGCGCGAGCGCCACAGCGGCAAGCCGGGTTTCTGGCACCGCCTGCGCAACAAGCCCACGCCGCAGCCCGAGTTCATCCAGACCGACCTCGCGGAAACCGGCCTGCCCGACCAGAGCCTCGATCTCGTCTGGTCGAACCTCGCCCTGCACTGGCACCCCGAACCCCATCTGGTGCTGCAGGAATGGCGCCGCATCCTGCGCATCGACGCGCTGGCCATGTATTCCAGCCTGGGGCCCGGCTCGTTGCGCGAACTGCGCGAGGCCGTCGCCGAGGCGGGTCTGCAGACGCAGCCCATGGAATTCGTCGATATGCACGATTTCGGCGACCTGATGATCCAGGTGGGTTTCGCCGATCCGGTCATGGATCAGGAAATCATCACCCTCACCTACCGCACGGCCGAGAAACTGCTGGAAGACGTGTACGCCCTAGGCGGCAACCCGCACCCGCAACGGCGCGCGGGCTTGGCCGGGCGCACCTGGCGCGCACGCCTCATCCAGGCGCTCGAACGCCGCCGCCACGATGATGGCACCATCCACCTCAGCCTTGAAGTCGCCTACGGCCACGCCTGGCGGGCCAAGGCGCGCCAGGGCGTCTTCGGCGACCTGCCCGTCGCCACCTTCAAGCGCGCCAAGCCGCTCGAGGCCGGCAAGCCGCCCCCCCGGGTCGTGCCCCGCAAGCTCGACGGCGAAGAGTAAGGCGCCATGGCCCAAGCCGAACTCGCCGAACAGCTGCTGGCCGCGGCCCGCGCCATCCGGGGTGTGCTGACGGGCGTCTCGCTTTCCGAAGCCCTGGAACAAACGCCCGCGGCCCTGCGGCCCGGCGCGCAGGCGCTGGCCTTCTACGCCATGCGTCGGCTGGGCTTTGCCACCGCGCTGCGCGAGCAGCTCGTCCCCCGCCGCCCACCCGACCGGCTCACCGAAGCCCTGCTGCTGCTGGGCCTGTGCCTGCTGGAGGCCAGCCACCAGCAGGCCGATGGCATCCCGCTTGCCGCGGGCACCCCGCGCTACGCGGCGCACACGCTCGTGCACCAGCTGGTGCAGGCTGCGGGCGCCGACCGCCATACCCGGCCCGCCAAGGCGCTCATCAACGCCGTCTTGCGCCGCTACGGGCGCGAGCGGCACGCCATCCGCGCCACGCTGACCGAACAGCCCCGGGCGCGTTTCAACCACCCCGACTGGTGGGTCGAGGCGCTACGCCAGGCCTGGCCCGAGCACTGGCAGGCCATATTGCAGGCCGCCGACCAAACCCCGCCCATGACGCTGCGCACCAACGTACGCCAGATCACCCGCGCCGCCCTGCTCGACCAGCTGGGTGCGGCGGGCATCGCCGCGCACCCGGCGGGCGAGGTCGGCCTGGTGCTCGAACAGCCGCGCCCGGTGCGCGACATCCCCGGCTTCGACGCCGGCTGGTGGTCGGTGCAAGATGCCTCGGCACAGCGCGCGGGCGCGCTGCTGCCCTTGCGCGACGGCCTGCGGGTGCTGGACGCCTGCGCCGCGCCGGGAGGCAAGACGGCCCACCTGCTCGAACGGCACAGCCTGCGGCTCACCGCCCTCGACAGTGACGAAAAACGCCTGGCGCGCGTGGCCGACAACCTGCGGCGGCTGCAACTGCCCAGCGACCAGGTGCAACTGCGCTGCGCCGACGCGGCCCAGCCCAGCCAGTGGTGGGACGGGCAGCCCTACGATGCCATCCTCGCCGACGTGCCCTGCACCGCCTCGGGCGTCGTGCGGCGCCACCCGGACATCCGCTGGCTGCGGCGCCCCGAAGACGTGAGCCGCACCGCCGCCTTGCAGGCGCGGATCATCGACGCGCTGTGGCCGCTGCTGGCGCCCGGCGGGCACCTGCTCTATGCCACCTGCTCCATCTTTCCACAAGAGGGCGAATCCCAGATCCAGGCTTTTCTGACCCGCCACGCCGACGCGCGACGCCTGCCGGCCCCCGGGCAGATTCTGCCTGGTAACGCTGGCGACGGCTTCTTCTACGCCCTGCTCACCAAACCCGTCGGCTGAGCCATGCCCCACGCCCTGATCATCCTGGCCTTCTGCCTGCTGAACCTGCTGCCCAGCGCCTATGCGCGGGACGGTGCGGTGCTGCGCATCGAGCCGCTCGTCAACCAGGGCCAGCTGCTGCTGGACGCCGACATCGATTTCACCCTGAGCGACGAGCTGCACGACGCGGCCAGGAAAGGGGTGCCGCTGTACTTCACGGTCGACCTGAAGATCCAACGCCCCCGCTGGTGGTGGTTCGACGCCACCGTCCTCACCGCCGAGCAAACCTGGCGTATCCAGTTCAACGCCCTCACGCGGCAATGGCGCGTGGGCATCGGCGAGCGCTCGCTGCCCGCCGCCACGCTGGACGAGGCGCTGAATCTGGTGCGCCACGTCCGCGGCTGGGCCGTCGGCCCGGCGCGGCGCCTCGAAGCGGGCGTACGCTATGAAGGCCAGCTGCGCCTGCGGCTCGACACCTCCCGGCTGGCGCGTCCCTTCCAGATCGACGCGCTCAACAGCAAGACCTGGTCTCTCTCGACGCCATGGAAAAATTTCAGTTTTTCTCTTTCCGCCGACACGCCCCGCGAATGATCCGCTGGGCGCTGCGCCTGACGCTGCTGGTCGCGGCCGTCAGCGCGCTGGCGCTGCTGGGCCTGCTGGTCTGGTCAACGGGCAACGCCTCGCGCTACGCCCAGCAGTACGACCTGCTGCTGCTGCTCAACGGCGTGCTCGCCATGGCGCTCATGTCCTGGGTGGCGATGCTCAGCATCCGCCTGCTGCGCCAGATTCGCCGACGCCAGTTCGGTGCCCGTCTGACGGCGCGCTTCACCCTGTACTTCACCCTCATCGGCATCCTGCCGGGCGTCATCATCTACGTGCTGTCCGTGCAGTTCATGTCGCGCTCGATCGAATCCTGGTTCAACGTGCGGGTGGACAGCGCCCTTGAAGCCGGCCTGAACCTGGGGCGCGCGGCGCTGGACGCCCAGATCACCGACCTCAGCAACCGCGCCCATAGCATGGCCTTGCGGCTGAACAGCGCCAGCGACCCGGAAACCTCGCTGCTCATCACGTCGCTGCGCGAGGCCAACGGTATCGACGAGGCCATGGTCTTCACCGGCAACGGCCGCCTGGTGGCCTTCTCATCGTCGGTCTTCGGCCAGTTGCTGCCCGACCTGCCCCCCACCAGTGTCATGAATCAGCTGCGGGTCGCGCAAAGCTACGCCGCCGCCGAAGCCGACGTCGCGCCCGCCGAAGGCCCGACCAGCACCGGCCTGCACCTGCGCGTCATCATCCCCCTGGGCTCGTCCGCCGACCGTCTCAACAACCCCATGGGGCTGAGCAGCGACACCCGCTGGCTGCAAGTGATCCAGGCGGTGCCCGAGCGCATCGCGCGCAACGCCAGCCAGGTGCAGCAGGGCTTTCGCGACTATCAAGAGCTGGCGCTCTCGCGCCTGGGCCTGCGCAAGCTCTACGGCATTACGCTTACGCTGGCGCTGATTCTCGCCGTCTTCGCCGCAGTGGCCGCCGCCCTGGCGGTCTCGCGGCGGCTGGTGCGTCCCTTGCTGACACTGGCCTCGGGCACCCAGGCCGTGGGCATCGGCGACTACCGCCCGCTACCCGAACCGCCGGCGCGCGACGAGGTCGGCCAGCTCACCCGCTCTTTCAACGCCATGACACGCCAGCTGGACGAGGCACGACGCATGGTCGATCGCCACCGGCGCCAGCTGGAACAAAGCAATCTCTACCTGGAAACCGTGCTCAGTAATCTGTCTTCGGGCGTGCTGGTCTTCGACCACGCCTTCCGCCTGACGCTGTTCAACCAGGGCGCACAAGCCATCTTGCACCTCGACCTGCGCACCTGTCAGGGGCGCCCTCTCGAAACAGTAGAGGGCGCGCTCTCGCTCGCGCAGCTGATCCGCCAGGCCTTTGCCACACACGACGCGGTGGAATCCACCCGTCCCTACTGGCAGCAGCAGTTTGAAATCGAACTGCAAGAGGCCCCCGACAACGAGCGCAAGATGCACGTGGTCACGCTGCTGGCGCGCGGCACGCGGCTGCTGATGGACAGCCAGGAAGACGGTTACCTGGTGGTGTTCGACGACATCAGCGAGGTCATCTCAGCCAGCCGCACCGTGGCCTGGGGCGAAGTGGCCCGGCGCCTGGCGCACGAAATCAAGAACCCGCTCACGCCCATCCAGCTCTCGGCCGAACGCCTGGCCATGAAGCTGGCCGACCGGCTCAACCCAGCCGACGCGGCCATGCTGCAGCGTTCCACCCAGACCATCGTCAACCAGGTGGGCTCGCTCAAGCGCATGGTGGATGATTTCCGCGAATACGCGCGCACGCCGCCCGCGCAGATGCAGGACATCGACCTGAACGCGTTGCTGGCCGAAGTGCTGTCGCTCTATGGCTGGGATCCGGCCGACGCGCACCCGGCCGGCACGCGCCCGGGGGTGCGCTTCGACGCGCACCTGGCCGACGCGCTGCCCGACATCCAGGGCGACCCCGCGCAGTTGCGCCAGGTGATCCACAACCTGCTGGCCAACGCCCGCGATGCCGCCGGAGCCCACGCGCCGCCGGGCACGGCGGAAGTACGGGTGCAGACCCGCTTCATCGCCCCCGAAACGCCATCGGGCACGGCCCGCATCCGTCTCACGGTGTCCGACAACGGGCCCGGCTTCGCCTCCGAGGTGCTGCCGCGCGTCTTCGAGCCCTACGTGACCACGAAATCCACCGGCACGGGCCTGGGGCTGGCCATCGTCAAGAAAATTGTCGAAGAGCATGGCGCCCAGGTCGATATTTCCAACCGCGCCGAAGGCGGCGCCCGCATCTCGATTCTGTTCTCGCGGCTGGGCAAACACCCGGCCCGGCTGGACGAGGCCGATCAGGCACTGGATAATACACACAATACACAGGTGAGGTGATATGGCCAGGATTCTGGTGGTTGACGACGAAATCGGCATCCGCGAACTGCTGTCGGAAATTCTCTACGACGAAGGGCACACGGTCGAGCTTGCCGAAAACGCCGCCCAGGCCCGCGACTATCGTCTGCGCCAGCGCCCCGACCTCGTGCTGCTCGACATCTGGATGCCGGACGCCGACGGCGTCAGTCTGCTCAAAGAATGGTCCAGCCAGGGCCTGCTCAACATGCCGGTCATCATGATGAGCGGCCACGCCACGGTAGACACCGCGGTCGAAGCCACGCGCATCGGTGCCGTCGATTTCCTGGAAAAGCCCATCACGCTGCAAAAACTGCTCAAGGCCGTGGCCTCGGGGCTGGCGCGCCCCGTCATCCCCGCCTCGATGCGCAGCCGTACCGAGCGGCCCGTGCTGCCCGACCCCGTCTTCACCCAGGTGCCCCTGGTGGGCGGCGCCAGCGTCCCCGAACAGGCCGCGGGGGCGCCTGCCCGCGCACCGCTGGCCGACGATTCGCACCTGGGCTCCATCTCGCTCAACCAGCCCCTGCGCGAAGCGCGCGACGAATTCGAGCGCATCTACTTCGAATACCACCTGCTGCACGAAAACCACAGCATGACGCGGGTATCGGAACGCACTGGGCTCGAACGCACCCACCTGTACCGCAAGCTCAAGCAGCTGGGGATCGAAACCTCGCGCAAGAAATCGTCGGCCACTTGATGTCCCGTTCGGTTAATCCGCACATTCAAATTCGGATGGATACGCAGCATGGGCTGTGTAGGCACCCAATTCAGGTACGATTATTCACCGAACGGAACACCAGGCCACCCAGCCAAGCCATCCCGGCCACTGCGCCCGGACGACGTGTCAGCGGCGGTACGACTGCATGAAAACATCCACCGGCTGGCGCCGCCCCCCCGGCTTTTGCAGCGCCGTCACCCGCAGGATGCCCTCGCCAGTGACGACGTCGATGCCCTCGGGTGCCAAGTGCAAGATCGTGCCGGGCGCAGCGCCCACCGTGGCATTGCCCACGTTCGTGAGGCTGTGCGCGGCCCACACCTTGACCGGCTGGTCGAAGCCCGGCAAGACCATCGTGGTGCCGGGAAACGGATCGAAGGCGCGGACGCGCCGCGCCAGGGCCTCGGCGGGCAGGGAAAAATCGAGCGCCGATTCGGTTTTGAGCAGTTTGTCGGCGTAAGTGACGCCCTGATCAGGTTGCGGCACGGCCACCAGGTGCTCGCCCGACCGCAGGCTGGCCAGCACCTGCACGATGGCCTGGGCGCCATCCTGCGCCAGGCCATCGTGCAGGCTGGCGCCGGTTTCATCCACCGCCAGGGGACGTTCGACGCGCAGCAGCATGGCGCCGGTGTCCAGCCCGGCATCCATCTGCATGATGGTGACGCCGCTGGCGGCATCGCCCGCTTCGATGGCCCGCTGGATGGGCGCCGCGCCACGCCAGCGCGGCAGCAGACTGGCATGGATGTTGAGGCACCCCAGGCGGGGCAGGTCGAGCACCCACTGCGGCAGAATCAGGCCGTAGGCCGCCACCACCATGACCTCGGGCGCCCAGGCCCGCAACCGCGCCTGCGCGTCTTGCGCCGCGTCGGGAAACTTGCCGTCCAGCCGCAGGCTGCGCGGCTGCAAGACCGGGATGTCGGCCTCGAGCGCGGCCAGCTTGACCGGGCTGGCCTGCAGTTTCATGCCGCGCCCCGAGGGCCGGTCGGGCTGCGTGAGCACGCCCACGACCTGGTGCCCGGCTTGCAAGATGGCCTGCAGCGCCTGCCGGGCGAATTCGGGCGTGCCTGCGAAAACGAGCCGCACGGCCTACGCCCCGACGGCGTCGTGCTGCGCCTCGCGTTGCTGTTTGCGCAGCCGCGTGCGGATGCGATTTTGCTTGAGCACCGAGAGGTATTCGACGAAGACCTTGCCCATGAGGTGATCGAGTTCGTGCTGCACGCACACGGCCAGCAAGCCGTCGGCGTCGAACTCGTAGGATTCGCCTTTTTCGTTGAGCGCGCGCACATGGATGCGCGCCGCGCGTTCGACCTCGTCGTACACACCTGGCACCGACAGGCAGCCTTCTTCGTAGACCTGGCGTTCTTCGCTTTTCCAGGTGATTTCGGGGTTGATGAGCACGTGCAGCTCGTTGCCGTCTTCGGAAACGTCGATGACGACGACGCGTTCGTGGACGTCCACCTGCGTGGCCGCCAGCCCCACGCCCGGCGCGGCGTACATGGTTTCGGCCATGTCGCGCACCAGCTGGCGGATGCGGTCATCGACCTGCTGCACGGGCGCGGCAACCTTGTGCAGACGGGAGTCGGGATATTTGAGGATGGGAAGCAAAGCCATGGCGACCGCCGATTCAATGAAACCTAAAGCTCTATGATAAAGCATGCATCCGCCGGGAACACCGGATCATTTGATCCCAAACGGGGTATCCGGCCCCCGGCTTACGTGGCACACTGCCGCCCATGCCACTGACGATTGCCGAACCCGAACTGCGCGCCTGGATACGCCTGAGCCTCGAACCCGATCTGGACGCGGCGCAGGCGCGCCAGCTGCTGTCCGCGCTGGGCCTGCCGCAAGACATCTACGCGGCACCCGTCGGCCAGTTGGCGCGCCTGTTGGGCGCGCCGCTGGCGGCCCAGCTGCGGCAAGAAACGCCCGAGCCGCTGCAAGCCCAAATCGAACAGGCCCTCGACTGGCTGCGTGCCCCGACACACACCCTGCTGACGCTGGCCGACCCGCTCTACCCGCCTGCCCTGCTGCAGCTGGGCGACCCGCCCCTGGTGCTGTACGCCCACGGTTGCCTGGACGTGCTGTCGCGCCCCAAGATCGCCATCGTCGGGGCCCGGCACGCCAACCACGAGGGCGAACGCAACGCCTTTGAATTCGCACAATATCTGGCCGGGCACGGCTGGTGCGTCATCAGCGGCCTGGCCAGCGGCATCGACGGGGCGGCCCACGCGGGCGCCCTGCAGGCCGGGCCGTCCGGCGGCGGCACCCTGGCCGTGCTGGGCACGGGCATCGACCGCGTCTACCCCGCCGCGCACCGCCCCCTGGCGCACCGCATCGCCGAGCACGGCCTGATGCTGTCCGAGTTCCCCCTGGGCGCCCAGGGCCTGCCCTTTCACTTTCCCAAACGCAACCGCCTGGTGGCGGCACTGAGCCAGGGGGTGCTGGTGGTGCAGGCCGCTCCCCAGAGCGGCTCGCTCATCACGGCCCGCCTGGCGGGCGAACTGGGGCGCGAAGTCTTCGCCATCCCCGGCTCCATCCATTCGCCGCTGTCGCGCGGCTGCCACCGCCTCATCCGCCAGGGCGCCAAACTGGTGGAATCCGGTCAGGATATTCTGGAAGAGCTGGCGCAAGGCAGACTGGACGGCCTGTTCACGCCACCGGCGGCATCGACCACCAAGCCCTGTCCAGACGCGGAGCAGGTAGCGCCAGCCGTGAGCCCCATGCCAGCCGCCCCGACATCAACGCACGCACCG
Organism: Castellaniella caeni NBRC 101664; assembly: GCF_001592225.1. GTDB lineage: Bacteria > Pseudomonadota > Gammaproteobacteria > Burkholderiales > Burkholderiaceae_B > Castellaniella > Castellaniella caeni. Next base: position 15,829 of record NZ_BCWN01000010.1, on the reverse strand, counting down.
GCGCCTGTCGCGCCGGATGGCCCGGCAGCCTCACGGGCAGGCCTGGCCGATACGGACGAAGCCCAGGTGCAGGACGACAGCCAGGTCTTGCTGCAGGCCTTGCATGAAGGCCCGGCCAGCGCCGACGACTTGCACCTGCGCCTGGGCTGGCCCATGGCGCACCTGATGGCCGAGCTCACCCTGCTGGAAATCGACGGGCACATCCTGCGCCAGGCCGACGGGTGCTTCACGCGCCGCTAGCACCACCCGTCCCATCAGCACCGCCGCCGCCAGGCACGCCGCCAACGCGTCATCGGCGCCCCTGCGCGCGTTATCATCGTCATCATGAGGTCGGCCCCAGCCAGGGTCGGCCGCTTCCAGCAGACAGAACGCGTTTCAAGGCGCATTGCAAGGTTCATCCATGACAGAACACATCAAGATCGTCGAAGTCGGGCCCCGCGATGGCCTGCAGAATGAAAAGCAGTTCGTCGAGACCGCGGCCAAGATCGAACTGGTCGACCGGCTCGCGGCGGCGGGTTTCGCCAACGTCGAGGCCGCCTCGTTCGTGTCGCCCAAATGGGTGCCGCAGATGGCCGATGGCGCCCAGGTCATGGCGGGTATCCAGCGGCGGCCCGGCACGATCTACTCGGCGCTGGTGCCCAACATGAAAGGACTCGAAGGCGCCCTGGCCGCGCGGGCCGACGAAGTCGTCATCTTCGGCGCCGCCAGCGAGGCCTTTTCGCAGCGCAACATCAATTGCTCGATTGCCGAATCCATCGCCCGCTTCGAACCCGTCGCGGCAGCCGCCAAGGCGGCGAGCCTGCGCCTGCGCGGCAGCATCAGCTGCGCACTGGGCTGCCCGTACCAGGGCGAAACTCCAATTTCCGCCGTGGTGGACGTGGCCGAACGCCTGCTCAAGCTGGGGTGCGACGAAATCGACGTGGCCGACACCATCGGGGTCGGCACGGCGGCGCAGGTGGCCCGCGTGATGCGGGCCGTGGGCCAGGTGGCGCGGCTGGACACCCAGGTGTCGGGGCATTTCCACGATACCTACGGCCAGGCGCTGGCCAATATCCTGTCGGCGCTGGAATGCGGGGTGCGCATTTTCCACAGTTCGGTCGCCGGCCTGGGCGGCTGCCCCTACGCCAAGGGCGCCACAGGCAACGTCGCCACCGAAGACGTACTCTACCTGCTGCGCGGCCAGGGCCTGCACACGGGGGTTGACCTCGATGCCGTGGTGGACATCGGCCAGTGGATCTCGACCACCATCGGCCGCCCCACGTCCAGCCGCGCGGGGCGCGCGCTGGCCCTCAAAAAGGCCTGAGACCAGCCCAGACCACGCCGACTGCCGCCATCCGCCCCTAGCGGCAGCCACCGACAAGCCGCAACGACGCGGCCCAAACACATCGGCCCGACAAGGGGCCAGTGTGTTCAGTCATAGCGGCGGACATCCTCGATTACCTTGCCGTCGTTGGGCAGGCTACCCAAGGGCACGACATCAACCACGGCCCGCAGCTTGGTCTGATCGCGTACCGTCTCGGCCACCCGGATGACGTCCAACTGCACGCCGGACTCGACCTTCAGCGTCATGACGTCGTGGCCCATTTCGCCGGACACCACCAGGCGCGCCCGGCCGATCTGCGGGTGGCAGTCGAGCACCCGGGCAATCTGCTCGGGATGCACGAACATGCCGCGTACCTTGGTGGTCTGGTCGGCGCGCCCCAGCCAGCCGCGCAGGCGCCCATTGGTGCGGCCACAGGCCGACACCCCCGGCATGAGGGCGGAAAGATCGCCCGTGCCAAAACGCACCAACGGGTAATCCGGATTGAAAGTAGTGACCACCACCTCGCCCACCTCACCCTCGGGCACGGGCTGACTGGTGCCGGGCCGCACAATCTCGACGATGAGGTCTTCGTTGATGACCAGGCCGTCGCGGGCATCGGTTTCGTAGGCCACCATGCCCAGATCGGCGCTGCCATAGGCCTGATAACCCAGCACGCCGTGCGCCTCGAACCAAGCCTGCAGTGACGGTGGATACGCCTCGCCGGAAAACAGGGCGCGACGCATGGATGGCAGCGCCACACCCATGTCGTCGGCCTTCTCGAAGATGATGCGCAGGAAGCTGGGCGTGCCGGTATAGGCCTGCGGCGCCAGGTCGGCCATGGCGCGCACCTGCTGCTCGGTCTGCCCCACACCGCCCGGGAACACGGTGCAGCCCAGCGCGTGGGCGGCGGTTTCCATCATCGACCCCGCAGGGGTGAAATGGTAGGAAAAACAGTTGTGTACCAAGTCGCCCGCGCGCACGCCCGCCGCGTGCAGGGCACGGGCAAAGCCCCAGTAATCGGGCCGGGTGCTCTCGGGCTCGTAGATGGGGCCGGGCGACGCGAACACGCGTCGCGCCGCGCCCCAGCCGATTGTCGAAAACCCGCCGAACACGCGCACCCGCTCGGCATCGCCCGTGCCGACCGCGCGGGCGATGCGTGCGGCATGCTGCACCTGCAGCAGCTCGCTCTTGCGCAAGACCGGCACCTGCGACAGCAGCGCCCGCGACGTCACCTGCGCGGGATCGACCCCGCGCAACTGCCGCGCGATGGCCGGCGCCCGCGCGCGCGCCTGTGTCAGCACCCCGGGCAGGCGCTGGAACAGCGCGTGCTCACGTTCTTCGGCGGCCATGGTCTCGCGCGCGTCAAAATATGCCTGCATGCCATCTCCCGTGCGTCAGGCCAGCCAGCGCTTGCGCCGACGATAGAACTTGGTGTCGCGAAAGCTGGTGCGACCCGCACCGGACACCCCCAGGTAAAACTCTTTGACGTCGGCGTTGTCCGCCAGCGCCCGCGCCGCGCCATCCATCATCACGCGCCCGTTTTCCAGGATGTAGCCGTAGTCGGCATAGCGCAACGCCACGTTGGTGTTCTGTTCGGCCAGCAGGAAGCTGACCCCCTCGCGCTGATTGAGGTCGCGCACGATCTCGAAGATTTCCTCGACGATCTGCGGCGCCAGCCCCATGGAGGGTTCGTCGAGCAGGATCATGCGCGGATCGGCCATGAGCGCGCGGCCAATGGCGGCCATCTGCTGCTCGCCGCCGGAGGTATACCCCGCCTGGCTCTTGCGGCGCTGCTTCAGGCGCGGAAAATACTGGTAGACACGATCGAGCGCCGCAGCCAGATCGGCCCGGCCCAGCGGGCGGGTATACGCCCCCGTCAGCAGGTTTTCCTCGATGCTCAGGTGGGCGAAGCAGTGGCGGCCTTCCATCACCTGCACCACCCCGCGCTGCACGAGCTCGGCGGGCGACAGCGACTCGATGCGTTCGCCGCGATACTCGATGCTGCCCTTGGTGACCTCGCCGCGCTCGCCGCGCAAGAGGTTGGAAATTGCCCGCAGCGTCGTGGTCTTGCCCGCCCCGTTGGCCCCCAGCAAGGCCACGATGTGGCCTTCGGGGACACTGAGCGACACCCCCTTGAGCACCAGGATCACGTGGTTGTAGATGACCTCGATGCCATTGACGTCAAGCAACGCCGCCGGTTGGGTGGCCACCACCTCGCGCTCGATGGTCTGTGCGTTTTCCATAAAGATGTGTCTCCTGCTACTGTCTTGCGACCCGGTCCGGACAGACCGCAAGGCGCGGGGCCGAGCCCGCGCCCAGCCCTACCCTGGCCCGATCAGCCTTCGGCCGCGCAATCACGCACCGGCAGCTTCTTTTCCGCGGCATATTTTTCACCCAGCGACTGCACCAGGGGCTGCACGTACTTGGGGTCGGACTGATACCAGCCCGACACCACCTGGAACTTCTTGCCATCCCACTGGATGATGCGCGCCCAGTCGGTGCCCAGGTGGTTCTCGCAGGTGGTCTGCACGGGGCGCATCAGCTTGGCGAAGCCCAGCTGTTCGAGCTTGGCCTCGTCCAGGTTGAGGTGCTCGTAGCCCCAGCGCACCTGCTCGGGCGTCATGACCTGGCCCTTGCCGAATTTTTCCTGTGCCGCGCGGATGGCCTCGACCTGCAGCATGGAGATCATCATGCCGCGCGTATAGGCCAGCGAGCCGAAGGTCTTGCCGTCCTTGTCCGAGCCCTGGCCTTTGTCGTAGACGTACTTGCGGATGTCGTCGTGCGCGCGGCCATGCTCGGCGCTGTTCTGGATGGTGATGCCGTGATAGCCCTTGGCCGTGTCGCCCAGGTCGGCCACGTCGGTCTCGGAACTGGCCCACCAGATGCCGTACATCTTGTCGCGCGGATAGCCCACGGCCTGCGCCTCGCGGATGGCGGTGGGCGTCATGATGCCGGCGCTTTGCATCAGCACGAAATCGGGCCGGTTCTTGCGAATCTGCAGCCAGGTGGATTTCTGCTCGACGCCGGGCGCGGCCACCGGATAAAGCTGCAGCGCGAAACCGTTGGCCTTGGCGCGCGCTTCGAGCAGGGCGATGGGCTCTTTGCCAAACGGCGAATCGTGATACACCAGGGCGATCTTCTTGCCCTTGAGCTTGTCTTCGCCGCCCAGATTCTTGGCGATGTCCTGGATGATGGAATCGTAGGCCGTCCAGTAATTGCCCAGCAGCGGGAAATTCCACTTGAACACCCGGCCATCGGCGGACTGCGACAGGCCATAGCCCACCGAGACCACGGAACGGCCATCCACCATGGCCTTGTCGGTGACGGCAAAGGTGATGCCGGTGGATTGCGTGTCAAAACCGGTGGCCCCACCGAACTTGTCTTTCAGGCGCTCGTAGCATTCCACCCCCTTGTCGGTGGAATACGCCGTCTCGCACTCTTCGTAGACGATTTTCACGCCATTGACGCCGCCATCGCGCGCATTGATCATTTTCAGATAATCGAGCTTGCCATCCGCCCAGGGAATGCCCAAGGGGGCAAACGAGCCGGTTCGGTAAACCAGCAAGGGGATGAACTGCTCGCCGGCGGCCTGCGCCGTGCTGGCAACACCCATCAAACCCGTGGCGGCCAGCACGGCAGCCGCCGTGGTCTTGCCCAGTGCCTGCTTCAGCTTCATCTGTCGCTCCTCCTGGTGCTGTGCGCACCTTGTTTTAAATGAGACGGCCCTGGATGGCACCGCCGGGTTGAACCCCGCCCCGACACGGCCGCTTCATGAACGCGCCGACCCGGGGCAAGGACATGGCCACCTCAGTGTGGAAATGGCCAGATTCTGAGTTTTTCCTTGGCGATGCTCCAGAGCCTGGCCAGGCCGTGCGGCTCGACGATGAGAAAGAACACGATCAGGAAGCCGAACACCATGTGCTCGATGTGCGCCGCCAGATCGACGGGCAGCGACAGGCCCAGCGCATGCGGCACGTTGGTGAGCAGCACGGGCACGAGCACCATGAAGGCCGCGCCAAAGAAGCTGCCGATGATGGAGCCCAGTCCGCCGATGATGATGATGAACAGCAGCTGCAGCGAGCGGTTGAGGTCGAACGCCAGGGGTTCCCAGGAGCCCAGGTGGATGTAGGCCCACAACGCCCCCGCCACCCCGATGATGAACGAGCTGACGGCGAAGGCCGTGAGCTTGGCGTAGACGGGCCGGATGCCGATGACCGCGGCGGCCACGTCCATGTCGCGGATGGCCATCCACTGGCGCCCGATGGCGCCGCGCACCAGGTTCTTGGTGAGCAGGCCGATGACGGCCACGAACAGCAGCACGAACAGGTATTTCTGCGCCGGAGTGACCACCGGCAGGCCGAAGAAGTCGAGCGCGGGCACTGAAACATTGCCCGAGGTGGAGTAGTTGGTGAAATACGGGATGCGCAGGAAGACCCAGTCCATGAAGAACTGCGCCGCCAGCGTGGTGACGGCCAGGTACAGGCCGCGGATGCGCAGGCTGGGCACGCCGAACACCACGCCCGCCAGCGTGGCGAACACCCCGCCCAGCAGGATCTGCACGACCAGCGGCCAGTCGAGGCGCACGCCGAAGTTCCAGGCGGCATAGGCGCCCACCGCCATGAAGGCCCCCGAGCCGATGGAAATCTGGCCGCAATAACCCACCAGCACGTTCAGGCCGATGGCCGCCAGCGACAGGATGAGAAAGGGGATGAGGATGGCCTGCAGGAAGTAGTCGGACGCCCACAGCGGGATGCCGGCAAAGGCCAGCAGCAGGACGATGGAAACGAACCAGCGATCCTGGCGGATGGGGAAAATCTGCTGATCGGCCCGGTACGAACTCTTGAACTGGCCATTTTCACGATAAAACATGGATGCGAACCTCCTTCAAGCCTGATGTCCGGCGCACTCAGACGCGGTCGATGATTTTTTCGCCAAACAGGCCTTGCGGGCGAAAGAGGAGAAACACCAGGGACAGCACGTAGGCAAACCAGATTTCGATGCCGCCGCCCACGAAGGGCCCCAGATAGACTTCGGAGAGCTTTTCGCCCACCCCGATGATGAGCCCGCCGACGATGGCGCCCGGCACCGAGGTGAGCCCCCCCAGAATGACCACCGGCAAGGCCCGCAGGGCCGCCGTGGACAGGGTGAACTGCACGCCAAACTTAGACCCCCAGACGATGCCGGTGACGAGCGCCACCAGCCCGGCGACCGTCCAGACCACCACCCAGATGCGGTTGAGCGGAATGCCCACCGACTGCGCCGCCTGGTGATCGTCGGCCACGGCACGCAAGGCGCGCCCCACCTTGGTGTACTGGAAGAAAAACGCCAGGATGGCCACCAGCACCGCCGCCACCAGGGCCGCCGTAAGGTCTTCGAGGCTGACCAGCACGCCGCCTTCGAACGTGCCGTCGAGGATGAACCAGGGGTCTTTGGGCATGCCCACGTTGATGGAATACACCGAGCTGCCGAACAGAATCTGGCCGATACCATCGAGGAAATAGCTGATGCCGATGGTGGCCATGAGCAGCGTGGTGGCCTCTTGGTTGACCAGGTGGCGCAAGACCCAGCGCTCGACCAGCACCGCGATCAGCCACATGAAGACGGCCGCGAGTGCGAAGGCCAGCAGGTTGGCCAGGATGGGCGATTGCCCGCCCAGCCAGCCGTCAATCCAGCCCGACAGGCGCGCCATGGCCAGCGCGGCGATCAGTACCATGGCGCCCTGGGCGAAGTTGAAGACGCCCGAGGCCTTGAAGATGAGCACGAAGCCCAGCGCCACCAGCGCGTAGAGCATGCCGCTCATCAAGCCGCCGATCAGTGTTTCGAGAAAAAACCCCACTGCCTTCTCCTTGTCTCAGCCCCGCCCGGCGGCCTGCCTCGGCCCGCGGACGGAGACGCGCGGCCACGCCGCGCCGCCGTTCAATGGGTCGTGCCCAGATAGGCCCGGATCACCTCGGGATTGCCGCGCACCTCGTCGGGCGTGCCGTCGCCGATCTTGCGGCCATAATCGAGCACGACGACGCGGTCGGAAATGTCCATCACCACCCCCATGTCGTGTTCGATGAGCACGATGGTGGTGCCGAACTCGTCGTTGACGTCGAGGATGTAGCGGCTCATGTCCTGCTTTTCTTCGATGTTCATGCCCGCCATGGGTTCGTCGAGCAGCAGCATGCGCGGCTCCATGGCCAGCGCCCGCCCCAGATCGACGCGCTTTTGCAGACCATAGGGCAGGCGCCCCACCGGCGTCTTGCGATAGGCCTGCAGCTGCAGGAAATCAATGATGTTTTCGACGAAGGCGCGGTGCGCCAGTTCTTCGCGCTCGGCCGAACCCAGGCGCAGGGCCTGCGCGAGGATGCCGCTTTTCATGCGCAGGTTGCGCCCCGTCATGATGTTGTCGAGCACGCTCATGCCCTTGAACAAGGCCAGGTTCTGGAAGGTGCGCGCAATGCCCATTTCGGCGGCGCGGCGCGGGTTCATGCGGGCAAACTGTCGGCCTTGCAGCAGAATGCGGCCTTCTTGCGGGGTGTAGACGCCATTGATGACGTTGAGCATCGAGCTTTTGCCCGCCCCGTTGGGGCCGATGATGGCGCGGATCTCGTGCTCGCGCACGTCAAAGGAAATGTCGGTGAGCGCCTTGACCCCGCCAAACGACAGAGAAATGCGCTGCAGGTCGAGGATGACGGCACCGATGCGCGCCGCGCGATCATCGTCCACCACCTGCACGCCTGCGGTTTCACTTGCGGTGAGACTCATCTACGCCACCTTCTTCAGGGGTTCGGGCAAGGCCACCTCGGCGGGCTCGATGCGCAGGTGGGCGGCAATGCGGCCCGTACGGCCATCTTCGAACTTAACCTCGGTCTCGATGTACTGCTGATCCAGCCCCTGGAACAGGGCCTCGACGAGCACCGCGTATTTCTGCGCGATGAAGGCCCGGCGCACCTTGCGCGTGCGGGTGAGTTCGTCGTCGTCGGGGTCGAGCTCTTTGTGCAGGATGAGGAAGCGCGCCACCTGCGAGGCGGCCAGCTTGGGGTCTTGGGCAAGGTCGCGGTTGACCTGTTCGACACAGTCACGGATGAGCGCATAGACCTCGTCCTTGGATGCCAGATCGGTATAGCCGGCATAAGGCAGGCCACGGCGTTCGGCCCAGTTGCCCACGGCTTCGAGGTCGATGTTGATGAAGGCGCAGACCTCGGGACGGTCGGCGCCGAAAGCCACCACTTCTTTGATGAAGGGGAAGAACTTGAGCTTGTTTTCGATGTACTTGGGCGCGAACAGGCTGCCGTCGGCCAGGCGCCCGACGTCCTTGGCGCGATCGATGATCTTCAACTGCCCGTCGGCATCCAGATAGCCGGCGTCCCCCGTGTGATACCAGCCGTCTTCGGTGTAGGATTCGGCGGTGGCCTGGGGATTACGGTAGTAGCCCGTGAACAGGCCTGGGCTGCGCACCTGGATTTCGCCGCTGTCGGCCACGCGGATATCGACGCCAGCGCACGGCGGGCCGACGGTATCGTCGCGTACCTGGCCGTTGGCCTGCACGCAGACGAAGACCGAGGTTTCGGTCGAGCCGTACAGCTGCTTGAGGTTGATGCCGATCGAGCGGTAGAACACGAAGAGGTCGGGCCCGATGGCCTCGCCCGCGGTATACGCCACCCGCACCCGGCTCATGCCCAGCGTATTGCGCAAGGGGCCGTAGACGAGCAGCGTGCCCAACGCGTATTTGCAGCGATCCCAGAAGCCCACCGAGCCGTCGCCATCGAGGATGTGGGGGCCTACGCGGCGCGCCAGCGCCATGGCGTGGTGAAACAGCCAGCGCTTGAAGCGCCCGGCGTCTTCCATGCGGATCATCACGTGCGTAAGCAGCCCTTCGAGCACGCGCGGCGGCGCGAAATAATAGGTGGGGCCAATGTCGCGCATGTCGATGGCCACCGTCTCGGGGGATTCGGGATGATTGACGGTAAAGCCCGTGGTGAGAAACTGCGTATAGGAAAACATGTTCTGGCCGATCCAGGCGGGCGGCAGGTAGGCCAGCACGTCTTCGTGGTCGGTCAGGCCCTCGAAGCGCTCGATGACGCGGGCGCGGTCGATGAGCGCCTGGTGGCTGAGCACGACCCCCTTGGGCTTGCCCGTGGTGCCCGAGGTGTAGAACATGGCTGCGGTGTCGTCCGCGGCAATGGCGGCCATGCGCGCGTCGATTTCGTCGGGCTGCCGGGCGCGGCGGGCATCGCCCAGCGCCAGCAAGGCATCCCAGGACAGCAGGCGCGCATCCTGGTAGTTGCGCAGGCCACGCGGATCGTCGTACACCAGCGCCCGCAGCGCGGGGCAGCGGTCGGAGACTTCGAGCATCTTGTCGAGCTGTTCCTGGTCTTCGACCACCACCACGCCGACCTCGGCGTCCTGCAGCACGAAGGCCATCTCGTCGGCCACGGCGTCTTGATACAGCGGCACCGGAATCGCCCCCAGACACTGCGCCGCCATCATCGCCATGTAGAGGCGCGGGCGGTTCTCGCCGACGATGGCCACGTGCTCGTCCACGGCCACGCCCAGGTGCGCCAGGCCGGCGGCCACGCGGCGCACTTCGGCGGCCACCTGAGCCCAGGTCAGGGTTTGCCAGATGCCCAGGTCTTTCTCCCGCATGGCGGGCCGCTGGGCGCGAACCTGCGCATGGTGCATCAACAACGCGGGGAAGGTCACCGCAAGGGTGGTTTCCTGTACCATGATGTCTCCTAGGCCCAGCCCCCGTGCGAACCACAGGGCTGGGTGATGCGCCTCTATCGGGCGATACGGGGCTTAAGGTACAAGCTGTCCGCCACCAGAACTGTCGTACATATGACATTCATTCACGATCTAGGGTAATTCCCCATGAACCTGTCGCGGGTTTTAGAAACTCACGCAGCCTGGTTCGACCTGCTCGACGATGCGCAACAGGCGCGCGTGCTGCGCGACACCACCATCGCGGACATCGAAGCGGGCACCATCATCGAACACAAGGGCGCCATCGCCAGCGCCTGGATCGGCGTGCTCGACGGTCTGGTGAAAGTGTCGGTGGGCAATGCCGACGGCAAAATGGCCTCGCTCACCGGCGTACCCTCGGGCGGCTGGATCGGCGAAGGGTCGCTGCTCAAGCGCGAGGCGCGCAAATACGACATCATCGCCCTGCGCCGCAGCACCATCGCGCGGCTGCGGGGCGATACCTTCAACTGGCTGCTCGACGGCAGCATCCCCTTCAACCGCTTCTTGCTGCACCAGCTCAACGAACGGGTGGCGCAGTTCATCGGCAAGGCCGAGCACGACCGCCTGCTGGCCCCCGACGCGCGGGTGGCACGCTGCCTGGCCGAGCTGTTCAACCCCCTGCTCTACCCTGGCAACAGCACCCGGCTCGAAATCACGCAGGAAGAAATCGGCTATCTGGCGCGCATGTCGCGCCAGCGCACCAACCAGGCCCTGCGCTCACTCGAAGCGGCCGGCCTGCTCAAAGTGGTATATGGCGCTGTCGAAGTGCTCGATCTGGACGGGCTGAAGGCGTTCGGCACCTGAAAGCCCGGCCCGCGGATGCAAACGCCCCATGCGCCAGCGATCACGCCGCGGGCTGCGCGCCCGCGGCGTCCAGCCGCACCAGACCGGCGGCCGCCGTCTGGTTGCTGGCGGCATCGATCAGAATGAAGGCGCCCGTGGCGCGCTGCACGTCGTAGTCGTCCAGCGCCAGCGGGTCACGTGCGCGCAGCTGCACGCGGCCGATGTCGTTCATGGCCAAAGTGCCGCTCCAGGCGACCGAGCGCAGTTCGTGGATGTCGCGCCGCGTCTGCACGGCCCGCACCTTCACCTGCGTCAGGCGCGAGCCCTGCTTGAGCCAGTACCAGCGCGCCGGATTGAGCGCCTGCTGATCCAGCCAGCAGATGTCGGCCTCGAAGTCCTGCCGCGCCACGGGCGCGTCGGCGGCGGCCACCAGCAGGTCACCGCGCGACAGGTCGATGTCGCGGTCGAGCACCACGGTGATGCTGTCGCCCGGCAGGGCCTGTTCGACGGCCTCGACCCCGCGCAGAATCTGCCGGATGGCTGCCGTCTCGCCGCCCGGCAGCACCTGGACGGTGTCGCCCGTGCGCCAGGCCCCGCCCTGCAGCTGCCCGGCGTAGCCGCGAAAGGCGTCGGGGCCGCTGCCGTTGTGGCGGATGACCCACTGCACGAAAAAGCGCGGCTGGCCGCTGTCTTGCACCGTCTCCAGCGGCAGGGTTTCCAGCAGGGACAGCAGCGGCAGGCCGCCATACCAGGGCGTGTGCTCGCTGCGCTGCACGACGTTGTCGCCCGACAGCGCCGACAGCGGCACGATGTGATACGAGGCGATCCCCAGGCGCTCGGCCAGATCCTGATAGGCGGCATGAATCCGCTGGAAGACACGCTCGTCCCAGCCGACCAGATCCATCTTGTTGACGGCCACGATGATGTGCCGCAGGCCCAGCAGTTGCGCCAGCGTGCTGTGGCGCTTGGTCTGCGGCAACAACTGGCCGTCGGTCACGCGGCTGGCGTCGGTCACGCGGCTGGCGTCGATCAGGATGATGGCGGCATCGGCGGTGGACGCACCCGTGACCATGTTGCGCGTGTACTGCTCGTGGCCCGGCGCGTCGGCCACGATGAACTTGCGCGCCGGGGTGGCGAAGTAACGGTAAGCCACGTCGATGGTGATGCCCTGCTCGCGCTCGGCCTCCAGGCCGTCGGTGAGCAGCGCCAGGTCGTACTCCTGGCCCGGCGCGCGCGTGTATTTCGACCCGGCGATCGCTTTGAGCTGGTCGGCAAACACGCCCTTGCTGTCGAGCAGCAGACGCCCGATGAGCGTGGACTTGCCGTCGTCCACCGAGCCCGCCGTAATCAGGCGCAAGACGGCGGTTTCCTGGTTTTCCTGGCCTTCCTGCCAGAGTTCGTTGATGGCGTTCATTAGAAGTACCCCAGTTTCTTGCGCCGTTCCATGGACGCTTCGGAAGTTTGGTCATCCATGCGCGTGGCGCCGCGCTCGGTGATGGTGGTCAGCGCCGTCTCGGCGATGATGGCGGCGGGCGTGGCCGCGTCGGAGGCTACCGGGCAGGTGCACGACACGTCGCCCACGGTGCGAAAGCGCACGGTGAGGCGCTCGGGGTGCTCGCCCTTGCGCGGCGGGGTCAGCGGCGTGACCGGCACCAGCAAGCCCTGGCGGCGCACGACTTCGCGCTCGTGGGCGTAGTACAGCGAAGGCAGCGCCAGCTGCTCGCGCTCGATGTACTGCCAGACGTCCAGCTCCGTCCAGTTGGAAATCGGGAAGACGCGGATGTTCTCGCCCGCATGCACCCGGGTGTTGTAGAGGTTCCAGAGCTCGGGCCGCTGGGCTTTCGGGTCCCATTGGCCGAACTCGTCGCGAAACGAGCAGATGCGCTCTTTGGCGCGCGCCTTTTCCTCGTCGCGCCGCGCCCCGCCGATGCAGGCGTCAAACTGAAACTCGGCGATGGATTCCAGCAGCGTGGTGGCCTGGGCGGCGTTGCGCGAATCGGTGGCGTGGCGCAGCACCACGGTGCCGCGTGCGATCGAATCCTCGACGCTGCGCACGATGAGCTCTTCGCCCAGCTCGGCGGCGCGTTGATCGCGGAACCGGATCACCTCGGGAAAGTTGTGGCCGGTATCGATGTGCATGAGCGGAAACGGGAAGCGGCCGGGGCGAAAGGCCTTTTCAGCCAGCCGCAGCAGCACACAGGAATCCTTGCCGCCGGAAAACAGCAGGACGGGGCGCGCGCACTCGGCGGCCACTTCGCGCAAAATGTGGATGGCTTCGGATTCCAGCCAATCCAGGTGGGTTCGAGTCGATTGCAGGGTTGCTTGAGCCATGATCAGGATTCAATAGAAGCGGGGTGAAAGGGTGACGCGGCGCCCGTCGGGGCGGCCTCGGCCGCCGGGGCGTCGAGCCCGGCGGCAGGCAACGCCGTGGCCGACAAGCCGGGACGGGGCTGCGGCGTGACAGGCTGCGCGGCAAGGCGCGGGCGCACGCGCGGGTGGTTCAGGTTGGCGGCGTGCAGGCCGCACTCGCGACTGTCGCGCTGTTCCCACCACCAGCGCCCGGCGCGCGGGTCTTCGCCGGGTCGCACGGCGCGCGTACAGGGCTCGCAGCCGATCGAGGGATAGCCACGGTCGTGCAAGGGGTTGTAGGGGACGTCCAGGGCGCGCACCACGGCCCAGACCTCGTCGGACGTCCAGCCCGCCAGCGGATTGAATTTGCGCAGGCCGAAGGTCTCGTCCCATTCGGTTTCGGCGATTTCGGCCCGGGTGACGGACTGCTCGCGGCGCTGGCCGGTGATCCAGGCCGAATGCCCAGCCAGCGCGCGGCGCAGGGGCTCGACCTTGCGAATGCCGCAGCATTCTTTGCGCAGGGCCACGCTTTCATAGAAGGCGTACTCGCCATGCGCCGCCACGTGGGCCGCCACCGCGCCCGCATCCGGGTGCACGCGCAGCACCTCGATGCCGTAGCGCGCGCGGATGACGTCCACCATGGCAAGCGTTTCGGCATGCAGCCGCCCTGTATCCAGCATGAACACCCCCAGCCGCGTGGTGGGCTGCTGGGCCAAGGCGTGGATGAGCAGGGTGTCCTCCACGCCCATGGACGAGGCCAGCAGCGCATCCGGGTGCGCTGCCGCGATCTCGGCCAGGCGGGCCAGCAGGGCCTGCCAGCGCGGCTGCAAGGAAGGCGAAAGAGAAGACGGCATCGGCATGCTCCAGGGAAAGCGGACGGGCTCCGGCCAAAGGCCAGGCGCCCGGGTTTGCCCACCGGCTGCGCGAAACGGCGCGCCGACCAGTGACGAAGGTGCCCAGTGTGCGCCCTCATCCAGGCCGGACGAACGAATAAATGGTTGGTTCCATATAACCCTGGCGCCGCCGCCGGGCCCGTCCGGCGCCGGGCGCCCGTACCCCCCGGAAAACCCGAGTCGGCGCCCGTCCGGATGCAAGAGAAACAAAACCGGCACTAAAATGGTGCCAGTTGTATGTCCTTGAACATGCTTAACTCGTCAAAAGGCTGCACACCATGGCTGAACCGCATTCCCAAGTTCTACCGTCGTACCTCGACGCTGCTCACCCAGGCCCCTGGGGCATCTATCTCGAGCAGGTCGATCGGGTCACTCCGTATCTGGGCCCCCTGGCACGATGGGTCGAAACCCTCAAGCGCCCCAAGCGCATTCTCATCGTCGATGTCCCCGTCGAACTCGACGACGGCACGGTCGCCCACTTTGAAGGCTACCGGGTACAGCACAACACCTCGCGCGGCCCCGGCAAGGGCGGCGTGCGCTTCCACCAAGACGTCACGCTCTCCGAAGTCATGGCGCTGTCGGCCTGGATGTCGGTGAAATCCGCCGCGGTCAACCTGCCTTTCGGCGGCGCCAAGGGCGGCATCCGCATCGACCCGCGCAAGTATTCGCACGCCGAACTCGAACGCATCACGCGCCGCTACACCAGCGAGATCCACGACATCATCGGCCCCAACAAAGACATCCCGGCCCCCGACGTGAACACCAACGGCCAGGTCATGGCCTGGATGATGGACACGTACTCCATGAACGAGGGCCGCACCACCACGGGCGTGGTCACCGGCAAGCCCGTGTCGCTGGGCGGCAGCCTGGGTCGGGTCGAAGCCACCGGGCGCGGCGTCTACGTCATCGCCTGCGAGGCCGCCCGCGAATCAGGCATCGACATCAAGGGTGCGCGCGTCGCCATCCAGGGCTTTGGCAACGTGGGCGGCACCGCCGCCCGGCTGTTCAACGAAGCGGGCGCCAAGGTCATCGCCGTCTACGACCACACGGGTATCGTCTACAACCCGCACGGGCTCAACGTGCCCGCGCTGGCCGAACACGTGCGCGAAAACGGCGGGGTGGCCGGGGCCGCTGAAACGCAAACCCTCAACCCGCAAGAGTTCTGGTCGCTCGAAACCGACATCCTCATCCCGGCGGCCCTCGAAGGCCAGATCACCAGCGATAACGCCGACCTCATCCGCACGCGCATTCTGGTCGAAGGCGCCAACGGCCCCACCACGCCAGAAGCCGACGACATCATCTCGTCCAAGGGTACGGTCATCGTCCCCGACGTGGTGGCCAACGCCGGCGGGGTGACGGTCAGCTACTTCGAGTGGGTGCAAGACTTCTCAAGCTTCTTCTGGACCGAGCAAGAGATCAACCACCGCCTCGAAGCCATGATGCGCTCGGCCTATGCGGCCATCTCCGGCACCGCCCGGCAGCACCAGGTGTCCCTGCGCACGGCGGCCTTCATCGTGGCCTGCTCGCGCATCCTCGAAGCCCGCCAGGTGCGCGGCCTTTATCCCTGAGGCGCGCAAACACGATACACAGCGACGCCTCGGCGACAAGACGGCTCGGATGCCAGGACAGGAAGAACCACACTGTCCCTCCATCCGAGCCACCTATCCGCCTGACGAGACGCGAAGCAGCGCAAAAACAGCGCCGACAACATCGCCAAAGCCCCAAACCCAGACGAGGCGGGACGATTGCGCCTGGGTGGAAGGACTGTGTGGCT
>NZ_BCWN01000009.1 GCF_001592225.1 Castellaniella caeni NBRC 101664 | reverse complement strand
TTAACGACTTTTTAGTCGATAATCGGGGTCATTGCTTTGATCTATGTCCAATAACCGTTCAGACGCTTCTTATAGATTGTCGAACTGTCGATCGACTGTCGCTTGCAGATATATAAACTTCATGCCCAAAAAATCATCCGAACTCCAGCCCGCTTCGAGCGCCGGGCCGTCACCCGCCAAGGCGGCGCGCCAGCCCCGAAACCGACGCTTGCCCGCCCAGGAGCGCCGCGACCAGATTCTTGATGCCGCCTTGCACGAGTTTTCCCGCAGCGGTTTTGGCGCCGCGCGGATGGACGACATCGCCGAGCGCGCCGGTCTGTCCAAGGGCGGGCTTTATGCCCACTTCGGCAGCAAAGAGACCTTGTTTCAGGCTTTGATGCAGCGCATGCTGCTGCCCGATCTGCTGTTTGAAGAGCGTCCGCTTCACCCCCCCATGGCGCAGGGCCAGCCGCGGGCGCGGGTGGACTTGGCGGCGCGGGTGGACGATTTCCTCGAACGTGCCTACGGGCGGCTGGAGGATGAACGCTTCATCCGGACCTTGCACCTGTTGTTGGCCGAAGGGCCTCGGGCGCCGGGCGCCCTGGACGAGTGGCGCGCCAGCCACCTGCAGTTGCTGCGCACGCAGCAGCTGTTTGTGAGCGAGGCGGTGGAAAGCGGCCTGTTGCGCGATAGCGCGCTGACCGACATGGTGCAGCTCGTGCATGCGCCCATTTTGCTGGCGGCCTTGCTGAAGATGCTGCAGGCCGATGCGCATGCGAGGGCGACCATCCCCCGCTTGCGTGCGGCCCATCGCCGCTTGTTGTTGACGCTGCTGCCGCCAGAGCCCGCGGGCGCGGATGCCGCGCCCGCCGCCCCGGCGACACACTAGTTCTTGCGCAGCCGGGCGAAGGCTTCGGCCATGGCGCCTTGCGGGGCGGCTGTCGGGCGTTCGCTGCGGCTACCCCGGTGCGCGGGGTGTGCGCCGGTGCGGCCCGGCCTGGCGCCTGCCTCTTTGCGGCTGGTGCCGTGCGCCTCGGGATCATCTTTGCGCATGCTCAGGGCGATGCGCTTGCGCGCCACATCCACTTCCAGCACGCGCACCTGCACCGTCTGGCCTACGCGCACCACGTCGCGCGGGTCTTTGACGAATTTGTCGGCCAGGGCCGACACGTGCACCAGGCCGTCCTGGTGTACGCCGATGTCCACAAAGGCGCCGAAGTTGGCGACGTTGCTGACGACGCCTTCGAGCATCATGCCGGGCGCGAGATCCTTGATGTCGTGGATGCCTTCCTTGAAGTGCGCGGTCTTGAATTCGGGGCGTGGGTCGCGGCCCGGTTTTTCCAGCTCGGCGAAGATGTCGCGGACGGTGGGCAGGCCGAAGCGTTCGGTGACGAAGTCGGCGGGCGACAGGCCCTTGAGCGCCTGGGGCTGGCCCATCAGCTGGGCGGCCGGGCGGCCCGCCTTGAGCACGATCTGCTCCACCACCGGGTAGGCCTCGGGGTGTACGGCGGAGGCATCCAGCGGGTTGTCCGACCCCGGTACGCGCAGAAAGCCCGCCGCCTGCTCGAAGGCCTTGTCGCCAAAGCGCGGCACCTGCAAGATGGCCTTGCGGTTGGGAAAGGCGCCGTGCGCCTCGCGCCACTGGACGATGTTGCGCGCCAGGCTGGCATTGAGCCCCGAGACGCGCGTGAGCAACGGCGCCGAGGCCGTGTTCAGATCGACCCCGACGGCGTTGACGCAGTCTTCGATCACGGCGTCGAGCGAACGGGCCAGCTCGCGCTGGTTGACGTCGTGCTGGTATTGCCCCACGCCGATCGACTTGGGTTCGATCTTTACCAGCTCGGCCAGCGGGTCTTGCAGGCGCCGGGCGATGGAGACCGCGCCGCGCAGGCTCACGTCCAGTTCGGGGAATTCCTGGGCGCCCAGCTCGGAGGCCGAATAGACCGAGGCCCCGGCTTCGGAGACCACGACGCGTTCGAAGGCCAGTTCGGGATGGCGCTCGCGCAGGGTGGCGGCCAGCCGTTCGGTTTCCCGCGAGGCCGTGCCGTTGCCGATGGCGATGAGGGGGATTTGATGCCGGGCCACCAGGGCGGCCAAGGTGCGCAGGCTGCCTTCGACGTCGCGACGCGGTTCGAAGGGATAGATGGTAGCGGTGTCGAGCAGCTTGCCGGTGGCGTCGATGGCGGCCACTTTCACGCCGGTGCGGATGCCCGGATCAAGCCCCAGCACGGCCTTGGGGCCGGCGGGCGCAGCCAGCAGCAGGTCTTTCAGGTTGGCGGCAAAGACGCGGATGGCTTCGGCTTCGGCGGCTTCGCGCAGGCGCCCGATGAGTTCGGTCTCGAAGGCGGTGATGAGCTTCACGCGCCACGTCCAGCGGCAGACTTCGGCCAGCCAGTGCTGGCGCGCGTCGGCGTTGGCGTCAAAGCGCGCGTCCACATCGAGCAGATCGGCCACGCGGCGCACGCAGGGGTGCGGCGTGAGCGCTTCCTGGTCGGCGACAAGCCCCAGGCGCAAGTCCAGCACGCCTTGTTGACGGCCGCGCAACAGGGCCAGGGTGCGGTGCGAGGGCAGGGTGCGCAGGGCTTCGCTGAAGTTGAACCAGTCGCGGAATTTCTCGCCTTCGCCTTCCTTGCCGGCAACCACCTGGGCGTAAAGCAGCCCTGTGTTCCAGAGCGTGTCGCGCAGGGCTTCGAGCAGCGGGGCGTGTTCGGCGAAGCGTTCGGCAAGAATGTCGCGTGCACCGTTGAGCACGGCCTTGGCGTCGGCAAAGCCTGCCTCGGGGTTCAGATATTGGGCGGCGAGCGGCTCGGGCTGCGCGGCGGTGTCGTGCAGCAGGGTGTCGGCCAGGGGTTCCAGCCCCGCCTCGCGGGCAATCTGCGCGCGCGTGCGGCGCTTGGGCTTGTACGGGGCGTAGAGGTCTTCCAGGCGCTGCTTGCTGTCGGCCGCCAGGATCTGGGCTTGCAAGGCCTCGTCGAGCTTGCCTTGCTGGGCGATCGAGTCGAGGATGGCGATGCGGCGCCCTTCAAGTTCGCGGATGTACAGCAGCCGCACCTCCAGCTGGCGCAGCAGCGTGTCGTCCAGCCCGCCGGTGGCTTCCTTCCGGTAGCGGGCGATGAAGGGGACGGTGGCGCCGGAATCCAGCAGCTCGACGGCGGCGGTGATCTGGGCAGGCCGGGCGCCCAGCTCGGCGGTGAGCAGGCGCAGGACGCGTGCCGGGTCGATTTCGTGGGCAGTAGGGCTAAGCGGGGTCGTGGACATGAAGCCGTCCTAAAATACCAGGTTCAAGCGGCGCATTGTGCCATAGCCCGCCGCGAGGATAAAAGCGTCCCGCGCGCCGCGCGCGCCACCGCCACCCGCGTATCATCCTGGTTTGCTTTCTCGAGATTCCCGATTTTTCCGTCCATGCTGATCGACGACTTGCACGCTCTTTTCGGCCCGGAAGGCCAGCTGGCGCAACACCTGCCGGGCTATGCCCCGCGGGAAGCCCAGCAGGCGCTCTCCAGCGCCATCCAGGAAACCCTGGAGGCCCGTGGGGTGCTGGTGGCCGAAGCCGGCACCGGCACGGGCAAGACCTGGGCGTACCTGGTGCCCGCCTTCCTGTCCGGCGAGAAGGTGCTGGTATCCACCGGCACCCGCACCCTGCAGGATCAGCTCTTTCACCGCGACATCCCGCGCCTGCGCGAGGCGCTGGCCTTGCCAGTGCGCGTGGCCCTGCTCAAGGGGCGCAGCAACTACGTCTGTCACTACCACCTCGAACGCCTCGAACAAGACGAGCGCGGTCTGAAGTCGCGCGACGAGGCCGTGCAGCTGCGCCAGATCCGGCAGTTCACCCAGGTGAGCAATACGGGCGACAAGGCCGAGCTGCCCGCCGTGCCCGAAACGGCGGACATCTGGAACCGCGTAACCTCCACGCGCGAAAACTGCCTGGGGCAGGAATGCCCCTTCGTCAAAGACTGCTTCCTGCTCAAGGCCCGGCGCCAGGCCCAGGAGGCCGACGTCGTGGTGGTGAATCACGCCTTGTTCATGGCCGACCTCGCCCTGCGCGAAGAAGGCATCCCCGACCTGCTGCCCGAGACCGGGCTGGTGGTGTTCGACGAGGCGCACCAGCTGCCCGACACGGCCACGCGTTTTCTGGGGCAGAGCGTTTCCCTGCACCAGCTGCTCGATCTTGCGCGCAGCGCCGAGGCGGCGGGTCTGGCGCATGCCCGCGAGGTCGTGCGCTGGAGCGAGCTGTGCCAGGCGCTCGAATCCGCCACGCGCGAGTTTCGCCTGGTGAGCGCCCCCGTGGGGCAGATGCCCGGCGGGCGGGCGCCCTTCGATCAGATCCCCGAGCCCGAGGCCTTCGATCAGGCCCTTGACCGCCTGGCGCAGGCGCTCGATGTGCTCACCGAGTCGCTGGCCACGCAGGAAGAACGCCACCCCGACCTCGCAGCCGCCATGCGCACGGGCCGCACGCTGCGCGCGCGCCTGTCGCAGTGGGCGCAGCCCGCGCGCGGCGTGCCCGAACCGGCGGACGAGGCCGCCGTGCGCTGGATCGAGCATGGCCTGCATTCGGTGCGGCTGATGCGCGCGCCGCTGTCCGTGGCCCGCATTTTCTCGGGGTTCCGGCGCCCCGAACAAGCCTGGGTACTGACGTCGGCCACCTTGTCGGTGCGCGGCAATTTCAGCCATTTCCAGCACCAGCTGGGGCTGCAGAGCGCGCGCACCGAGAGCTGGGCGTCGCCCTTCGACTATCCCGCGCAGGGCCTGCTGTACGTGCCGCGCACGCTGCCCTGGCCCAGCGACCCAGGCTTCACCGACGCCTTTGCGCGGGCGCTGCTGCCCCTGGTGGACGCCTGCGCTGGCGGGGTGCTGGTGCTGTGCACCACCTTGCGCGCCGTGGATCGGGTGGCCGATCAGCTGCTGCGCGGCCTGCTGGCATCCGACCGGCCCGTCATGCGCCAGGGCGAGGCCAGCCGCGGCGTGCTGCTCGAGCGCTTCCGCGCCGCGGGCAATGCCATCCTGGTGGGCAGCACCAGCTTCTGGGAAGGCATCGATGTGCCCGGCGACGCGCTTACGCTGGTGGCCATCGACAAGCTGCCCTTCGCCCCGCCCGACGACCCCGTGCTCGAGGCGCGGCTGAACGTCTGCCGCGCCGAGGGCGGCAATCCGTTCATGGAATACCAGCTGCCCCAGGCGGCCCTGCTGCTCAAGCAGGGGGCCGGACGCCTGATTCGTTCAGAGCAAGACTGGGGGGTGTTGATGGTGGGCGATGGCCGCCTGGTGGACAAGCCTTATGGGCGCCTGCTGTGGCAGGGCCTGCCACCCTTTGCGCGCACACGGGACGCCGCGGTGGCGTTGGATTTTCTCGCCAGCCCGCCGGTGCAGGCGGGGGGCGGGGTGCTGCCGGGCCTTACAGCCAGTTGACGGGGTTCCAGTTGTTGACTTCGCCCTTGAGGCCTTGCTTGTAATACTTGCTGTCGGGGAAGTTCTTGTCCAGCACGCGCTTGGCGTCTTCGGCCAGGTTGGGCAGGTCGAGCTTCTGGTAGCTGAGCATCATCAGGTAGAGCGCCTTTTCGACGACGGGCGCGCCCTGGAAATCAGTAACCACGGTTTGGGCCCGGTTGGCTGCCGCCACGTAGGCCCCGCGTTCATAGTAGTACTGGGCGATGTGCACCTCGTTTTCGGCGATGGTGTTCACCAGCCAGGCCACGCGCTTGCGCGCGTCGGGCGCGTAGCGGCTGTCGGGGTAGCGCTTGATGAGTTCGTTGAAGGCCTCGTACGATTCGCGCAGGCCTTTGGGGTCGCGCTCGCTGGGGTCTTGCCGGGTGATGTTCGACAGCACGGCGCTGGGCGGCGTGAAGGTGATCATGCCCTTCAGGTAGAGCATGTAGTCGGTGCCCGGGTGGTTGGGGTACTGCTGCATGAAGCGGTCGATGGCGGCCTTGGCTTGCTCGGGCTCTTCGTCCTTCCAGTTGACGTAGGCCTGGTCGATGAGCGACTGCTGGGCGTAGATGCCAAAGGGGTAGCGCGCTTCGAGCGCTTCGAGGTTCTTGCGGGCTTCCGACCAGCTGCCCGAGCTGATGTCGGACTTGGCCTGGCTGTAAAGCCGCTCGGCGCTCCAGCCCGCCGTGGGATCGACGTTGCCCGAGGTGGAGCTGCAGCCCGCCACCAGGGCCAGGCAAAGGCCCGCCAGCGCCAGACGGGCGGTGGAAGGCAGGGACTTCATGAAAGCGGGTGCATGCACGGCCACGGGGCATCCTTGATCAAGGTGTTAGCATTGTCGGCAGATTATATGATTTGTCGCCATGCCTGACACAGAGATTGCCACCGAGGACGTCCAGCCCGACGCGCCTGAACAGTTCGAGCTGCCCTTGGATGCCTTGCCGGAGCGCCTCGACAAAGTGCTGGCGCGGCTGTTGCCGCAGCATTCGCGCAGCCGCCTGCAGGGCTGGATCGAGGCAGGCCACGTGCGGGTCGATGGACGCGTTGGCAAAGTACGCAGCCAGGTGGGGCCGGGGGCCCGCATCCAGGTGTGGCCCCAGCAGGCACCCGAAGACCTGGCCTTCGTGCCCGAGCCAGTCGAATTCGAGGTGGTGGCCGACAGCCTCTCCTGGATCGTCGTCAACAAGCCGGCGGGCCTGGTCACCCACCCGGGGGCGGGCAACTGGCACGGCACCCTGCTCAACGGCCTGTTGTACCGCTACCCCGAACTCTTGCACGTGGCGCGCGCGGGCATCGTCCACCGGCTCGACAAAGACACCTCCGGCCTGCTGGTCGTGGCGCGCACCGAGGTCGCCCAGACGCACCTGGTGCGCCAGCTGCAGGCGCGCACCGTGAAGCGCGAGTACTGCGCCCTGGTGCATGGCGCGCTGGCGGGCGAGGGCACCGTCGATGCCCCGATCGGGCGCGACAGCCGGGTGCCGGTACGCATGAGCGCCGAGCGCCCCATTGCGCCCAAGCCCGCCGTCACGCATTACGTGGCCCAGGCGCTGGGGCAGTACGAGACGGCGCGCGTGTCCGAGGTCGTCTGCCGCCTCGAGACCGGGCGCACGCACCAGATTCGTGTCCACATGGCGCTGCTGCGCCACCCCTTGCTGGGCGATACGCTGTACGGCGGGCGCGCGCTGGCGGGGGCGCAGCGCCAGATGCTGCATGCCCGGGCCTTGAGTTTTCAAGATCCGGACAGCGGCGCCTGGCCCGCGTTCTCGGCTCCGCTGCCAGAAGATTTCCAGGCGGTGCGGGCGCGCATTCACTGGGAGGCGGCGGCATGACGACACGCGTCTGGCAATGGGACAACGGCGTTTGCGGCGTCTCCGGCGAACCCTGGACGGGCGTGCGCTATTTCTGTACCTGGCGCGCCGGCGGCGTCAGTGCCGCCCCCTGGGACAGCCTCAACCTGGGCCTGCACGTGGACGACGACCCGGAGGCGGTCGCCCGCAACCGGGCGCGCCTGAGCGCGGGCCTGCCGGCGGAGCCCCTGTGGCTCGACCAGGTGCACGGCACGGCCGTGTACGAAGCGGCGCTGCCGGTCGCGGCGGCGCCCTGCGCCGATGCCGCGGTCACCACGCAGCGCGGCCGCCCCCTGGCCATCATGACGGCGGACTGCCTGCCGGTGATTCTCGCCGACGACGCGGGCACGGTGCTGGGGGCTGCGCACGCGGGCTGGCGGGGGCTGCTGGCGGGCGTGCTCGAAAACACCCTGCGGGCCATGCGCCGTCAGACGCCGCACGCCCGGGGCTGGCGCGCCTGGATCGGGCCGGGCATCGGCCCCACCGCCTTCGAGGTGGGGGACGAGGTGCGCGCCGCCTTCGTGCGGCAGGCGCCGCTGGCCGATTGTTTCGTGCCGGGCACCCGGCCGGGACATTGGCTGGCCGACCTGCCGGGCTTGGCGGCCTGGCGCCTGGCGCGCGCGGGCGTGGGGCGGGTCGAGGCCAGCGGCGAGTGCACGTATACCCGGGCAGACCGATATTTTTCGTACCGGCGACAGGTACGCACGGGGCGTCAGGCAAGCGTGGCCTGGCTGGTATGATGATGCAAACCAGCTCAGTCAGAGATGCGCATTGATTTATTCAGTGTATCGACCGATCCACTAGCGGCTTATCCTGATTGACGTGGCAAGCCATCATGTCAGAATGAAATGTACTGAAGCGGCAAGTCCGAACGAGGCTTGCCAAAGGAGGGGGCAGTGGGCGATACCAATTCATCCCGGCACGATGTGGTGTCCTGCATTGCATCCGAGCGCCTGGCCGAGATCCAGTCCCGCTTCCTTCTGGCCTGGCAGGCCCTGCTCGAACAAAGCCAGAGCGGGCAGCTGGCACCCCTGGCCGACCGCCGCTTTGCTTCCGACGCCTGGTCGTCCTCGCCGCAGGCCCTGTTCTCGGCTCATGCCTATCTCATCCTGGCGCAAACCCTGCAGCAGCTGGCGCAGGCGGTCGATGTCGATCCCGCCGCGCGCGAGCGCCTGCAGTTCTCGGTCATGCAGTGGGTCGAGGCCGCCGCGCCGTCCAACTTCCTGGCCAGCAACCCCGATGCGCTCAAGGCCATGATCGACAGCGGGGGGCAGTCGCTGCTGCGTGGCCTGGGCAACATGATGGCCGACCTGCAGCGCGGCCGCATCACGCAGACCGACGAGTCCGCCTTCGCCCCGGGGCAGAACCTGGCTGTCACACCGGGTGCCGTGGTGTTCGAAAACGAGCTCATGCAGGTGTTGCGCTACCAGCCGCAAACGGCGCAGGTGCACCAGCGCCCCTTGCTGATGGTGCCGCCGTGCATCAACAAGTACTACATCCTCGACCTGCAGCCGGCCAATTCGCTGGTGCTGCATGCGGTGCGGGCAGGCTTCGACGTCTTCATGATCTCCTGGCGCAACCCGCGCGCCGACGACGGCGACGCCATTGACACGCGCACCTGGGACGACTACATCGAAGACGGCGTGCTGCGCGCCCTGCGGGTGGCCAGCGACCTCAGCGGCCAGCCGCAGGTCAATGCCCTGGGTTTTTGCGTGGGCGGCACCCTGCTGTCCACGGCGCTGGCGGTGGCCCGGGCGCGCGGGCAAGACCCCGTGGCGGCGCTCACCCTGCTCACCACCTTTCTCGATTTTCGCGACACCGGCATCCTCGACGTCTTCGTCGATGAATGGCATGCTTGCACCCGCGACCAGCAGCTGGGCCAGGGCGGGCTGCTCACCGCCCGAGAACTCTCCACTACGTTTTCGTTCCTGCGTCCCGCCGAGCTGGTCTGGAACTACGTCGGCGCCAACTACCTCATGGGCCAGACCCCGCGGGCCTTCGACCTGCTGGCCTGGAACGCCGACGGCACCAACCTGCCCGGGCCGTTCTTCGCCTGGTATTTTCGCAATACGTATCTCGAAAACCGCCTCAAGACCGGGCAGCTGCGGGTCTGCGGCCAGGTGGTCGATCTGCGCACGCTCGACATGCCTGTCTACCTGTACGCGTCCCGCGACGACCACATCGTGCCCTGGGGCTCGGCGTATGCCTCCACCTTGCTGTTGCGCGGGCCCCTGCGTTTCGTGCTGGGCGAATCCGGCCACATCGCGGGGGTCATCAACCCGCCCGAAAAAGGCCGTCGGGGGTATTGGGCGGGCGACGACGCCCACCTGCCCAGCGATCCCGACAGCTGGCTCGATGGCGCCCGGCACACCCGTGGCAGCTGGTGGCCCGACTGGCTCGCCTGGCTGGCCGCGCAGGCAGGCCCGCTGCGCAAGGCGCCCAAGGCCCTGGGCAATCGGCGGTATCCCGTCTTAGAGCCCGCTCCCGGGCGCTATGTCAAAGTGAAAGCAGACTGAAGGAGAACCCTATGAGTGGAAAACTGGCATATGTGACCGGCGGTATGGGCGGCATCGGCACCTCGATTTGCCAGCGCCTGGCCAAAGAAGGCTTCAACGTGGTGGCCGGCTGCGGCCCCAGCCGCGACTACGAAAAGTGGCTCAACGAACAGGCAGCCCTGGGCTACAAGTTCAATGCCTCGGTGGGCAACGTCTCCGACTGGGACTCCACGGTGCAGGCCTTCGTCAAGGTCAAAGAGCAGTTCGGCCCTGTCGATGTCCTGGTGAACAACGCCGGCATCACGCGCGACGGCACGTTTCGCAAGATGACGCTGGACGACTGGCGCGCGGTCATCGACACCAACCTCAATAGTCTATTCAACGTCACCAAGCAGGTCATCGACGACATGGTCGAGCGCCAGTGGGGCCGCATCATCAACATCAGTTCGGTCAACGGCCAAAAAGGGCAGTTCGGCCAGACCAATTACTCCACGGCCAAGGCCGGCATCCATGGCTTTACCATGGCTCTGGCACAAGAGGTGGCTGGCCGGGGGGTCACCGTCAACACCGTCTCGCCGGGTTATATTGGCACCGATATGGTGCGCGCCATCCGGCCCGACGTGCTCGAAAAGATCGTCGCGACGATTCCGGTCAAACGCTTGGGCACGCCCGAGGAAATCGGTTCGATGGTCGCTTGGCTGGCATCCGATGATGCCGGGTTCTCAACGGGGGCAGACTTCTCGCTGAACGGCGGTCTGCATATGGGTTAAGACAGATGTCACAGACAACGGCAACGCAATCCGAAGAAAGGCTCATCAAGAAATATCCGAACCGTCGGCTGTACGATACGCGGTCCAGCGCCTACATCACGCTGGCCGACATCAAGCAGCTGGTGCTCGAACACGCGGTGTTTCGTGTCGTCGATGCCAAAAGCGGCGACGACCTCACCCGCAGCATCCTGCTGCAGATCATTCTTGAAGAAGAATCGGGGGGCGTGCCGATGTTCTCCGCCAATGCCCTGGCCCAGATCATCCGCTTCTATGGCCACGCCATGCAGGGCGTCATGGGCACCTTTCTCGAAAAGAACATTCAGGTGCTCATGGACATCCAGGATCGCATGGCCGAGCAATCGCAAGGCCTGTATCCGCAGCACTTCGGGCCCGAAACCTGGGCGCAGCTGATGAACATGCAGACGCCCGCCCTGCAGAACATGATGAACAACTACATCGAACAGAGCCGCAACCTGTTCGTGCAGATGCAAGATCAGATGCAGGATCAGACGCGCAATCTGTTCACCGGCTTTCCGTTCCCCGGGCAGCCCGAGGCGCCCAAAAAGAAAAAATAGAAAATGGGGCGGCCAGCCCCTTTTTTTGCACCGTAAGATGGTAAATTAACGAGAATCATTCTTAAACAGAATTATTTTCCTACCCTCGTCTCACCATCACGGAGATCATTCATGGTAAACAAGCTGCTGCTCGCCTTGGCGGGCCTGGGTCTGGCGTCTTCGGCCTTGGCGGCCGAATATCCCATCGGTCAGCCGCACGAAATCAACGGGCTCGAAGTGGCAGCCGTCTATCTGCAGCCGGTCGAGATGCAGCCCGATGGCATGATGCGCGCCGCCAAGGAATCCGACATCCACCTCGAGGCCGACATCCACGCCACGGCGGACAACAAGAACGGCCTGCCGGAAGGGGCGTGGGCGCCTTACCTCAACATCCAGTACGTGCTGCAGAAGCAGGGCAGCGACAAGGTGCTCAAGGGCGACCTCATGCCCATGGTGGCCAACGACGGGCCGCACTATGGCGACAACGTCAAGCTCGAAGGGCCGGGCAAGTACCAGCTCACCTTCGTCATCGGCTCGCCCGAGACCGCGCACAACAACCACTTCGGCCGTCACGTCGATAAGGAAACCGGCGTGGCGCCGTGGTTCAAGACCTTTGAAGTGAAGTACGACTTCGTCTATGCCGGCACCGGCAAGAAGGGCGGCTACTGAGCCGCTGTCCGGTGCTTTTCAGGGGTCGGGCGCGGATGCCCGGCTTCGCTTTGTCCAGGGTATGCCGCATATGAACAATCGCGTGGCTGACGCAAGCCATCATCGGGCTTTGGGTAGGGCGGCCTTCGGGTCGGCCCGGGTGGCCCGGGCCGGTATCCGGGCCACCCGGGCCTTGCTGCTGGGGGCGGCGATGCTGCTGGGCGCAATGGCGCCGCTGGCGGCGCACGCCGAGATGCCCACCTACACGCTGACCTTCAAGGCCAACGGCACCTTCGAGCCCGCCCGGCTTGAAGTGCCCGCCGGGCGCTTCAAGATCGTGCTGGTCAACGAAAGCACCGAGGCGGTCGAATTTGAAAGCCTGCCCCTGCGCAAGGAAAAAGTGCTCGGCCCCGGCGTCACGTCGTTCGTGGTGCTGTCGCTTTCCCGGCCCGGCGAATATCCCTTTTTCGATGATTTCCATCCCCAGGTGAAAGGTACGCTGGTGGTGCTGCCCAAGCCCTGACCACCCCCGGACCATCGCCTCCACAGCGGACATGCACCATGGAACAAGTTGCCTTCATCGTCTGGCGTGAAAGCGTCGAAGCCCTGCTCGTGGTGGGCATCCTCTATTCGTGGCTGCGTGCCTCGCCCGAGGGCCGTCGCGGCCTGCCCTGGCTCTGGGGCGGCGTGGGGGCCGGCCTGCTGCTGGCGGGTGCCCTGGCCCTGGTGCTGCTCGGGGTCGCCTCCTGGCTGTCCGATACGGGCCAGGAATGGTTCCAGGCGCTGATGGCGCTGCTGGCCTGCGGCCTGGTGGTGCAGATGGTGGTCTGGATGCGGCGGCACGGGCGCGGCCTGAAGCGCGAACTCGAGACGGGCGCCTCCGCGCGGCTGCAGGCCGATCACTGGTGGGGTTTGCTGGCCCTGGTGATGATCGCCGTCGCCCGCGAGGGCAGCGAGACGGTCGTGTTTCTGTACGGCACCGTCCTGTCGTCGCAAGGCGGCGGTCATGTCGTCCGGATGGTGCTGGCCGGGCTCGGGGGGTTTGCCGCCGCGCTGCTCACATTCTGGCTGCTGCAGCTGGGCGGGCGCATCATCACCTGGCGACGCTTTTTCAAGCTGACCGAAATGCTGCTGCTGTTGCTGGCGGGCGCCCTGCTGGTCTCGGCCACGGATCGCCTCATTTCACTCGATGTCCTGCCTGCCCTGATCGACCCGCTGTGGGACAGCAGCTGGCTGCTCGGCACCGAAGAGGGGCTGGGCAAGGTTCTGGCCGACTTCGCCGGTTATCGCGCCTACCCGGCCCTCTCGCAGGTCTTGATCTGGCTGGCCTATTGGGGGCTGGTGGCCTGGCTCCTGCGCCGGGCCTCGGGGCAGCCTGGCGTGCCCACGGCGCGAGTGGCGGGCGCTTCGTCCACCACCCCCGCCAGCCTCTAGTGTCGCGCGGATTTGCGGTGGTGGCCGGGACGGTATACGCTTTGCGCCTTGTGCGCCAGGGGGCGCAATCAGAGATGATGCCATGATCGGGTCGGATACGCGGGGGCGGGGCTTTCGCGCGGGCGTTGCCCGTGTGGGTGATTTCCTGCGCGATCACCAGCAGGCCATCAAGACGATGCAGTGGATCATCGTCGGCTTTTATCTGGCCTTGCTCGTCATCCCGGCGGCCTTGCCGCTGCCCGACCGCACGGCATCGGTCTTCAACAACCTGACGGTCGTCGCCCAGTTTGCCTTCTGGGGCATCTGGTGGCCGTTCGTGCTGGTGTCGATTCCTCTGCTGGGGCGCGCCTGGTGCGGCCTGTTCTGTCCCGAAGGGGCGCTCACCGAGTGGGCCAGTCGGCACGGCCGGGGCGGGGCGATCCCGCGCTGGATGCGCTGGGGCGGCTGGCCTTTCGTTGCCTTCAGCCTGACCACGATCTACGGTCAGCTGGTGAGCGTCTATCAGTACCCCTGGGCGGTGGCCGCCGTGCTGGGCGGCTCCACCGTGGCCGCCATGATCGTGGGCTGGCTGTATGGCCGCAACAAGCGGGTGTGGTGCAAGTATCTGTGCCCGGTCAGCGGTGTCTTCAACCTGCTGGCCAAGCTGGCGCCCTGGTATTACCGCGTGGACGCCGAGGCCTGGCGCGCGCCGGTGCGGCGTACTGAATCGATCAACTGTGCACCCTTGCTGCCCCTGCGCAACATGGAAGGGGCCGCCGAATGCCACATGTGCGGCCGCTGCAGCGATTACCGTGGCGCCATCACGCTGTCGCCGCGCTCGCCCGAGATGGAAATCGTGCACGTGGCGGCGGGCAGTGGCTGGCAGACCCTGCTGATCGTCTTCGGCCTGATGGGCCTGGCCGTGGGGGCATTTCTCTGGAGCGCCAGCCCCTGGTTCGTCACCCTCAAGCAGGCCATCGCCACCTGGCTGGTCAATCGCGACGTCTACTGGCCGCTGGCCGACAACGCGCCCTGGTTCATCCTGACCCACTATCCCGAGGTCAACGACAGCTTCAGCTGGCTGGATGGCAGCGTCATCTTGCTGTTCATTTTCGGCGCCGCCGTCGTGGTGGGCGGGGCCGTGTTCGCGGGGCTGTGCCTGGCCGACCGCCTGCTGCCCGTGGTGGCGCGCCCCGGCGTGCGGGATGCCGCCGGCCAGCTGCTGCGCAGCCGTCTGGAAGGGGTGCATAAACTGGCCCAGGGCCTGATTCCGGCGGCCGGGGCCGGGGTGTTTCTGGGCTTGTCGGCCACCACGCTTACCTTGTTGCAGCACGAGGGCCTGCCGACCGGCTGGGCCAACCCCGTGCGTTTCGTGTTGCTGACCCTGGCGCTGGGCTGGAGCCTGCGCTTCCAGTGGCGCCTGGCGGGCCTGCGCACGCGCCAGCCGCTGCGCCGCCTGGCCGCCACGACCGCCGTCGCCCTGGGCCTGTTACCGTTTTGCTGGGCCTGGGTGCTGTTCTTCGTCCTGTGGTAGGCCGTGGCCGGGCTGCGCGGTGCCGGGCCAGCAGCTTTGGCATCTCGCCGTCAAAGGTGACGCGCGATGTCACGTCGGTTTTCCAGATGCTTCAATGTGTGGCTATCCGGAAAATTCGGTATGCTGTGCTTAACGCCGCGCCGATGCCCGCACACGCTGGATGGGCATCAGGCGGGCAGCCTGGGGAGTACCGCGCATGGTGGGTATCCGGTGGCGTCGGGTAATCAGACAATGGTGGCCCAGCATCCTGCTCGGGGCGCTGGGGCTTGCCTTGACCCTCGCGCTGGTGCGCCAGCAGATAGCCGCGGCCGAGGCGGTCAGCGAAGTGCGCTTCAGCGAAGAGGTGCGCTCGTCGTCCGATGCCATCGCCCAGCGTCTCGTGGCCTATGCCGACGTCGTCGCGGGTTTGCGCGACCTGTTCCTGGTGAATCCCGACCTGTCGCGCGAGCAGTTCCAGCGCGTGGTGGCCGCGCACGACGTGCGGCGCAACTACCCCGAAATCGTCAATCTGTCCTTTGTCCGCTGGGTGACGGCAGAACAGCTGCCGGCCTACGAGGCCCGCTTGCGGGGCCGGGTGCCGCCGACGGGCGGGCTGAACGCGGCGTCCGGCCCCGGCGTGCACCCGACGCTGTCGCGTCCCGACCATTATGTAGTCGATTATCTCTGGCCCGCCGACCAGAACGAGGGTGTGCCGGGGTTGGACATCGCGTCCCAGCCGACCAATCTGGTGGCACTGCTGGCGGCGCGCGCCACGGGCGAGCCCGCGGCGTCCGCGCCATTCGAGCTCGTCCAGGCCCCCACGGACCGCGCGGCCTTCGTCGTGCGCTATCCCGTCTTCCAGCCTCCGCAGACACCGGGAGCGCGATCCACGGCGTTCATCGGCGCCGTGGGGGCGGTGGTGCGCGTCAGCGGCATGCTTTCCGTGATCCGCGCGTCGGGCTTTTTGCGCGGCGTGTCCCTGCAGGTGCTGGACATCGGCGCGGTGGACGACCTGCGTGCCGGCCACCCACCGCAGATGATGGCGGGGCCCCAGGTGCTGGGCGCCTCCATCATCGAGGCCGCGCCCAGTGCGGCGTCCCGTCCGCGCGCCAGCCGGGTGATTCAGGTGCTCAACCGGCGCTGGCGCCTGGATTACGAGCAGGCGCGGCCCTTGCTGCTGCCCGGCGAACGTTGGCTGCCCTGGTGGATGGCGGGGGCGGGTGGGGCGTTGTCGCTCTTGCTGGCGGGTTTGGTCGGCGTGCTGTTCAACCGCCACCGGCGCGCTGCTGTCGAGGTCGGCAGCGCGCACCGGGCGCTGGAGGACAGCGAAGAGCGTTTCCGTGCCGTTTTTCACCAGGCGGCGATCGGCGTGTCGCTGAGCGAGATGGGCTCCGGACGCCTGGTGCGCCTCAACCGGCGCTATGCCGACATCCTGGGCTACACCGAGGCCGAGCTGCTGGGCCGCCCCTTCCAGTCCCTGACGCATCCGGATGACCTGCCGGGCGATCTGGCGCAGTGCGCGCGCGTCCAGTCGGGCGAAATCACCGAGTTCCAGCTTGAAAAACGCATGCTGCACAAAGACGGGCACTTCGTCTGGGTCGATCTGACGGTCTCGGCCATCCGCCAGGTGGACGGCGTGCCCGACTATCACGTCGCCGTCATCCAGGACATCACCGAGCGGCGGCAGATGCGCGAGGCCATCCGCCACAGCGAACGCCGCCTGCGCACCTTGCTCGACCACCTGCCGGTCGGCGTGTCGCTGGTGGATTCCAGCCAGAACATCGTGTTTCGCAATCGGCGCTTCCTGGACATCTGCGGCTACAGTGTCGAGGAAATGCCCGACGTGCGCGCCTGGTGGGCGCTGACGATCCCCGATCGCCTCTTGCGCCAGCGCACGCGCAGCCACTGGGAGCGGCAGTGGCAGCAGGTGCATGCCGGCGGGCATGCCCGCGCACAGCTCGAATTCCAGATCCGCTGCCGGGATGCGCAACTGCGCACCGTCGAACTCATCGGCCTGCAGCTGGAACAGGGGTTCCTGGTCACGCTCGAAGACCTGACCGCACGCAAGGCCGCCGAGGAGGAAATCCGCTACCTGGCGTACAACGATCCGCTCACGGGGCTGCCCAACCGCCGTCTGCTGCTGGATCGGCTGCAGCAGGTGCTGGCGGCCAGCGCGCGTCGCCGCCGCTACGGCGCCTTGCTCATGCTCGATCTGGATCACTTCAAGATGGCCAATGAAACGCGCGGCCATGATGCGGGCGACGAACTGCTGCGCCAGGTGGCCGCCCGCCTCAAGCGCTGCCTGGACGATTCGCACACGATCGCGCGCCACGGCGACGACGAGTTCGTGGTGGTGCTCGAAGATCTGTCCAGAAACCTGGAGGACGCCGCGTCGGTGGCCGAAGAGGTGGGCCAACGTATTCTCCGCGTGCTGCGCGCGCCTTACCAGCTGGCGGGCCAGTTCTATCATTCCAGCGTCAGCCTGGGCGCCACCTTGTTTCTCGGCACCGACGCGGGCGTCGATGAACAGATCCGGCGCGCCGATCTGGCCATGTACCAGGCCAAGGCGGCGGGGCGGGACGGCATGCAGTTCTACGACCCGCACATGCAGGCCGTCGTGCATACCCGCGCGGCGCTGGAGGGCGGCATGCGCGAGGGGCTTGAGCGTCAGCAGTTCGAGCTTTTTTATCAGCCTCAGGTGGATGGCCGACAGATCATCGGCTGCGAGGCGCTGATCCGCTGGAACCATCCCAAAGACGGCTATGTGCCGCCCGCGGCCTTCATCTCGCTGGCCGAGGAAACCGGCCTGATCCTGCCCCTGGGACAGTGGGTGCTGCACAGCGCCTGCCGCCAGCTGGCAGTCTGGGCGGGCGACCCGCTGTTTGCGTCCCTGCGCGTGGCCGTCAACGTCAGCCCGCGCCAGTTCCACCAGGCCGATTTCGTCGATCAGGTGCTGGCCGCGCTGGCCAGCACGGGCGCGCGCGCCGACCATCTCGAACTGGAACTCACCGAGGGTCTGCTGCTGCAGGACGTCGAAGACACCGTGCAGAAGATGTCGCGCCTCAAGAGCTACGGGGTGGGCTTTTCGCTGGATGACTTCGGCACGGGGTATTCCTCCCTGGCCTATCTCAAACGCCTGCCGCTCGACCAGCTGAAGATCGACCAAAGCTTCGTGCGCGACATCCTGACCGACCCCAACGATGCCGCCATCGCGCGTACCATCGTGGCGCTCGCCGTCAGCCTGGGCATGCGGGTCATTGCCGAAGGGGTGGAAACCGCCGCGCAGCGCCAGTGCCTCGAACGGTATCACTGCCGCGCCTGGCAGGGATATCTGCTCAGTCGGCCCGTGCCCGTTGCGCAGTTCGAGGCCCTGTTGCGCGACTGGGAGGCGGGGCGTCATCCATTGCAGCAACCCGCGGCCGACTGATATCCCCGACCAGCCTGTCCGACTGCCTTGGAAGGGTGGTGGCAGGGGGGTGATACGGCCCGTGCGCAGGTGGTCTACCATGTGGGGATGCCGTCCTGACGGTCATCACCGATTGGTGCCCCAGCGACGGCTTGCGACCACCCTGGAGGAAACACGCATGAGCACCCCGAACTACCCGGATACCCGATTGCTGATCGACAACGTCTGGGTGGATGCGGCCGATGGCCGCGTCCTGAACGTCCTCAACCCTGCCACAGGGCAGGTCATCGGCCACGTGGCCCATGCCGGCCGACCCGATCTCGATCGGGCGCTGGCCGCCGCGCAGCGCGGCTTCGAGGTCTGGCGCGCCAGCAGCGCGCACGAACGTGCCGCCGTCATGCGCCGCGCGGCGTCCTTGTTGCGCGAGCGCGCCGACGATGTGGCCCGGCTGATGACCCAGGAACAAGGCAAGCCTGTGGCCGAGGCGCGCGCCGAGACCCTGGCCGCCGTCAGCATCATCGAATGGTTTGCCGACGAGGGCCTGCGCGTCTATGGCCGCCTGGTGCCGTCGCGCAATCCGGCCGCCCAGCAGCTGGTGCTGAAAGAGCCGGTGGGCCCGGTGGCGGCCTTCACCCCCTGGAACTTCCCCATCAATCAGGTGGTGCGCAAGCTGGCCGCCGCCCTGGCCACCGGTTGTTCGTTCCTGTGCAAGGCCCCCGAAGAAACGCCGGCTTCTCCGGCGGCGCTGATGCAGGCTTTTGTCGACGCGGGCATCCCGGCGGGCGTCATTGGCCTGGTGTATGGCGATCCGGCCGAAATCTCCAGCTACCTGATCCCCCATCCGGTCATCCGCAAGGTGACGTTCACCGGCTCGACCGCCGTGGGCAAGCAGCTGGCGGCGCTGGCGGGGGCCCACATGAAGCGGGTCACCATGGAACTCGGCGGCCACGCGCCGGTCATCGTCGCCGAAGACGCCGACGTGGCCCTGGCCGTCAAGGTGGCGGGCCGGGCCAAGTTCCGCAATGCCGGGCAGGTGTGCATTTCGCCCACGCGTTATCTGGTACACCGCAGCCTGGTCGATGAATTCACCCGGGCCTTCGTGCAGCAGGCTGAATCCATGCGGCTGGGCAACGGGCTCGAAGAGGCCACCACCCTGGGGCCGCTGGCCAACGCGCGGCGCCTCACGGCCATGGATCAGGTCGTGGCCGATGCCCGGCAGCGGGGCGGCGACGTCCTCACTGGCGGACACCGGGTGGGCGATGTGGGCAATTTCTTTGCCCCCACCGTGATCGCCGGGCTCACCACCGAGGCCGACCTCTTCAACAACGAGCCCTTCGGGCCCGTGGCGGGCATCCTGCCCTTCGATCGGCTCGAAGACGCCATCACCGAGGCCAACCGGCTCAGCTACGGGCTGGCGGCCTACGCCTTCACCCGCTCGTTCAAGAACGTGCGCCTGCTGTCCGACCGGGTCGAGGCCGGGATGCTGTGGATCAACCAGCCATCCACCCCGTCCGCCGAACTGCCCTTTGGCGGCATCAAGGATTCCGGCTACGGCACCGAAGGCGGGCCCGAGGCGCTGGAGGGCTATCTGAACACCAAGACGGTGTCGGTGGTGGGGGTTTAAGCGCGGTTTTCCCTGCTTGACTAGTGCAAATTTGATGCCCGTCGCTTCGGCGGGCATCTGTTTTTGAATCACTAGATGTGGTGGTTTGGTATACTATGAGTACAAGATTTGGTGTTGAGTCTGGGTGGCAAACCTGGCGGCAAACCCAAATCTTCTCTCATTTACCCACCAAAAAAACACAACACACCATGATCAAGACCGTTATCAAGCGAGACGGGCACAAAGAGCCCTTCATCCCCTCCAAGCTCAATGGCTGGGGCGAGTGGGGTGCCACTACGCTGGGCGATCAGGTGGACTGGCCCTCCGTGGTGCTCGAAACCGTCACCAACATGCCCGAGGAATGCTCCTCCGAGTTTCTGCAGATGCAGCTCATCCGGCATTGTCTCGACGCCGACACCTGGTCGTACAACCGCATGGCCGGGCGTCTGTATGCCGCCCTGGCCCACAAAGAACTGAAAGACGTCTGCGAGGGCAAGTTTCCCACGGTGCAAGAACTGCACCAGCGCCTCGAACACCTGGGCTACATGGAACACCTGGCGTATTCCGACGCCGAATATGCCGAGATCGAAAAACTCATCGATCACACGCGCGACTTCGAATACGCGCACTACCAGATCCACACGCACCGCTCCAAGTACGCCATCTCCGACCGCGTCAAGGGCATCCACTACGAAACACCGCAGTTCGTGTACATGCGCATGGCCATGGCGCTGTCGGTCGATCAGCCCAAAGAACGCCGCATGCACGACGTGGCCAAGTTCTACGAGCACCTGTCCAAGAACCGCATCAATGCGCCCACGCCCAACCACATCAACCTGGGCACGCCCCTGCGTGGCTACGCCAGCTGCTGCCTGTATGCGTCGGGCGATTCGGCGCGCTCCATCGCCGTGGGCAATCACATTGCCAACACCATGACCTACATGAGCGCGGGCATTGGTTCCTACCTGCAGACGCGCTCGGTCAACGATCCGGTGCGCGGCGGAGTCATCCGCCACCAGGGCAAGCTGCCCTACCTGCGCGCCGTCGTGGCCGAGATCAAGGCCAATCTGCAAAATGGCCGGGGCGGTGCCTGCACCAGCTATTTCTCCATCTTCGATCCCGAGGTCGATACCCTGCTGCGCCTGAAAAACCCCATGTCCACCGAAGACCGCAAGATCCGCGGCATGGATTACTCGTGGGGCGGCAACCGTTTCTTCGCGCGCAAGGTGGCGCGCAACGAAAACATCTTCCTGTTCAACTGCTATACCGCGCCCGATCTCTACCAGGCCCTGTACAGCGACGACGAAGAACGCTTCGAGGCCCTGTACCAGCAGTACGAGCGCAACGTGGCGTTCAAGAAGCATTACGTCAATGCCCGCGAGCTGCTCATCACGGCCATCAACGAATGGAACGAGACGGGGCGCATCTACGAGCACAACATCTACGAGATGAACCACCACACGCCGTTCAAGGGCACGATCTACAGCTCCAACCTGTGCTCCGAGATCGCGCTGCCCACGGCCCCCTACAACCACATCACCGAGCTCTACCAGACCCAGGACATCTCCTTTGTCGAGTTTCTCGACGACGCGGGTCAGCCGCATACGCTGCAGCCGGGCACGGGGGCCATCGAAACGCGTCGTGGCATGGTGTACCTTGAAGACCTCGTGGCGGGCGACGTGCTGGCCGACGGCACGCGGCTGGCGCAGATCGTGCGTCACTCGTCTCCCGAGGTGGCCACCTGCAATCTGGCGGGCATCGTGGTGTCCAACATCGAGTCCGATGCGCAGTACGACGAAGTGGCCTACTACGCCCTGCTCATGATCGACAAGTGCATCCACCTGGCCGACTACGAGCTGCCCCACGTGGGCGTGACCTCCAAGGCGCGCCTGAACGCGGGCGTGGGCATGCTGGGCCTGGCGCACCTGATGGCCAAGAATCACAAGCGCTACACCGAAGACGAAGGCAAGCAGTTCATCCACTGGGTGGCCGAGCGCCATTACTATCACTTGGTGCGCGCCAGCCTGCGTCTGGGCAAAGAGCTGGGCAACGCCCCCTGGATGCACAAGTCCAAGTGGCCGCAAGGCTGGCTGCCCATCGACACCTACAACCGCAACGTCGACAAGCTGGCCACGTTTGAAAACCGCTACGACTGGGAAACCCTGCGCGCCGAGATCGTCGCCAATGGTGGCATCCGCAATTCGGTGGTGGCGGCGCACATGCCCACCGAAACCTCGGCCAATTCGTCGGGCACCACCAATGGCGTGTACCCCATCCGCGAACTCACCATGATCAAGACCGACAACCAGCGCGTCAATTACTGGGCCGCCCCCGAAGGCGACACCCTGGGCGCCTGGTACGAGTCCGCCTGGGAAGTGCCGGCCAAAGACATGACCGACGTCTACGCCATCATCCAGAAATGGACCGACCAGGGTATTTCCGCCGACTTCTACCGCAAGGTGATCGGGGATGCCAGCATCGAATCCACCGAGATGATCCAAAACTACCTGTACCGGGTCAAGATGGGTCTGAAGTCCAAGTACTACATGAACCAGAAAACCTCGGCGGGCATGAAGAAGGTGGCCGATTTCTCGGCGGCCCAGGGCTTCGTCAAGCTGGTCGGCACGGGCGCGCAGGCCGCGCCGTCGCAGCCGGTGCCCGACGCCACCCTCGATGCGGATGATCCCGTCTGCCTGGGCGGCTGCACCCTGTAACCCTCACGACATCAAGAACGCACACCATGTCCGACAACGTATTCAACTATCAGAAGCAGGATTACGCCAAGCCCTTGCTGTTCCTGGGCGAGAAGCAGGGCCTGTTCGACACCATCAATCGCCACTATCCCGACATCTGGGCGCTGTACAAGACACAGAAGTCGCTCGATTGGGACGAAAACGAGTTCGACTATTCTTCCTGCAACGCCGACTTCAAAAGCTGCCCGCGCGCCACCTACGACATGATGGTCAAGACGCTCGCCTGGCAGTGGGAAGCCGACAGCGTGGCTTCGCGCGCCATCGCGCCGGTGCTCGCCCCGTTCATCACCTCGTCCGAGCTCTGGGCGGCCTGGCAGCGCATTTCCGACAACGAGGTGGTGCACGCCGCCACGTATTCCGAGATCGTGCGCAATTCCTTTGACGACCCCTCGGCCATCATCGACGAGATCCTCAGCGTCGAGCAGGCCCACGCCCGTCTGTCGCGTGTCGTCAAGGCCTTTGACGACGGTTTCAAGGCCTCGCACCGCTACGCACTGGGCGAACTGGACAACGACCAGCAAACCTACAACACGGTCTTCATGATGGTGGTGGCGCTTTTTTGCATGGAGCGCATCCAGTTCATGGCCTCGTTTGCCGTCACCTTCGCCATCTGCGATACCGGCATGTTTCAGCCCATTGGCAAGGCCATCCAGAAAATCGCGCAAGACGAACTCGAAATCCACGCCGAGCTCGACCGCGCGGTGCTGCGCAACGAATTGCGCACCGAGCGCGGGCGCGCGGCCTTTGCCCAGTGTCGCGACGACATCGAGCAGCTGATCGCCGAGGTCGTCGATAGCGAGCTTGCCTGGATCCAATACCTGTTTTCCGAGGGCCGCGAGCTCGTGGGCATGAACGCCGACCGCCTGGCCGCCTGGACGCTCTATTGCGCCAAAGACGTCTTCAACACCCTGGGCATCGAGACCAGCCGCTACGTCTTCCCGCAGGCCAATCCGCTCAAGTACATGGAAAAGTGGCTCAACATCAGCAAGACGCAGGCCTCGCCGCAAGAGCAGGACATCGCCGCCTATAAGGTGGGGGTCATGCGCCGCACCGACGAAGGCGTCGTCTTCGACGATGAGTTCTAAGCACTTCGGACGTCTCTGATTTACTATGCTGTCGAACCGGATATTGTCGGTTCGACAGTTTTTTTGGGTGCACGGTTTTCGCCCGATTTCTTCAGAGAGAACGCAAGTGGTAGACAGGCAGTGGCTGCGCTATGGCGCAGCAATCGGTATGGCTGCGGTGGCGGCTGTCGTGTCCGGCTGCACGGCGGTGGCCGCCGGGCAGCTGGCGCAGGCGGGCTACGACGTGGCCAAGACCTCGATCAGCAACTCGATGGGCTCGGCCGACGCCAAGCATGCCCGCGAGGTGCTCAATGCGCTCAACGTGGGCCAGGACGTGGCCCCCGTACTCGAACAGATGGCGGTGCCGCCCAAGGAAAAATCGGGCAATCTGCAGGGTTTTGTCTGCTACCAGTACGCTGGCGTGTACTCGGTCACCGAAGACGCCGTCCTCGTTTCCAGGGACGGCAAGGTGGTGTTCTTCGGCAATTCCACCTGCCGCGCGGAAATGCAGGCCGC
Organism: Castellaniella caeni NBRC 101664; assembly: GCF_001592225.1. Classification (GTDB taxonomy): domain Bacteria; phylum Pseudomonadota; class Gammaproteobacteria; order Burkholderiales; family Burkholderiaceae_B; genus Castellaniella; species Castellaniella caeni. The sequence goes on along the minus strand of NZ_BCWN01000009.1, from coordinate 99,701 downwards.
CAATTTCGTGGCGGGGGGCAAGTACGCCGTGTCGCTGCCGGACACGGTCAAGCCCGCAGTGTCGCCTGCATCTGCTTCGCCGGATCAGCCGCCCGCGGCACCAACGGGTGACTGAGGGCGCCTTCGTGGTGGCAAATCTGCTATCTTTGGTCACTCGTTCAAAATTTTTGTAGCAAGTCTCGTGGCGCTTCTTGGCGCAACGTGGGCTTGCCGACGTGTGCGCTGCAGCGGACGGCTTGGCTCCGGCGCGTGCACTGAGAGGAAGAAAAAATGTCGGATTCAGTGCTTGAGGTTGAAGACGCGTCGGCGGTACAGGCGTTCGTGGTTGATCTCGCTGTGGCGGCGAGTGTCAATTTTGCTTCTGCTCAGAATGGTGTGTCGGTGCTCAGGCGGCTGCTGCTGACCTACACCGGGTCGACCATATGCGAGCACCTGACCCTGCAGCTGTCGTGTCGTCCCTCGCTCATTCGTGAAAAATCCTGGGTGCTGGATCAGGTGTTGCCAGGGACGCAAATCGCCATTCCCGACCTCGAAACTCAATTCGACATGGATTTGCTTCGGGGGCTCAATGAGGCTGAGAAAGGCGAGCTGGTTCTTGAGCTGTCGGATGCACAGGGCGTGTTGCAGCGTGAAGTCCGGACAATTGACCTGCTGGCCAAAGACCAGTGGGGCGGTATTGCCGAGATGCCGCACCTGCTGGCAGCCTTTGTGTGGCCCAACGACGCGGTGGTTGCCGCGGTTATCAAGGATGCCTCGCGGCGTCTTGAGGCTGCCGGACACGATGGGGCATTGGATGGTTATCAATCCGGGGATCCCGCACGGTCGTGGATGTTGGCAGGCGCCATCTGGTCCGCGTTGACAGCGCTGGGGCTCAGCTACGCGGTGCCGCCGGCCTCGTTTGAGCAGCGCGGCCAAAAGGTTCGCAGCCCCGAACGCATACGCTCCGAAGGTCTGGCCACATGCCTGGATGCATCCTTGTTGCTGGCTGCCTGCCTTGAAGCGGCGGGGCTCAATTCTGTCGTGCTCTTTTCCAAAGGGCATGCCTGGGCGGGTGTGTGGCTCGTCCAACGAGATTTCGGGTCAGTCGAAGAACGCGATGTGATGGCCGTACGCAAGGCGATTGCTGCGCGCGAGTTGGTGGTGCTCGAGACCACACTGCTGACCAGGCGGCCTGCCGTTGCCTTTGAAACGGCCTTCGAGCAAGCTGTCGAGCACACGGTTGAAGCCAATGAGCACACGTTTGCGCTGGCCGTGGATATCGGCCGGGCCAGGGCGGCGAGGGTGAGGCCGCTGGCCAGCCACCAAGTGGCGGACGCGGGGCTGCGGTCTGATGCCACATCGATCCCCGAGGCCGCTGCCTTGCCCAGCCCTTTGGGGGCGGGGAGTCTGCCCAACGATCAGATCGACGTCGCGCCCCAGACGCCGGACGACCGGATCGCTCGCTGGCAGCGGAAACTGCTTGACTTGTCCCTGCGTAACCGTCTGCTGAATTTCCGTGACAGCAAGCAGACGCTGCCGTTCGTCTGCCCTGACGTCTCTTTGCTTGAAGATCGCTTGGCGGCGGGCACTCGTTTCAAGGCGCTGTCATTGTTGGATGAGGACCCGATCGGCGATCGGGATCAGTTGGCCGCCAGCCGCAAGGCGGTCTGGGCGGATGTGGCCCGGGATGCCTTTGAGCGCAAGCAAGTGGCCGTCCCCTTGGGACTGAAAGAGATGAATGGCCGCTTGCTGGAGCTCTTTCGCCGTGCCAAGAGCGACTTGCAAGAAGGGGGCGCGAATACTTTGTTTTTGGCGGCGGGCTTCTTGAGCTGGAAAAAAACGCCGGAGGACACGCGCAGTTATCGAGCCCCACTGTTGTTGATCCCCGTCAAACTGAGTCGGCGATCCGCCACGTCGGACTTCGTGCTGGAGCATCATGAAGATGACGTGCGCTTCAATGCAACTTTGCTGGAGTTCCTGAAAAGGGATTTTGCTTTGCAGGTGCCCGAGCTTGAGGGTGACTTGCCGCGGGATGCCAGTGGTTACGATTTGCCGCGCATTTTCGCGATTTTGCGCCAGAGGGTGCGTGATGTGCCGGGCTTTGAGGTCGTCGAAGAACTGGCCTTGTCAACGTTTTCCTTTGCCAAGTTTCTCATGTGGAAAGACTTGGTCGATCGTACGGACAGTCTGCGTCAAAGTCGTCTGGTTCGGCATTTGATCGATAATCCATCGCAACCGTTTTTGGCACCGGACGATCCCGGCCTGCCACAGGCCGATGACGTCGATCGGCGGTTTTCACCTAAGAACCTCTACACGCTGCTGCCCGCCGATTCGTCTCAGCTGGCAGCGGTGCTGGCTGCCCAGGAGGGCCGGGATTTCGTCTTGATTGGTCCGCCCGGCACAGGCAAAAGCCAGACGATTGCCAACATCATTTCGCAGTGTCTCGCTGTTGGGAAAACTGTCTTGTTTGTGGCTGAAAAATCTGCGGCGCTGGATGTCGTATACCGCCGTCTGGCAGCGCATGGCTTGGCGGACGCCGTGCTCGAGCTGCATTCAAGCAAGGCCGATCGCAAATCGGTGCTGGATCAGTTGGGTCGCAGCTGGGATCGAGTCACCGTCAACAATGCCTCGTTGTGGGATCAGGTGACTGGGACGCTTGCACAGGACAAGGATCGGCTCAATGGATACGTACAGGCCTTGCATCGACCTGGGACGCAAGGCTTCAGCGTATATCAGGCAATTGGCAAGGTGGCTGCCGGGCCGTGTGGGATCGAGCTGCAATTTGCAGGCCGTGACGCGCATGATGCTCAAAGCTATTTGCGCTTACACCAGCTGGCAGGCGACTTGCAGCGAGCATATGACGTGGTCGGCGAGCGTCCAGCATTGGCGCTGATCGAGAAGGATGAATGGTCTTTTGCCTGGCAGGCCGCGCTGCTGCGGGTGGCACGTGAATTGCTGGATCAATCGTCCCGGCTTGCGCAATTGGCTGCGGAATTGAACCGGGCTTTAGGTTTGGTCGCAGACCCTGCTGGACGCCCCCAGCGTTTGGCCGCACTGTCTGCTTTGGCCCGGGCGAGCGCGCTGGAGCAAGACGTCAGCTGGGTGCTTGGCCAGGATTGCGCGGGGGTACGGCGCAGCGCTGATGCGCTGGTCGAGCAGCTTGCCGCCTTGCGATCGCTGCAGTCACAACTGGCCGCGCAGTATCCAGCTGGGAAGTTGAAACTGTCTGACGTAGAAAAATTGGATGCTTCCTGGCGGGAGGCTCAGGTCAAGTGGTGGCCTGCCCGTGCGCTTGCCAAATCGGGGGTACGCCGACTCTTGCAGACGTATGCAAGATCCGGGACAGCCGATCCGGCGCGGGATATTTCGATTTTGCAGCAGATCGTCGGTCATGAAACGCAGATACAGGCAACCCCTCTGGTCGGGTGCCCTGTGTTTGCAGGCTTGGAGAGCGATGAAGGCGATGTACGGGCCTGGATGGTTCAGGCTGACGCATTCGTCCAGTCGGCGACGAGCCTGGAAGCCCATGTCGAGGATGCTGATCGCTGGGCTCGGGCACTTCGTGCCTTGGCCGGGCGCCAGGCTGATGATATTCGCGAGTTGCTGACCCAGTTTCTGGGTGTGTATCGGCAGTGGCAGCAGGCCGCGGCCGATTTCATCGCGCAGGCGGGTGGCCGTGCTGATGCCTTCGATTTGTCCGCACTGCAATCGCAGCTTGATCTTCTCGTGCAATCACGCGAGTCAATCGCCAACTGGACGCATTGGGTTCATGTGCGGGATCAGGCGCGCCTATCCGGCATAGGCGCGCTGGCGGATGCGTTACAGGCGCAGGCGCTGATGGTTCCGGCCACGGAAGCCTTTGAGCGTGCCTATGCCGCCTGGTGGCTGCCGCTGGCCATGGATGCTGATTCCTGCTTGCGTGAGTTTTCTCAATGGTCGCATGAAGATACGATCCAGCAGTTTCGCGCGCTGGTTGACCAGGCGAACCAATTGGCTGCTGGCGAGGTGCTGCGGCGGATTCAACATGGTTTGCCGCGCAAGGATGGTGTGGCCAGAAACTCTGAACTGGGCATTTTGCGGCACCAATTGGGGCTGCAGCGCCCCAGCCTGCCCTTGCGCAGTCTCATTTCGGCCATGCCGGAGCATTTCACCCGCCTGGCGCCTTGTGTCCTGATGTCGCCGTTGTCCGTGGCCCATTATTTGCCGCCTGATCAGGCGCCGTTTGACGTGGTCATTTTCGATGAGGCCTCGCAGATCACTACGTGGGATGCGGTGGGCGCCATTGCCAGGGGCCGTCAGGCCATCATCGTGGGTGATCCCAAGCAATTGCCGCCCACCAACTTCTTCGGTCGCGCGGATGAGCAGGAAGATGTGCCTGAAATGGAGCGCGATTTGGCATCCATTCTCGACGAAGTGGTGGGCGCCGGCATTCCTGCCCAGCAGCTCAACTGGCATTACAGAAGTCGGGATGAGTCGCTGATTGCTTTCTCCAACTGGAACTATTACGACGGCCGTCTGGTGACGTTTCCCTCGCCGAGCACAGAGTCTGGCGCGGTGCGCTTGCATGCGATTGAGGGGGTCTACGATCGGGGAGGAAGCCGCACCAATGTGGTCGAGGCACGCGCCATCGTGCGTTTCATTGTGCGGCGCCTGGAGCAATGGCTGGCATTGCCCGAGGCAGCCCGCCAAACTTTGGGCGTCATCACGTTCAATATTGAGCAGCAGGGCCTGATCCTCGATCTGCTGGACGAGGCCCGGCGCGCGGACAGGCGCCTCGAATGGTTCTTCGAGGATGCCAGAGAGGAACCCGTGATCGTCAAGAACCTGGAAAACATTCAGGGCGACGAGCGCGATGTCATGCTGTTTTCCATCACCTATGGCAGCGATGCGGCTGGCAAGCTTTCCATGGCCTTCGGGGCGCTGAATGGTGAAGGCGGTGAAAAGCGCCTCAATGTGGCAGTCACCCGGGCACGGCGTGAGCTGCACGTATTCTCGTCCTTGCGGGCCGATCAGATCGACCTGGGCCGCACCAAGGCCATGGGCGTTCGGCATCTCAAGGGGTTTCTTGATTATGCCGATCGCGGGGCGCTCGCACTGATTTCCCAGGACACCGGTTCTCAGGGGCCGGCTGAAAATGCCTTCGAACGGGCCGTCAAACAGGCCATCGAGCGCCATGGCTGGGAAGTCCGCACGCAAATTGGTGTATCTGGCTACCGCATCGACTTGGGTGTCGTGCATCCGGATCGAGCGGGAACTTACCTGGCTGGGATCGAGTGCGATGGCGCAACTTATCACAGTTCTGTTTCGGCACGAGATCGGGACAAGACGCGCCAGGCGGTGCTCGAGGGGCTGGGCTGGTCCATTCTGCGCGTCTGGTCTACCGATTGGTTCAAGAATCCCGCTGCCGCCATCGAGCGCACGCATGACGCGTTGCAGGCTTTGCTTGCGCAAAGCCGCATCGAGCCGCCAGCCGAACCTGGTACGGTCGAGGAGAATGTCGATTCACAGACGGTGCATGCTGTCGGAGAAGACGCTGCGGCGCCGGAGGCTGGTGCGGCTGGTGCGTGCCATGAGGCTCCATGCCCTCCGACAGCAGGTGAAGACCCGCCTGAACAAAAGCCTGGCGTCGCGCCCGAATGCACGTCCGAGACTGCCGAGGAGATGCTTGCGCGCTACATGCTTTCCACCGCCGGAGGGGGGAGGTCGGCAATGGATGTTGGGCAACCTTACCGCGCTGCGGCGGGCAGTCTGGCGCCCAACCCGGATCTGTTCTTTTTGCCTGAATATGATGCCGTGTTGCGGGCTTTGGTGATTGAAACGGTGCGTGAGGCAGGGCCTTTGCCGTTACCAGCGCTGTGTCGGCAGCTGGCCGTGCAGCATGGCTGGCAGCGTACTGGCCGCCGGATCGTCGATCGAATTCGGCGTTCTTTGCAGGGTGTGGACGTCATCGAGGAAGATGGCGTGCCATTTGTCTGGAGTGCGCGGACATCGGCCAACCGTATTCCTTTTCGGCACAGCTTGAATCGGGACCTCCGCGAAATCTCTCGTGCGGAAATCGCTGCCTTGTATGACGCGCATGCTGAACAGCTGGACGTCAGCGAAGATCCAATCAAGGATTTGGCCCGGCTGGCTGGGGTGGGCAGGCTGTCTGCCGACGCCCGGGCCTACCTGGACGGATGCCTCAGGTGGCGCCGCACGGTTACCTGAGTACGGCGGGTGTGATGTCCGCAATCCGCGCAATGCCCAACTGCGCCATCAGATCCTTCAATTGGCCAGCGATGATTTGCAAAGCGCGCGCCGCGCCGTCGCTGCCGCCGACGGTGACGCCGTAGAGGGTCGGGCGGCCCAGCATGACTGCTGTTGCGCCCAGCGCGATGGCTTTGAGCACGTCGCTGCCGCGTCGTATGCCGCTGTCGAGCAAGACGTCACCGCCCGATGGCCGGGTGGCGGCGATTTTGGGTAACGCTTCGATCGTGGCGGGGACGCCGTCGATCTGGCGACCGCCGTGGTTGGAAACGATGACCCCGTCGGCACCGATACCCCAGGCGCGCATGGCTGTCTCTGCGGTCAGCACGCCCTTGACGTAGAGGCGCCCGTCCCAGCGTTTGCGTATCCCGGCCAGGTGATCCCAGGCCAGGGTTTTCAGAAAGCAGGAGTCGGTAAATTCCAGCGCGCCCAGGATGGTCTGGTCGGCGCCGATGTACTTTGCAAGATTGCCCAGGCCGGGCAGCCCCGAGGGCCACAAGGTTTGGTACATCCAGCGGGGGTGCATGCCGGTGTCCAGGATGTGGCGCAGGAAGAGCTTTCCTGGTTTCTTGAAGGCCCGTTGATACCACTCCCGGTGGCCCAGGGTGACTGCGTCGATGGTGACCAGGAGCGTCTCGAATCCGCAGGTGGCGGCTCGCCGCAGCAGATCGTGCGTGATGTTCTCGTCGGCGAAGGGATAGAGCTGAAACCAGCGCTCGCCGTCGGGTGCCGCGTCGGCGACCTCTTCCAGGCTGTTGCACGAGACGGTGCTCAGGGTAAATGGAATGTGGTTCTGGGCGGCTGCCTGTGCCAGGAGGATATCGGCATTTTTGCGCAGCAGGCCGTTGTAGCCTGTGGGGCTGATGGCGAGCGGCAGGTGCCACCGGTGCTCGTGTGGCTGGATGGCGAGCGCGGGTTCCGCCACGCCGCCAAGCGGCTGCGCGTTCAGCCGGATTGCCTGGAAGGCGGCCTGGTTGGCGCGCAGGGTGCTTTCTTCCTCGGCTCCGGCGGCAATGTATTCCCAGGCGAATGCCGGCAGGCGTGCTTGTGCCATGGCACCCAGTTCAAGCGTGCTGACTGCGTATGGCCATTGGTGGGCATGAAGATAGCGGCGCTTCATGGTCATGCCAGTTGTGTGACGGCGGCCATTGCGCGTGCAAAGTGCTCGACGTTGCGGCTGTTCAGGCCCGGAATGCAGAGGCGGCCGTTGTCGAGCACGTAGACGCCGTGCACGTCGCGCAAGGCGTGAATCTGTTGCTGCGTCAACCGGGCGAGGCTGAACATGCCGTGCTGTTTTTCCAGGTAACTGGCGTCATAGGATGGTGCCGCGGCCGCGAGGTGGGCCCGTGCCGTCTGCCGCATGCGCAGCATGTGTTGACGCATGTGTTCGACTTCGCCGATCCATTGGCTGCGCAGCGTGGGATTGCCGAGCACGTGGGCGATGATACGCGCACCGTGGCTGGGCGGATTGGAGTAGCTGCGGCGGATCAACGCCACCAGTTGCGCTTCGACGCGCGTGGCTTCCTCCGCCGAGCTGCAAACGACCGAGAGCGCGCCGCAGCGCTCTCCGTAGAGCGACAGGTTCTTGGAGAACGACTGCGCAACCAGGAATGGGTGCCCGCTGGCAGCCAACGCGCGTACCGCGAAGGCATCTTCTTCCAGGCCTTGGCCAAACCCCTGGTATGCGAGGTCGATGAAGGGAATCAGGCCGCGCTGCCCGATGAGGGCCAGCAGCTCGCGCCACTGCGCTGGCGTGAGATCCGCGCCCGATGGGTTGTGGCAGCAGCCGTGCAGCAGCACGATGCTGGCGGTTGGCAAATTGCGTACGCAGCCCATCAGGGCGTCGAACGTCAGCTGCTGCTGTGTGACGTCGTAATAGGGGTAGCTGTGGGTTGCGGTGCCCGCGTCGCTGAACAGGCCTGCGTGGTTGGGGTAGGCCGGATCGCTGATCCAGACGCCGCTGTCGGGGCGTACCGAGTGCAGCAGCCGGGCCCCCAGCCATAGCGCGCCCGAGCCGCCCAGCGTCTGCACTGTGGCGACCCGGTGCTCGCGCACGGGGGCGCTGTCGGGACCGAAAACCAGGGCCTGCGCCGCGCTGCGGTAGGCGGGCAGTCCCGCAATCGGGAGATAGGGCGTGGGTTGGTGTTGCGCCGTGAGACTGTCTTCCGCTTCGCGCACGCTTGCGAGCACAGGTATGCGCCCGTCGTCCGAGTGATAAATTCCGATCGTGAGGTCGATCTTGTCTTTGCGCGAATCGCGGCGGCACTGATCCGCGAGAGCAAAGATCGGGTCGCCGGGCTGCGGCTGCAGTTGGTCAAACAGGCTCATGCTGTCAATCTCCTCGTCGTGGCGCTAGTCGTTCCAGAAGGCGTTGCGTTCCAGGTAGTTTTGCAGGAACTGCTGAAGCCGGGGCTGGGTCGTCTCGCGGAAGATGACGTGCGGTGAACCCAGGGCGGCAACCTGCCCGGCATCGAGAAACATCACGCGATCGGCGACCTGGGCGGCAAAGCCCATTTCGTGGGTGACGACGACCATGGTCATGCCGTCGCGCGCCAGGTCTTTCATGACTTGCAGCACTTCGCCGACCAGCTCGGGGTCGAGCGCGGAGGTCGGTTCGTCGAACAGCATGATATGCGGCTCCATTGCGAGTGCGCGGGCGATGGCCACGCGCTGCTGCTGGCCGCCCGACAGCTGCGCGGGGTAGTGATCGGCCAGCGACCCCAGCCCCACGCGTTCCAACAGCGCATGGCCTTTTTTCAGGGCCGTTTTTTTGTCCAGATTTTTGACCTGGATGAGCGGTTCGATGACGTTGCGGATGGCCGTCATGTGGGGCCACAGGTTGAACTGCTGGAACACCATGCCGACGTTCTTGCGCGCTTCGCGCAGTTCGGCCCGGCGCGCCAGGCGCCGCGTACCGCCTTCCTCGACGTAGCCCAGCAGCCTGCCTTCGATGAAGACGCTGCCGGAGTCGTACTTTTCGAGGAATGCCAGAGCGCGAAGAAACGTGCTCTTGCCAGACCCCGAAGGCCCGATGACGCAGACGACCTCGGATTTGCTGACTTCCAGCGAAATGTCATGCAGTACTTCGCGGTCGCCGTAACGTTTGCAGACCTGTTCGGCGCGGATCAGGATTTCGTTGCTGTCGGTATTCATTGCGTTCCTTGTTGGTTGAGCGGTTGCTCATGATCTTGGCCGCTGGCGCGCGGCCATCAGCGCCGCAAAAACCTGCCGACGCGATGTTCTACCGAGGCCCCCAGCTTCTGGGCCACTGCGCCCAACGCGAGATAGGCGATGCACAGCAGCGCCAGTGGCGCCATGAAGATGAATTTTTCGGAACTCAGCCCCGTCAATACCGCGGTCAGTTCCGGCACCGTGATGATCGACAGGATGGCGGTTTCTTTGCTGAGGAAGATGATCATGTTCGTCAATGGCGGCAGGATCATGACGAGCATCTGCGGGATTTGAATGCGCCAGACCGTTGCCAGCCGCGTGATGCCGAGGCAGTCCGCCGCTTCGATCTGTCCTTTGGGTACGGCCATGAAACCGGCCCTGAAGATTTCGGCAAAATAGGCGCTGCCATAGATGCCGAGCGCCACGATGCCGGAACTCAGGGCGTCGAGCGTGAGGCCAAACGATGGCCCGCCGTAATACAGCAAAAACAGCAGGATCAAATCCGGCACCGAGCGCAGGAACTCGATGTAGACGCGCAGGATGTTGGCGATGAACCTGCCGGCAAAAAGCTGGAGGACGGCGATGGCACAGCCGAGGACGATGCCCAGCACGACGGCGCCCAGCCAGCTCAATACGGTGATGCTCAGCCCGGATGCGATGGTGGGCCAGTTGTCGATGATGACGTTGATTTCCTGCATGATCTATTTCGCCTCCGCATAGCGGTTTTCGAGATAGCGGCCCGCAAAGGCGATGGCACCGCAGAGCACGATATAGACGATCGCTGCCAGCGAGAAGACTTCAAGCGGCTTGTAATTGCTGCTCGAGATGTTTTGTGCCGTCAGTGTGATCTCGGCGACGCCGATGACGGAAACCAGAGAGGATGATTTGGTGAGCAGGATGACTTCATTCGTGAGCGCGGGCAGGGTCATGCGCAGTACTTGCGGCAGCTGGATTCTTGACAGGGTGGCCAGGGGCTTGAGCCCGAGCATTTGCGCGACCTCGATCTGGCCCGCTGGAATCGCCAGAAAGCCGCCCCGCAGGATTTCGCCGATATACGCGCCTTCGCAAAATCCGATGGCAATGATCGCTGCGACCGCGGCGGGCACATCGATGCCGATGAACGGCAGCGTCAGGTAGACGACCAGCAGCTGAACCAGCAGAGGGATGCCACGAAAGATGAACACGTATGCCCGGCTGAGCCATTGCAGCAGCGGTGACCGGGAAACGCTGAAGACGGTCACGATGACGGCGATGACGAAGCCGATAATGATCCCGGCGGCCGAGACGTAGATCGTCATTCGGGCCGCTTCGGTGAGAAAGAGCAAAGTGCTCATCATGGCAGTGCCTCCGCCGGTTGGTCAGTGAATCAGAGATCGGGTACGAAAGCGCTTTGGGGCACGGCTTGAGCCGTCCCGAACCATTTCTCCTGCAGGGCCTTCATGCGGCCGTCGGCTTCGATCTTGAGAATGGCCTTGTCGACTGCCGCGACCAGGGTGTCACTGTCGGGCCCCTTGCGCGCAAGGTAAGCGAAGTAGGATTTCGGGCCAAATGGCGGCAGGACGACTGCGAAAGTATCCGGCCGGGATTTTGCGACCGCTTCCAGCAAAGTGACGGCATCGGCCACTGCGTCGATGCGGCCGTTGGCCAGGTCGGCGTATGCGCCGGTCAGATCGAGATAGGCTTTGGGTTTTGCTGGCGATGGCAGTGTTTTGGCAAAAGATTCCAGTTCTTGCAATTCGATCGTGCCGCGCTGGCTGCCGACCGTCTTGTCGCCGATGTCCTGCGGTGTCCTCAGGCTGTGATCGCTGGCGCGTTTGATCAGGCCGACGGTGCCGTCGGCAAACGGCAGGGTGAAGTGGAACTTCTCCATGCGTTCCTTGGTGATGGCCACCGGTGAATTGACCATGTCGAAGCGCTTTGCCTGCAGGCCCGCGAGGGTCGTCGTCCAGGGCAGATCCAGGAACTTCGGCTTGACACCCAGTTCTGTGCCGATTGCCGCCCACAAATCTTTGTCAAAGCCGACGTGTTGATTGTTTTCGGTGTAGTCGAAGGGCTGGTAATTCATATCCGTGGCCAGCGTGATGACCCCTGCCTTTTGGACGTCGGCGAGCTGGTCGGCGTTGGCCGGTGCCTGCGTGAACGCGAGCGTCAGTCCGACGGACAGCGCACTGAGTTTTAAAAAACGGAAAATCGGCATATTTGTCTCCTTCGAGTTGTGTGACCGCCGCCTGGTGGGACAGCGGTGGCGGCAGCGGAGGCCGCCGCCGGGGGTGACGTTACAGGTTCGGCTCGAAATCGCCCGTCGGGACGTCCTGCTTGGCACCGAACCATTTCACTTGCAGCGCTTCCATGCGACCGTCCTGCTCGATCTTGCGGATGGCATCATTGACTGCGGCGACCAGGGAGTCGCTGTCCGGCCCTTTGCGGGCCAGGTAGGCAAAATAGGCTTTCGGGCCAAAGGACGGCTGGACGACGGCAAACGTATCGGGGCGCGTCTGTGCGACCGATTCGAGCAGCGTGATCGAGTCCACCGCGCCGTCGATGCGGCCGTTGGCAAGATCGGCGTATGCCTCGGTCAGGTTCAGATATGCGCTGACTTTGGCTGGCGGGTTCAGTGTCTTGGCATAGGCTTCCAGCTGCGCCTGCTGCGATGTGCCGCGCTGGCTGGCAACGCGCTTGCCTGCAAAATCTTCTGGCTTGGTGATGCCGGTTTCGTTGGCGCGCTTGAGCAGTGCGACGGTGGCGTCGGCAAAAGGCAGCGTGAAGTGATACTTGGTCATGCGCTCTTTGGTGACGACCACGGGAGAATTCACCATGTCGAAGCGCTTGGCCTGGAGGCCAGGCAGCGTGGTCGTCCAGGGCAGATCCAGAAATTTGGGTGTGACCTTCATTTCTTTGCCGATTTCTATCCAGAGCTCTTTGTCGAAGCCGACGTGCTGGTTGTCCTTCACGAAATCGAAAGGTTGGTAGTGCATGTCGGTAGCCAAGGTGATGACGCCCGCCTTCTGGACGTCTGCGAGCTGATCCGCGTTGGCCGACAGCGTGGCGGTGCCGAGCGCGAAGCCGATCACGGCGGTGGCGGCTCGAAGGATGTACTGGGTGCGCATGAGAAGTTTCCTTTATGACGAGTGGCGATGCGGATGACGACGGTGAGGGTCTTTACCGGACGGCGAGCGCCGGTTCACGGTCGTTCATGAGTTCAGAATCCGGCCTCGGTTGACGCGTGCGGCGCCGTCAAACAAGGTCTTGATTTGCCGCATGAGTTCGAGCTCGCGCGGCGAGCGGCTGAAATGAAGAAATGGCTTTTTGATCCTCCCTATGCCGTGTTCGGCGGAAATGCTCCCGTGAAATTGGGCGACTGCTTCGTAGACGCAGGTTTCGACGGCGGGCAGGTCCTGCGTCGGCAGCGGCCCGATGGACAGGTGCAGATTGCCGTCGCCCAGGTGGCCGAAAAGCAGGCGTGTCGCCTTGGGCCAGCGCCGTTCGAGCGTGGGCAGGATGCCGTCGATGAAAGGGGTGAGCTGGTGTAAGGGAATGCCGATGTCGAATGCGACGCAGGGCGCGATGCGCGGCAGGATTTCCCCGATGGCGTCACGCAGGCGCCAGAGGTCTGCGGCCTGTGCTTCGCTGTGCGGCAATATCGCGTCCACGATGGTGGAGCGATCCAGCTGGGTTTCGAGAAATTCGTGCAGTTCGGTGGCCTGCCGCTCGCTGTCCGAGAAAGATTCGGTTTCAAGCAATACCGTGATCGGGTGCTTGCCCTCGAAGGGTGCCTGCAGACCGGTCGAATGAGCTGCGGCCTGCAGGTAATCGCGCCACATGACTTCAAAAGAAGACAACGTGGGCAGTGCGGCGCGCGCATCCCTGAGCAGGGTCGGCAGGCGCTCGGCGGTGGGGAGCGCCAGCAGCGCGCTTTGCCGGCGTGTCGGCTGCGGGAAAAGCCGCAGGACGGCACGGGTAATCAAGCCCAGGGTTCCTTCGCTGCCGATGAAAAGCTGCTTCAGATCGACCCCCGTATTGTTCTTCAGTCCATAGCCGAAGCTGCGGACACGCTCGCCGTCGGGCAGGATGACTTCCAGCCCCAGCACCAGCGCCCGCATGGTGCCGTAGCGCAACACGCGGTTGCCACCCATGTTGGTGGCGATGGCGCCGCCGATCTGGCACGCGCTGCGGGCCCCGCTGTCCATGGGGAAGTACCAGCCGAGTTCGGCTGCCGCATCGCACAAGGCCTGCAGCGTCACGCCCGCCTCGACGGTTGCCGTGCCGCCGGTTGCGTCGATGCTTTCGATGCGGTTCAAGCGTTCTGTGCTGAGCACGATGTCGCCCGGGTCGGGTACTGCACCGCCTGCCAGGCCGGTGCGCCCGCCTTGCAGTGTGACGGACATCCGCGCCGCGTGGCAGGCGCGCATGATTTCCGCCGCCTCCGCCACGGTTACGGGGCGCAGTACCGCCGCGGGTGAGCCGTCGGCACGCAGGCCGCTTTCGTCCTGGCAGTACAAGGCAGGGTCTTCGACCGATGCCGGATGCATGCCCTGGCGGGCAAGAATGGCGTAGAAGTCGCTGAGCTTGGTCATGGTCGCGTTCTCATTTTCCAGGCAGGGCGGGATCCGGCGGCAGCGGTGTGCCGCAGTCCAGCGCGATGGCAATGCACTCGGTGGTCGAATCCTGGCCGTGGATGACCGCCTGGCGTGGTCTGTCGGTGGCTGTTGCCTGCTGCACGAGCAGGGCGTCTCCGGCGGCCAGCGCCGTGGAGCGCGAGTCGGCGACGCGTACCTGTGCGCTGCCGCGCACGCAGTAAATAATAGTGTGTCCCGTACCGAGGTCAACCGTATGCGCGCCGCACAGCCGGGCAGAGCGTATCGCGCCGTGACCACGGCGCAGCATGACGTTCAGGTCGCGCACGGGCCCTTCCAGCAAATCGCAGGCATAGCGGCGTTCGCCCGGAAAATCCAGGCTCATGCCCTGGCGCAGGAGCGTCACGACGCCGCTGGCGGGGTCGGTGAGCCGCATGCCGGCACCGTGCGTGACCCATAGCTGGCGCTCGAAACCGTCCCAGTTCGAGAAGCTGCCGGGCTGTGCCACATCTGCCGTGCTGATTCTCCAGATGAGATCGCCTCCCTGGGCGGCGGGCGGCCAGACTGCTATCTGGTGGGTAATGCCGCCACCGTTGCGCCACGGTTGGCGCAGCGCGCCGGAGGCGGGCAGAACGCGGCAGATCCAGCGCGCATCGTCGGGCCGCTGCGCGGCCGTATCGTGGCGCGCGGCACTGGCGGAGGGCGACAGGCGGTTGTTCTGTGGCGTCTGCATGGCTTTCACTTATCCGAGGCTGGGCAGCAGGTGTGGCGGCATGAGCGGGGTAAGCACGCGGTCTGCCAGCAACTGTGTTGCCGCAGCGATATCGGATGCAAAGAAGCGATCCTTGTCGTAGAAGGGCACCTGGGCGCGCAGCAGGCCATGGGCCCGCTCCAGCGGGGCGGATGATTGCAGCCCTTGGCGGAAATCCAGGCCCTGGCAGGTTGCCAGCCATTCGATAGCGATGACAGTACGCGTGTTGGCGGCCATTTCCCATAGGCGCTTGCCCGCCGCGGGCGCCATGGAGACGTGATCTTCCTGGTTTGCCGAGGTGGGCAGGCTGTCCACGCTGCGCGGGTGCGCCATGGACTTGTTTTCGCTGGCAAGCGCGGCTGCCGTCACCTGCGCGATCATGAAGCCGGAGTTCACGCCGCTGTCCTCCACGAGGAAGGTGGGCAGTTGCGAGAGGTGCACGTCGATCAGCAGCGCAATACGGCGCTCGGCCAGGGCACCGATTTCCGCAATCGCCAGCGCCAGGTTGTCGGCCACCATCGCCACGGGTTCGGCGTGGAAGTTGCCGGCGGAAATGATGTCGTCTTCCTGGGCGAAGACCAGAGGGTTGTCGGATACGGCATTTGCCTCGATCAGCAGGACGTCGGCCACGTGGCGGATCTGTGTCAGACATGCCCCCATGACCTGCGGCTGGCAGCGCAGCGAGTAGGGGTCTTGTACGCGGCTGCAATGGATGTGGGAGTCGCCCAGGCCGCTGTGCTCGGTGAGTACGTGGCGATATGCGGCGGCCGTGTCGATCTGCCCCTGGTGCCCGCGCACGGCCTGCACCCGGGCGTCGAACGGCTTGCGTGAGCCCAGGACGGCTTCCACGCAGAGCGCGCCGGTGACGATGGCGCTGGCGTACAAGTCTTCGGTTTCAAACAGGCCGCGCAGCGCGTAGGCGGTGGACACTTGAGTGCCGTTGATCAGGGCCAGCCCCTCTTTGGAGGCCAGGGCAATCGGCTGCAGGCCGGCAATCTTCAAGGCGTCCGCCGCTTCCAGCCATTGTCCCTGGTGGCGCGCCTGGCCTTCGCCGATGAGCACGCTGCTCATGTGCGCCAGCGGCGCGAGGTCGCCGGATGCGCCGACCGACCCTTTGAGCGGGATGCGTGGATAAACCTCGGCATTCACGAGCCGGATGAGCGCGTCGATCACATCGCGCCGTATCCCTGAAAAGCCACGCGCCAGGCTGTTGATCTTCAGCACCATGATGAGCCGTACGAGCCCGTCGTCGATCGCCTCACCCACGCCGGCCGAGTGGGACTTGAGCAGCGAGGTCTGCAGCAGTTCGAGTTTGTCGGGTGGAATGCGGGTTTGGGCGAGCAGGCCAAAGCCGGTGTTCACGCCGTATGTCGTGATGTTCTTGGCTACTTTTGCCTCGACGCAGGCGCGCGCGGCGGCGATTGCCGCGTCGGCATCCGGGGAGAGGCTGATTGTTACCGGCCCTTCATAGACCTGACGCAGTTGGGCCAGCGTCAGGGAGCCAGGGTGAATGATCAAATTCATTTTTCTACCTTCGGTTTACTTGACCATGGGAAGCTTGAGGCCCTTTTCGTGGGCGCAGTCGATGGCAATCTGGTAGCCTGCGTCGGCATGGCGCATGACGCCAGTGCCCGGGTCGTTCCACAGCACGCGTGCCAGGCGGGCGTCGGCCGCGTCGGTGCCATCGCACACGATGACCATGCCGGCGTGCTGTGAATAGCCCATGCCCACGCCACCGCCGTGGTGGAAGCTCACCCAGGTGGCGCCGCTTGCGGTATTGAGCAGCGCGTTCAAAAGGGGCCAGTCGGAGACGGCGTCCGTGCCGTCTTGCATGGCCTCGGTCTCGCGGTTGGGACTGGCCACCGAGCCGGAGTCGAGATGGTCGCGGCCGATGGCGATCGGGCCTTTGAGTTCACCGTTTTTCACCATCTGGTTGAAGGCCCGGCCCAGGCGATCGCGGTCGCCCAGGCCCACCCAGCAGATGCGTGACGGCAGCCCCTGCCAGTGGATGCGCTCTTCCGCCATGTCCAGCCAGTTATGCAGGTGCGCGTCGTCCGGGATGAGCTCTTTTACCTTGGCGTCGGTTTTCAGGATGTCTTCGGGATCGCCCGAGAGTGCCACCCAGCGGAACGGCCCGACGCCGCGGCAGAAGAGGGGACGAATGTAGGCGGGCACGAAGCCGGGGAAGGCAAAGGCATCCTTGCAGCCCATGTCGAAGGCCATTTGACGGATGTTGTTGCCGTAGTCGAAGGTGGGGATGCCTTGATGGTGCCAAGCCAGCATGGCTTCGACGTGTGCCCGCATGGATTCCTTGGCCGCCTTGGCCGTGCCTTCGGGATCGCTTTGCGCGCGTTCGTGCCATTGTTCGAGGGTCCAACCGCGCGGCAGATAACCGTGTACCGGGTCATGGGCTGACGTCTGGTCGGTGACCGCGTCGGGCCGGATGCCGCGCTTGACCATGTCGGGTAGTACGTCGGCGGCGTTGCCTAGCAGGGCGATGGATTTTGCTTCCCCGGCGGCGGTGTATTTCTGGATGCGCGCCAGGGCGTCGTCCAGGTTTTCGGCCTGCTCGTCGACGTAGCCCGTGCGCAGGCGAAAGTCGATGCGTGTCTGGTCGCATTCGATGGCCAGCATGCAGGCCCCCGCCATGACGCAGGCCAGCGGCTGCGCGCCGCCCATGCCGCCCAGGCCCGCCGTGACCACCCAGCGGCCCTTGAGATTGCCGCCGTAGCTCTGCCGCCCCATCTCGACGATGGTTTCGTAGGTGCCCTGGATGATGCCCTGCGAGCCGATGTAGATCCATGAACCCGCGGTCATTTGCCCGAACATCATCAGGCCCTTGCGGTCGAGTTCGTTGAAGTGTTCCCAGGTCGCCCAGTGGGGGACGAGGTTCGAGTTGGCGATGAGCACGCGGGGCGCATCCGGGGTCGTCTTGAATACCCCCACCGGCTTGCCCGACTGCACCAGCAGGGTTTCGTCGGCTTCGAGCTTGCGCAGGCTTTCGAGGATGGCGTCGAAGCATTCCCAGTTGCGTGCGGCCCGGCCGATGCCGCCGTAGACCACGAGTTCCGCGGGGTTTTCGGCTACGTCCGGGTCGAGGTTGTGCTGGATCATCCGGTAGGGCGCTTCGATCAGCCAGTTCTTGCAGTGCAGTTCGGGGCCGCGTGGCGGGTGGATGATGCGGCTCGGGTCACGGCGGGTAGGGGTGGAAGCCATGGTTCGTGCTCCTTGTGTAGTCGAAGGGAAGCGAGGGCTCATGATTGCCCGGCCATCTGGTGTACGAGGCGGGCAACCACCCTCGCAGTATGGTTGTCGATGTCGTGGTCGGGGTTGAATTCGGCGAGATCGCAGGCGATGACCTTGCCGCTGGCAAGCAGGCTTGCCACCAAAGGCTGGATGTGTCGTAAAGGAACGCCCAGGGCGGCTGGCGCACTGACGCCAGGGGCCTCGGCGGCGGGCAGGGCATCGATGTCGATCGTCAGGTAGATGAAGTCGTTGTCGGCGACGAACGCCGCCAGGTTGCGCCGCACCGTATCCGGGGCGCGTTCGAAGTCGAGGTCTTCGTGCACCAGTACGTCCAGCTCGCGAGCACGGTGAAAGAGTGCTTGCGTGTTGCTGGCGCGGGACACGCCCAGGCATGCGTAGCGGTAGCGCCAGCCGCGCTGGGCGCAGTCGGCGGCAATCTGCGCGAACGACGTGCCCGATGTGCCGCCGTGCACGGGTGCGCGCAGGTCGAAGTGCGCGTCAAAATTGACGATGCCGATGCGTGGCGGTCGGGACGCGTGCGCGAGGTGCGCGGCGATGCCTTGCCAGCTCGCAAAGGCGATTTCGTGGCCTCCGCCCATGCCGAGGGGGCGATGCCCCGCCTCGAGCGCAGCCGTGACGCGTGCCGCGAATTGCCGCTGGGCGGCTTCCAGGGCGCCGCCGTGGGCGTCGTCGCCGCAGGTGACGTCGCCGCCGTCGTAGACGGGTGTGTCGCCGTGCCAGGCCATGCCGGCCAGTGCCCGGCGCACCGCGGCGGGCCCTTTGCGGGCGCCGATGCGGCCGTGGTTGCGCAGCACGCCGGCATCGCAGGCGAACCCGAGGAGAAAGACCCCGGGCGCCGCCCCGGTCGTCGGCGCTTGCACCTGCTGGTGCCAGCGTGGCGTTGCGGGCTCGTCGTCCACCCGGCCCGTCCAGACTGGCGCGTCTTCTTGCGCTGATTCAGGCTTGTTCATGTGTGATTTTTCCTTCGAAGATGCGTTGACGCAGTCGGCCGGGCTGCACGGCGTAGGCCAGTTCGGCCGGGGTTTCCACGTCCCACCAGCACAGGTCGGCGACGGCGCCCGGGGTGACGTGGCCGCGATCGGCCAGCCCCAGCGCCCGGGCTGCGTGCGCGGTCATGCCTGCCAGCGCTTCACGGGGCGTCAAGCGGTATTGCGTGCATGCCAGGTTCAGCATCAGCGTCGGCATGACGATGGGCGAAGTCCCCGGGTTGGCATCGGTCGCCACCGCCATTGCGACCCCTGCGGCGCGCAGCGCCGCAATGGGCGGCAGCTGGGTTTCGCCCAGGCAATAAAAGGCGCCCGGCAGCAGTACCGCAACCGTACCGGCCGCCTGCAGGGCCGGTGCGTCTTCGGCGGCCAGGTATTCAAGGTGATCTGCCGACAGCGCCCGGTGGCGCGCCGCCGCCACGGCGCCGCGCAGGTTGGACAGCTGTTCTACATGGCCTTTGACGGCGAGTTGATGGGCTGCCGCCGCTTCCCATACCTGCTCGCACTGCGCGACGGAGAAGGCGATTTTTTCGCAGAACACATCCACCGCGTCGGCCAGCCCTTCCTGGGCAGCGGCGGGAATCATTTCGTTGCAGACCAGGCGGATGTAGTCGTCGCTGCGCCCCGCGTATTCTGGCGGCAGGGCGTGCGCCCCCAGGAGCGTGGTGACGATGTGCACCGGGTAGTGTCGGCCGAGCCTGCGCATCACGCGCAGGAGCTTGAGCTCGTCGGCGAGGGTCAGGCCATAGCCTGATTTGATCTCTACCGTTGTGGCGCCGTCGGCCATCAGCGCCGCCAGCCGCTTGGCCGCTGTCGCAAAGAGGGTGTCCTCGTCGGCCTGGCGGGTTGCCCGCACCGTGCTCATGATGCCGCCGCCCGCGCGGGCGATGGCCTCGTAGGTGGCGCCTTCGAGCCGCATCTCGAACTCGTGCGCCCGGTTGCCGCCGTAGACCAGGTGCGTGTGGCAGTCAATCAACCCCGGCGTCAGCACGCCACCGCGGCCGCGCTCTATCGCGTCGGCGAAGGCGTCGGTATCGATGGCGGATTCTTGGCACACCTGCGCAATACGGTCGCCATCCACGACCACGGCCATACGTTCTGTGCTGGTGTGCCTGCCGTCAAACAGGGTGACGTCGCGCCAGATCTGGCGGCGGGCTTGATGGGCGGCATGGTGCGCCGCGAGCGGAGTTGTCATGGAGGAGTCCACCAGGGAAAGGTGCTTCACGGCCGCATAGGGTGGTGCGCGCCGCGTGTTTTTTGCAGAATCTGCTGTGTGCCGTGCAATACCAGCGCTTGCAGTCGTTGTTCCTGGTTGTGAACGCGGGATACGGGAGCCATCAGGGTGATGACGGAGTCGGCGTGCGCTGTCGGTGTGGCCATGATCGGGACGCTGATGCCCCAGATGCCGGCGTCTACCTCGCTGTCTGACGTTGCATAGCCTTGTCGGCGGATGACGACCAGTTCGTGTTCCAGCTCATTGCGCGCCCTGGCGTCCAGCAGGCCGTCGCGCATGATTTGATTGAGCACTTCGTGCTGCCGTTCGGGGCGCATGAAGGCCAGCAGTGCCTTGGCCGAAGCGCCACTGCGCAAAGGCACGCTGCGGCCCTTGCTCAGTGAGCAGCGCAGCATGTGCGCGCTCTCGGCCATGCCCAGACAGATGGCGCGGGTTCCGACGGCGGCCAGCAGGCCGATCGATTCGCCCGTTTTATCCCGTAGCTGGTTCATGACTTCTTGGGCTTCCTGCACCAGATAAGAAAAATTGTCGAAGCCCCATGCCAGTGGCACGCACATGGGGCCAGGCATGTAGTCGCCGTCGTCTTCGGTGACGAAGCCCCAGCGCTTGAGCTGCCCGAGCAGGCGGTACAGCGTGCTTTGCGCCAGCCCGGTCTTGTCTTTCAATTCGGCGAATGTCACTTCGCGCCCCACGTTGGCCAGTGTGGTCAGAATCAAGAGCAGCCTTTCGGAGCCGGCTATCGCAAGGGAGGGTGCTGGAGCCGTCGTCGAAGAAGCGTGAGCGGGTGATGAACTGGGCATGCGGAAAATTCCAGGCCGAGTAGGTGAATGGCTACTAGCGTAGTAGGAAATTCCCAAATACAAGAGATAAATTCTCACTAAGTGAGAGTAATAAGGGAAAGTCCGAAGTCCGGTTGTCGGCCGCGACGAGATCGCGTCGCTGGTTCGCCAGGCCGATGGCGGCGGGCAATCCCTGTGACTCTGATCAGTCATGGGGCCGCCATGGGCGCGCGAACGCACTGTACGGCCTGCCCGGCGGTGCGCAAGCGACCCCGAGGGGCATGATCGGGATCGCAGCCCTGTCGTGGATCGGGCTTATGTCCGACGACGTGGAAAAGTTTTGGTAGTGGCGAAGGAGCCTTGGCTGGTTTAGCGAAGTCTTCATCAGCCAGGGCAAGGCAGCGGTGTCGAGCCTTGCTTGCCACTCAGGCTTTTTCCATTGAAAAGACCTATTTAGGGTGCTAGCATAAGAGCATCTAATGATGCTTTTGTGAGGACTTTTCACATGGCCCACACTGTTCTTGCCGAAACGACGGCTAGCGTTTCTGAGCTTAAACGCAACCCCATGGGGACCGTTGCGGCAGGCGAAGGGTGGCCCGTAGCCATCCTCAACCGCAATGAACCCGCGTTCTATTGCGTCCCTGCAAAGGCCTATGAAGCCTTGCTGAACCGTCTGGAAGACCTTGAGCTGAACGCCATCGCCAATGCCCGTCAAGACCAAGCGGAAATCGAGGTCTCGCTGGATGACCTATAGGCTGAAGTTCAAAGACGAGGCCTTGAAAGAGTGGCATAAGCTCGACAACACGCTGCGCGAACAATTCAAGAAGAAGCTCACCGAACGTGTGCAAGACCCACGCGTGCCCGCTGCGAAGCTGTCTGGCCACGCCGACCGTTACAAAATCAAGCTCAAGTCCAGTGGTTACCGGCTGGTCTATGAGGTGCGCGATGCGGATGTCGTCGTAGTCGTCGTCGCCGTTGGCAAGCGTGAACGCAATGCAGTCTATGCTGCAGCGGACAAGCGCTGATTCTCCGGAATGAATCAAGCACTACCTGGGCTTCATTAAGTGGGCGAACATGCTCACAGATCTTGCGGTCCGAACCTGAGAGGTGGATGGTCTGCTTGCCATGTTTTCTGCTTCAGACAGAGAGTGGTTGGAGTCAGATGTAGCGACAAATGCGGCAAAATTGCAGCAAAAACCGAATTTAGAAAGCACAAGGGCTTGCCAAAATTTGGCAAGCCCTTGATTTTATTGGTTGCGGGGACAGGATTTGAACCTGTGACCTTCGGGTTATGAGCCCGACGAGCTACCAAACTGCTCCACCCCGCGGCAGAGACAGAACTATAACATAGTCTGCGAAAATAATGCAAGCAAACCTTCGGAGTTCACGATAAAATGACGGAAACGGAAATCCTGCGTGTGTTGGAAGCCGCCATCCTGTGCGCTGATACGCCTCTTTCGGTCGCTCAATTACGCAGTCTGTTTGATCAAGCGGTTTCCGCAGACGATATTCGTCGCCATCTGGCTGCCCTGCAGCTCGATTGGCAAGAACGCGGGCTCGAACTGGTTCAGCTGGCAGGTGGCTGGCGCTTTCAAAGCCGCCCCGATGTGCAGCGTCATCTGGGGCGTTTAAGCCCGGAAAAGCCACCGCGATATTCTCGTGCCGTACTAGAGACGCTGGCCATCATTGCCTGGCGCCAGCCGGTTACCCGTGGCGACATCGAAGACATTCGCGGCGTCACGGTATCGGCGCAGATCATTCGTACGCTCGAAGACCGAGGCTGGATCGAAGTGCTGGGCTATCGCGATGCACCGGGCCGACCCGCCTTGCTGGGCACCACCCGGCGCTTTCTCGACGATCTGGGTTTGCGGGCGCTCGACGAGCTGCCCGCGTCCGATGCCGCCGAATTCGCGCAGGCCCCGAAACTGCCGCCCGAAGCCCGTCCATGAACGACCAGAATTTTGTGTAGGAGTCACTGAACCCCATGACAGCAGAACTAGAAGCAACGCCGCATGCGGTAAGCGAAAACTCGAAACAACCGCAGGCACAGGCCGAGTCCGCCGAGGGCCGCGGCACCGCGCCTCGTGCGCGCAGCGGCCGCAAGCTGCGCACGCCCTTTCGCCGTCGCCGCGGCGACGCCCAGGCAAGCGCGGCGGCGACGGGCGCCGAAGCCCCCGCCGCGGGTCACGAGCTGGATGCGGGCAGCGCCGAAGAAGCCGATCGCGCCCTGGCCTATCTCGACGCGGCGGATCACACCGCCCAGCGTCTTGGCCGCTATCTGAACAACGACGCGCTCATGCCCAAGCTGCACAAGGTGCTGGCCGAGGCCGGGGTGGGGTCGCGGCGCGACATGGAAGAACTCATCATCGCCGGGCGCGTGTCCGTCAATGGCGAACCGGCCCACGTCGGCCAGCGGGTGGGGCCCGACGACAAAGTGCGCGTCAATGGGCGCCTGGTGACGCGTCCCAAGGCGGGCAAGCTGCCCCGGGTTGTGCTGTATCACAAGCCGGCGGGCGAGATCGTCAGCCACGACGACCCCGAAGGGCGTGCCACGGTGTTCGCCCGCCTGCCGCGCATCCGCAGCGGCAAGTGGCTGTCGGTGGGGCGGCTCGACCTCAACACTGAAGGCCTGCTGATCCTCACCACCTCTGGCGAGCTCGCCAATCGCCTGTCGCACCCGCGCTACGGCGCCGAGCGCGAATACGCGGTGCGCGTGCTGGGCGAACTCGAAGACGAAAAGCGCGCCGAACTGCTCTCGGGCATTCAGCTCGACGATGGTCAGGCCCAGTTCAATTCGCTCGATTATCTGGGCGGCGAGGGCAGCAATCGCTGGTATCGGGTCACCCTGTCCGAGGGGCGCAACCGCGAAGTGCGGCGCATGTTCCAGGCGGCGGGGGTGCTGGTCAGCCGCCTGATCCGCACGCGGTTTGGCGAGGTCATCTTGCCCACCAATCTGCGCCGTGGCCGCTGGGAAGAACTGGATGCTCCGCTGGTGGGGGCCTTGATGGTGCAGTTGGGTCTCATTCGCGCGACGGACGACGAAGACGGCGAACCCATCGAGCGCCAGCCCCTGTCGCATGCCAGTGCGCTGCCGCCGGGGTTTGGCACCCCCGCGCAAAACGGCCAGAACGGGGCGCGTCTCAATCGCCGGGGGCGCGTGTCCGCCGGGCGCAAGGGGGGGATCGACCCCTTCACCACGGGGCTGCTGATCAGCGGCGGGCTGGCCAACGGCCATCCCACCGAAGGCCGTGGCGGGCATGCCGGCGGCAAGCCGGCCGCGCCCAAGGGGCCGCGCAAGCCGGGTGGCAAGGCGGCCCGGCCAGGCAAGCCCGCGGCGGCGGCGCGTGGCGCCAAGGGGCGCAAGCCCGCGCCCGAAGGCGCGGCGCCCAATGTGCAGGCGGGCGCGGTGGCGGTGCCCGAGACGCGGCGTCCGCCGCGCGGCAAGGCGCCCAAGCCACCCAAGGCGGCCCAGCCCGCCGCGCCCAAGGGCAACCGCCGTCCGCCCAAGCCGCGCAAGCAGGGCGGGGCTGGCGGCGAGCACCAGCCCAAGGGTGCGCATGCCCACGAGTCGCAGCTGGGGCGCCTGGGGCGCGGCCGCTAGGCGGTGCTGATGGCCGGGTGCGCATCCTGGTAAAACGGCGAAATGCTGTTATAATCTAAGGCTTTACAGCATATTGAATTGCTGTGACGACCGAAAGCTTGCGTGTGGCCAGATTCATGTTTGGGTCTTGGCAAACAAGTCACGCAGGCTTTTGGCGGTTCTTCGATACGCTTTCAGCAATCGTCTGAAAAGCAACAGAGGGCTGCGGGACAGCCCCTTTTTTTTGGATTTTATGGCAGATATCTTTACAGTCACCCAGCAAGCCTTGCTGGGTTTCGATGTTGAGCTGGTCGAGGTCGAGCGCGCGCCCCTCGGGGTCTTGCGCGTGTTCATCGATCGTCCCGGCGGGGTGCGCATCGAAGACTGTGAACAGGTCTCGCATCAGCTGTCCCACGCGTTCGAGGTCGAGAACATCGACTACAAGCGTCTCGAAGTCAGCTCGCCCGGGGTCGATCGGCCCTTGCGGCGCCTGGCCGATTATGTCCGGTTCGCCGGTCAGCGGGTCGAAATCCGCCTGCACGAGGCGGTCGATTCCCGCAAGGTCTTTACGGGCATCCTGCGGGTTGCCAATCCTGATGCGCCGGTGCTCAGTCTCGACTACGAAGATCAGTCGGGGCAGCAGCGGACGCTGCCGTTTTCTTTTGACGATGTGGACCGGGCACACCTGGATCCTGTTCTCGATTTCAAGGGTAAGAAGCGATGAGTCGCGAAATTCTTCTACTGGTAGACGCTCTGGCGCGCGAAAAAAACGTCGAACGCGAAGTGGTGTTCGGCGCGCTCGAAAGCGCGCTGGCTTCCGCGATGAAAAAGCGCTTCAAAGAAGACGTCGATATCCGCGTCGCCATCGACCGCCAGACGGGCGAGCACGAGGGCTTTCGCCGCTGGCTGGTCGTGCCCGACGAGGCCGGCCTGCAAGAACCCGACGCGCAAGAGCTTTATACCGATGCGCAAGACATCGTGCCGGGCATCGAAATCGGCGAGTACATCGAAGAGCCGCTCGAACCGGTCGAATTCGGTCGCATCGGCGCGCAGGCGGCCAAGCAGGCCATCCTGCAGAAAATCCGCGACGCCGAGCGCGAGCAAGTGCTCAACGACTTCCTCGACCGTGGCGAGACCATCGTGTCGGGCACGGTCAAGCGCCTCGACAAGGGCGACGCCATCATCGAAATCGGCAAGGTCGAGGCGCGCCTGCCGCGTGCCGAGATGATCCCCAAGGAAAACATCCGCTCGGGCGACCGCGTGCGCGCCTGGGTGCTCAAAGTCGATCACACGGCTCGCGGCCAGCAGGTCATCCTGTCGCGCACCGCGCCCGACTTCATCCGCGAGCTCTTCGAAAACGAAGTGCCCGAAATCGAACAGGGTCTGCTCGAAATCAAGGCTGCCGCGCGCGACCCCGGCGTGCGTGCCAAAATCGCCGTCGTGGCGTACGATAAGCGCATCGATCCCATCGGCACCTGCGTCGGCATGCGCGGCTCGCGCGTCACCGCCGTGCGCAACGAGCTGGGCGGCGAACAGGTCGATATCGTCCTGTGGGCCGACGACCCCGCCGAGTTCGTCATCGGCGCTCTAGCGCCTGCGCACGTCGAGTCCATTCTGGTGGACGAAGACAAGCACGCCATGGACGTGGTGGTGGATGAAGAAAACCTGCCCAAGGCCATCGGCGCGCGTGGCCAGAATGTGCGCCTCGCGTCCGAACTCACGGGCTGGCAGATCAACATCATGACGCCCGAAGAAAGCCAGAACCGCCAGGATGCCGAGCGTGCCGATCTGCGTCACACCTTCGTCACCAAGCTCGACGTCGATGAAGAAGTGGCCGACATCCTGATCGACGAAGGCTTCACCGGCCTGGAAGAAGTCGCTTACGTGCCCTTGCAAGAACTGCTCGACATCGAGGCCTTCGACGAGGAAACCGTCAACGAGTTGCGCACCCGCGCCCGCAACGCGTTGCTGACCGAGGCCATTGCCCAGGAAGAGCGTGTACAAACCGCGCGTGATCTGCTGGAAATCCAGGGGATGGATCCGGGGCTGGTCGCCAAGCTGGCGGAAAGCAACATCACCACCCTGGATGACCTGGCCGAATTGGCTGCCGACGAGCTGGCCGAGCTCACGGGGCTGTCTGAAGAAGACGCCAGCGCCATGATCATGCAGGCACGGGCCCACTGGTTCGAGGATGGCGCCGCCTGATCGCCGCGCAGCCCCCGTTCCATCCGCCCATCAACGTAGTCAAAGAGAGAGTCGAATGCCGAGTAACACCGTCGCCCAATTCGCCGAAGAACTGAACATGCCTGCCAACGTCCTGCTGGATCATTTCCGCTCGGCGGGTGTCCAGCTCGATTCGGTGAATGCCGGCGTGACAGAAGCCGACAAAAGCGCCTTGCTCGAGTCGCTGCGGCGCTCTCATGGCTCGGATTCGGGCAAGAAAGTGGTTCTCACCAGTCGCAAAACGTCCGAAATCCGCCAGGCGGACAGTTCCGGGCGTTCCAGAACCATCCAGGTCGAAGTGCGCAAGAAGCGGGTGCTGGTCAAGCGCGACCGCCCCGAGCTGCTCGATGCCGCGCGCGCCGAGGCTGCCCAGGTGGCGGCCGCTCAGCGGGCCAGTGCGGCGGCTCCGGCTGCGGCACCCGTCGCGCCTGTGCAAGAACCGCCTGTTGCGGCGGCACCCACGCCCGCGGTTGAAGTGCCCGCCGCTGCGGCTGTGGCACCGGAAGCACCCGTCAGCCCGTCGGCTGAAACCACGGCACCCGCCGCACCGCCGGCGCCCGTCGAAACGGCGGCTGCCACATCCGAAGCGATCCCCGCAGCAAGTGAATCCGCGCCGGTCGCCGACGCCGCGCCAGCTCCGGCTGCGCCGGAAGCCGTCGGCACACCTGACGTGGCTCAGCCCGCCGCTATTGCAGAAGTACCCCATACCGAAACCAAGCAGGAAATCGTGAGCGAAACCCCTGTCGTCGAGTCGCAGGCCAAATCCGCCAAGGCGTCCGCACCGTCCACTTCCCATCATGCCGGGGCTGCCCGGCCCGCCGCCGCGCGGCACGAGGCTCCGGCTTCTTCCTCGGCGGCCACGCCGGGCAAGGCGCGCCGCGCGCCCGCCGACTCCGACCGCGAGCGCGCGCGCCGCGCCGCCGAAGCCGAGGCCGCCGCCCTGCGCGAGAT
Organism: Castellaniella caeni NBRC 101664; assembly: GCF_001592225.1. Taxonomy (GTDB): domain Bacteria; phylum Pseudomonadota; class Gammaproteobacteria; order Burkholderiales; family Burkholderiaceae_B; genus Castellaniella; species Castellaniella caeni. The sequence continues at coordinate 71,960 of NZ_BCWN01000009.1, read as the reverse complement.
GATGCGCCAGCCGCGCAAGGTCTTGCGCGCGCCCGAACCCGAAGAGACCGCCGCCAAGACCTTGCACAAGCCCGCGGCCAAGAGCGGCGTCAAGAAAGAGGCCGAAGGCAAGAAAGTCATTAAGACAGCCGACGTGTCGTCCACGTGGTCCAACGACGGGCGCAAGAAGCCGTCCAAGGCCGACACGTTGTCGGCCGGTTCGGGCAAAGAGGCCTGGCGCGCCGGCGGCAAATCCGGCCGCGGCGGCAAGGGTGGCCGCAAGGGTGGGCGTCGTCAGGCGGATCACCACCATCAAGAGCAGCAGCCTGCCGAATTCATCGCCCGCGAGGTGCACGTGCCCGAGACCATCTCGGTGGCCGACCTCGCGCACAAGATGGCGGTGAAGGCGGCCGAGGTCATCAAGCACCTGATGAAGCTGGGCCAGATGGTCACCATCAATCAGATCCTGGATCAGGAAACGGCCATGATCGTGGTCGAAGAACTGGGCCACACGGCTATCGCCGCCAAGCTCGACGACCCCGAGGCCTTCCTGGCCGACGACACCGATGCGCCCGAAGCCGAGCTGCTGCCGCGCGCACCGGTGGTCACCGTCATGGGCCACGTCGATCACGGCAAGACCTCGCTGCTCGACTACATCCGTCGCACCAAGGTCGCCACGGGCGAAGCGGGCGGCATCACGCAGCACATCGGCGCCTACAGCGTGAAGACCAGCCGCGGCGTGGTGGCCTTCCTCGACACCCCGGGCCACGAGGCGTTCACCGCCATGCGGGCGCGCGGTGCCCAGGCCACCGACATCGTCATCCTGGTGGTGGCGGCCGACGACGGCGTCATGCCGCAAACGCGTGAGGCCATCCACCACGCCAAGGCGGCCAACGTGCCCCTGGTCGTGGCCATCAACAAGATCGACAAGCCAGAAGCCAACCCCGAGCGCGTCAAGCAAGAACTCGTGGCCGAAGAAGTCGTGCCCGAAGAATACGGCGGCGACGTGCCCTTCATCCCGGTGTCGGCCAAGACCGGGCAGGGCATCGACGAACTGCTCGAAAACGTGCTGCTGCAGGCCGAAATCCTCGAACTCAAGGCACCGGTCGATGCGCCCGCCAAGGGGATCGTCATCGAAGCCCGTCTCGACAAGGGGCGCGGCCCGGTGGCTACCATCCTGGTGCAAAGCGGCACCCTGCATCGCGGCGATGCCGTGCTGGCCGGGGCGGCGTTCGGCAAGGTGCGTGCCATGCTCAACGACACGGGCAAACCCACACAAGAAGCCGGGCCGTCCACGCCGGTCGAAATCCAGGGCCTCACCGAGGTGCCCGCCGCAGGCGACGAGGTACTGGTGCTGTCCGACGAGCGCAAGGCGCGCGAGATCGCGCTGTTCCGCCAGGGCAAGTTCCGCGACGTCAAGCTGGCGCGCCAGCAGGCCGCCAAGCTCGAGTCCATGTTCGACAACCTGGGCGAGGGCGTGCGCACGCTGCCGCTCATCGTCAAGACCGACGTGCAGGGTTCGCAAGAAGCCCTGGTGCAGTCGCTGCTCAAGCTCTCCACCGACGAGGTGCGGGTGCAGGTGGTGCACGCCGCGGTCGGCGGCATCTCCGAAAGCGACGTCAACCTGGCCATCGCCTCGGGCGCCGTCATCATCGGCTTCAACGTACGGGCCGACCAGTCGGCCAAGAAGCTGGCCGAGAACAACGAGATCGACCTGCGCTACTACAACATCATCTACGACGCCATCGACGACGTGAAGAACGCGCTGTCGGGCATGCTGGCCCCCGAGAAACGCGAAGAGGTCATCGGCATGGTCGAAATCCGCGAAATCTTCACGGTATCCAAAGTGGGCAATATCGCCGGCTGCATGGTGCTCGAAGGTCTGGTCAAGCGCGATTCGCAAGTGCGTCTGCTGCGCAACCACGTGGTGCACTGGACCGGCACGCTCGATTCCCTGCGTCGTTTCAAAGACGACGTCAAGGAAGTCAAGTCCGGCTTTGACTGCGGCATCACGCTCAAGGGCAACAACGACATCCAGATCGGCGACCAGCTCGAAGTCTTTGAAATCAAGGAAATCGCCCGCTCGCTGTAAGGGCGCGGCACGGAATCATGGGTCGTCATAAATCCAAACCAAACCCGGGCCGCAATACCCGCCTGGCCGACCAGATCCAACAGGATCTGGCCGGTCTGGTGCAACGCGAGCTCGACGTGGCGCGCGCCGGCCTGATCACGCTCACGGGCGTCGATCTGTCGGCGGACTACGCGCACGCCAAGGTGTATTTCACCGTGCTGGGGGCCGAACCCGGCACCGCGGCCCAGGCGCTCAACGACAAGGCCGGCTGGCTGCACTCGCAGCTCTTCAAGCTGCTGCACATCCATACGGTGCCCACTTTGCGCTTCGTGCACGACGTGCAGCTGGCGCGCGGCATCGAACTCACCCAACTCATCGATCGGGCCAACCGTCCCCAGGCGGGCGTGTCGGACATCCCCGAACTCGAAGACCCGGACGGCCAGCCCTGATCGGGCGGTCGTCACTCATCTCTACGGATTGAACGATGGCTTCCCGACGCGGGCAGTTGCTCGACGGTGTCCTGTTGCTGGACAAACCCGAGGGACTGTCCAGTAATCATGCGCTGCAGCGCGCCAAACGGACGGTCGATGCCCACAAGGCGGGGCATACCGGTACACTCGACCCTTTTGCCACGGGGCTGCTGATCTGCTGCTTCGGGCGCGCGACCAAAATTTCCGGCGCCATGCTCGAGGCCGACAAGGTCTATGAAGCCACGCTCACGTTTGGCGAGGAAACCGACAGCGGCGACCTCACCGGGCACATCGTGGCCCAGGCGCCCGCCGATTTCACCGGGGTGGACGCGGCGGCGCTGGAGGCGGCGCTGGCCGGGTTTCGCGGTGAGATCGAGCAGATTCCGCCCATGGTTTCGGCGCTGAAGCGCGACGGCAAGCCCTTGTACGAATATGCCCGCCAGGGCATCGAGCTTGAGCGCCCGCCTCGGCGGATCACCATCCACGCGCTCGACCTGCTGGCCTGCGAGGGCAGGACGGCGCGGTTGCGCGTGCATTGCAGCAAAGGCACGTACGTGCGCACGCTGGCGCAGGACATTGGCCGCCGCCTGGGGTGCCTGGCCCATCTGTCCGCTTTGCGGCGCACGCAGGTCGGGCCTTTTTCAATCGAGCAGGCCGTGGGGCTGGAAGCCCTGCAGTCCATGGCCGCGCCGCAAGCGGCGCTCATCCCATTACACGCCTTGCCGGACGGACTGCGTCCGGCAAGTGTTTCAATCGAGGAAAACCTATGAAGCGAGCTTTGCGCAACGTGGCCATCATTGCCCACGTGGACCATGGCAAGACCACTCTCGTCGACCAGCTGCTGCGGCAGTCCGGCACCTTCCGTGACAACCAGCAGGTGTCCGAACGGGTGATGGATTCCGGCGATATCGAGCGCGAGCGCGGCATCACGATTCTGGCCAAGAACTGCGCCGTCGAATACGAAGGCACGCACATCAACATCATCGATACCCCGGGCCACGCCGACTTCGGCGGCGAGGTCGAACGCGTGCTGTCGATGGTCGATGGCGTGCTGTTGCTGGTCGATGCCGTCGAAGGGCCGATGCCGCAGACCCGTTTCGTCACGCGCAAGGCGCTGGCGCTGGGCCTGAAGCCCATCGTGGTGGTCAACAAGGTGGATCGCCCCGGTGCGCGCCCCGACTACGTGGTCAATGCCACGTTCGACCTGTTCGACAAGCTGGGCGCCACTGAAGAACAGCTGGATTTCCCGGTGATCTACGCCTCGGGCCTGTCGGGCTACGCGGGGCTGACCGACGACGTGCGTTCGGGCACCATGCGCCCGCTGTTCGATGCCATCCTGCAATACGTGCCGCAGCGCGACGATGACGCCGAAGGCCCCCTGCAGCTGCAGATCATTTCACTGGACTACAGCAGCTACGTCGGCAAGATCGGCGTGGGCCGCATCAACCGGGGCCGCTTGCACGCGGGCCAGGACGTGGCCGTCAAGTTTGGCCCCGAGGGCGAGGCCTTCAAGGGCCGTGTGAACCAGGTGCTGAAGTTCCAGGGGCTGGATCGCGTGCTGGTGGATTCCGCCGAAGCGGGCGACATCGTGCTCATCAACGGCATCGAGGACATCGGCATCGGCTGCACGCTGATGGATCCGATGGTGCAGGAAGCCCTGCCCATGCTGCGCATCGACGAGCCCACTCTCACCATGAACTTCATGGTGAACACCTCGCCGCTGGCCGGGCGCGAGGGCAAGTACGTCACCAGCCGCCAGGTGCGCGATCGCCTGGATCGCGAGCTGAAGTCCAACGTGGCGCTGCGCGTCAACGACACCAGCGACGACACCGTGTTCGAGGTGTGCGGCCGGGGCGAACTGCACCTGACCATTCTGCTGGAAAACATGCGCCGCGAGGGCTACGAGCTGGCCGTCTCGCGTCCGCGCGTGATGTTCAAGGAAATCAACGGCGAACGCTGCGAGCCCTATGAGCTGCTGACGGTGGACGTGGAAGACACCCATCAGGGCGGCGTCATGGAAGAGCTGGGCCGCCGCAAGGGCGACCTGCAGGACATGCAGCCCGACGGCCGTGGCCGCACCCGGCTGGAGTACCGCATCCCGGCCCGTGGCCTGATCGGTTTCCAGAGCGAATTCATGACGCTCACGCGCGGCACGGGCCTCATGAGCCACATCTTCGACGACTACGCGCCGGTGCGCGAAGGCGGCGTGGGCGAACGGCGCAACGGTGTGCTGATCAGCCAGGACGACGGCACCGCCGTGGCCTATGCGCTGTGGAAGCTGCAAGAGCGCGGGCGCATGTTCGTGTCGCCGCAAGACCCGGTGTACGAAGGCATGATCATCGGCATCCACTCGCGCGACAACGATCTGGTGGTCAATCCCATCAAGGAAAAGAAACTCACCAACGTGCGTGCTTCCGGCAAGGATGAGCACATCGACCTGGTGCCGCCGATTCCGCTCAGCCTGGAGTACGCGGTCGAGTTCATTTCCGACGACGAGCTGGTCGAAGTCACGCCCAAGTCGATCCGCCTGCGCAAGCGCTACCTGAAAGAGCACGAGCGCCGCCGCAGCCTGCGCGACGCGGACTGAACGCGTGACGGCCTCGGCAGCACGGCCTCGGGCCGCTGAGCGCCGAGCCTGACGCCTCGTGGCTTCAGGCCATGGAACAAGCTCCCTGCGGCCTCGTGCTGACAGGGGGTTTCTTGCATATGGGGCCGCCGCGCCGCGGTTGCGCACATCCGCCCTTCGGTAGAATGGAGTCATCTTGATGGTGATGCGCATGATTCTCTACCTGCACGGCTTTCGTTCTTCCCCCGATTCGTTCAAATCCCGCCTGTTGGCCGCCGAGTTGGCCCGGCGCGGGCTGGCCGGGCAGTGGTGCTGCCCGCAGCTGCCCGCCAGCCCCGCGGCGGCGCTGCAGCTGGCGCTGAACCTCGCAGGGACGGGGTTGGGGCAAGAGAACGCAGCGTTGGCGCGGACAGATGCGGCGGCGTCGGCGGGCCGCGATGGCCTTGTCGTCATCGGTTCGTCGCTGGGCGGCTTTTACGCCACCTGGCTGGCCGAACGCCTGGGCTGCCGGGCCGTACTGCTCAACCCCGTGGTGCATGCGGCCCGCGATCTGGCGACGCAAGTGGGCTCGCACCGCACCTTTCATGGCGACGAGCCATTCGAATTCCTGCCCGAATACGTCGATGAGCTGGCCCGCGCCGAAGCCGACATCCGCCAGCTGACCCGGCCCGAGCGCTACTTGCTGCTGGCCGCCACGGGCGACGAAGTGCTCGACTGGCGCGAAATGCAGGCCCGCTTTGTTGGCAGCCACCAGCACATCATCCCCGGTAGCGACCACGGCTTGTCCGACTTTGCCCGCTGGCTGCCCGAGGTACTGGATTTCACCCTGGGCGGCGGTTCGGCTACCGCTTATCGTGTCGTCACCGGTGGTTGGGCCAGTCTGGGCGCCGAGGCCAGTCGTATCCGTCTGGAAGTCTTCGTCCAGGAACAGCAAGTGCCGCTGGAAGAAGAACTGGACCCCATGGATGCCCAGTGCCTGCACGCCATTGCCTATGATGCCGCTGGGCAGGCCGTGGGTACGGGCCGCCTGCTGCCCGATGGTCACATTGGCCGCATGGCCGTGCGTCAGCCCTGGCGTGGTGTGGGCGTCGGTTCTTTACTGCTCGTCGCTTTGGTGAATCTGGCCCGCCAGCGCGGCGATGCCGAGGTCGTCCTAGCCGCGCAGTTGCACGCCCGCCCCTTCTATGCCCGCCACGGCTTCGTAGAAGAAGGCGGCACCTTCATGGATGCGGGCATCGAGCATCGCCGGATGCGTTTGCGATTTTGACCCGGCGCGCAGGCGACTACTTCAGGTTACCCGACAGAAACTGCCGCAGCCGCGGGCTTTGGGGGTTGTCGAAGATATCGGCGGGCGCGCCGGTTTCCTCGGCCACCCCTTTGTGCAGGAACAATACGTGTGACGCCAGGTTGCGGGCAAAGCCCATTTCGTGCGTCACCACCAGCATGGTGCGGCCTTCTTCGGCCAGCTTTTGCATCACCTTGAGCACTTCACCCACCAGCTCGGGGTCGAGCGCGGAAGTGGGTTCGTCGAAGAGCATGACTTCGGGTTCCATGGCCAGGGCGCGGGCGATGGCCACGCGCTGCTGCTGGCCGCCCGACAGCGACGAGGGGTACTGGGTTTCGACGTTGGCGGGCAGGCCCACTTTGGCCAGGTAGTGGCGCGCGCGTTCGGCGGCCTCGGCGCGGCTGAGCTTGAGCACTTGCATGGGGGCTTCGATGACGTTGCCCAGCACGTTCATGTGCGCCCACAGGTTGAAGTGCTGGAACACCATGGCGAGCTTTGAGCGCAGGCGGCGCAGCTGGTCGAGGTCGGCGGCGTGCGGCTCGCCGTGCTTGTCATGCACGACCTTGAGCAGTTCGCCGTTGAGCGAGACCGAGCCCTGGTTGGGTTTTTCCAGAAAATTGATGCAGCGCAGAAAGGTCGATTTGCCCGAGCCGCTGGAGCCCAGGATGCAGATCACGTCGCCCGCGTTGGCCTGCAGCGAGACCCCCTTGAGGACTTCGTTGTCGCCGTAGCGCTTGTGAATGTTGAGTACGTCGAGTTTGGACATGGTGTTATCGGTGAGTGCCCAGATAGGCCAGCACGCGGTTTTCGTACCAGCGGAACAGCCCGATCAGCAGGAATGACAGGCACAGATAGAGCAGGGCGGCGATGCCGTACGAGGCAAAGGTCTGGTAGGTGGCCGAGTTGGCGTCGCGCGCCACCTTCAGGATATCAGGAACCGTGGCGGTGAAGGCCAGCGACGTGGCGTGCAGCATGAGGATGACCTCGTTGCTGTAGGCGGGCAGGGCGCGCCGCAAGGCCGAAGGCAGGATGATGCGCCGGTACAGTGAGAAGCGCGTCATGCCGTAGGCGCGGGCGGCCTCGATTTCGCCCGCGCTGGTGGCGCGGATGGCACCGGCGAAGATTTCGGTGGTGTAGGCGACGGTGTTGAGCGTCAGTGCCAGCACCAGGCAATTGAAGCCGTTCTGGAAAAAGGTGGCCAGGGTGGGCGTGTGCTTGACGAAATCCAGGCTGTAGATGCCCGCGTAGATGAACAAAATCTGCACATACAGCGGCGTGCCGCGAAAGACGTAGCCGAACGTCCAGAGCGGCACTGACAGCCAGCGCCGCGAGGACACCCGTGCCACCGCCAGGAAGATCGACAGGAAAAAGCCCATGCTGACGGACAGCACCAGCAACCACAGGGTGACGGCCATGCCCGAGAGGCTGCCGTTGGCGCTGTACAGGTACGCTTGCCAGAATTGTTCGAGGACGTCGATCATAGGGCCGCCTCGCGCACGCCGACGCTGTAGCGCTTGTCCAGCCAGTAGAGAATGCCGTTGGACACCGTGGTGAGGGCCAGGTAGATGAGGCCCGTGAGCGAGATGAACAGGAACACGCGGAAGGTGACGTTGCCCGCGTCCTGCGCCACCTTGACGAGGTCGGCCAGGCCGATGAGCGACACCAGGGCGGTAGATTTGAGCAGCACCTGCCAGTTGTTGCCAATGCCCGGCAGGGCGTGGCGCATCATCTGCGGAAACAGTACGCGGCGGAACACCTGAAATTCGCGCATGCCGTAGGCCGTGGCGGCTTCCATCTGGCCGTGCGGCACGGCCATGAAGGCGCCGCGGAAGGTTTCGGCGAAATAGGCGCCGTAGATGAAGCCCAGGGTGACCACGCCGGCTCCGAAGGGGTTGATGTCGATGGGGTCGATGCCCAGCAGGTCGGTGAATTCATTGAGGTAGATTTGCAGGCTGAAGAAAATCAGCAGCATCAGCACCAGGTCGGGCACCCCGCGGATGAGCGTGGTGTAGATCGTGGCCAGCAGCCGCGCCAGCCGCGAGCTGGACAGCTTGGCCCAGGCGCCCAGCAGGCCGAGCCCCACGGCAACCGCCAGGGACAGCAGTGCGAGCTGGATCGTGACCCAGGTTCCCGCCAGTATCAAGGGGCCATAGCCGTTTAGAAACATGGAATGCCAGATAGAGAAAAGGTGACCGCCCGAACGGGCGCGTGGCAAGGCACGTTCGGGCGGTCAGTGTCCCGCGCACCCGGCCCCCGCGTGTGGCGGCGGGCTGGCGGGCACTGAATGGTGCGGGCCGGAGCCTGCCGGTTTATTGCGCGGGAAACTCGATGAGGCCGCTGGCAAAGTATTTCTTCGCGAAGCCCTGGATGGTGCCGTCGGCCAGCATGGCCTTGAGGTTCTTGTTGACCTCGGTTTCGAGCTTGGTGTTGCCCTTGCGCATGCCCATGGCGATGGGTTCGTTGAGGATCGGGTCTTTGAGCGTCATGGCGGCCAGCTCGTAGTTGGCGCCTTCGGGCTTGTTGAGGAAGCCGTCAACCGCGCTCTGGGCCTCTTGGAACGTGGCGTCCAGGCGGCCGGCGGTCACGTCCACGTAGGCATTGGTGTAGCTGGGGTAGGAAATGACCTCGACCCCTTTCGGCGCCCAGAATTTGCGGGCGTAGGTTTCCATGGTGGTGCCTTGCTGCACGCCGACGCGCTTGCCCTTGAGGGATTCGGGCGTGGGTTCGAGGCCGCTGCCTTTCTTGACCATCAACTTGACGGGCACGATGAAGATGGGCGTGGAGAAGTCGATGACCTTCTTGCGCGCTTCGGTGGCCGTCATGGTGGAGTTGGCGATGTCGAACTTGCGTGCCTGCAGGCCCGGGATGAGGCTGTCGAACGACTGGTCGATCCAGACGCACTTGCGCTGCATGCGTTTGCACAGCTCGTTGCCGATGTCGATGTCAAAGCCTTCGAGCTGGCCATTGGGATTGCGGTATTCGAAGGGGGGGTAGCCGGCTTCGGTGGCGATCTTCAGCTCTTGTGTGTCGGCGGCGGAACTGACGGCGGGGATGAGCCCGGCTGCAACCAGCAAAGCGGCGCCCAACAGGGTGGTTTTCATCGAGTGGTCTCCTGTGAAACCGGGTTGCAAGGCATGCCTCCCGGTGGTAACAAGGCGTGATGTTAACTCAGGTGGCCGATGCGGTGCATCAAGCATTACCCGTAGAACCGCCTTATTCGGGCAGTGCCGGTTCGCGGCTGGGCTCGATCTGCACGGCTTCTTGAATGAGACGGATGATCTCGTCCATGTCGTCGGTGACGGTGATGAGATCGACGTCGAAGGGGCTGACCGTGCCGTGCGTGACCAATTGGTCGCGCACCCAGTCGATGAGGCCCGACCAGAACGTGGTGCCCACCAGAATGATGGGGGCGGGGGGCTGCTTCATGGTCTGCACCAGCGTGATGGCCTCGAAGAGTTCGTCGAGCGTGCCGAAGCCGCCGGGCAGCACCACATACGCCAGGCTGTGCATGAAAAACGATGCCTTGCGCGAATTGAAGTATTCAAAGTGCAGGCTGTCGGTTTGATAGGGGTTGTTGGTGGTCTCGCGCGGCAGCCGGATGTTGAGCCCGACGCTGCGCCCGCCCGCCTCGAAGGCGCCGCGGTTGGCGGCTTCCATCAGGCCCGGGCCACCGCCGGCGATGACGGGCACGCCCAGCTGCGCGATGCGCCCGCCCAGTTCTTGGCCCAGTTCGTAGAAGGGGTGCCCGCGGGGGATGCGGGCACTGCCGAAGATGCTCACGCCCAGGCCGATTTTCTGAAAAGCCACGGCGGCGGCGCGCATCTCTGCAATAATTGTGGGAATCTGTTGTTCTGCCGAGACCCGTTTCGTTTTGTTGTCTGTCATGAAAAAAACCTTGTTGCTTGTGGATGGGTCCAGTTATCTGTACCGCGCCTATCATGCGATGCCCGATCTGCGCAACGCGCGCGGCGAGCCCACCGGGGCTCTGTATGGCGTCATCTCCATGTTACGGAGGCTGATGCTCGATTACAAGGACGCGGCGCAGTACGGTGCCTGCGTCTTCGATGCCCCTGGCGGCTCGTTTCGCGAGCAGCTCTACCCGCAGTACAAGGCCAACCGGCCTTCGATGCCCGACGACATGCGCGTACAGATCGCCCCCATACACGAGGCGGCGGCCGCGCTGGGCTGGACGGTCATCTGCACCCCGGGGGTCGAGGCGGACGACGTCATCGGCACCCTGGCGAGCCAGGCGGCAAAAGAGGGCTTTTATACCATTATTTCCACGGGCGACAAGGATCTCGCCCAGCTGGTCAACGACCAGGTCGAGCTCATCAACACCATGACGGGCGACCGGCAAGACCCGGACGGTGTGGTGCGCAAGTTTGGCGTGCCGCCCGAGCGCATCGTCGAATACCTGATGCTGATGGGCGATGCGGTCGATAATGTGCCGGGCGTGGTCAAGGTGGGGCCCAAGACGGCGGCCAAGTGGCTCAACGAATACGGCAGCATCGATGCCCTGATCGCGCAGGCCGGGCAGCTCAAGGGCGTGGCCGGGGCCAACCTGCGCGCCGCCATCCCCAATTTTCCGCTCACCCGCGAGCTGCTCACGATCAAGCTCGATTGCGACCTGCCTCCCGAACATGCGGTGTGCGCCCTGAAACTGCACGCGCCCGACACGCAGACCCTGCACCGCCTGTACGACGATTACGGGTTTCGCACCTGGCTGCGCGAACTCACCGGCAATCCCGACAGCGTCCCCGAGCAGGATGCGCGCTCCGCGGCGGCCCGTCATCAGGTGCCCGAGGCCCCTGCGGCGGTCGAATACGAAGCGGTGCTCGACAAGGCCGGTTTTGCGCGCTGGATGGAAAAAATCCGCGCCGCCGAACTGGTGGCCCTGGATACCGAAACCACCAGCCTGGACCCCATGGAAGCCCGGATGGTGGGCTTTTCCGTCTCGGTCGAACCGGGGCGTGCCGCCTACGTTCCCGTGGGGCACCGGGCGCCGGGCACGCCCGAGCAGCTGGATCGCGCCTGGGTGCTCGAACAGCTGCGCCCCTGGATCGAAGACCCGGCGGCACCCAAGCTGCTGCACCACGCCAAGTACGACACCCACGTCTTCGCCAACGAGGGCCTGGCGCTGCGAGGCGTGCAGCACGACACCATGCTGCAGGCCTACGTGCTGCAGTCGCACCGGCGCGTCAATCTGCAAGACCTCTGCATCCAGTGGCTGGGCGTCACCGGCACCACCTACGAAGAACTGTGCGGCAAGGGCGCCAAGCAGATCGGCTTCGACGAGGTCGATCTCGACACCGCTGCGCATTATGCCGCCGAAGACGCCGACTTCACCTTGCGCCTGCATCAGGTGCTCTTGCCCAAGGTGCTGGCCGAGCCCGGCCTGAAGCGCACCTACGAACTCGAAATCCAGACGTCCGCGGTGCTGGCGCGCGTCGAGCGCAATGGTGTGGCCATCGATGCCCAGGTGCTGGCGCGGCAAAGCCACGAGCTGGGCCAGCAGATGATCGACCTCGAAGCGCAGGCCTATGCGCTGGCCGGCCAGCCCTTCAATCTCAATTCGCCCAAGCAGCTGGGCGAGATCCTGTTTGGACAGATGCAACTGCCGGTGGTGCGCAAGACGGCCAGCGGCGCGCCTTCCACCGATGAAGAAGTGCTCACGCGCCTGGCCGCCGACTATCCGCTGCCGCGCCTGCTGCTCGACTACCGCGGCATCGCCAAGCTCAAGTCCACCTACACCGACAAGCTGCCGCGCATGATCAACCCGCGCACGGGCCGGGTGCACACCCGCTACGCGCAGGCCGCCGTCATCACCGGGCGCCTGGCTTCGTCCGACCCTAATCTGCAGAACATCCCCGTGCGCACCGCCGAAGGGCGGCGGGTACGCGCGGCCTTCGTGTCCAGCCTGGGCAGCGTGCTGTCGGCCGACTACTCGCAAATCGAACTACGGGTCATGGCGCACGTCTCCGAAGACGCCAATCTGCGGCGCGCCTTTGCCGAGGGCCAGGACATTCACCGGGCGACGGCCGCCGAGGTCTTTGGCATCGCGCCCGACCAGGTCGATGCCGAACATCGGCGCGCGGCCAAAGCCATCAATTTCGGTCTCATCTACGGCATGGGCGAGTTCGGCCTGGCATCCAACCTGGGCATCACCCGGGCGGCGGCCAAGTCGTACATCGACCGCTATTTCATGCGCTATCCGGGCGTGGCCGACTACATGGATCGCATCCGCAAGCAGGCGCGCGAACAGGGCTACGTCGAAACCGTCTTTGGCCGCCGCCTGTATTTTCCCGAGCTTTCCGGGGCCAAGGGGCCGCGCGCCGCGGCCGCCGAACGGGCAGCCATCAATGCGCCCATGCAGGGCACCGCCGCCGACCTCATCAAGATGGCCATGGTGGCCGTGCAAGACTGGCTGTCAGGCCAGCGCTTGCGCAGCCTGATGGTCATGCAGGTGCACGACGAGCTGGTGTTCGACGTGGCGCCCGACGAGGTCGAGCAGCTGCGTGCGCAGGTTCCCCGGCTGATGGCGGGGGTGGCGCAGCTGGCCGTGCCGCTGATCGCCGAAGTAGGCGTGGGCCCCGACTGGGGAGCGGCGCACTAGCCGGGGGCGGGGCGCCGCCGACCGGCGCCCTGGGCTCAGTCGGCCTCGCGCAGCCGGTTGGGCAGCAGCTCGCCGTAGCGGGCCAGGATCGGGTAGGCCGAGGCGTTGACCAGATAGGCGTTCACGCCGCCCGCGTCGCGCAGCACCTCGAGATAGAAGGCACCGACGTCGGCGGCTTCGATGCGGCCGATCTTGATGCGCTGCAGGTGGCGGTCGGCCGCCTTGGCTTCGAGGTCGCGGAAATACTCTTTTTCGAAGGCCAGGCTGCGCGCCACCTGGCGGTCGCTCGAGACGAACAGCGCTGAGGCCTGGCGCAGGTTGCGCTGCAGGCGTTCGAGCGTTTCTTTGAGTTCGGCCTGCTGCTCCGCGTCGAGCGCCCAGTGTTTCTTGTTCAGGCGGCTGGCGTGCCCCAGCAGCCCCATGCCCGAGACGCTGGCGGCGTGGGCGATATTCATGGAAAAGGTGAGGATGGTTTTCAGGTACTGCTCGTCTTCCGGGCTCAGGCTTTCCTGGTCCTGGGTGGCCAGGTAGGCGGTGATGGCCTGGTCGAGCTGGCCGATGGCCCCGTTCAGGTAGCGCGCCCGTCCGATGGCATTGTTGTCGCCCTGCAGCAGGGCGCGCTGGGTCAGCTGCAGCGATTCGCGCAGCAGGTCGGTCAGGCGCAGCGCCTCGCGCGCCGCCTGACCCAGGGCCACGGCGGGCACCTCGCGGGCGGATTCATCCAGGTAGCGGGGGCGTGCCGGGTCGTCCGGGTTGATGCGCTGCGGCAGGAAACGTTGCAGCAGGTGGGCGTAGGGCGACAGAATCGGCATGAAGCAGGCGGCGATCACCAGATTGAAAACCAGGTGAAAGTTGGCCACGCCGTGCGCCGGGTCGCGGCCCAGGACGTTCATGATGTCGTGGGCCCAGGGCAGCAGCGCCATGCCCAGCAGGCAGCCGGCGATGCGCGTGCCCAGGTTGCCCATGGGCAGGCGCCGTGAGGCCGGGTTGTCGTCCTGGCCGCTTTCAAGCACCGGGTTGACGGCTGTGCCCAGGTTGGCCCCCAGCACCAGGGTGTAGGCCAGTTCGGGGCTGGCCAGGCCGTGGTGGGCCAGCGACATGATGAGCACGACGACCGCCACGCTGGAATGCGAGGCCCAGGTAAGGGCCGTGCTGGCGAGCAGGGCCAGCAGGGGCGCGTCGCCCAGTGCGTCGAGCGCCGTACCCAGCATGGGGGCGGTTTTCAGCGGCTCGAAGATGGTGACCAGTTCGTGCAGCGACAGCAGCAGCAGGCCCAGGCCGATGAAGGCGCGCCCAAGGTCGCGCACGCGGCCGGGCGCATAGTGGCGAAACATCCAGACCCCCACTAGCACCAGGCCGGGGGCGAGCGCCGTCGGATTGAAGGACAGCGCCTGCACGATGAGCGTGGTGCCGACGTTGGCCCCCAGCATGGCCGACAGGCCCGGCACCAGGGGCACCAGGCCGTCCATGGCGAAGCCGGCGATCATCAGGCCGGTGGCCGTGCTGCTTTGAATGGCCGCCGTGATCACCAGGCCGGTGCCGAAGGCCCGCGGCAGCGAGCCCATGGCGCGGCCCAGCCAGAGCCCCAGCGCCTTGCCGAAGGCGCGCTGCACGCCGGTCTGCACCATGTGCACGCCCCACAGCAGCAGGGCGATGAAACCGCTGAAGGCGACGATGACCTGGAATTCGCGCATGGCAGGCTGACCCCGGCCTTACGCTTGCAGGCGGCGCAGGGCCTCGATGCGCTGTTCGATGGGCGGGTGCGAGGCGAAGAGGGCGCCCAGGGCGCCGCCCGTGATGCCCGCGGCCTGGAACGACTTGGGCAGTTCGCCCGCCTCGACCCCGCCCAGGCGGGCGAGGGCGCGGATCATGGGTTCGCGTCCGCCCAGCAGATGGGCCGAGCCCGCGTCGGCGCGGTATTCGCGCAGGCGGGAGAACCAGGCCACGATGATGGAGGCCACGACGCCGAAGAGGATTTCGCACACCAGCACGCTGGCGTAGTAGCCCATGCCCACCCCGCGCTCGTTCTTGAGGATGGCGCGGTCGATGAAGTAGCCCACCAGGCGCGAGAGAAAGACCACGAAGGTGTTGACCACGCCCTGGATGAGGGTGAGCGTGACCATGTCGCCGTTGGCGATGTGCGAGACCTCGTGCCCGAGCACTGCCGTGACTTCTTCTTCGGTCATGGAGGACAGCAGGCCGGTGGACACCGCCACCAGCGAGTCGTTGCGAAAGGCCCCGGTGGCAAAGGCGTTGGGTGCGCCTTCGTAGATGGCCACTTCGGGGCGGCCAATGCCGGCGCGGTCGGCCAGCTGATGCACGGTGTCCACCAGCCAGGCTTCGCGCGGGTTGCGCGGCGCCTGCGGGTCGATCACCTGGGCGCCGGTGCTGGTCTTGGCCATCCATTTGCTCATCAGCAAAGAGATGAACGCGCCGCCAAAACCGATGAAGGCGGCGAAGATCAGCAATTGGGCGGGGTTGATGCCGTTGGCGGTGAGATAACGGCCAACGCCCAATAGGTTCATGGTGATGCTGAGAACCAGCATCACGGCCAGGTTGGTCGCCAGAAACAGGACGATGCGTTTCATGTGAAAGACTGCTCCGCGAGTGGGGATGTGACGAGCCCAAAGTGTATAGTATCGGCTTCTTGAATGGTTCTCTGTCGTGGTGCCGGACAATGCAGTCTTTGTGGATGTTGTTGGCGTGTGCGATGTTCGCCATGATGGGGGCCTTCGTCAAAGTGGCGGCCGATCTGGGCGCCACGCTGCCCGAGATCGTGCTGTTTCGGGGGGTGCCCTCGGTGCTGCTGCTGTTTTTCTGGGCCCGCTCCACGCGCCGTACCATCCGCCCGTCCAGCTGGCGGCTGCATATCTGGCGCAACGTCAGCGGCATCACTTCCATGTGGTTGGGCTTTTATGCGCTGTCGCACCTGCCCTTGCCCACGGCCACCAGCCTCAACTACACCGCGCCGCTGTTCATCGCTGGCTGGCTGCTGTTTTTCGGCGGCGCCCAGCGCGACCCCGTGCGCGTGCTGGCCGTGGTGGCGGGCTTTCTCGGGGTGCTGGGCATCTTGCGCCCCAGCATCGAGCACGATCAGTGGCTGGCCGCCTTGCTGGGCCTGGGGGCGGGCGGCATGGCGGGCATCGCCATGATGCAGATTCGCCAGCTGGGCCAGATCGGCGAGCCCGAGTGGCGCACGGTGCTGCTGTTTTCCGTCGGGGTGTGCCTCACCGGGATCGGCGGCATCGCCATCCAGGGCTGGCACACGTCCAACCCCCTGGCCCTGCTGGCCCTGACCGGCCTGGGCCTGGCCGGGCTGGTGGGACAGCTCACCATGACGCGCGCCTTTGGCCTGGGGTCAACCCTGTTGACGGCGGCCCTGCAGTACACCACCATCATCTTTGCCGCCTTCATCGGTATCGTGTTCTGGAACGACCGCCTGGCGCCGCTGGCGTGGGCGGGCATCGCGCTCATCATCGGTTCGGGCCTCTTGTCCATCTGGCGCACATATACCGAGTCCCGCGCCTTGCAGGGGGCTGACGCGCCCGCCGTCGGCGCGCCCCAGGACGCCCCCCTTTCTCAGCCAACCCAGGAGGTCCATTCATCATGAGCGACTTATTGATTCAAGCCGAGGCCTTGCGCGCGCGCCTGACCCGACCGGGCTGCCTGGTCTTCGACGTGCGCCACCAGCTATCCGATCACCAGGCCGGGCGCCGGGCCTACGAGGCGGGGCACATTCCGGGGGCGCTCTTTCTGGATCACGAGACGCAGCTCAGCGCGCCCCGCACGGGGCACAACGGCCGCCACCCCTTGCCCGACCGCGCCGAGTTCGTCGCGCTGCTGCGGGCGCAGGGGCTGACGGCGCGTTCCGAGGTCGTGGTCTACGATGCCGACAACAGCATGTTCGCCGCCCACTTGTGGTGGATGCTGCGCTGGGTCGGCCACGAGGCCGTCTCGGTGCTGGACGGCGGCTGGGCGGCCTGGCAGGCCAGCGGCGGGGCGGTCGAGACCGGCACCCGCACCGCCTCGGTCAGCGAGGCGCAGGCCGTGCAAAGCCTGGGGCTGTCGGGCAAGCCATCCATGCCGGTGGTCGATGCGCGCGCCGTGCTGGCCAATCTCGACGAGCCGCGGTTCACCGTGGTGGACGCCCGCGGGCCCGACCGCTTCAGCGGCGCGGTTGAGCCCATGGACCCCGTCGCGGGGCACATTCCCGGGGCCATCAACCGGCCCTTCGCCCTCAACGTGCTGGCTGATGGCCACTTCAAGCCGTCGGCCCAGCTGCGCCAGGAATTCGAATCGCTGTTGGGCGAGCGGCTCGACCACGGCATCGTGCACCAGTGCGGCTCGGGCATCACGGCCTGCCACAACGTGTTTGCCATGGAACTCGCCGGTTTGCGCGGTTCGGCCCTGTATCCCGGCTCATGGAGCGAATGGTGCAGCGACGCCAGCCGCCCCGTGGCCAAGGGCAATGCCTGACCCAGCCCACGGGCCCGGCCTGTGAGCCGGGCCAGAGAATCAGGCCTCGCTGCCCATCATGCGCCGATACCAGGCGTGGAAGTGCGCCATGCCGTCTTCCAGCGGGCTCTGATAGGGGCCGCATTCGCTGGTGCCGCGCGCCAGCAGGGCGCGGCGCCCGGCGTCCATGCGCTCGCCGATCTCGTCGTCTTCGATGGCGGTCTCCAGGTAGGCCGCCCGGTGCGCCTCGATGAAGTCGCGCTCGAAGGCGACGATTTCCTCGGGATAGTAGAACTCGATGACGTTGACCGTTTCTTGCGGGCTGACCGGGTGCAGGGTGGAGAGCACCAGCACGTGCGGGTAGAGCTCGATCATGTGGGTGGGGAAATACGTCACCCAGATGGCGCCGAAGTCGGGGGCCGTGCCCGAGCGGTATTGCAGCAGGCGGTCGTGCCACTGGCGGTAGACGTCGGTGCCGGGCTGGCCCAGCGCCTGGTTCACGCCCACGCGCTGCATGCTGTGGAAGTCGCCGAACTCCCAGCTCAGGTCGTCGCAGGTGACGAACTGCCCCAGGCCCGGGTGAAACGGCCCCACGTGATAGTCTTCCAGGTAGATCTCGATGAAGGTCTTCCAGTTGTAGTGGCACGGATGCACTTCGACGTGATCGAGCTGGTAGTTGGAGAAATCGAATTCGGGCCGCTCAAAGAGCGCGCCCAGGTCTTGCCGCACGTCGCGCGCACCCTCAAAGAGCAGGCCGTGAAGGTGCTGCAGGGGAAACTCCTGCAGCGCCAGTTCGGGCTTTTCAGGAAAGAGCGGGGCGTCCAGCAGCTGGCCCTGGGGGCTGTAGCTCCAGTGGTGCACCGGGCACAGGATGCGCCCGCCCGTCTGGCACAGGTTGCCCGCGGCGCAGGCCG
This sequence comes from Castellaniella caeni NBRC 101664, assembly GCF_001592225.1. Classification (GTDB taxonomy): domain Bacteria; phylum Pseudomonadota; class Gammaproteobacteria; order Burkholderiales; family Burkholderiaceae_B; genus Castellaniella; species Castellaniella caeni. The sequence goes on along the minus strand of NZ_BCWN01000009.1, from coordinate 53,607 downwards.
TGTCGCGGCCATTCTGGCTGCCCAGCATCAGCGCCTGGCGGTGGCGGCAGACATTGGACAGCAGGCGGATGTCGTGGCGGTCGCGCAGCAAGACCCGGCCGCCGTTTTCGTGGGTGAGCGTGCGCCAGTCGCCGGGCTGGGGCACCATGTGCTCGTGGCCGACGTAGCGGGTACTGTGAGCGAAGATCCGGCGGCGTTCCTCCGCCAGGACAGCGTCGTCAAAGTACTGGTGTACGGGCAGCTGGCTGGCCAGATCCGCAGTGAAAAGGGTGCTTGGGTGGTTCATGGTTCCCCCGCAGAGAGTTCGAGGCGGGCTGCTTGGTTACCGGGGGCCAAAATTGTACCCCACCCGCCTCGCTGCCCAGAAAGCGATTTCGCCCCCCGCCGGGGTTCTCGTACAATCCAGTCTGGAACGCAAACACGAAGCCCTTCATGGTCAAGGATCAAACTTCATCGCAGGCGTCGGCCGCGACTGCGGAACCCGCAGTGCCAGCCGACTTTGAAACCGCGCTCGCCGAGCTCGAAGCGCTGGCGGCGCGCATGAGCGACGGCAGCCTGGGGCTGGACGAATCCATCGCCCTCTATCAGCGCGGGGTGGCGCTGGCGCGCGTGTGTCAGCAGCGCCTGGAAGCCGCTGAGCAGCAGGTGCAGGTCTTGCAGGGGCAACTGCTCGAACCCTACGACGACACCGCCTCGCGAGACGCCTCATGAGCCCGGTTCAGGGAAACTTCGAGCAGTGGCTGGCGGTCACGGTCGAACACACGGCCGAAGTGCTGGACGAGCTGCTGCCGCCCATCGAAGCCGATGGGCCCGCCCGCCTGCACGAGGCCATGCGCTATGCCGTGTTGGGGCCGGGCAAGCGCATCCGCGCCGCGCTGGTGCAGGCCGCCGGCGAAGCCAGCCAGGTGCCCGGTGCCGCCAACGCGGCCCAGGGGCTGGCGCTCGATGGCGCCGCGGCGGCCGTCGAGCTCATCCACGCCTATTCGCTCATCCATGACGATCTCCCCTGCATGGACGACGATGACTTGCGCCGTGGCCGACCCACGGTGCACCGGCAGTTCGATAACGAGGCGCTGGCCATGCTGGCGGGCGACGCCCTGCAGCCGCTGGCCTTCGACTGCCTGGTGCAGATGCCCATCGCCCCCGCGCTGGTGGTGCAGGCCGTGCAGCTGCTGGCGCGCGCCGCGGGCAGCGACGGCATGGTGGGCGGGCAGGCCATCGATTGCGCCAGCGTCGGCCAGGCGCTGCCCATCGAGCGCCTGCAGCAGATGCATCGCATGAAAACCGGCGCCCTGCTCGAAGCCAGCGTGCTGCTGGGCGGGGTCGTGGCCGGGGCCAGTTCCACCGTGCGCACCGGGCTCGAATCCTACGCCTCGGCCATGGGGCTCGCGTTCCAGGTCGTGGACGACATCCTCGACGTCACGGCCGATTCAGCCACGCTGGGCAAGACGGCGGGCAAGGATGCCGCCCAGGGCAAGCCCACGTACGTATCCATTCTCGGCCTCGAAGGGTCGCGCGAACTGCTGCTGGGGCTGCGCGAGCAGGCCCAGGCGGCGCTGCTGCCGCTGGGGCCTTCGGGCGGGCGCCTGCGCGAGCTGGCCGATTACATCATTGGCCGCTCGCACTGAAGGCGCTTGCCGGGCCACCATGACAGAAGACATCATGACAACGCTATTGGAAGGAATCGATTCGCCTGCGGATCTGCGCCGCCTGGATCGCCGTCAGCTCAAAGACCTTGCCGTCGAACTGCGCGGCTTCGTGCTCGATTCGGTGGCGCGCACGGGCGGCCATCTGTCCTCCAACCTGGGGACGGTCGAACTCACCCTGGCGCTGCACTATGTATTCAATACGCCCGATGACCGGCTGGTCTGGGACGTCGGCCACCAGGCCTACGCGCACAAGATTCTCACCGGGCGGCGCGCGGCCATGACCGGCCTGCGGCAGATGGGCGGGATTTCCGGCTTTCCGAAGCGCAGCGAATCGCCTTACGACGCCTTTGGCACGGCGCATTCCTCCACCTCGATTTCCGCGGCGCTGGGCATGGCCGTGGCCGCGCGCAACGCAGGCATCAACCGTCAGCACATTGCCGTGATCGGCGATGGCGCCATGACGGCGGGCATGGCCTTCGAGGCGCTCAACAACGCTGGCGTCACGCCGGACGTCAACCTGCTGGTGGTGCTCAACGACAACGACATGTCGATTTCCCCGCCGGTGGGGGCGCTCAACTACTATTTCGCGCGCCTGCTGTCGGGGCAGTTCTACGCGCGCGCCAAGATGATGGGGCGTGCCGTGTTGCAGCACGTACCGCCCGCCCTGGCGCTGGCGCGCAAGCTCGAAGGGCACGCCAAGGGCATGCTCTCGCCCGCCACCCTGTTCGAAGAATTGGGCTTCAACTACATGGGGCCCATCGACGGCCACGACCTCGATGCCCTGATCCCTACCTTCGAAAACCTGCGCTCCTTGAGCGGCCTGCAGTTCTTGCACGTCGTCACCCGCAAGGGGCAGGGCTACAAGCTGGCCGAGGCCGACCCCGTGCTCTACCACGGGCCGGGCAAGTTCGACCCCTCGGTGGGCATTCAGAAACCGGCTCAGCCCGCGCGCAAGACCTTCACCCAGGTCTTTGGCCAGTGGCTGTGCGACATGGGCGCTGCCGACGAGCGGCTGGTGGGGGTCACGCCGGCCATGCGCGAGGGCAGCGGCCTGGTGTCGTTCGAAAAACGGTTTCCCCAGCGCTACTTCGATGTCGGCATTGCCGAGCAGCATGCGGTCACCTTTGCCGCCGGCCTGGCGTGCGAGGGCTGCAAGCCGGTCGTCGCCATTTATTCCACCTTTTTGCAGCGCGGCTACGACCAGTTCATCCACGACGTGGCGCTGCAGAACCTCGACGTCACCTTCGCGCTCGACCGCGCGGGCATCGTGGGTGCCGATGGCGCCACCCACGCGGGCAATTACGACATTGCTTATCTGCGCTGCGTGCCCAACATGGTGGTGGCCACGCCTTCCGACGAACACGAGGCGCGCTTGCTGCTCAGCACCTGCTACCGGCACCCCGGGCCGGCCTCGGTGCGCTACCCGCGCGGAGCGGGCTGCGGGGCCGAGCCCGGTGACAGCCTGGAGACCGTCGAGATCGGCCGGGCCGTCGTGCGCCGCGCAGGGCAGGGGGTGGCCATTCTGGTGTTTGGCACCTTGCTGCCCGCAGCCACCGAGGCGGCCGAGGCGCTGGACGCGACCCTGGTCGATATGCGTTTCGTCAAGCCGCTGGACGAGGCCCTGCTGCGCGAACTGGCTGCCAGTCACGCGCTGTTCGTCACCCTCGAAGAGGCTGCCATCATGGGCGGGGCGGGCAGCGCCGTGCTCGAATATTTCAATCGGGAGGCGATCGTGCGCCCGGTTCTGCAGCTGGGGCTGCCGGACGAATTCATCGATCATGGGGACCAGAAGGTCATCCTGGCCGGTCTCGGTCTGGATGCCCGAGGGATCGAGGCGTCGATACGCCAGCGTTTGCAAAGGACAGATTCATGAACACCGTGCTCGACCCGGTGGCGGTTGCCATGCCGGATGTGCAAAGCAGTGCCGATACCCGGCACATCGCCATCCAGCGTGTAGGCGTGCGTGGCGTGCGCCACCCCTTGCTGGTGGCGGCGGAACAGCCGCAGGCGACCATTGCCCAGTGGGAAATGACCGTCGCGCTGCCCGCCGAAGAAAAGGGCACGCACATGTCGCGCTTCATCGCGCTGCTCGAGGCCCATCGGGCCGAACCCATGACGCCCGTGGCGCTGTCGCTCATGGCGCACGAGATGCTCGACCAGCTGCAGGCCGATGCGGGCGACTTGAGCGTTAATTTTCCGTATTTCATCGAAAAGGCGGCACCGGTTTCAGGCGTGCGCAGCCTGCTCGATTACCAGGTGCGCTGGGCCGTCCAGGCGCGCCGTGGCCAGCCCTCGCAGTTCTCGCTCGAGGTGCTGGTGCCCGTCACCAGCCTGTGCCCGTGCTCCAAGGCCATCTCCGAGTACGGCGCGCACAACCAGCGCTCGCACGTCACCGTGCGCCTGGCCTGCGCCGCCGATCAGGCGCCGACGCTCGATGTGCTGGTGCCGCGCATCGAGGCCCAGGCCTCGTCCGAGCTCTGGGGCCTGCTCAAGCGGGCCGATGAAAAATTCGTCACTGAGCGCGCCTACGAGAATCCCAAGTTCGTCGAAGACCTCGTGCGCGACGTGGCCGTCATGCTCCGGCAGCTGCCCGGCGTCGCGTCGTACGAGGTCGAGGCCGAGAATTTCGAGTCCATCCACAACCACTCGGCCTACGCCGTGGTGCGCGGTTGAGCGCGCCACATCCCGGCACCAGGGGATAGCCCATTGCTTTCATTCCTGTGCTAGAATGCTGGGTTACTTGCCCGATCGTTCCTGTCGTTTTTTCTGCGCAAGCAGGGTCAACGCAGTGCCGACGGGCTGTCTGTCAACATCGCAGATATCCACAAGGAGTCATTCATGCGCCACTACGAAGTAGTGTTCATCGTGCACCCCGATCAAAGCGAGCAAGTGCCCGCCATGATCGAGCGCTATTCGGCCATGGTCACGACCAACGGCGGTCAAATCCACCGTGTCGAAGACTGGGGCCGCCGCCAGCTGGCCTACCCCATCCAGAAGCTCGTCAAGGCCCACTACGTGTGCTTCAACATCGAATGCGGCCAGACCGCGGTCGATGAGCTCGAGCATTCCTTCCGCTACAACGACGCCATTTTGCGTCACCTCTTCATCAAGACCAAGCACGCGCACACCGAGCCTTCCGTCATGATGAAATCGGTCGAGCGCGAAGAAGCCCGCAAGGCGTCCGCCGAAACCACGAATTCCTGATCAGGGCGCTGGCACGATCCGTGAATCGCGTCGAACTGCTGGCCCGCTTGGCACAAGCCGAGCCTCTGCGCCACACGCCTGCCGGCCTGCCGGTATTGCGCATGCAGCTCGAACACGAATCCGAGGTGCTTGAAGCCGGCCTGCCACGCGCAGTGACGCTCAGCCTGAAAGCCGTTGCCCTGGGCGAACTCGCCGTCACCCTGGCACGTGTCCAGGCCAACAGTGAAATCCAGGTCGTCGGTTTTCTCGCGCCGCAGCGCCAAGGCTCGGATCGGCTGGTATTGCACATCCAGCAGCTCGTGTCGGCACATTGAATGAAATACCGGGCCCGGCCCGGAACCAGACAAAGGTAAACATCATGGCTTACTTCAAAAAGTCGAAAGAAAAACGCAAGTTCGGACAGCAGAACCCGCTGTTCAAGCGCCGCAAGTTCTGCCGCTTCACCGTGGCCAAGGTCGAAGAGATCGATTACAAAGACCTCGACACCCTGCGCGATTTCATCCAGGAAAACGGCAAGATCATCCCCGCCCGCCTGACCGGCACCAAGGCGCACTACCAGCGCCAGCTGGATACCGCCATCAAGCGTGCCCGCTTCCTGGCGCTGTTGCCGTACACCGACAACCACAACTAAGCCGAGGATATCCGTCATGCAAGTCATTCTGCTTGAAAAAGTCGTCAACCTCGGCAACCTGGGTGACGTGGTTCGCGTGCGCGATGGTTACGCCCGCAACTACCTGATTCCGCAAAAGATTGCCCGCCGCGCCACCGACGCCGCGCTCAAAGAATTCGAAGCCCGCCGCGCCGAGCTCGAAAAACTGCAGGCCGAGAAGCTGGCCGCTGCGCAGGCCATGTCCGAGAAGTTGCACGGCTACGCCTTCGTCATCAGCCAGAAGGCTGGTGTCGATGGCCGCCTGTTCGGCTCGGTCACCAACATGGACGTGGCTGCCGCACTGGTCAAGGCCGGTTTCGACGGCGTGCACAAGGGTCAGGTGCGCATGCCCGACGGCGCCATCAAGGCCGTGGGCGAGTTCCCCCTGCAGGTTGCCCTGCACGCGGACGTGGTCGCCGACATCACCCTCACCGTTCAGGGCGAGATGGCGTAATCGCGTCAACGACCGTGCTACATTCCTTCTGACAGGAATGGCGGGGTAAAAAAAGGCCGGCATCACGCCGGCCTTTTGCATTGAAACAAAGGATTGCAAGGTGGAAATCGAAACCGATGCTCAACTGGATTATCTGCGGGTGCCGCCGCATTCCATCGAGGCCGAGCAATCGGTGCTCGGTGGCCTGCTGCTGGACAACGCGGCCTTCGATCGCGTGGCCGATGTCCTGACCGAAGATGATTTCTATCGTTTCGATCACCGCCTGATCTGGCAGCACATCACGCGCCTGGTGGGCCTGGCGCGCCCGGCCGACGTCATCACGGTGCACGAGGCGCTCACCACGGCGGGCAAGGCCGACGAGTGCGGCGGGCTGCCCTATCTCAACGCCCTGGCGCACAACACGCCGTCGGCAGCCAATATCCGCCGCTACGCCGAGATCGTGCGCGAGCGCTCGATGCTGCGCAAGCTGGTGACCATCGCCGACGAGATTTCCTCGGCGGCCTTCAATCCCCAGGGCAAAGAGGCCCGGCAGATTCTCGACGAAGCCGAAACCCGCGTGTTCCAGATCGCGCAAGAAGGCGCGCGGGGCATGGCCGGTTTCCAGGAAATCCGCCCGCTGCTGGCGCAGGTGGTCGAGCGTATCGACGAGCTCTACCACCGCGAGGGCGATTCCGACGTCACCGGCGTGCCCACCGGTTTCAACGACCTCGACCGCATGACCTCCGGCCTGCAGCCGGGCGACCTGGTCATCGTGGCAGGGCGCCCGTCCATGGGCAAGACCTCGTTTTCCATGAACATCGGCGAGCACGTGGCCATCGAGCAGGGCCTGCCCGTGGCGGTGTTCTCCATGGAAATGGGCGCCGTGCAGCTGGCCATGCGCATGATCGGCTCGGTGGGCATGCTCGACCAGCACCGCATGCGCACCGGCAAGCTCAACCAGGACGACTGGCCGCGCCTGACCCACGCGGTGCAGAAGGTCGAGCAGGCGCAAATCTACATCGACGAGACCCCGGCGCTCACCTCGATGGAGGTGCGCGCCCGGGCACGCCGCCTGGCGCGCCAGTGCGGCCAGCTGGGCCTGATCATCATCGACTACATGCAGCTCATGTCGGCCAATGGCTCGGGTGAGAACCGGGCGACCGAAATCTCGGAAATCAGCCGTTCCCTGAAGGGGTTGGCCAAAGAGCTGAACTGCCCGCTGATTGCGCTGTCGCAGCTCAACCGCAGCCTTGAACAGCGCCCCAACAAGCGCCCAGTGATGAGCGACCTGCGCGAATCGGGCGCCATCGAACAAGACGCCGACCTCATCATCTTCATCTACCGCGACGAGGTCTACAACCCCGATTCGCCCGACAAGGGCACCGCCGAGATCATCATCGGCAAGCAGCGTAACGGCCCGATCGGCACCGTGCGGCTGACCTTCCAGGGTTCGAGCACGCGTTTTCTCAATTTTTCGACGACACCGGGGTTTTAGTCCCCCGTTCAATCAGGCCGCCCCCGTACCGCAGCCAGATGGCTGTCAAGTACGGGCATCGGCCCAGGCGGCCGCCAGGGGGGGGGGGCGGTTCAGGCCGTCATGCGCAGGGCCATGCGCATGGCCGCCCGCAGCGAGGCTGGATCGGCCATGCCTTTGCCCGCGATGTCAAAGGCCGTGCCGTGATCGACGCTGGTACGCACGAAAGGCAGGCCCACCGTCACGTTGACCCCTTCGTCCAGCCCCAGATATTTCACCGGGATCAGGCCCTGGTCGTGGTATTGCGCCACGACGATGTCGAATTCGCCCTGGCGCGCGCGCATGAACACGGTGTCGCCTGGCCAGGGGCCCGAGGCGTCGATGCCCTGGGCGCGGGCCTGGTCGATGGCCGGGCGGATGCAGCGGGCTTCTTCGTCGCCAAAGGCACCGCCTTCTCCGGCGTGCGGGTTCAGGCCGGCCACGGCCACGCGCGGCGCGGCGATGCCGCACTGGCGGCCAGCCAGATGCGCCAGGCGAATGGCCCTGAGTTCGGCGGCCTGGTCGATGGCGGCGGGCACCTCGGCCAGGGCCATGTGGATGGTGACCAGCAGCACGCGCAGTTCGTCGTTGGCCAGCATCATGGCGTAGTCGCGGGTGTGCGTGCGTTCGGCCAGGATTTCGGTGTGCCCGGGGTAGTGTGCCCCGCCCGCATGCAGGGCGCCCTTGTGCAGCGGGGCCGTGACCAGCGCCCGTACCCGGCCCGCCTGTGCGTCGTCGATGGCCTGGCACAGGTATTCATAGGCGCCGCGTCCAGCCAGCGCGTTTTCGTGTCCGAAAGGCAGGTCGGCGGGCAGCGCCTGCCAGCGGTTGAGTACGCCGATGACGCCGCTCGTGGAGCCCGTGCCGGGCGCATCGAGCGCCCGCACCCGCAGTTGCTGGTCGAGCCCCAGCAGCTGGCAGGCCCGGCGCAGCATGCCCGCGTCGCCGTACACCACGGCGGGGTGGGGCAGGCCCTGGGCAAAGAGTCGGGCGATGAGTTCGGGGCCAATGCCTGCCGCGTCGCCCATCGTGAAGGCCAGGGGCAGGGTGCGGCGCCCGGTGTCAGAGAGCGTCGCTTGCATAATCCGCCAGCCGTGAACGTTCGCCGCGCTGCAGGGTGATGTGCCCCGCGTGCGGCCAGCCCTTGAAGCGGTCCACCACGTAGGTGAGCCCCGAGCTGCCCTCGGTGAGGTAGGGGGTGTCGATCTGCGAGATGTTGCCCAGGCAGACGATCTTGGTGCCGGGGCCCGCCCGGGTGATGAGCGTCTTCATCTGCTTGGGCGTCAGGTTTTGCGCCTCGTCGATGATGAGAAACTTGTTGAGGAAGGTGCGCCCGCGCATGAAGTTCAGCGACTTGACCTTGATGCGCGAACGGATGAGATCCATGGCCGGGGATTTGCTCCAGTCTTGCCCGTTGCCGTTGTTGCTGGTGCTGACCGTGTTGCCCGAGCCCTGGTGCAGCACTTCGAGGTTGTCTTCCAGCGCCCCCATCCAGGGCAGCATCTTTTCTTCTTCGGTGCCGGGCAGAAAGCCGATGTCGTCGCCCACGGGCACGGTGGCGCGCGTGATGATGATCTCGGTATAGCGCTTGGTCTCGAAGGTTTGCGCCAGGCCACTGGCCAGGGTGAGCAGAGTCTTGCCCGTGCCCGCCTGCCCCAGCAGAGAGACGAAATCGATTTCGGGGTTCATCAGCAGGTTGAGCGCGAAATTTTGTTCGCGGTTGCGCGCGGTGATGCCCCAGACGCTGTTCTTGCTGTGGCTGAAGTCGCGCAGCGTGGCCAGCACCGCGCTCTTGCCGGTGGCTTCGCGCACTTGGGCGGCCAGCGGCATGTCGCCGTCGTAGTAGACAAATTCGTTGACGATGAACTGGCCGCACAGGGGGCCGCGCACCCGATACCAGGTCAGGCCGTTTTGCTGCCAGGATTCGATGTCCTTGCCGTGCTTCACCCAGAAGTTGTCGGGCAGCGGCATGGCGCCGTCGTAGAGCAGGTCGGAGTCGTCGAGGACGTGATCGCTGAGGTAGTCTTCGGCGGGCAGGTTCAGGGCACGCGCCTTCAGGCGCATGTTGATGTCCTTGGACACCAGGATGATCTCGCGCCCGGGGGATTCCTGGCGCAGCCCGTGCACGATGCTGAGGATGACGTTGTCCGCCTTGCCGATGGGGAGTTCGACAGGCAGGTGCGCGTTGGTGGCGCGGGTCTGGAAGTGCAGCGCCCCCAGGGCATCGCTGTGCCCCAGGCCGTCGAGCGGCACGCCCTTGCTGATGTCGGCGGTGGCGATCAGCTCGTCGAGGTAGCGGCTGACCTGGCGTGCGTTGCGCGCCACTTCGGACATGCCTTTTTTCTGATGATCCAGCTCTTCGAGCACGATCATGGGCAGGAAGACGTCGTGCTCGGCGAAACGGAACAGCGAGGTGGGGTCGTGCAGCAGCACATTGGTATCGAGCACGAACAGCTTGCGCTGCGCGGCGGGCAGCCGCCGGGTGCGCGCCTTGGCCTTGCCGGCCGCCGTGGACGCGGCCTGCCGGGTAGCGGGCTGGGGGGCTTCCGCCTTGTCGGCTTCGGGCTTTTTGGCACGCGCCTGGGCGCTGGCGGCGGGTTTGGCGTCCGCCGTGGCGGCCGGGCGGGCTGGCGCCAGGCTCGCGGCGGGGGCGGCAGCGGCGGGCGTGGTGCGTGCGGCAGGCGCGGCGGCGGGCGCTGCTGCTTGCGGCACGGCGGCTGGCGCCGGTGCCGGTTGTGCTTGTGCCGGTGCCGGTGCCGGGGGCGTCAGTGCCGCCGGTGCCGACTTTGTACTGGCCTTGGCCGCTGGCGCGGCGGCCGACGGTGCCATCCGCGATGCGCTGGCTGCCGGGGCGGCCTGGCCGTCGGCCTGGATGGGCCTGGCCGGGTGCGCGGCGCTGAGCAGAGCGGCCAGCGGGCGGGCGGGCTTGCGTGTGGTCGCCCTGGCCTTGGGCGCCGCCGTGGGGGTGTCGGCGGGCAGAGGGACCGCCGGGCGGGCTTGCGCGGTGGTGCTGGCATCGACGGTGTCGCCCAGACGGGTGGGCGGTTTGGGAAGCGGCATTGAGGCTCCAGGCGAATTGAGGCGGCCGGGTCAGGCGGCCAGGTTGCGGGCGGCTTGCAGGACTTCTTCGGCGTGACCGGGGACGCGTACCCCGCGCCATTCTTGCACCAGCACGCCCTGGCGGTCGATGAGGAAGGTGCTGCGCTCGATGCCGCGCACCTGTTTGCCGTACATGTTTTTCAGCTTCATGACGCCGAACAGTTCGCACAGGGCTTCGTCGGGGTCGGAAATGAGTGCGAAGGGCAGGCACTGCTTGTCGCTGAAGCCGTCGTGGGATTTGAGCGAGTCTCTGGAGATGCCGTAGATCTGGCAGTCGATCGCCTGAAACTGCGTGTGCAGGTCGCGAAAATTTTGCGCTTCGGTGGTGCAGCCCGGCGTGTTGTCCTTGGGATAAAAGTACAGCACGAAAGGTTTGCCGCGCAGGGCTTGGGTGCTGAAGTCGCCCTGGGTGGACGGGGCGCTGAGGGCGGGCAGCGGGTGGCCGGTGGTGATGGGATTCATGCGTGGGGTTCTCCGGGTAGCAGCAGGGCCAGGACGTGTCGTTCTTCGGACATCAGGATGTTGTAGGTGCGGGCCGCCGCCTGGGTGGTCATGGTTTCGACGCCGATACCCAGTTGCAGCAGGGGCCGGATGACATCGGGGGGCAGAAACGTTTGACGCGTGCCCGTGCCGATGATGACGACCTCGGGGGCGTCGTCGGGGCGGGCAGGCAGGGTTTCGTCCAGAAAGGCCAGCGGGTCTTGCGCGCCCGCGTCCAGGCCGACCAGGGCCTTGAGCACGGCGGCGTCGATGTCCGCGACGGTGCGCAGTTCGAGTTCGCGGATGGGGCCTTCGGGGCCGAAACAGATGGCGGTTTCAAAGCGCACCTGGTTGATTTCCAGGTGGCTGTCTCCGTAGGCCGTGACGGTGTTGAGGCTGGGGTTGAAGTCTTTTTGCAATAGCACGGAAAGCTCCTGAGTTCCTGTGATGATAGCGCAGCTGTGTGACGGCAAACGGCGTGCTGCCCATGGTGCCCCATCGGCCTGATTTGCGGGCGGCAGGCGCATGCGCTAGATTATCGGATTTGCTGCACTGCACCGACCAGCGTGCAGGTTCTTCGTTTCTGCCCAGCCAAGGAACACCATGACTTCTTTCCCGCGCATTGAACGCTTGCCCCCCTATGTATTCAACATTACCGGGGAGCTCAAGATGGCCGCTCGGCGCCGGGGCGAAGACATCATCGACATGTCCATGGGCAACCCCGACGGCCCCACACCCAAGCACATCGTCGACAAACTGGTCGAGGTCGCGCAGCGCGAAAACACGCACGGCTATTCGGTGTCCAAGGGCATCCCGCGCCTGCGCCGGGCCATCACCGGCTGGTACGAGCGGCGCTACGGCGTGCAGTTCGACCCGGACAGCGAAGCCATCGTCACCATCGGCTCCAAAGAAGGCCTGGCGCACCTGATGCTGGCCACGCTCGACCGGGGCGACACCGTGCTGGTGCCCAATCCCAGCTATCCCATCCACATCTATGGCGCCGTCATCGCCGGGGCCAATATCCGCTCGGTGCCCATGACGCCGGGGCTCGATTTCTTCGAAGAGATCGAACGCGCGGTGCGCGAAACCATCCCCCGGCCCAAGATGATGATCCTGGGCTTTCCCAGCAACCCGACGGCGCAGTGCGTCGATCTGTCGTTCTTCGAGCGTGTCGTCGCGCTGGCCAAAGAGCACCACATCCTCGTGGTGCACGACCTGGCCTACGCCGACATCACCTTCGACGGCTATGTGGCGCCGTCCATCATGCAGGTGCCCGGCGCGCGCGAAGTCGCGGTCGAGTTCTTCACCATGAGCAAAAGCTACAACATGGCGGGCTGGCGCATCGGCTTCATGGTGGGCAACCGCGAACTGGTGCACGCGCTCGCGCGCATCAAAAGCTACCACGACTATGGCACTTTCACGCCCATCCAGGTGGCGGCCATCGCCGCGCTTGAAGGGCCGCAGGATTGCGTCAGCGAAGTCGTCGCGCAGTATCAGCGGCGCCGCGACGTGCTGGCCAAGGGGCTGCAAGAGGCGGGTTGGCCGGTTGACGTGCCCAAGGCCTCCATGTACATCTGGGCGCGCATCCCCGAACCCTACCGGGCGCTGGGCTCGCTCGAATTCTCCAAGCGCTTGCTGGCCGACGCCAAAGTGGCCGTGTCGCCCGGCATCGGCTTTGGCGAATACGGCGACGAATACGTGCGTTTCGCCCTCATCGAAAACGAGCAGCGCACCCGTCAGGCCGTGCGCGGCATCAAGGACATGTTTCGCAAGGACGGGCTGCTGAAATGAAACCCATACGCGTCGGTTTGCTGGGGCTGGGTGTCGTCGGCAGCGGGGTCTGGACGGTGCTTGCGCAAAATGGCGGCGAAATCGCCCGCCGCGCGGGGCGTCGCATCGAAGTCGCCGCCGTGGCGGTGCGCAACGTGGCCAAGGCCCGCGCCCTGGTCGGGGCGGACGTGCGCGTCGTGACCGACGGCATGGCGCTGGCGCACGACCCGGACATCGACATCGTGGTCGAACTCATGGGCGGCGACACGCTGGCGCGCGAGTGCATGCTGGCCGCCATCGCCAATGGCAAGCATATCGTCACGGCCAACAAGGCCCTGCTTGCCCTGCATGGCAATGAAATCTTCGCCGCGGCGCAAAGGCGGGGCGTGATGGTAGCCTTCGAGGCCGCCGTGGCGGGCGGCATCCCCATCATCAAGGCCATCCGCGAGGGGCTGACGGCCAACCGCATTCAGTGGGTGGCGGGCATCATCAACGGCACCACCAATTTCATTTTGTCGGAAATGCGCCAGCGCGGCCTGCCCTTCGAGACCGTGCTGGCCGAAGCGCAGCAGCTGGGCTATGCCGAGGCCGACCCCACCTTCGACATCGAAGGCGTGGACGCGGCCCACAAGCTCACGCTGCTGGCCTCGCTGGCCTTCGGCGTGCCGGTGCAGTTCGACAAGGCCACCACCGAAGGCATCTCGCACCTGGCCTCTGAAGATATCGTGCACGCCGAGCGCCTGGGCTACCGCATCAAGCTCCTGGGCATCACGCGTCACCGCCCCGAAGGCATCGAGCTGCGCGTGCACCCTACGCTCATCCCCGCCGACTGCCTGCTGGCCAACGTCGAAGGCGCCATGAACGCCGTGCTGGTGCGTGGTGACGCCGTGGGGCTGTCGATGTATTACGGCCAGGGGGCGGGTTCCCTGCCCACGGCCTCGGCGGTGGTGGCCGATCTCGTGGACGTGGCCCGCCTGCAGGCGGCCGACCCCGAACATCGGGTGCCGCACCTGGCCTTCCAGCCCGAGTCCGTGGTGGATATTCCCATCCTGCCCATGAGCGAGGTACGCTCCAGCTACTACCTGCGCCTGCGTGTGGATGACCGCCCTGGCGTGCTGGCCGATCTGGCGCGCATTCTGTCGCAGTCGCAGATTTCGGTGGGCTCGATGTTTCAGCAGCCGCATGGCGAGCATCAGGCCGACATCATTTTCCTCACGCACGAAGCGCGCGAGGGCGACGTGGATACCGCCTTGCAGGCCATGCAGGCGCTGTCGTTTGTACGTTCGGGCGTCACCCGCCTGCGCGTGGAGAGTCTCAATTGAAGTATCGCTCGACCCGGGGCGGCATGGCCCCCTTGCCCTTTTGCGACATCCTGCTCGAAGGCCTGGCGCCCGACGGCGGCCTGAGCCTGCCCGAAACCCTGCCGCAACTCGATGCCGATACCCTGGAATCGTGGCGCGGCCTGTCGTACGCCGACCTGGCCGCGCAGGTGCTGGGCTTGTTCATCGACGACATCCCGGCGGACGACTTGCTGCGCATGACGCGCGCGGCCTACGCCCCCGATGTCTTTCCGCAGATTGCGCCAGTCAAACCATTGCGCCCCGGTCTTGCGCTGCTGGGCCTGTCCGAAGGCCCCACGCTGGCCTTCAAGGACATGGCCATGCAGTTTCTTGGCCAGGTCTTCGAATACGTGCTCGATCAGCGCGGCCAGACGCTCAATATTCTGGGCGCCACCTCGGGCGATACCGGCTCGGCGGCGGAATACGCCTTGCGCGGCAAACGCGGTGTGGCGGTCTTCATGCTTTCGCCGCAAGGCCGCATGAGCGCCTTCCAGCGCGCGCAAATGTATTCGCTGCAAGACGCCAACATCCACAACATTGCCGTGCGCGGCGTGTTCGACGAATGCCAGGATATCGTCAAGGCCCTGGCGGGCGACCTCGACTTCAAGAGCACCCATCACCTGGGCGCGGTCAATTCCATCAACTGGGCGCGCATCGCCGCCCAGATCGTCTATTACGTCTGGGGCTGGCTGCGAGCCACGCAGGGACCAGGGCAGCAGGTTTCGTTTGCCGTGCCGTCGGGCAATTTCGGCAACATCCTCGCGGGGCACCTGGCGCGGCGGATGGGCGTGCCCATCCATCGCCTGGTGCTCGCCACCAACGAAAACAACGTGCTCGAAGAGTTCTTCCGCACGGGGGTCTATCGCCCGCGCCCGGCCAGCCAGACCTACGCCACCTCCAGCCCGTCGATGGACATCTCCCGCGCGTCCAACTTCGAGCGCTTCGTCTTCGACCTCGTCGGCCAGGATGCCGCCCGCGTGCGCGCGCTCATGGCCGAGCTGCAACAAACCGGGCAGTTCGACCTGTCGGCGCTCAAGCCGCAGTTCACCGAACGCTACGGTTTCGTGGCGGGCGCCAGCTCGCACGCTGATCGCCTGACCACCATCCGGGCCATCCACGACGAGACCGGCGTGCTCATCGACCCGCACACCGCCGACGGCGTGAAGGTAGCCCAGGCGCACCTCGAGCCGGGCATCCCCATGCTGGTGCTCGAAACGGCGCTGCCGGCCAAGTTCGCCGAGACCATCCTCGAAGCCACCGGACAGGCGCCCGCCGTGCCCGCCGCCTTGCAGGATTTGCAGCAGCGTCCGCAGCGCGTCGAGACCATGGATTGCGACGCGCGCCAGGTGGCCGATTACCTGCATCGGCACGCGCTGTAAACGCCCGGGTCAGGCCAGCCGGTACGTCTGCAGGTGCAGACTGGTTTCCGACTGGCTGATGCCGCGGATGAGGCGGATGCGTTCGAGTACCTGCGAGAGTTCTTGCAGGTCGGCCACGCGCAGTTCGGCCAGCAAATCCCAGCGGCCATTGGTGTCGTGCAGGGCGGCCACGCCCGGTTCGCCCAGCAGGCTGGCGATCACCGCCCGCGCCTCGTTGCCTTCCACGGCGATGCCCATCCAGGCACGGATGGTCTGGGGCTCGACGTCGGGCCGCAGGCGCACGGTATAGCCCACGATCAGCCCGGCGTCTTCCAGCCGGTGCATTCTTTGCGTCACGGTGCCGCGCGCCACCCCCAGCCGCTTGGCCAGGGTGGCGACGCTGGCGCGTGCATTGGCGCGCAGCAGGCGGATGAGCGCCTGGTCAGTGGAATCGATACGAAGGTTGTTGCTCATAGTGCGTCCTGTATGCAAGCATTTTGTCATTTTTATAGCAGAATACGTGCATTGTTGACGATATACATTGACGCGCGCTTCGGTCACACTGGTCATACACCAAGATTCCACAGGAGACCGCCATGCAATCGTCTTTCACCGCCCGGCCCCGTACGCTTTTTCTGGACACGCACGACGTGGCGCGCCTGCTGGGCGTGATGGGGCTGCCCGAGGCCTTTCGTGCGCTCGTCGGCCGGCTGAAGGCCGATTACCTGCGCTGGCCCGAGTTCGACAAAGAAGCCCGCATCGCCGCCTATTCCGAGCAGGGCACGATCGAACTCATGCCCATCACGGATGGCACGTCTTATACCTTCAAGTGCGTCAACGGCCATCCCGGCAATGGCGCCTACGGCCTGCCCACCGTCATGGCCATGGGGGCCTTGCTGGATTGCGACACGGGCATGATCCGCATGATGAGCGAACTCACGCTCACCACGGCCTTGCGCACGGCGGCCACCTCGGTCATGGCGGCGCAAGCCCTGGCACGGCCCGACAGCCGCTCGATGGCGGTGATCGGCAATGGCGCGCAAAGCGATTTCCAGTGCATCGCCTTTCATGCGCTGCTGGGCATCGACGAGCTGCGCCTGTACGACATCGACCCCCAGGCCAGCGTGCGCCTGCAGCGCAACCTGCAAGCCAGCGAGCTGGGCGGCAAACCACTGCAAATCCGCATTTGTGATTCTGTTGCCGAGGCCGTGCGCGGCGCGGATATCGTCACCACCGTCACCGCCTATCAGGGGCAGGAACAGGTGCTCACCGCCGACCTCATCGAACCGGGCATGCACCTCAACGCGGTGGGGGGCGACTGCCCGGGCAAGACCGAGCTCGAACCCAAAATTCTCGAACAGGCCAGCGTGTTTGTCGAGTTTTCGCCGCAAACGCGCCACGAAGGCGAGATCCAGCAAATGGCTGCTGATTTCCCCATCACCGAGCTGTGGCAGGTGCTGGCCGGGCAAGTGGCAGGGCGTCGCAGCGACGCGGAAATTACCTTGTTCGATTCGGTCGGCTTTGCGCTCGAAGACTACTGCGCCTTGCACTTCATCCAGGCGGCTGCTACACAGTACGGTGTGGGCCGGTGGGTGGATGTCACGCCGGGCCAGGAAGACCCGCGCGACCTCTACGGCTGGCTGCTTGCGCACGAGCATGCCGAGCCCGCGCTGGCTTGAGATACCGGACGCAAGGAACCTGATGTGGCCAACACTGTTGCATTGATTGGTGCCCCGACGGATATAGGGGCTGGCTCTCGCGGGGCTTCGATGGGCCCGCAAGCCCTGCGGGTGGCGGGCATCGTACGCGCGCTCGAGCGTCAAGGCTGCCAGGTGATCGACACCGGAGACCTTTCCGGGCCGCCCAACCCCTGGTTGCCAGCGGTGCATGGCTACCGGCATTTGCCCGAAGTCGTGCAATGGAACCAGCAGGTCTATCGGGCGGTGTCAGAACAGCTGCAGGCGGGTCGTCTCACCATGTTGCTGGGGGGGGATCACTGCCTGGGGATGGGGTCGGTGGGCGCGGTGGCGCGGCATTGCCGACGCGAAGGTCGGCCCCTGCGGGTCTTCTGGCTGGATGCCCATACTGATTTCAACACCGCGCAGCTGACGCCCAGCGGCAATGTGCATGGCATGCCCGTGGCCTGCCTGTGCGGCTTTGGCCCGCGTGAACTCACCGAACTGGGCGGCGCGGGGCCCGCCTTGCGGCCCGACGAGTTGCGCATGGTGGGCATCCGCAGCGTCGATGCGGGCGAACGCCAGTTCGTGCACGAACAGGGGCTCGACATCTACGACATGCGCACGATCGACGAGCGCGGCATGCGCGCCGTCATGGAAGCCGCCCTCGACAGCCTGCCCGAACGGGCGCACATCCACGTCAGCTTCGACGTCGATTTCCTCGATCCCGATTACGCGCCCGGTGTGGGCACCACGGTGCGCGGCGGCCCCACGTGGCGCGAGGCGCAGCTGTGCATGGAAATGCTGGCCGACACCGGCCTGGTGGGCTCGGTGGACATCGTCGAACTCAACCCGGCGCTCGACGTGCGCAACGGCACGGCCAAGGTGGCGGTCGAACTCATCGAAAGCCTGTTCGGCAAATCCACGCTCGTGCGTCGGCGGCCTGCCTGAGCCCGGGCGGCGCCTGCTCCGGAGGTGCGGCCCGGGCTCAGGCAGGCGCGGCCAGCGCCAGGGCGGCGGCGCCTTGTCCGCTGCGTACGGCGCCTTCCAGCACGGCGGGATAGCCCGTATCCGTCCAGTCACCCGCCAGCAGCAGGCCCGCCCAGGGCGTGCGCGTCTGGGGGCGGGCCAGGCCTGGGGTCAACAAGAAAGTAGCCCTTTTTTCCGTCACCAATGCCTGCGCGTCGATGGCGGGCAACGGGCGTCGGGCCTGGGCGCGCAGCTGGGCCACGGTGCCTTCGATGACGGCCTGCGCATCGCAGTTGGCATAGCGCTCGGCGCCGCTGATGACCACGTGCGCCAGATGCTGTTCGGGGCCTGGGGCCGCGCTGACGCTGCGGTCGAAACACCACTGCCCCCAGGCATTGCGCGCGGGGTCGTCCCACAGCAGGCTCATGGCCTGGCCCGAGTGCCAGGGGGCGCGCAGGCGCAGCGTCACGGTGCCGATGGCGGCGTATTGCCAGGCGGGCCAGCGGTTCAAATAGCCGTTTGCGCCGGGCAGGGACGCCAGCAGGCGCTGCGCTTCGTATGCCGGCACGGCCAGGATCACCTGGTCGTAGCGTTCGCCGTCCACGCGCCAGGCCCCCGGCGCGCCATCGCTCCGGGCATGCCGTTCTTGTTCAATGCACTGCACACGTTGGCGGCGCAGCCGTGCGCCCAGCTGCGCGCAGACCTGGGCGGGCCACAGCGCGTGCAGACGTGTGCGCGGGATGTACAGGTGGCTGTCTGGTGCGCGGGCGCCCAGGCTGTCGCGCAGCACGCGGGCGAAGATGCGTGCGTCGGCCTGCGCGATGGGCGTGTTGCAGGCGGCCAGGCACAGCGGGGCCCACAGGGAGGACAGCAGCGTGGGCGGACAGTCCAACGCGCACAGCCAATCTTGTACCGTCTCGTGCGCGGCGATGCGTTCCGGGTTCAGGGCGCGCATCACGCGCCCCAGGTGGCGCCGCCCGCGCCAGCCGTCCAACCCATGGCTGCCCAGCAGCACCCCCAGCCGGTGGGCGGGGGCGGGCAGGGGCCAGAAGTTCAGGCGCAGCGCGCGGTCGGCCGAGGCCAGCCGCAGCGGCTGCACGTGGCAGGCGTGCGCGGGGTCGATGCCCAGCGTGCGCATGAGATCCAGCGTGGCGTGGTAGGCGCCCAGCAGAACGTGCTGGCCGTTGTCCAGCGGCACGCCCAGGGTTGGGTGTTCGATGGGCCGCGCGCGTCCGCCAGGCTGGGCGGCGGCCTCGTAGACGTGCACCTGGCGGCCCGCCCGCAGCAGCGCGTGGGCCGCCGCCAGCCCGGCCCAGCCAGCGCCGACGACCGCAATGCTCATGCCGCCAGGCGGCGCACCAGGCTGTGGCCGCCGCCCACCCAGACCTTCCAGGCCAGCCAGAACTTGCGGATCGGGGTGAGGGCGATGCGTTGGTCGAGCACGTGCCAGCCGTCGCGCTCGATCTCGTCGAGCAGGGTGGCGTAGATGGCGGCCATCATGAGGCCGGGGCGCTGGGCGCGCCGGTCGGCCTCGGGCAGCAGGCGCATGGCGTCGCGGTAGAGCGTGCGGGCGCGCTGGGTCTGCTGACGCATCAGGGCCTGGAAGTTGTCGCTGTAGCGGCTGTCCAGCACGTCGTCGATGCTGACGCCGTGGTGTCGCATGTCGTCTTCGGGCAGGTAGATGCGCCCACGCCGCGCGTCGTCGCCCACGTCGCGGATGATGTTGGTCATCTGGAAGGCCAGGCCCAGGGTCTCGGCGTATTCGAGGGTCTTGGGGTCGGTGTAGCCGAAGATGCTGGCCGACAGGTCGCCCACCACGCCCGCCGCGCGCCAGCAGTACTGGCGCAGCGCGTCCCAGTCGGGGTAGCGGAACTGATCCAGATCCATTTCCATGCCTTCGATCACCGCGTACAGCGGCTCGGCGCGCAGGCCGAAGGGCTGGATGTGCTGGGCCAGGGCGATGGCCACCGGGTGATCGGGGGTGCCGTGGAACATTTGATCCACCTGGCCGCGCCACCAGGCGAGCTTCATGCGCGCGACCGAGGCCTCGCTGACCTCGTCCACGATGTCGTCCACTTCGCGGCAGAAGGCGTAGAGCGCGGTGATGGCGCGGCGCCGGGCGGGCGGCAGGAACAGAAAAGAGTAGTAAAAGCTCGAACCGCTTTGAGCGGCCTTGCGCTGGCAGTATTCGTCAGGAGTCATGATGGCTGGGAGAGGCGGGCGCGGCAGGGGCCGGGCCGATTGCGCGCCAGCATAGCAGGAAGCGGTCGCGCGGGCCCAGGATGGGGCGGTTGGCGTAAGGGTTGTAGCCGCCGGCGGCCAGCTTGTCGAGAATGCGCAGCCCGCCGTGCACCACCAGCCGTAGCTCGAAGCCGATGCGCCCGGGCAGGCGCCAGGCCAGCGGGCTGCCGGTGAGCAGCAGATGGCGGGCCTGCCCGGCCTGCTCGCGCAGGATGGCCTGCCAGGCCGCGGGTACGGTCTGCGGGGCCTGGGCGCACAGGTCGCCCAGGGACTGCAGCGTCTGCTCGTGGCGGGCCAGGCAGTCCAGCGGGATATAGCAGCGACCCTTGGCCTGGTCGATGGCCACGTCCTGGCAGAAATTGACCCGTTGCAGGCCCGAGCAGATGGCGTCGGACTGCGCCAGGTCTTGCGCGCCGGTGGCGCCAAAGAGGTGCAGCATCAGGCGTCCGACCGGGTTGGCCGAGCGCTGGCAGTAGTCCATCAGGGCGGCTTCGTCCGGGTAATAGGGCGTGTCCAGATCCTGGATGAAGGCCGACAGCAGGTCGAGCAGAGGCTGGATTGGCAGGTGGTGCGCGGCGATGATCCGCGCCAGGCGCGTGAACACCAGCTGGTGTCCGGGCGCCAGCGTGGCCGGGACGTCGCGCTGGCAGCCGATGTCCTGGAGGGCGGCGCGCCAGGCTTGCAGGACGGCCCGCCGCTGCGCGGGCGGGGCGTCGCCTTCGTCGGCCAGGTCGTCGGCGCCACGGGCAAAAGCGTACAGGGCGCGCACGGCGGGGCGCAGCCGCGCGGGCAGCACGATTGAGGCGACGGGGAAGTTCTCGTAGTGATCAACGGCCATGATGAGGCAGTATACTGGGGAGCTTTCCGGCCACGACGGGTGGCGCCATCGTGCTGGCTTATCGCAACGGACATCAGGCAGGATGCGGCGCATCTTGCCGTTCATGTTTTTGGGGGTTCCATGCCGCGTCCGATTCTGGCAACCATCGATACCGAAGCCTTGGCGCATAACCTGCGGCAGGTTGTGCAGCGTCTTGCCAACGATGCCCGCGGCGGCCCCGCGCCGTTCGTGTGGGCGGTGATGAAGGCGCGCGGCTACGGCCATGGCCTTGAGGCCGCCGTGCGCGGCTTCGCCCAGGCCGACGGCCTGGCCATGATCGATCTCGATGAGGCCGTGCGCTGCCGCGAGCTGGGCTGGACGGGCCCCATTTTGCTGCTCGAAGGCTTCTTCCAGCCCGCCGACCTTGCCGTGCTGGCGCAGTATCGCATCGCCACGGCCATCCATTGCGACGAACAGCTGCGGATGCTGGCGCAAGGCGAGGTGCGCGCGCCGCTCGATGCCTTCGTCAAGCTCAACAGCGGCATGCACCGCCTGGGTTTTCAGCCCGACGAATACCGCGCCGCCTTCGCTCGCGCCCAGGCCTTGCAGGCCCAGGGGGTGTTGGGCACGGTGGGCAAGATGACGCACTTCGCCCGCGCCGACGATGACCCCGCGGTCACGCGCGCCCAGCTCGACTGCTTCGAGCAGGCCACGCAGGACCTGCCTGGCCCGGTCAGCGTCTGCAATTCGGCGGCCACGCTCACCCCCGGCTTTGCCGCCGGGGTGCGCGTCAGCGAGGCGCAGTGGGTGCGCCCAGGCATCTGCCTGTACGGCGCGTCGCCCTTTGCCAGCCAGACGGCGGCCTCCTTCGGCTTGCGGCCCGCCATGACGCTCAGCGCACAGCTCATCAGCGCCCACACCGTGCCGGCGGGCGAAGCCGTGGGATACGGCCAGACCTTCCGCGCGCCGCACGCCATGCGCGTGGGGGTGGTGGCCTGCGGCTATGCCGACGGCTATCCGCGCCATGCCGTCAGCGGCACGCCCATCAGCGTCGCGGGCGTGCGCACGCGGCTGGTCGGGCGGGTGTCCATGGACATGCTGGCCGTCGATCTCGACCCGGTTCCACAGGCCGGGGTCGGGGCCGAGGTGGTGCTGTGGGGGCAGGGCGGGCCGTCGGTCGATGAAGTCGCCGCCAGTTGCGGCACCATCGGCTACGAGCTGCTGTGCGCCGTGGCGCCCCGCGTGCCGCGCCGCGAATTATGATGCTGACCTCAAGGACCTTTCATGAAAAATAGCTGTGTATTGGTCACTGGCGCAACCAAGGGCATCGGCTGGGCCGTCAGCCAGCGGCTGGCCGACCAGGGCTGCCACGTGGTGGGCCTGGCGCGCCATACGGCGGACATCGATTTCCCCGGTTACCTCTATGCTTGCGACCTGGCCAATGCCGGCGAAACCGAAGAGCTGCTGCGCGTCATCCGCGAAAAATATCCGGTCGATGCCGTCGTCAACTGCGTGGGGCCGGTCGTGCCCGAGCCGCTGGGCGAAGTCGATCTGGGCTCTCTTTACCAGACCTTCGACCTCAACGTGCGCGTCGCCGTCCAGGCGGTGCAGGCCTTCGTGCCAGGCATGAAGGCGCGCAAGGCCGGGCGCATCGTCAATCTGTGCGGCCGGGCTGTCTACGGCTCGGTGGGGCACATCAGCTATTCGGCGGCCAAGAGCGCGCTGCTGGGCTGCACACGCACCTGGGCGCTCGAACTTGCCCCTTACGGGGTCACGGTCAATGCCGTGTCGCCGGGCCCGGTCGAGACCGGGCTGTTTCGGGCCGAATGCCCCGTGGGCAGCGAGGCCGAGCGCGCCGTGCTGGCCAGCATCCCCATGGGGCGCCTGGCGCAGGCCGACGAAGTGGCCGCCGCCGTGGTTTTCCTGCTCAGCGACGAGGCCGCCTTCATCACCGGGCAAGAACTGGGGGTGGACGGGGGCGGCAGCCTGGCGGGCCGTTGATGGCCAAGGTCAAGACCCTGTTCGTCTGCGGCGAGTGCGGCGGCACCAGCGCCAAATGGGAAGGCCGCTGCCCGCAGTGCGGGGCCTGGAACACGCTGCAGGAATCGCGTGAATCGCCCGCCGCGGCGGCGCACCGCTACGCCCCGCTGGCTGCCTCGACCCCCGTGCGGCGCCTAGCCGACATCGAGGCGCGCGAGCAGGCGCGCAACCCCACCGGCATCGAAGAATTCGATCGCGTCCTGGGCGGTGGCCTGGTGGCCGGGGCCGTGGTGTTGATCGGCGGCGATCCCGGCATCGGCAAGTCCACCCTGCTGTTGCAGGCGCTGGCCAGCCTGTCGCAGCAGCAGCCGGTGCTCTACGTCACGGGTGAAGAATCCGCCGAGCAGGTGGCCTTGCGCGCGCAGCGCCTCGGGGTCTCGGGCGATGGCGTCGATCTGCTGGCGGAAATCCGCCTGGAACAAATCACGGCGGCACTCACCGAGCGTCGGCCCAGCGTCGCGGTGATCGATTCCATCCAGACGCTGTATTCCGGCGAACTGACCGCCGCGCCGGGTTCGGTGTCGCAGGTGCGCGAATGCGCCGCGCAGCTCACGCGTATCGCCAAGCAGACCGGGGTCACGCTCATCCTCATCGGCCACGTCACCAAGGATGGCGCGCTGGCCGGGCCGCGCGTGCTCGAGCACATCGTCGATACCGTGCTGTATTTCGAGGGGGACACGCATTCCTCATTTCGCCTGGTGCGCGCCATCAAGAACCGCTTTGGCGCCGTCAACGAGCTGGGCGTGTTCGCCATGACCGACCGCGGGCTGCGCGGCGTGAGCAACCCCTCGGCCCTTTTTCTCGCCGGGCACTCGCGCGAGGTCGCGGGTTCTTGCGTGATGGCCACCCAAGAGGGCACGCGCCCCCTGCTGGTCGAGGTTCAGGCCCTGGTGGACACCGCCCACGTGCCTAACCCGCGCCGCCTGTCCGTCGGCCTGGAAAGCAGCCGCCTGGCCATGCTGCTGGCCGTCTTGCACCGCCACGCGGGCGTGGCCACCTTCGACCAGGACGTCTTCGTCAACGCCGTGGGCGGCGTACGCATCATGGAACCCGCGGCCGACCTCGCCGTGGCCCTGGCCATTCTTTCCTCCATGCGCGACCGGCCTTTGCCCGCGGGCCTGCTGGCTTTTGGCGAAGTCGGGCTGGCGGGCGAAATCCGCCCGGCGCCGCGCGGCCAAGAACGCTTGCGCGAAGCCGCCAAGCTGGGCTTTCGCACCGCCATCGTGCCGCGCGCCAACCTGCCGCGCCAGGCCATCGAGGGGCTGGACATCCAGCCGGTCGATCGCATCGAGGACGTGCTCGGCGTCCTGCAGGCGGGGTAGGCGTCGGTGGCGGACAGTCTCTGGCTGATTCCGGCCTGCCTGGCCGTCGGCGGCGTGATCGGTTTTGCGGGCGGCGTGCTGGGCATCGGCGGTGGGCTCATCGCCATTCCGCTGCTGGGCATCGTGCTTGGCTTCGAGCAGCAGGCGGCCCAGGGCACGGCGCTCATCATGGTGCTGCCCGCCGTGTTGCTGACGGTGCGCAAATACCATCAGCGCGCGCCCATCGACCTGAAATCCGCAGCGGCGGGTGCCGCCGGTTCGGTGGTCTTCACCTGGATCGGCGCGCAGATCGCCCTGGGCATCGACCCCTGGCTGCTGCGCCGCATCTATGCCGGCTTCGTCTTCGTGATCGCCCTGTTCTATTTTCGCGAGAGCCTCGGGCGCCAGGCCCGCGCGCGCCCGGCCAACCACTACCATGAGGTCGGCGAGGTGCGACGGCTGTGGTACTTTCTGGTGGGTATTTTCGCCGGGCTGACAGGGGGCATTTTCGGGGTGGGCGGCTCGGTGCTGGCCGTGCCTTTCATGACGACCCTGTTTCGCCTGCGCCAGACCTCGGCCCAGGCCCTGGCGCTGACCATGATCGTGCCCGGCACCGTCGTGGCCCTGGCCACCTATGCCTGGCACGGCCAGGCGCACGGCCTGGTCGGCATTCCGCTTGCCCTGGGCAGCCTGCTGTGCGTGCCCTATGGCGTGCGCCTGGCCTATGCCATGCCCGAGGCGCGTCTCAAATTCATTTTTGCCTGCATGCTGCTGGTCATCATGGCCCTGCTGCTGGCGCGGGGAAGCGCATGAACTCCATTCCGCCCACCTGGGAAAAACGCGCGGATGCCGACGGCGCGGTGTGCATCCCCAGCCGCCTGTCCGCCGTCTGGCAGCCGGGCTGGCTGGATGTCGGTCGCCCGGACGCGGTGCCGGTGGCCGAAGGCGGGCGGCAGGCGGCCTGGTTTGTCGATGGGGCCCACGGGGCCGCCGTCCTGCGCCACTACCGGCGCGGCGGCCTGCGCGCGCGCCTGGGACGCGCATCGTACCTGTGGCTGGGCGAGGCGCGTGTGCGATCGTTTGCCGAGGTGCGCGTGCTGGCCCACTTGCGCCAGGCGGGCGTGCGGGTGCCCGAGCCCCTGGCCGCGGCCTACTGGCGCCAGGGCCTGTTCTACCGGGCTGCCATCCTGATTGCGCGCATCCCGCAGGCGCGCACGCTGGCCCACCGCCTGGCCGCGGCTGATCCACAGGCTGTCGCGCGGGCCATCTTCGCCATGCACGAGGCCGGGGTCTGGCACGCCGATCTCAACGCCTTCAACATTCTGTTCGATGCGCAAGACCGCGTCTGGCTCATCGATTTCGATCGTGCGCGCCTGGGTGTCGTGTCGTCGGAACAGCGGCGCAAAAACCGGTTGCGCCTGCGCCGGTCTCTGGTCAAGGTCGTCGGCGCGCGCGCAGTGCCGTGGTGGGACGCACTGGATTCGAGCTACCGGCAGCTATCCTGACGACTGCCGCTCACATCTCCAGCAGCAGCACGGTCACGCTGAACAGGCCCGCCGACAGCAGCATGCTCACGGGGAAAGTCAGCACCCAGGCCAGCAGGATGGTGCGCACCGTGCCCCGTTGCAGGCCACTGCAATTGGCCACCATGGTGCCCGCCACGCCCGAGGACAGTACGTGGGTGGTCGAGACGGGCAGGCTGAACGCGTTGGCCACGCCGATGGCCGCCACGGCGGTAATCTGGGCCGCCATGCCCTGGGCGTAGGTCATGCCCTGTTTGCCGATCTTCTCGCCCACGGTCAGCACCACGCGGCGCCAGCCCACCATCGAACCCACGCCCAGGGCCAGCGCGACGGCGGCGATCACCCAGAGCGGCGCGTATTCCGTCGTGGCCGTGAGCTCGGTGCGCAGGCGCTGCAGGTCGGCCGCCTCGTAGCTGGGCAGTACGCCGAGCTGGGCCACCTTGCGCGCCGTGTCGTCCAGGCACAACAGGTAGCGGCGCACGTGGCGGCGGGCATCGAGCGGCAGCCCCTCATAGCTGCGCACGCCTTCCAGGCTGTGGCGCACCGCCTGGATCGCGGACAGCGTGTCCTGCGGGTCGCAGTGGGTGTCGGAGGGCAGGGGCGCGCGGGGCGGGCGCTGGAGCGCCAGGTAGTCGCCCAGCGTATCGGCGTTGCGCTGGTAAAGGTCGCCCAGGTGGGCGGCGGCGTCGTAGGTGCGTTGAATCTGATAAGGGGTGCTGACGGGGTCGAGCACGAATTTGGCCGGGACGATGCCGATGAGCACCAGCATGATGAGGCCGATACCCTTCTGGCCGTCGTTGGAGCCGTGCACGAAGCTCACGCACAGGGCCGAGAGCACCAGTACCAGCCGATTCCAGAAGGGCGGGTGTTTCTTTTTGTCGATCGCGCGGCGCTCTTCGGGCGTTTTGTGCATCTTCGAGCCGACGAAGACTTTCTTCAGGCCCAGCAACAGGGCTGCCGCCAGGGCGAAGCCGGCCAGCGGCGAAATGATGAGCGACAGGCCGATCTCCAGTGCCTTGCCCCAGTTGACGCCGACCCCCACGGGCAGGCCGGTCAGCAGGGCATTGGCCAGACCTACCCCCAGGATCGCGCCGATCAGCGTGTGCGAGCTGGACGCCGGGATGCCGAAGTACCAGGTGCCCAGGTTCCAGGCGATGGCCGTGGCAAGCACCGAATACACCATGCTCAGGCTGCGTCCGCTGCCCATATTGAGCAGCAGATCGACCGGCAGCAGGTGGACGATGGCGTAGGCCACGCCCACGCCGCCCAATAAGACGCCCAGGAAATTGCAGATCCCCGAAAAGAGGACTGCCAGGTGCGGGGGCATGGCCTTGGTGTAGATGACGGTGGCCACGGCATTGGCCGTGTCGTGAAAGCCATTGATGAATTCGAAGACCAGCACCAAGGCCAGCGCCAGCACCAGGCTGAGCCCAACCGCGAGCGGCAGGCCGGAGAATAGGTCGAACATGATAGGGTTGCGTTCGGGAGACGCCGAATTATTGCAAATTTGGCGACGGAGGGTTTGGATGGGCCTGTTCCAAGGAGGGGCGGGGAACGAGACATGGCTCCGTTGCAGGCCTCGGGCCTGACCTGGCGGCCCTGCGGCGACGGGTAGACGCGCGATCAGATCGGCCAGTCTCCGTGCCAAGGTGAACACCCCATGAACAGACCCTTCACCGTCGGTTCATGCGCTCCCTGAAATAATGCCCTTGCTTCAACACATTTCAGGGCTTCATCCCAAGGAGATACACCATGACCTTTCTGTCTACTCGTCGTCTGCTCATCGCCTCTGCCGCCGCCTTTGCCTTATCGACGTCTCTGGGGGCTCAGGCGCAGTCGGCCTCGCCCGCGTCGGCCACGCCAGTTGCGCCCGCCCAGGCTGCTGCCTCGCTCGCGCCGCGAGGGGCGCAGCTGGACATCAGACAGGTTTTCAAACGTATGCAGGACGCCGGCATGCACAGCATCAGCGAAATTGATTGGGACGATGGTCGTTACGAAGTCAAGGCCACCAATGCGCAGGGCCAGCGCGTGAAACTCTACGTCAATGGAACGACAGGGGCCATCGAATACACGCGCATCGTCAATAGGCACCGTTAATCGGCGGCAGGCTCCAACCGTCCTCGGCCCCACTGACGCGGGCAGGCTTTTGCGGGGTGTCGGCGTGGCGGGGCGGTTGGCTTGGGCCGGTTCCTGCCGTGCTCGATGGCGGCCTTGCCCGGCTCAATTGCCCGTGGTCGGGGCTCCCCCGTAAAATAGGCGTCTTCTGATCACGATATCGAACGGACGCTCCCCATGTTTTCCCAGGATGAACTCAAACAGCAGGCCGCCCAGGCCGCGCTCGATTACGTGCTGCCACAGCTGCAGCCCGACAGCATCCTGGGGGTGGGCACGGGCTCGACCGTGGATCGCTTCATCGATCTGCTGGCCGCCCACCGGGCGGATTTCAAGGCGGCGGTGTCCAGCTCCGAGCGCAGCACGCAGCGCCTGCGGGCGGCGGGCGTCACGGTGCTGGATCTCAACGACGTGTCGTCCATGGCGCTCTACGTGGATGGTGCCGACGAAGTCGATCATCAGCTCAGCATGATCAAGGGTGGGGGCGGGGCGCTGACGCGCGAAAAAATCGTCTCCTCGGTGGCGGATCGCTTCGTGTGCATCGTCGATGAGTCCAAGCTGGTCGAGCAGCTGGGGGCGTTTCCGCTGCCCATCGAAGTCATCCCCCTGGCGCGCGAGGCCGTGGCGCGCGAAGTGCGCCAGCTGGGCGGCCAGCCCGTGCTGCGTGCGGGCTTTACCACCGACAACGGCAACCAGATTCTCGACGTGGCCGGGTTGCGCTACGGCGACCCGATTGCCTTCGAAGCCATGCTCAACAACATCCCGGGCGTGGTGTGCTGCGGCCTGTTTGCCATTTCGGGGGCCCACGTGGCCCTGGTGGCCGGGCAAAACGGCGTGTCGCGGCTGGAATTGCAAGACTGAGGGCACGCCCGGGCGGGGTGAAGCAGCCGTTGTTCCCGCACCGTTGTTCCAGTGGGGGGAGGCCGGTAGCCGATAGCTGGCGGTGGCTGACGGCTAGTGGCTGATGGTTGATGGCTGGCGGCGGCTGTCACGCCGCTGTCATATCGGCTTGCTATCCTGCCACCAGGTGGCTGGCTGCATGCGCCAGATCGCCGACGAGCGCACGGGATGTCCACAACGCTCTTTTCTTTGCAATTGCCGGGCGTGATGGTACGCTTTGCGCTCGTTGAATGCGCCTGCGCGGCAGGCGGATAGAGGTCTCCGATGCTGGAACACACCAATAAGCAATTTCACAGCGAACTCGAAACCACGCGCTCCATGTTCCTGCAGATGGGTGGCCTGGTCGAATCCATGGTGCTCGACGGCATCCAGGCGCTGACCGAGGGCGAAGTGCAGCTGGTCGAACGCGTGCGTGAGCGCGAGCGGCAGGTCAATCAGTTCGAGGTCGATATCGACGAGCGCATCAGCCAGCTGATTGCCCGCAATCAGCCCACGGCGGTCGACCTGCGCCTGCTGCTGTCGGTTTCCAAGATGCTGACCGACATGGAACGCTGCGGCGACGAGGCCGACAAGATCGCTAAGGTGGCGCGTCGCCTGCACGAGGGCGATTCCAGCTACGAACCCGTGGTCGAACTGCGTCACATGGGCGACGCCGTGGCGGCGATGATCCGCGCGGCGCTGGACGCCTTTGCCCGCGAAGACCCGGTGGCCGCCGCCCAGGTGGTGCGCAACGACAAAGAGGTCGATAAAGAGTGGAAGGCCTCGCTGCGTCACATCATCACCTACATGATCGAAGACCCGCGCACCATTTCGCACTCCATCGATCTCATCTTCATCGCCCGGGCGCTCGAACGCATTGGCGACCATGCCAAGAACATGGCTGAACGCGTCATCTACATGGTGCGCGGCGACGACGTGCGCCATACCGGGGTCAACAACACCGAGCGCATGGCGCGCGGCGAGCCACCCGAGCCGCGGCACTAGGCCGCTTGCTGCCCTGTTGCCCGGACGCCCGCTTGCTGCGGTGCTGCGTACGGGTATGGCCGCTGTGCCGATCAGGCGATCGGTGGCGTATCAGGTGCCCGGCGGCGTGTAGCCCTGCGCTTCGACGTGTTCGTCCTCGAACAGAAACGCCTTCATGCGCTCGGCCAGAAAGCGGCGGGCTTCGGGCTCGGCCAGGCTGAGATGGTTTTCATTGACCAGGCGCGTCTGGATGTCCAGCCAGGCGGCCCAGGCTTCTTTGGATATCTCGCGCCAGATGCGCACGCCCAGATCGCCAGGGTAGGGCGGGTAGTCGAGGCCGTCGGCCTCGCGCTTGAGTTTGTGGCAGTAGATCGTGCGGGCCATGACGGCAGTGTCCTCGATGAATGCTTGAAGCGTGAATGCGGCAACGGCTATTTTAGTGGCAGGCCCCTGCCGACTGTGAAGCCGGTTGCTGGCAGGCACGATGCATGCCGTCGGGCGAGTGGGCGGGGTGCTGGAAGCCCGGGTCACAGGCCCTGCCGCTGCCAGTCTTGCAGCACGCAGGCCAAGCCGGCGCGCCAGTCGCGGGCGACGGGCCCCAGCAGGGATTCCAGGCGGGCGCAGTCCAGCCGACTATTGGCGGGGCGCGGCTCGGGTGAAGGCCATTCGTGTGCGGCGATGGGGGTCACGGCGGGGACTCGCACAATCAAGCCCAGCGCCAGTGCCTGCTGGAAGATTTCCAGGGCGAATTCGTACCAGCTGACATCCGGGCTGCCGCTCAGGTGGTACAGGCCGCCAGGCGTTTGCGCGGCGGGCCGCAGCGCCAGGGCGTGTAGCACGTGCGCCAGGTGCCCCGCCCAGGTAGGCCCGCCGCGCTGGTCGGCGATCACGCGCAGTTGCTCGCGTTCGCGCCCCAGGCGCAGCATCGTGCGCACGAAGTTTGCGCCCCAGGCGCTGAACACCCAGCTGGTACGGATGATCAGCGCCTCGGGCACCGCCTGCAAGACGGCCTGCTCGCCCAGCAGCTTGCTGCGTCCGTAGGTATTCAGGGGTGCGACGGGGTCGGTCTCGCGGTAAGGACGCCCCAGGTGCCCGTCAAAAACGTAGTCGGTGGAAACGTGCAGCAGGCGCACGCCACGCGCGGCGCACAGCCGGGCCATTTGGCCCGGCGCCTTGGCGTTCAGGGCCAGTGCCTGTTGCGGCTCGTGTGCGGCCTGATCCACTGCCGTGTAGGCCGCCGCGTTGATGAGGCAGTCGGCGGGATGCGCGTCCAGCCAGCGCGTCAGCGCTTCGGGCTGGGTGATGTCCAGTTGCTGGTGGCTGGCGAAGCAATAGCGCGCAGCCCCTGTCTCGCGCGCTGCCAGGGCCTGCAGCGCACGGCCCAGCTGGCCATTGGCCCCGGTGACCAGAATGCGCGGGCCGGTGCCAAGGCCGTCGCCTGTGGCGGACGGCGATTGGCCGGACGTCAGCACGATGCGCTGCCGTGCGCGCCTGTTGTCGGACTGTCGGCGATCGCAGCGCCCGACCCTTTGACAGCCGTATCCTTGGTGGCTGTTGCGATTTGCGGCGCGAGGCCCAGGCGTTCGCGCTGATAGCTGCCGTCCTGCACGCGTCGGCACCAGTCGCGCTGCGCCAGATACCACTGCACGGTCTTGCGCAGGCCGCTGGCAAACGTTTCTTCCGGTGTCCAGCCCAGGGTGTGCTGGATTTTTGCCGCGTCGATAGCGTAGCGCCGGTCATGGCCCGGGCGGTCTGTCACGTGGGTGATCAAATCGGCATACCGACGCACCCCGGCGGGGTGTTGCGGTGCCAGTTCTTCGAGCAGGGCGCAGATGGCCCGCACCACGTCGATGTTGCGCTGCTCGTTGTGGCCGCCGATGTTGTAGGTGTCGCCCGGCGTGCCGGCCTCGACCACGCGCAGCAGGGCGCGCGCGTGGTCTTCCACGTACAGCCAGTCGCGCACCTGCAGGCCTGCGCCGTAGACGGGCAGCGGCTTGCCGTCCAGCGCGTTGAGGATCACCAGCGGAATGAGTTTTTCTGGAAAGTGATACGGCCCGTAGTTGTTCGAGCAGTTGGTCACCAGCACCGGCAGGCCGTAGGTGCGGTGCCAGGCGCGTACCAGGTGATCCGAACCGGCCTTGCTGGCCGAATAGGGCGAGCTGGGCGCGTAGGGCGTGGCTTCGGTGAAAAGGCTGTCGGTGCCGTCCAGGTCGCCGTACACCTCGTCGGTGGAAATATGGTGGAAGCGAAACGCCTGCCGGGCAGGGGCGTCCAGACCTGTCCAGTAGTGCCGCGCCGCTTCCAGCAGCGTGTAGGTGCCCACCATATTGGTCTGGATGAACGCCGCCGGCCCGTCGATGGAACGATCCACGTGCGATTCGGCGGCCAGGTGCATGACGGCGTCGGGCTGGTGCCTGGCGAAGGCCCGCGCCAGGCCCGCCGCATCGCAGATGTCCAGCTGCTCGAAGGCATAGCCTGGGTGATCCGCGACCGGCGTCAGTGATTCCAGGTTGCCCGCGTAGGTGAGCTTGTCGATGTTGACCACGGTGTGCCGCGTGTGCGTCAGCACGTGGCGGATCAGGGCCGAGCCAATAAAGCCGGCCCCGCCGGTGACGAGAATTTTCATAGTCGCTTGATGAAGACCAGGCTGTTGCGCGAGCGGTTGTAGTGGGCGCGTTTGTCGTGGGGCAGGTCGGAGACGCCGCCTTGCACGAAGCCGCGTTTGAGAAACCAGTGCGAGGTGCGCGTGGTGAGCACGAACAGGCGCCGCACGCCCAGCGCCCGGGCGCTGGCCTCGGCGTGGCGTAGCAGCTTTTCGCCGTCGCCCGCGCCTTGCCATTCGGGGTGGACGATGAGACAGGCCATTTCGGCCATGCCTTCGTCCAGGTAGGGGATGAGCGAGACACAGCCGTAGATGACGCCATCGTGCTCCAGCACAGTGAAGCGTTCGACGTCGCGCTCGATCACGGCGCGTCCGCGCGGCACCAGCGTGCCGTCGGCTTCGAGCGGTTCGATGAGCTGCACGATGGCGCCGACGTCGTCGGCCACGGCGGGCCGCAGATCTTCGAGCGTGTCTTCGACCACCATGGTGCCCACGCCGTCGTGGGTGAAGATTTCGAGCAGAATGCTGCCGTCCAGCGTATAGGGTACGAGGTGGGCGCGCGCCACGCCGCGCTTGACGGCCAGCGAGGCGTGGCGCAGGAAGGCGCTGGTGTCTTCGTCCAGGATGTCTTGTGCCAGCAGTTCGTCGGCGTCGGCGCGCGCGAGTTCGGTGTCCACCGAGCCGTCGGTTTCGGTGACGGTGCGGTTCTGCGTCAGGAAAATGAGTTTTTCCGCCCGCAGGGCCACGGCGGCGTTGGTGGCGAGGTCTTCCATGGCGAGGTTGAAGGCTTCGCCGGTGGGCGAGAAGCCCAGGGGCGACAGCAGCACGATAGCCCCCTGGCTGATGACGTTGCGCATGGCGTCGATGTCCAGCTTGCGTACCGTGCCCGCGCGCTTGTAGTCCACCCCGTCGATGACGCCCACGGGCCGCGCCGTGACGAAGTTGCCCGAAATGACGCGAATCTTGGCGTGCGACATGGGCGTGTTGGGCAGGCCCTGGCTGAAGGCGGCCTCGATGTCCAGGCGGATTTCGCCCGCCGCCTCTTTGGCGCATTCCAGGGCCTCGGGCGTGGTGGGTTCGGTGCCGCGGCCAAACTGGGTGCTGTAGCCTTTCAGGCGCAGCTGTTCGTTGACCTGGGGGCGCGAGCCATGCACGAGCACCAGCTTGATGCCCAGCGCCGACAGCAGGGACAGGTCGGCCACCAGGTCTTCGAGGCCGCCGTCTTCGATCAGTTCGCCGCCAAAGGCCACGACGAAGGTCTTGCCGCGAAAGTCGTGCACGTAGGGCGCCACCTCGCGAAACCAGCGCACGAACTGGGCAGCGGCAAACTCGGGGGCATCCTGGGCGGAGTAGGTATCGGTTTCAGTGGCGCTCATGGCAGACGGTTCGTGGCGGGGCTAGACCTCGAAATTATAATAAGGGATTGGCCCACCCCATTGGCGTGTGGGCCGACTTCATTTTGCGGGATTCCTTGCTTTGCCAGAAAAGACCCCTGACGCCGCCGTGCCGCCCACGCGCCCCTCTCGACGAGCCCCCCGCGCGGCGGGCGCCCGCGCCCATGCCCGCCCCGCGCCCGGCCCCCAGCCCGCGGGCGCGGGCGATCGTCCCTTGCCCGCCATCCAGTATCCCGAAGAGCTGCCCGTCAGCGCCTGCCGGGACGAGATCGCGCGCGCCATCGCCGGGCACCCGGTGGTCATCGTCTGCGGCGAGACGGGCTCGGGCAAGACCACGCAGCTGCCCAAGATCTGTCTCGAACTGGGGCGCGGCCGCCAGGGCATGATCGGCCACACCCAGCCGCGCCGGCTGGCGGCCACGTCGGTGGCCCAACGCGTGGCCGAAGAACTCAAGACTGAGCTGGGCGACTGGGTGGGCTACCAGATTCGCTTCAGCGAGCGCGCCGGGCCAGCCACGGCCATCAAGCTGATGACCGACGGCATCCTGCTGGCCGAAACGCAGCGCGACCCGCTGCTGCGCCGCTACGACACCCTCATCATCGACGAGGCCCACGAGCGCAGCCTGAACATCGACTTCCTGCTGGGGTTTCTCAAGCGACTGCTGGCGCGCCGCCCGGATCTCAAGCTCATCATCACCTCGGCCACGATCGATGCTGACCGCTTTGCCCAGCATTTCGGCACGCCCAATCGTCCGGCTCCTGTCATCCAGGTGTCGGGGCGGCTGTATCCCGTCGAGCTGCGCTACCGCCCCGTGCGCGAAGACACGGCGGACGATGCCGCACAAGGCCGGGGCGATGAAGAACGCGACCTCGTCGATGCCGTGGTGGACGGGGTGGACGAGTGCGCCCGCCACGGCACGGGCGACGTGCTGGTGTTTCTGCCCGGCGAGCGCGAAATCCGCGAGTGTGCCGAGGCCTTGCGCAAGCGCCATCCGGTGGGCGCGCTGGTGTTGCCGCTCTATGCCCGCCTGTCGCGCGCCGAACAAGAGCAGATTTTTCACCCCAAGGGCAATACCCGGCGCATCGTGCTGGCCACCAACGTGGCCGAAACCTCGCTCACGGTGCCGGGCATCCGCTACGTGGTCGATAGCGGCCTGGCGCGCATCAAGCGCTATTCGTGGCGCAGCAAGGTCGAGCAGCTGCGCATCGAGCCCATCAGCCAGGCCTCGGCCAACCAGCGTGCCGGACGCTGCGGGCGTCTGGGGCCGGGTGTCTGCGTGCGGCTGTACAGCGAGCAAGACTTCAAGCAGCGGCCCGCGTTTACCGACCCCGAAATCCTGCGTTCTTCGCTGGCCGCCGTCATCCTGCGCATGAAAGCCTTGCGCCTGGACGACGTCGAGGCCTTTCCCTTCGTCGAACCGCCCACGGGGCGTGCGATTGCCGACGGCTACCAGCTGCTGCAAGAGCTGGGGGCGCTCGATGAGCGCAATCACCTCACCGCCGTGGGCCGTTCGCTGGCCAAGCTGCCGGTCGACCCGCGCGTGGCGCGCATGATCTTCGCCGCGCACGAGCAGCAGTGCCTGGCGGAAATCCTCGTCATCGCCTCGGCCCTGTCGATTCAAGACCCGCGCGACCGCCCCATGCAGGCGCGCGAGGCGGCGGACAACGCCCATGCGCAGTTCCGCGACAAGCAGTCCGAATTTCTCGCCTGGCTCAAGCTCTGGGCCTGGTATGGCGAGCAGGTGGCGCACAAGGCCTCGCAGCGCAGGCTGACCGAGCAGCTGCGCGCCAAGTTTCTCTCGCCTATCCGCCTGCGCGAATGGCACGACACGCACGTGCAGCTGCTCACCCTGGCGCGCGAGCAGGGCTGGCGCCTGAACCAGACGCCCGCCACGCGCGAACAGATCCACCTGGCCTTGCTGGCGGGCCTGCTGGGCAATATCGGCATGAAGTCCGACGATGCCAACCTGTACCAGGGCGCGCGCGACATCCGCTTCGCCATCCATCCGGGTTCGCCGCTGCAGAAAAAGGCCGGGCGCTGGGTGCTGGCCGCCGAACTGGTCGAGACCACGCGCCTGTATGCGCGCTGCGTGGCCCAGATCGAGCCCACCTGGGTCGAGCGCGCGGGCGCGCACCTGCTCAAGCGCGCCTGGTCGGATCCGCGTTGGGAAAAAAAGGCCGGTCAGGTGGTGGCCAACGAGCGCGGCACGGTCTATGGCCTGCCGGTGTACACCGGCAGGCGCGTGCACTATGGTCGCATCGACCCCAAGGCGGCGCGCGAGATCTTCATCCGCGACGCGCTGGTGCCGGGCGATATCGACAGCAAGCTGCCCTTCATCGCGCACAACCGCCGCCTGATCGCCTCCATCGAGCGCCTGGAGCATCAAAGCCGCCGTCCCGACATCCTGGTGGACGACGCGCTCATCTACGCCTTCTACGACCAGCAGATTCCGCCCGAGATCAGCCAGACGGCCTCGCTGGAAGCCTGGTTTGCCACGCTCGACCCGCAGGCGGCCAAGCGTCTGAACCTCAACCGCGACGACCTCATGCAGCACGATGCGGCGGGCGTCACCACCGAGGTGTTTCCGCGCCACCTGCGGTGGGCGGGCGCCGAGCTGGCCGTGGATTATCACTTCGAGCCCGGTTCGCCGCGCGACGGCATGACGCTCACCGTGCCGCTGTTTGCCCTCAACCAGATCGATGCCGCGCGTTGCGAATGGCTGGTGCCGGGCATGCTGAAAGAAAAGGCGCACCTGCTGCTGAAATCGTTGCCGCAAAAATTGCGCCGCCACTGCGTACCCTTGCCGGATTACGCCGCCGGCTTTCACGAGCGCTGGTTCGAGCGCGCCGCCGATCCCGGCATGGGGCTGATCGATGCGCTCATCGGCGACATCTGGGATCAGCGCCGCGTGCGCGTGCTGCCCACCGACTTCAAGCTCGAAACGCTGCCCGCGCACCTCTTCATGAATTTCAAGGTGGTGGACGAGCATGGCCGCATGCTCTCGGGCGGGCGCAGCCTCGACCAGCTGCGTGCCGAGCATGGCCGTCAGGCGCAGGCCTCGTTTCAGCAGCTGGCCGCTCGCGACCAGGCGGCGGCCCAGGTACTGGAGCACGAAAACCTCACTGGCTGGACGTTCGGCGCCTTGCCTGAGCTGTTGGAAATCCATCGGCGCGGCCAGTCGCTCATCGGCTATCCGGCCCTGCGCGATCGGGGCGATTGCTGCGAGCTGGACGTCTTTGACGATCCACAGCAGGCGCGCCGGGTGCATCAGGGGGGCTTGCGGCGGCTTTTTCGCCTGGCCCTGCGCGAGCAGGTGCGCTATCTGGAAAAGAACCTGCCCGATTTCACCCGCATGGCCATGCTGTATATGGATCTGGGCACCCAGGAAGAGCTGCGCGACCAGCTGATCGACGCCGCCGTCACGCAGGCCTGCCTGATGGATCCCTGGCCCGAGGACGCCGCGGCCTTTGCCGCGCGTTGCGACGAGGGGCGCGCGCGCCTGGGCTTGCTGGCCCAGGAGCTTGCCCGGCTGGTGTCGGCCATTTTGCAGGAGCGCGCCGCCGTGCAGAAAAAGTTGCCCCAGGCCCGCTCGTGGCCCCAGGCGCAACAAGACATGCGCCTGCAGCTGGACGTCCTGGTGGGCCACTACTTCGTGCGCGACACGCCGCCCGAACAGCTCAAGCACGTGCCGCGTTATCTGAAAGGCGTGCAGATGCGCATCGACAAGCTGCGCGACGATCCCGACCGCGACGCGCGCCTGATGGCCGAGATGGCGCCCCTGATCACGCCCTGGCAACGTGCGCGCGCCGCCCTCAAGGGGGCGCCCGACGCGCAGCTGGAAGCCTTTCGCTGGCAGCTCGAAGAGCTGCGCGTGGCCCTGTTCGCACAGACCCTGCGCACGCCGTTTCCGGTGTCGGTCAAGCGCCTGCAAAAAGCCTGGGCGGCCATGCCGCGTTAGCCCGGCGCCCTTCAGTACAATTCCCCCATGACGATGTCTTCCGCAAGCCCTTCTTTTGTCCATCTGCGCAGCCACTCCGAATTTTCGGTGGTGGACAGCATTGCGCGCATCCCCGACCTCATCAAGCGGGCCAAGGCCTTTGGCCAGCCCGCCATGGCGCTCACCGACCTGTGCAATCTCTTTGGCTGGATCAAGTTCTACCGGGCGGCGCGCAAGGCGGGCATCAAGCCGGTGGCGGGCAGCGACGTCTGGCTGCACAACCCGGACGACACCGACAAGCCGTTCCGCGTGCTGCTGCTGGCCCCGCAGCACGCTGCGTATCTGCACCTGTGCCAGCTGCTCAGCCGCGCCTGGATCGAGGGCGGCCAGCGCGGCCGGGCCGAAATCCGCCGCGAGTGGCTGTCGGGCGCAAGCGGCATCATCGTGCTTTCGGGCGCGCGTGCGGGCGACGTCGGCTGCGCGCTCGAAGCCGGGCGCGAAGACGAGGCTGCCCGTCTCGCGCGACAGTGGGCGGCCGATTTTCCCGGCAATTATTTCATCGAGCTGCAGCGCGCCGGCTTCGACGGCGACGAGGCCTATGTGCAGGCCGCCTTGCGGCTGGCGGCACAATGCGGCGTGCCCGTGGTGGCCACGCACCCCATCCAGTTCATCGAACCCAGCGATTTTCGCGCGCACGAGGCGCGCGTGTGCATTGCCGAGGGCGAGCTGCTGGGCAACCCGCGCCGCGTCAGACGCTTCACGGCCGAACAGTACATGCCGGACACCGACGAGATGGCGCGCCGCTTTGCCGACGTGCCCTCGGCGCTGGCCAATACCGTGCAGATCGCCCGGCGCTGCAACCTCACGCTGACCCTGGGCCACCCCGAACTGCCGCTGTTTCCAACGCCCGACGGCGTGTCGCTCGACGATTACATGGTGCACCTGGCTAACGAAGGCCTGCAGCGGCGCATGGCGCAGCTGTATCCCGATGCCGCCGAACGCGCCCGGCAGATGCCCACCTATCAAGAGCGGCTCGACCGCGAATGCCAGACCATCGTCAAGATGGGCTTTCCGGGCTACTTCCTCATCGTGCAAGACTTCATCAACTGGGGCAAGGGGCATGGGGTGCCCGTGGGCCCCGGGCGCGGTTCGGGGGCCGGCTCGCTGGTGGCCTTCAGCCTGGGCATCACCGACCTCGACCCCTTGCGCTACGACTTGCTGTTCGAACGCTTTCTCAATCCCGAGCGGGTCTCCATGCCCGACTTCGACGTCGATTTCTGCCAGGACAACCGCGAACGCGTCATCGAGTACGTCAAAGAAAAATACGGCCGCGATGCCGTCAGCCAGATCGCTACCTTCGGCACCCTGGGCGCCAAGGCCGTGGTGCGCGACGTGGGTCGGGTGCTCGAAATGCCCTATAGCGTCTGCGACAACCTGTCGAAGATGATCCCCTTCAATCCAGCCGACCCCTGGTCGCTCGAACGCACGCTGGAAAACGAACCCGCCTTTCGCGAGCGCTACGATACCGACGAGGAAATCCACGCGCTCATCGACCTGGCCAGGCCGCTCGAAGGGCTGACGCGCAACATCGGCATGCACGCCGGGGGCGTCATCATCGCGCGCGGCAAGCTCACCGACTACACCCCGCTGTACTGCCAGCCGGGCAGCGAAACCAGCGTGGTCTCGCAATACGACAAGGGCGACGTCGAAGACGTGGGGCTGGTGAAGTTCGACTTCCTGGGACTGCGCAACCTCACCATTCTGGATTGGGCCGTGCGCTACGTGCGCGAGTTCAATCCCGACAAGCGCGACTTCGACATCATGAGCCTGCCGCTCGACGATGCTGAAACATACGCCTTGCTGTCCTCGGCCAACACCACGGCGGTCTTCCAGCTCGAATCGCGTGGCATGAAAGAGCTGCTCAAGAGCATGCAGCCCAACACCTTCGAAGACGTCATCGCCTTGCTGGCGCTGTTCCGTCCGGGGCCGCTCGAATCCGGCATGGTGGTCGATTTCGTCAACCGCAAGCATGGCCGCGCCGAAGTCGATTATTTCCATCCCGACCTCGAACCTGTGCTCAAGAGCACCTACGGCGTCATCGTCTACCAAGAACAGGTGATGCTGATCTCGCAGATCATCGGCGGCTACTCGCTGGGCGGCGCCGACCTGCTGCGCCGCGCCATGGGCAAGAAGAAGGTCGAGGAAATGGCCAAGCACCGGGCCATTTTCCAGGAGGGCGCGGTCAAGAAGGGCTACGATGCCGACCTCGCCGCCCACCTCTTCGACCTCATGGAAAAGTTCGCGGGCTATGGCTTCAACAAGAGTCACTCCGCGGCCTACGCCCTGATTTCCTACCAGACGGCCTGGCTCAAGCGCTATCACCCGGCCGAATTCCTCGCCGCCACGATGTTGTCCGACATGGACGACACCGACAAAATCCAGGTGTTCTGGCGCGATGCCCTGGACAACGGCGTGGCCGTGCTGCCGCCCGACGTCAACGCCTCGGGCTACCGTTTTGCGCCAGTGGCCGACGAGCACACGGCCAAGGGCCAGCCGCCGCGCACCATCCGCTATGGCCTGGGGGGCGTGAAGGGCACCGGCCAGGCGGCGGTCGAGGCCATTTTGGCGGCGCGCGAGGCGGGCGGCCCCTTTGCCAGCCTGTTCGATTTCTGCGCCCGGGTCGATCGTCATACGGTCAACCGGCGCACCATCGAGGCGCTTATCCGCGCCGGTGCCTTCGACACGCTCGAAGAAAACCGCGCCGCGCTGCTGGCGACACTCTCCAGCGCCATCGAGGCGGCCGAGCAGGCCGAACGCAACGCCAACCAGTGCTCGCTGTTTGCCGATGAGTCCGACCAGCTGGTGGCGGGCGAGCTGGCCCGCGTCACCCCCTGGGATTTGCAAACCCGCCTCACCGAAGAAAAGACCGCCCTGGGCTTTTATTTCAGCGGTCATCTGTTTGACGCCTGGCGCGATGAAATCCGCCGCGTGGCGCCCACGCCGCTGGCGCGCCTGGCGCCCGCGCGCGGCCAGCAATGGCTGGCCGGCGTGCTGGCCGCCGTGCGCGTGCGCATGACCAAGCGCGGCAAAATGCTCTACGCCCTGCTGGACGACGGCAGCGCGCAGATCGAAGTGGCGATCTTCAACGAGATGTACGAACAGTACCGCAACAGCCTCAAAGAAGACCGCCCGCTGGTCATCCAGGGGCGCGTCAGCCATGACGATTATTCGGGCGGCCTGCGCGTCTCGGCCGACGAACTCTACGACCTGCAGCGCGTGCGCGAAACCCGCGCGCGCAGCCTGCGCCTGTCCGCCCCCCGGGGCCTCAGTCCCGACCAGCTGCAGACGCTGCTGGGCGACTGGCGTTCGGAATCCGGCGTGCCCGTCGAACTGCGCCTGCAGCAGCCGGGCTTTTCGTGCCTGCTGCGCCTGGGCGACGAATGGCGCGTGCGCATGGACGACACCCTGATCGCCAACGCGCGCCAGTGGCTGTCCTACGACCAGGTCGAGGTATTTTACGGATGAGGCCGCTGCGCATTCTGCACGCTGAGGCTGCTACCGGTTTTGGTGGCCAGGAAGGGCGTATTTTCAAGGAAATGTGCGCCATGCGGGCTGCTGGACATCATCTCGAAGCCCTGTGCCAGCCGCACGCCAAGCTGACGACACGCTTGCGCGACGAAGGGTTTCAGGTACATACCTTGCCGATGGACGGCCTGCGCAATTATGTGCGAGGCGTGTGGCAGACCCGCGCTATTCTTCGAGCAGGCCGCTTCGACGTGCTCAACACGCATAGCCGCCGCGATACGCTGTTGGCCGGCGTGGCCGCGCGCCTGGCGGGCACGCCCCTTATCGTGCGCACCCGCCACCTGGCAGTCAGGCCGAAGTCTTTGCTGGCCTATACCTGGGTGCCGCACTGCGTGACGACGGTCAGCGAGCACGTGCGCCGTCTGCTCATCGAACGCGGCGCCGCGCCCGACCGGGTGGCAACGGTATATTCGCCCATTGCGCTGCCGCCCCCCGTTGCCCAGTCCACGCTGCGTGCCGAGCTGCGGCTGCCCGACGCGGCGGTGGTGGTCGGCTGTGTTGCCGTCCTGCGCGAGAAAAAAGGCCATCGGGCCTTGATCGACGCCATGGCGGGGCTGCTGCGGCAGCGCCCGGACGTGTTTCTCGTGCTGGTGGGCGACGGCTCGCCTACCTTCGAGGCCTTGCAGGCGTATGTACACAGTCTTGGCTTGCAGGCCAAGGTGCTGTTCACCGGTCGGCGGAATGACATCGCCAACGTGCTGGCCGCCTTCGATCTCTTCGCCCTGGCAACCGAACAAGAAGCGTCGGGCACCGTGTTCGTCGAGGCCGCCGCGGCAGGGCTGCCGGTCATCGGCACGGATGTGGGTGGCGTCGCCGAGATGTTGCACGACGGCGTGACGGGCCTGCTGGTGCCCCTGCATGATCAAACGGCGCTGGCCGATGCCATCCAGGCGCTGGTAGACGATCCAGCACGCCGCCGAGCCATGGGTCAAGCTGGGCAGCGGGCAGTCCATGAAGAGGGCCGCT
Organism: Castellaniella caeni NBRC 101664; assembly: GCF_001592225.1. Taxonomy (GTDB): domain Bacteria; phylum Pseudomonadota; class Gammaproteobacteria; order Burkholderiales; family Burkholderiaceae_B; genus Castellaniella; species Castellaniella caeni. The sequence continues at coordinate 11,086 of NZ_BCWN01000009.1, read as the reverse complement.
TCACCTTGGACGCGCTCGTGCGTAACACCGAGCAGTGCTATACCCAGTGGCTGAAAGAGGTGAGCTGATGGCTGGCAATATCGTTCCCGTGCTGATGTACCATCACGTGCGCCCCGGTGGCGGCATGATCACGACCACACCCGAGCACTTTGAAGATCAGCTGCGCTGGCTGGCCCGGCGCGGCTATACGGCGCTGAGCACAGCGGAATTCATCCGCCACGTCCGGCACGGCGGCGCGCCGCGCCGCTCGGTGCTCATCACTTTCGACGACGGTTACCTGGACAACTGGGTGTATGCGGCGCCGCTGCTGCGCCGCTACCACATGCGTGCCACCATTTTTCTGGTGACGGGCTGGGTGGGGCAGGGGCCTGTGCGGCCCTGCCTGGGCGGGCCCGACCCGCTGCCCGAGACCCCCGAACACCGCGAGTGCGAGCGCCGGATCGCGCAGGGACGCGCCGACGAGGCTATCTTGCGCTGGTCCGAGGTGCGCGCGCTGCAAGATCAAGGCACCGTCGAGTTCCACAGTCACACGCACACCCATACCCGCTGGGATTTGCTGGATGCCGACAATAAAAATGCCCATATGCGCGACGAGCTGGCCCAGTCCCGCGCCTGCCTGCGTGAGCAGCTGGGCGAGGTGTCGGATCAGCTTTGCTGGCCACAGGGTTACTTTGATGCCGACTACGTGCGGATTGCGCATGAGGCCGGGTTCCAGCATCTCTACACCACGCGCGCGTTTGGCCGCAACCGGCCCGGCAGCGATCTGGCGTCGATCTACCGCTTTGCCGTGCGCGATACCACGGGGGCCTCGCTGGGCCGTCGAATTCAGGTGGCCGCCCACCCGCTGCTGGCACCTGCCTTCAACACCTGGAAGCGCTGGAAAAAGGGGCTGTCCTATGTCGGCTGAACGCCTGTCACGACAGGTGCGCCGCACGCCGCCGTGTTCTTGGGGCTTCGCCGCATGAGGCTCTCCGTCATCGTCATCACCAAGAACGAAGCGGCGCACATTGGCGCCTGCCTGCAATCCCTGGGGTTTGCGGATGAAATCATCGTGCTCGACTCGGGCAGCAGCGATGCGACGTGCGCCATCGCACGCCAACACGGGGCGCGGGTCGAGTCCAGCGTCGACTGGCCGGGCTTCGGGCCGCAGAAAAACCGCGCCCTCGACTTGGCGACGGGCGACTGGGTGCTGTCCATCGACGCCGATGAGCGCGTCACGCCCGAGCTGGCCCAGGCCATTCAGCACGTGTTGCAGCAGCCGCGGGCGACCGCCTACCGCATCGCCCGCCTGTCCAATTTCTGCGGCCGCTGGATACGTCATAGCGGCTGGTGGCCGGATTATGTCGTGCGTCTGTTTCGTCGTGACGCCGGGCGTTTCAGCGAGGCGCGCGTGCACGAGCACGTGCGCGTGCAGGGGCGCATCGACACCCTGTCCGGCCATTTCCTGCATTATCCGTACGCCAGCCTCGAAGTCTTCATCGACAAGATCAACCGCTATTCCACCGAGGCCGCGCAGGCTGCCCACGACAAGGGGCGCCGCACCAGCCTGCCCGGTGTCTTCGGGCACGCCGCCTGGACGTTCGTGCGCCATTACTGGCTCAGGCGCGGCTTTCTCGACGGCTGGCAGGGCCTGGTGCTGGCCGGAATGGCGGCCACGGGCAGCTATTACCGTTACGTCAAGCTGTATTGCCTGAGCCGACGGCAGGCGGGCGACAAGGCGCCGTAACAACATGAAAATCCTGTATACCAATGCCCTTGCGCAAGACGAGGACGAATCCGCCGCGTACGTCGCCGGCCTGGTGCGCGCGTTTCGCAAGACACATCAGCTGACCATCGCCACACCGGCGGCCAGCCGCCTGTATGCCCAGGTCAGCGAATTGCCCGGCATCCGCTGCTGGGATCTCGCCTTTGGCACCCGGCGCAGGCCCTTGCTGATCCAGACGCTGGCGTTGCGCACCCTGTTGCGCGACGAGCGGTTCGATCTGGTGCACGTCAACGGCCTGGCGGATCACCGCCAGGTGCTGCTGGCAAGCCTGAACCTGCACAAGAAACCGCACATTCTCTGGACGCGGCACGATGGCGCCAGTGTGCGGACTCTGGGCCACAAGCTGTGCGCCTGGCTGGGCACGGACGGCGTCATTGGCACTTGCGATGCGTCCAGCCGCCAGCTGATGGCTTCTGCCTACGGCGTGCGCCGCGTGCAGACGATCCGTCCGGGCGTGGATACCGACTGGTTCCGGCCCCAGACGGCGTCGTTCGGCGCTCAGGCCCGCCAGCAGTTTCTGGGCGCCATCCCGAGCGAGGTGCTGGTGCTGGGCTGCGTCGGAGGCAAGGGCTGGATGACGCTCGTGCAGGCCGTGGCCAAGCTGCCCCTGACGCAGCGCCGCCGCTTCCGCCTGCTGATTGCGGGCGATCCGCCTTCCGAACAGCAGCGGAAAGAAGTCAATGCGCTGGGCATGACGTCGTACGTGGTTTTTCCCGGTCAGGTGGACGACCCGCGCCGAGTGCTGGCGGCTTGCGACGTCGGCGTTGTGCTGTCGCCGCGCGGGGCGGGCTCGCATGCCGCCTGCGAGTCGCTGGCCATGGGCCTGCCCACGCTCGTCTCCAATGCGGGCGGTTTGCCCGAGCTGGTGCGCGACGGCATCGACGGCTGGATTGTGCCGGCCGGCGACGTGCCGGCCGTCCAGCAATGGCTGGCGCGGCAGCTGGCGGCTCCCCGCGAGGCCACGGGCATGGCCGAGGCCGCGCGCGAGCGCGCCCTGAGCCTGTTTTCCCTGCCGCTCATCGCCCGGCAGACGCTGGATTTCTACCAGCGGGTCTGCGCCCAGTCCTGAGTGTGCCGATATAATTTGCCCATGATTCCCATTCTTATGTACCACCAGATTGGCGAGCCCAATCCACGCGGCACGCCCTACCGGGGGCTCACGGTGCATCCGCGCGACTTCCGGCGGCAAATGGGCTGGCTGCGGCTGCTGGGCTACCGGGGCCTGTCCATGGCGCGGCTCATGCCCTACCTGCGGGGGGAAAAACAGGGCAAGGTCTTTGGTATTACCTTCGACGACGGCTACCAGAACGTGCTCGACCATGCCGTGCCCGTCCTCGAAGCCTGCGGGTTTCACGCTACCAACTATTTTGTCGTACGCCAGCTGGGGGGCAGCAATCTCTGGGATCAGGCCGAAGGCGTGCCGACCGCGCCGCTCATGTCGGCACAAGGCCTGCGCGACTGGCTGGCCGCAGGGCACGAAGTCGGTTCGCACACGCTTAACCACCCCGTGCTGCCGCGCCTGTCGCCCGAGCTGGCCGCCAACGAAATCCGCGATTCCCGCGATGCGCTCGAACAACTGGCCGGTGCGCCGGTGCGCGCCTTCTGCTATCCCTATGGCAAGTACACGGCCGCGCTGGCGGCTTGTGCGCGCGAGGCGGGCTACGAGACGGCCACCACCACCGCCCGCGGGCTGGCGCGCCCGCAGGACGATCTCTTCGGCCTGCCGCGCGTCGCTGTCATGCGCTCCACTTTGCTCGTCCGTTTTTTACAGAAGTGCCTCACGCAGCTCGAAGACCGCAAGCGTCGCCAGGCCGAGATGGGGGGCGCATGAACCCTGCTGCCACGCCGGGGCCGCAGGGCGGGCCGCCGTCTGCCGGAGCATTTTCCAGTGCGCCGCCGTCCGGCACGCAGCCATCCGGCATACCTTCGTCCGGTGCGCCGTTGCCTGGCGGGCAGGCGTCCGCGGCATCGATGTCCGCCGCGCCTGACAGCCTTTCCATCGCCTTCGTCGTCGATCGCTTCGGCAGCCGCTTTGGCGGCGCCGAAGCCTACGGCGTGGCGCTCATGCGCGAGCTGGTCGCCGCAGGGCACCGCGTCACGGTCTTCGCTCGAGAATACGATCCCGCCTGTGAGTTGCGGCTGCCTTTTCACGCCATCCGTCTCAGCCGCCGCTGGCCCAGCTGGGTGCGGGTCTGGCTGTTCGCGCGCCGCGCCGCCCGCCTGACGCGGCAGGGCTTCGACATCGTGCATTCCCACATGAACGGCTGGTGCGGCGATGTTGAAGTCATCCACGTCACGCCCGTGCGCTATCGCTGGCGGGTGCAGCCCGTGGGGGCCGTCAAACGGCTGTTTTCGTATATCAGTCCGCGTGTGCAGACCTACCTGGGGCTTGAGGCGCGTCGTGTGCATGCGCGCCCGGGCCATCGGGTGGTGGCGGTGTCCCACTTGATTGCGCACCAGCTCGAACAGGCCTACCGGCGGCCCGTCGCCGACTTCCCGGTCATCGCCCCCGGCGTGGCGGCGGTGCCTGCCGTATCGGCCGGGCAGCGCCAACGCCGCCGTGCCGAACTGGGCCTGCCCGCGCACGGCACCCTGTGCCTGCTGGTGGCGCGCAACCCCATGCGCAAGGGTCTGCCCACCGTGCTCGATGCACTCACGACGCTGCCCGACGACGTGCTGCTACTGGTGGTGGGGGCCAATGCCGCCGCCCGCGATTGCGTGGCGCAGGCGCCCGAGGCCGTGCGCCGCCGGGTGCACCTGGTGGCCGAAACCTCGCACGTTGCGCCCTACTATCAGGCGGCGGATCTCTACGTGCATCCCACCCTCAACGACAGCTTCGGCATGGCGCCGCTCGAGGCCATGTCCTTCGGCCTGCCAGTGGTGCTCAGCCCCGCGCCGTGGTGCGGCTTTGCCCAGTACGTGCAAGACGGCGACGAGGCGCTGGTTATCAGCCACCCCGAGCGGGCTGACGAGCTGGCGGCGGCCGTTGCGCGGCTGTGCTCGGATGAGGCTTTGCGCGTCCATCTGCGGCAGGGGATGCGGCAGGTATTGGCGCGCCATGCCTGGCCAGAAGTGGCGCGCCGCTACCTGGCGCTGTACGACGAGGTGCTGCGCGAGCGCTGCGCGGCGCCCCACGGGCGGGCCTGACGTGGCCTCGCCTCCGGCACGCGCGTGATCCAGCCTTTCAGGCCCAACCGCGCGTCCAGTACACCAGCAGGCCCAGGTATTCCTTCACGATCGAGCGGCTGGCTTCCAGGGCCCGCCAGTCGGGCAGCCAGAAAGAAAAGTCCGGCTTTTCAGGCACCACGATCTGGGCTGGCGATGGCGCCGGAATCGGGCTGAAGCCCTGCTTTTGAAAGCTGGCCATGGCGCGGGGCATGTGCAGAGCGGACGTGACCAGCAAAAAGTGCTGAATATTGCGCTGGCGCAGCAGCCGGGCCGTGTAGACCGCGTTCTGGTGCGTGGTGAGGCTGTGGTCTTCCTGGACGATGGCGGCGGACGGCACGCCGTCGCGTTCGAGCGATGCGGCCATCACCCGGGCCTCGCTGACGCCGCCGTCCAGCGCCGCCCCCGAGACGATCACCAGCGGCGCGCGCCCGGCGGCGTACAGCTGTGCCGCGGTATCCGTGCGCAAGATGGCCGTCTTGCGGTCGTAGGATTCAAACCAGTTTTGCCGCCCGTTGGCCGTGTTGCCGCCCAGCACGACGATGGCCTGGACGCTGGGCAGGGCGTCTGCCGCCTGGTGCGGGTAGCGTTGTTCCAGCAGCCCGCCGGCCCACAGCGACGAGGTGGGCAGCGACCAGAAGACCGCCCAGGCCAGGCCGATCGTGGCCAGCAGGGCCGCCGTCTTGCGCCAGCGGATGATGGCGAGCACGAGCGCCAGCAGCACGAGGGTGATGGACAGGTTCAGGGGGACGACCAGATTGGTGAGGAATTCGGACACGCTCATGCGGCAGGAGAGGGATTCAGCAGTTCAATGGCGGTGGAGAAGACTTCGGTGGCGGTGGGCCAGGCGTTCATGCGCCCCAGGCGCGTGGCCCGATTGGACCACGGCCCCGTCTGCGTCGGGTGGGTGACCCCGAACAGCGTGAGCTGCCGGGCGCCCGCGGCGGCGGCCAGATGGGACACCCCGGAATCATTGCAGACCACCAGCGCGGCGTGGCGGGTGAGGGCGGCGAAGGCCCCCAGCCCCAGGGGCGGCAGCAGCTGGGCGCTGGGCGCGGCTGCCTGGGCTGCTTCGCGTTCGGCCGACGGGGGCGCCATGACCACTGCCAGGCCGCGCGCCTGCAGCGATTGTGTCAGGCCGTCGAAGCCCGACCAGGCCTTGATGCGGCCCTTGTGCAGGCCGACGGCGGTGGGCGCGATGAGGACGAAGGCCCCCTGGCGCAGGCCCGCCTGGGCCAGGGCCTGGATGGCTTGTTGTTCGTGGGCCTGCGTGGCCGTCCAGCTGAGTTCGTCGGCGGGTTCGGCCGGGCCAGTGTGCGCGAGGTGCCATTGCCCCAGGGCGAAGCGCGTCAGGTGATACCAGGACTGCACCGCATGCAGCGGCCCCTTGGGCTTGCGGCACGGCCAGCGCAGCAGCAGGCTGCGCCCGTCGTCGCGGTATCCGGCGCAGGCGATGCCGGCAAAGCGGAACACCAGCGCGCTCGAGAGCGAATCGGGCAGCAGCAGGCCGCGGGGCCGGTTGTAGCCCGCCTGTTTCAGGTGCCGCCGCACGGCGGCGCGGTCGGCGCGCCAAGTGCCCTGCATGGGGATGAAACCAGCCAACGGGTAGGCCGCCAACAGGTCTTGCGCCCACGGGCGCGCGCAGGCGACGACCGGCAGCCCCGTGTCGAGCAGGGCTTGCAGACTGGGCAGGCTCATGCAGACGTCGCCCACCCAGTTGGGCAGGCGGACATAAAGGGCGGGTCTGACGGTGGGTGTCAACGCGAGGGCTCCGGTCGCCCGCGGGCGGCGTGGTGTCGCGCGGCAGCCTGAATCTGCACGCGAGCGCCGGACACCGTGTGCCGCAGGCTAAAATGCGTGGTTTCCGACAGTATATAAGAGAGCGTGCCGGTTGAAATCCGATTCTGATCAGACCACCAGCAGCCGTCCCGTGCGCCTGGAACTCTGGCGCCAGATCTATCAGCGCCTGGGCAAAGACTGGAAAATCGCCTTGCTGGCCCTGGTGCTGCTGAGCATCGCCTCGGCCACGCAGCCTGTCCTGGCCGTCATCATGAAACCCCTGCTCGACGAAGGCTTCAACGGCAGCGAACCGTCATACATCTGGTCGATTCCCCTGGCCGTGGTCGGGCTCATGCTGTTGCGCGGCATCACCACGTTCGGCGGCACCTATCTCATGTCCTGGGTCGCCAGCAACATGCTGCTGGGCCTGCGCCGCGAAATGTTCGAGCGCCTGCTGGGCATGGCCGACGAAACCTTCCGCGCGAGCGACCGTGGGCGTCTGCTCAACCGCTTCACCATCGATGCGGGTAACGTCAGCGGCCTGTCCACCGAGGTGATCCGCGTCATCGTGCGCGAATCGCTCACGGTCGTGGCGCTGCTGGCGGTGCTGCTGTACATGTCCTGGCAGCTCACGCTCATCGTGCTCGTCATGCTGCCGCTGTCCGTGCTCACCGGGCGCTACTTCGTTCGTCGGCTGCGGCGCATCAACCGCGACACCATCAACATGAACGCCGAACTCACGCGGGTCGTGTCCGAGGGCATTGCCGGGCAGCGCGTCATCAAGCTGTTCGACGGCTACACGCGCGAGCGCGAGCGCTTTGCCTACGTCAATGCGCGCCTGCGCCGCTTTTCCATGCGCGCGGCCAGCGCCGATTCGGCCATGTCGCCCATCTCGCAGTTCTTCGTCGCGCTGTCGGTGGCCATCGTGGTGGCGGTGGCGCTGTACCAGGCCAATCACGAAGGGCTGACCGTCGGCAGCTTCGCCGCTTTCATGGCGGCCCTGGGGCAGATTTTCGATCCCCTCAAGCGGCTCACCAACATTGCCGGGGCCACCCAGCGCATGCTGATTTCCGCGGAAAGCGTGTTTTCCCTTATCGAAGATCCCATCGAGCAGGACACCGGCACCCGCGACGTCGCCGGGCGCCTGCGTGGCAACGTGCAGTTCCAGGCCGTCAGTCACCGCTACCCCGAGGCGGCGGCCAACACCCTTGAATCAGTCTCGCTGTCGGTCGCCGCCGGGCAGACCGTCGCCCTGGTCGGGCGCTCGGGCAGCGGCAAGACCACGCTGGTCAACATGCTGCCGCGTTTCATCGAGCCCACCGGCGGGCAAGTTCTCATCGACGGCATCGACGTGCGTGAATTCCGCCTGCGGGCCCTGCGTTCGCAGCTGTCCCTGGTCAGTCAGGACGTGGTGCTGTTCGAAGGGACGATCGCCGAGAACGTCGCCTACGGCATCCGCGACGCAGTGCCCGAAGAACGCGTACGGGCGGCGCTCGAGGCCGCCAGTCTGCTCGATTTCGTCGATACCCTGCCCGAGGGCATCCATACCCAGGTGGGCAGCAACGCCAGCGCCCTGTCGGGTGGCCAGCGCCAGCGCCTGGCCATCGCCCGCGCGCTCATCAAAAATGCGCCTATCCTCATCCTGGATGAAGCCACGTCCGCCCTGGACAACGAATCCGAGCGCCAGGTGCAGGCCTCGCTCGAACGCCTGATGGCCGGGCGCACGACGCTGGTCATCGCGCACCGGCTCAGCACGGTGCAAAAGGCTGATCGCATCATCGTGCTGGATCGCGGGCGCATCGCGGAAGAGGGCACGCACGCCGATCTTCTCGCCCTGGGCGGCCTGTACGCCAGCCTGTACCGCCTGCAGTTTCGCGACGATGACAGCCCCGCACTGCGGGCGTCGACAGACCCTCTTTCAGCCGCCGATGGGCTTGCCTGAGTGCGCTGTGGCCACGGCCCGGTGGCAGGCAGCCATCGCCGTAGGCGAGCCCGAGCCCTGGCGGCCGGTCATTTTTCAGGAGTATCCACATGAAAGCCCTGTTTGCCCTGGCCTCTCTGGCCGTGCTGTCCGCCTGCGCCAACCAGCCAGTCGGCCTCACCCTCAACGAGCTCGAAACCTCGCGTTACCAGATCACCGAGCGCAACCGCCTGCCCATCGATTTTGCCAAGGCACAGCAAAACCTGTTTCGCCATGCGGCCGTTTGCGGGCAGACCTACACCTTCGAGATGGAGCCCCGGCAAGCATCGTATGGCCGCATCGTGTACCGACCCAGCCCCGATGCCGACTGGGCCCACAGCGTGGTGCTGTCGCTGGTGCTGCTCGAAGACCGCTCGGTCAACGTCAAGGCCTATAGCTACTATCCGGGCCAGATAGGGCGCGTGCATCAGATGCTCACCGCCATGATGAAACCCGACAGCTGCCGGGCCGACAAGAGCTGGGAAAACAAGCTGGACGTGGGCGAGTGAGGTTTCGCCGGCTAGGTCGCCGCACTGGCGACAACGTGGCAGGCCCGATCGCCCGGTCGTCTACAGCAGCACCAGGTCGTATTGCTCTTGCCCATAATTGACTTCCACCGCCAGTGAAATCGGCTTGCCGACGAAGTCGCCCAGCATCGCCAGGTGCTGGCTTTCCTCTTCCAGAAACAAGTCAATGACCGACTGCGCGGCGACGATGCGAAACTCTTTGGGGTCGAACTGCCGCGCCTCGCGCAGAATTTCGCGCAAGATTTCATAGCACAGGGTGCGCGCCGTGCGCACCGACCCGCGCGACTGGCAGGTGGGGCAGGGCTCGCACAGTTGGTGCGCCAGCGAATCGCGTGTGCGCTTGCGCGTCATCTCCACCAGCCCCAGCTGGCTGAAGCCGCTCACCGTCATGCGTGTGCGGTCGTGCGCCAGCGCCTTGTGCAGCTCCGCCAGCACCGATTCCTGGTGCCGCGGGTCGTCCATGTCGATGAAGTCCAACACGATGATGCCGCCCAGATTGCGCAGGCGCAGCTGGCGGGCGATGGCCACCGCCGCTTCCAGATTGGTCTTGAAGATGGTGTCGTCGAAGTTGCGCCCGCCGACGTAGCCGCCCGTGTTCACGTCCACCGTCGTCAGCGCCTCGGTCTGGTCGATGATGAGATAGCCGCCGGATTTCAGATTCACGCGGCGCGACAGTGCGTGGGCGATTTCTTCGTCCACGTTGGCCGTGTCGAACAGCGGCCGGTTGCCGCTGTAATGGTGGATGCGTTCGACCACGGACGGCGTGTAGCGCTGCGCCCAGTCGAGCAGCTCCTGGGTGACGGTGCGCGAATCCACCGTGATGCTGCTGGTGTCGGGCGACGCCATGTCGCGCAGCACGCGTTGCGCCAGGGTGAGTTCGGTGTAGACCACGGAAGGCGCGGGCACCTGTCGGATGCGCGTCTGGATGTTGCCCCAGAGCATGTGCAGATATTGAATGTCGGCGGCCAGCTCTGTGTCGCTGGCGCCCTCGGCCTGGGTGCGCACGATGAAGCCCCCCGCTTCGTCCTCGGGCAGCAGCGCGAGCATGCGTTCTTTAAGGGCGTTGCGTTCGGATTCATTGTCGATGCGCTGGGAGACGCCGATGTGCGGTTCGTGTGGCAGGTAGACCAGCATGCGCCCGGCGATGCTGATGTGAGTTGAAAGCCGGGCACCCTTGGTGCCGATGGGATCTTTGATGACTTGTACCAACAGGGGTTGCCCTTCGAACAGCAGCTTTTCGATGGGGATTTGCGGCGTGTGTTCGCTGCCGCTGCTGCGCGCGTGACGGTTCTGGCGCAGGTCGGCCACATGGATGAAGGCTGCCCGCTCCAGGCCGATGTCCACGAAGGCGCTTTGCATGCCCGGCAGTACGCGGGCCACTCGTCCCAGATATAGATTGCCGACGAAGCCGCGCTGGATGCTGCGCTCGATGTGCAGTTCTTGTACTACTCCCTGGCTGGTGAGGGCTACGCGGGTTTCAAAGGGGGTGACGTTGATGAGGATGTCTTCGTTCAGGGGCATGGGACGGTTTCGGCGTGATGGTCGGGGTGCGGTGCTGGGGCGTGCGTTCACCCGCATGTATGGGCTATTGGCAATGTATCACCATCCTGCGGGGCCCCGACCGGGGTGGTTTGGGTGTCGTTTCTTGTTTCCGGCTTCTGGTCCGGGGCTGTGCGGTGTTCTGGTCGGTGCGGCGCAGCATTCTGGCCTGCGTCGGTGCGGCGTTCTGGCCTGCGCCGGCGGGCCAATCGCGCCTGGGTTCCTGTCCTGGAATGCAGCCCCCTTGTGGCCCGAGGTGTCAGCTGGGTTCTGCAGCATGATGTGTGACGGTAGTGATGTTGCTGGTTCTAAACGACGGCCGCACGGTGCTCCGGCCCGCACCGGCGGGCC
>NZ_BCWN01000008.1 GCF_001592225.1 Castellaniella caeni NBRC 101664 | reverse complement strand
GGACTGTGTGGTCCCTGTCCTGGAACCCAAGCGCGATTGGCGCGCCGGAGCCAGCTAGAAACAAAAACACTAATACAACAGTGCAATACAAGAACCAGCTGCGTTGGCACCCGTAAGGTCAATGCAAAGCAATACCTCGGCGGATAGATGGCTCGATTCCAGGACAGGAACCCCACAGTCCTTCCAACCGAACCATCTATCCGCCTGACGAAGTTCCAAGCAAGGCAAGAACAGACAACCGTGCAAGCAGACCCACCGCAAGATGTTCCACGTGGAACATCCAGAATAAGGTCATGAGGATAAGTGTGTGGACAACTCTGGGAAAACCGCGTACAACTTTCAGCTGTCGCAGCCAAGAAAAAAGGCACTCTTGCGAGTGCCTTTTTTGCATCAAGCGCTACGCCTTACAGCGGGCGGATTTCAGCAGCCTGGGGACCCTTGGGGCCGTCCTTGACTTCGAATTCCACTGCTTGACCTTCGTTGAGGCTGCGATAGCCACGACCTTCGATAGCGGAAAAGTGTGCGAACACGTCGGAGCCGCCGGCATCCGGAGTGATGAAGCCGAAACCCTTTTCAGCGTTAAACCATTTGACTTTGCCCGTTTGAGCCATGATCAGGAACGTCCTAATAAAAGAAAGATAACAACAATGAATCAAGAACGCGGAAACGAAACAGATCGTGCCTGATAAGCGGGTAGCGCCAGGGCAAGTCTACTGCGAGACGTGCGTACTGCTTGAATTGCATTGCAGCAAAGAGAATAACCATGCTTGATCCAAAGTCAAATCATAGTTTTCCCTTAGACGCAATTGTATCCACCCTGAGCACACTGTGCTGAACCAATCCGTAAAAAACTTATAAATAATCCTTTAATACAACAGACTCCATGCTGAACATCCAATCCAAGCTGCCCAAAGTGGGCGACACCATCTTCAACGAGATGAGCACCCTGGCGCTTCAGCACCAGGCCATCAACCTGGGGCAAGGGTTTCCGGACTACCAGCCGCCCGAAGCCCTGCTGGAGGAAGTTTGCCAAGCCATCCGACGCGGCCCCAACCAGTATGCGCCCATGGCAGGCATCCCCGCTTTGCGTGCAGCGATTGCCAGCAAGGTACAGGCCCAGCATGGCGTGACCTACCAGGCCGACACCGAAATCACGGTGACTTCGGGTGCGACCGAAGCGCTGGCCAGCAGCATCCTGGCCCTGGTGCACGCAGGTGACGAGGTGATTCTGATCGACCCGGCCTACGACTTGTACGCCCCCGTCATCGAACTGGCGGGCGGTGTCCCAATCCGTGTGCCGCTGCGGGTGCCCAGCCCTGAAAATCCCCAGTTTCAGCTGGACTGGAACGCTATCGAGGCCGTGATCCGCCCCAGCAGCAGATTGCTGGTGCTGAACTTTCCACACAACCCGACGGGCATCACGCTGAAGGAGGCGGATCTCGACGCGCTGGAAACACTGCTGGCACACAGCCGCCTGTTGCTGCTGTCCGACGAGGCTTACGAGCACATCATCTTCGATGGGCGTGTGCAGTACAGCCCAGTGTCCCGGCCACAACTGGCTGCACGCTGTGTGTTGGTTTCTTCATTTGGCAAGACGTTTCATGCCACTGGCTGGAAGGTTGGCTACTGCTGCGCCCCCGCGGCATTGATGACGGAAATCCGCAAGGTGCACCAGTATGCGGTGTATTCCGTCAGTACGCCGGTACAGGCGGGAATTGCAGCGTATTTGCAACAGGGTGCCCAGCTGGATGCCTTGTCCGGCTTCTACCAGCAAAAGCGCGACCGCCTGGCGGCGGGTTTGCAGCAGACGATATTGCGCGCGCTGCCTTCGGAAGGCACGTTTTTCCTGTTGGTGGATGCCAGTGCTCTGGGCGATCTGCCCGAGAAAACGCTGTCTTTGCGGATTTTGCACCAGTGTGGAGTTGCGTCGATTCCAGTATCCGCCTTTTACGACGACCCACACGCGCCGGAGGCGAACCATCGTCTGCTGCGCCTGTGCTTCGCCAAGCTGGACGCTACGCTGGATGCCGCGATCGAGCGTTTACAAACCTTGCGTATCGCCTGAGGGCAACTTCTTGCGGCAGTGTATGCCTGCTCAGACCCTGCCTGACCTGCTTTTGTCTTGTGCTGCTGGCTGGCAGAGTTCTGGTTTATACAAGATCTTTTATATTTATTTGATAGTAATGATGGGTGTCTGTGGATAACAGGCACAAGTCAATTATCCTTTGTAAAACAATAAATTAGAAGAAATTTTTCGGTGGATGCCTGTGTGGGGGAGCAGAGGACGGATTGGGGACGGATTTTTATCTGGCGCCCTGATCCCCGTTTCTGAACAGAGCGTCCACACTTCGTACACAGACACGCTCCATAGAGCTTATCCACAGACACATCTTCACCTCCGGGGGCTGCCAGGCCGTGCCTCGGCAGTCTTACCCCGTTTTCCAGGCAGTTTCGGCAGGCCTGATCTTCCTCGAAACCCGCGCGTGATTTGCCGTTTCTCGTCAGCGATGGTTGCCGGGCAGGTTGCGGGCATCTGTCGCTACCCGTGCCGATGATCCGTCATCCAGTCCCCTGAAAACCAGGAAGGCCCCCTTGGATGCCTGCCGTCCGGGCTGGCGCGCAGCGAGATGGCGGGGGCAGACAACGGTTTTCCAACAAGTATCTTTATCTACTTAATAAAGATAATGGAACCCTGTGGATATCTTGGATAAGCTGAAAAATTCAATGTCATCAATGACTTGTACGATTTTTTCCTGTGGCCTGTTCTGTGGTCAGTGCAAGGACGGATTGTGCATGGATTTTTCAAGCGGCTGGAATGTCATGCTTGTGAACAAGCTGTCCACATGAAATGCACGCAAGCCGCGCTCTAGACTTGTCCACAGGCTCGTAAGCCACGGGCACGAAGAAAACAGGGCTTGAGAGACTTAGCTGGTGGGGATGTGATCGCCGTTGTCGAACACCAGCGCGCGCTCGGGCCACAGCAGGGCGGCCAGGCGAAAGCGGATGTTGCCTGCCTGGTGGTGGTTCTGGCGTTCGCTCCAGCGGGCGCCCACCGAGTAATCCACGCAGAAGGCCTGGCGGTGTCGGCCATGCCAGGCAGTGGGCGCAATGCCTTCAAACAGCCTGCTGTAGCGCCAGACGTTCGGGTCGTGGGGGTTGAACAGACGCCAGTAATGGCCGATGACCACGGGGCTGGGGTCGGCGTCTTCGTCCCACCAGGCCGTGCGGTCGGAATAGCGCCAGCGGTGGCCCGAATAGAAGGGCTGGGCGCTGCGCGCCTCGATGCCGGAGGTCAGGCGCTTGATGGGGTTCAGGCGCTGCTGCAGCGATTCGAAGTCGGCCACGGCATCGAGATAGGGCGGGGGATCGTCCGGCGATTCGAGCTGGCGCGCCCAGCGTTCGCGTTCGGCCTGGTAGCGGGCTTGCAGGTCGTTTTCGGTGGCCGCGCGCGCGATGTTGAGATCCCACTGATGGATGAGCTCGAGGATGTTGCCGCAAGGGATGTCGCGGATGGCATCGATGGAGGCGGCGTCCCAAGCGGCGTGCACGAGGCGCAGGTCTGGGTAGCGGATGGCCAGCGGCAGGCTGGCGAGAAACGCGCGAATGTCGGGACGCTGCGAGGCGCTGGCCCGCGTGAAGGGGGCATAGTGCGGGGTGTCGGGCTCGTTGCGGCTGTCGAAGAACCAGCCGGAGCCATCCTTGGCGTCGTTGGCCAGGAGATTGATTTCGTGGTTGCCCAGGATGACCAGGGCGCGGCCTTGCTCGACGAGGGCCTGGACGCGCTGGATGACGCCCACGCTGTCCGGCCCGCGGTCGCAGAGGTCGCCGATGAAGACCAGTTGCCTGCCTTGCGTAGCCGGGTCGTGATCGAGGCGATCGAGCAGGGCATCGAGCGCCCGTACTTCGCCGTGGATGTCGCCGATGATGGCGAGTGCCTGCTGAGGCGGGGTCAGGACGAGATTCTGGTTCATGTCCCTATTTTGCTTCGTGAGCAGATTGGGGACAATGGGCAAAGTCCCATCCCGGATATTGCGGGGCAGGAGAGGTGATGAGTCGCTATGACATCAGTGGCTGGCAGAACAGCTACCAGGAAGGCTCCGACGCCCAGGTGCTGAAAAACAAGCTGGGGATCGTCACGCGCGAGGACATGAACCGGGCCGAGCTGATTTTGCTGCGCAAGCTGTATATGGCCGTGCTCAACCATGCCCTGCCGTCGGGCCCGTTGACGGTGGCGCTCATCCGCGAATGGCATCACCGCTGGCTGGGCAACGTCTATGCCTGGGCGGGCCACGAGCGTTCGGTCAACATGAGCAAGAACGGTTTTCCGTTCGCGGCCGCCGACCGCATCCCCGCGCTGCTGCAGGCATTTGATCGCCAATACCTGGCGCGCTACACCCCGTGCCAGGGCATGGGCCGCGAGGCCCTGATCGAGGCCATCGCGCTGACGCATGTCGAGTTCATTCTCATACACCCATTTCGCGAGGGCAACGGGCGCATTTCCCGCCTGCTGGCCGACGTGATGGCCGTGCAGGCCCGTCAGGGCCCGCTGGACTACAGCCCCTGGGAGCTGCGGCGCGAACACTACATCGCAGCCATCCAGATGGGGCTGATGGGAGATTACGAGCCAATGAAGCAGTGCGTCGATCAGGCCCTGCCGCGCGGCTGATCAGGGCTGGTGAAGGCGAAGTTGCGCGTGTGCGCGCATGCCGGCGTCAGGCCGCGGACGGCGTGGCGAGGTCGAGCGCGGAGAAGCGGCTGTCGGTTTGCAGCTGGGCTTCGAGTTCTTGGATGCCTTGCCCGGTTTCGATGGCCGTTGAACTGGCCACCGCGCGAATGATGCGGTGCGAATCGATGACAGGCACCGCCGACGGGCTATTGGACACGAGAGGAAGGGTGCTGGAAAGCATGTGCTCATTATACTGCGACCCTGGTGGTGCTTGCTGGAAATCCTTGATTTCAAGTGATAAATCCAGCCCGTAGGGGCCCTTATGGGTTGGATGCGGTGATTTCGAGACAGTCGGGCGCACTGCGGATGCCGTCGCCGATCCGCGCGCGCCGTCTGCGCCAAGTGTGTGCTAAGTGTGTGCTAAGTATTGCCGCGTAGGCTGCGCCCCATCGGCCCTTTCGGGTCTTTGAACGCACAGGGGATTTTTATGTCGCACATGGCGGCTGTGTCGGGCCGGGCGGATGCGCCCCGGCCGTCTCTGGATGCCACGTGGGCCCGCCTGGCCAAGGCCCAGGTGCGCCGCCGCCGGGCACTGGGCGTGTTGGTGGTGGCTGCCCTGGTTCTGTTGCCGTGGATCGGTTCGGCCTGGCCGGAGCCGGGCTGGGTCAACCAGGGGCTCGAATGGCTGGGGCTGGGCTTGATGGTCGCCGCAGTGCTGGGGCGTTGCGCCTGCATGCTGTATCTGGGCGGACGCAAGGGGGCCGATCTGGTGGCCGAGGGCCCGTATTCGGTCAGCCGCAATCCCTTGTACGTCTTTTCGATCCTGGCCGTTCTGGGCATTGGCCTGCAGACGGGCAGCCTGGTGGTCGGGCTGGCGCTGGCACTGGCCGCCAGCCTGATCTTCCGCTGGATCGTCGGGGAAGAAGAACAGTTGTTGCGAGTCGCCTTCGGCGCTTCTTTTGACGACTATTGCATGCGGGTTCCGCGCTTCTGGCCGAAATTGTCACTGTGGCGGTCGCCGCAGCATGTGACGGTGGATCTCGAAGGGCTCTGGAAAACGGTGCGTGATGCGCTACCTTATTTTCTATCCGTCCCGGTTTTCGAGGCCATCGAAAAGGCCCAGGAAGCGGGATGGGTGCATGTATACTGGTCGCTGTTCTGACGTGACGTCATGATCGGGTTCACCTTTGTAGTCTCTTGATTGTCAGCCAGCCGGAGACCTGCATGCTGAAGAACAAGAACATCGGTGCCATTCCTCTGGTACAGAGTCTGCGCGGCTACCACGCCCGCTATCAGTCTGACATCCATCGGCTGGTCGATCTGGTTCACACGTCTTCCCCTGGTCTGTTTCTACGCGAGCTGGCTTCCCGTCCGGAAGCGGTTGGCGCCGTGCTGCCCAGCTCCAGGCAGCTTGCCAGGCAGATGGCGGCGCAGGTGCCTCTCGAAGGCGATGGCCTGGTGGTCGAACTGGGCGCGGGCACGGGTTCCGTCACGCAGGCCTTGCTCGATCGCGGCATCAACCCTCAGCGGCTCTGGGTGGTCGAGCGCTCCGCGGCTTTCGTCCAGCACCTGCGTCACCGGTTTCCCATGCTCACAGTCGTCGGGGGCGACGCCGCCGAGCTCGATCTGTTGCTGCCCGCCAATCGGCGCGTCGATACCATCGTCTCCAGCCTGCCCTTGCGCTCGCTGCCCATCGACACCGTGGCGGCCATTCTGGGCAAGTGCCGACAGTGCCTGATGGCCGACAGCCAGCTGGTTCAGTTCACCTATGCTTTATGGAGCCACGACGCGGCGCTCTTTCAGGGCTTTACCGAGGCCGACAGCCACTATGCCTGGGCCAATCTGCCGCCCGCGCGGGTGCGGGTGTTCAGGCGCGACTCGTCCGCGGCACACTGACCGTCACTTTCAGCCCGGCGTGCGTCTGCGCGTCGGATGCTTCCAGCCGGATGCGCGCGCCCAGGCGGCTGGCAATGGTTCTGACGATGGCCAGGCCCAGGCCCGAACCAATCTGTTCGCTGCCCAGCACCCGATAAAAGGGGTCGAAGACGCGCGCCCTGTCGTGTTCGGCGATGCCTGGCCCGCTGTCGGCCACGCACAGTTCGACGAAGTCTCCGGCCAGGCGGGCGGAAAGATCGACCCTGCCGCCCGGCGGCGTATAGCGGATGGCGTTGTCCACCAGGTTTCTGATGAGCGTGGCAAGGTCGAGTTCACTGGCGGCGACGTAGAGGTCGGGGGCATCGGTGACCCCCACGTCGAGCTGCTTGGCCTGGGCCTGGGGCATGAGGTCTTCCAGCACATGGCGGTACAGCGCCGGCACGCAGACCTGGCTTGCCGCCTCTTTGGTGGAGGACTGCACCCGCGCCAGGCTCAAGAGCTGATCCAGCAGGTTGCGGCCTCGGTATATGCCTTTTTGCAGGGTAGCAAGGCGGTCGCGGGCAGTGGCCGACATCTCGGCTTCGGCCAGGCGCTCTGCCTGCAGGGACAGGGCCGTCATGGGCGAACGCAGTTCGTGCGCGGCATCGGCCACGAAGCGCTGTTGGGTTTCGCGTGCGCGTTCCACGCGCCCCAGCAGGCGGTTGATGGCCGTGACGAAGGGGCTCACTTCGGCGGGCAGCGGGGTGCCGCTGATGGGGTGCAGGTCTTCGACCGGGCGCTGGTCGATTTCGTGCGACAGGGCGGCAATGGGCTGGAACGTCGTGCGCACCAGCCGGGTGATCATGACGAGCAGGATCGGAATCAGCACCAGAAAGGGCATCAGCGTGCGCAAGGCGCTTTCGCGGGCGATCTTGTCGCGAAAGCTGGTTTCCTGGGCAATCGCCAGGCGCTCGCCGGCGGCCTGACTGGTGATGAGCACCCGGTACATTTCCCCTTGTGATTCGAGGGTGTGCAGGCCGTCGGCCAGGTAAGCTGGAATCGAGATCTGCCGATGGTGCCCGGTGGCGGTGTTCGTGGCCGCGCCAAGACGCTGGATGATGATGTGCGAGTCGTCGTCGCTGTCTTCCAGGTGCGTGGCTGCGCTGCCGGGGGGCAGCGCCAGGTGCTGCTGATCCATGAGCCCGGCGATCTGGTAGAACACGTCGTCCTGCAGCTCGTGGGCTTCGTCCAGCGAGGAGAAGAAGGAAAAGATGCCCGCGATACCCGCCACGATGATCACGATGAGCGACAGGTTGAATGCGAGCTTGAACCGCAGCGATGCGTTCAGTCGTTTTTTGAGACCATCCATCCCAAGCCTCGCACGTTGCGAATGACGTCATGCCCCAGCTTACGCCGCAGGGCGTGGATGAGGAATTCGACCGCGTTGCTTTCGACTTCTTCGCCCCAGCCGTACAGGCGGTCTTCGAGGTCGGCGCGCGACAGAATCGCGCCGGGCCGGATAAGCAGGGCCTGCAGCAGCGAAAATTCGCGGCCGGACAGCAGCACTGGCGGCTGGTCGCGTACGCGCGCCTGCCGGGTGACGGGGTCGAGGCTGACGCTGCCGTTGCTCAGGCTCGGACTGGCCTGGCCGCTTTGGCGGCGCAGAACAGCCCGCATGCGGGCCAGCAGTTCAGCCATGTCGAAGGGTTTGAGGATATAGTCGTCGGCCCCGGCGTCCAGGCCACGCAGGCGGTCGTCCAAGGCGTCGCGGGCACTCATGATGAGCACGGGCACGGAATTGCCCTGCGCGCGCAGCGCATCGAGCACGTCGAGGCCGTCTTTGCCGGGCAAGCCGAGGTCGAGCAGGACGAGATCGTAGTGCTGGCCTTTGATGGCCGAGAGCGCCGTCAGGCCGTTTTGCACCCAATCGGTGGCGTAGGCCGCGTCCTGCAGGGCGTCGTGCACGGTCTGGCCGATCATGGGGTCATCTTCAACCAGTAGGATGCGCATGAGATGAACTCAGTGTATGTAATGTTCAGGCCATTGCCCGTAACCGCGCCAGTAAATCCGCTTGTCGGCAGTCAGCTTCTTGTGATGGTTCTCGAGGCATTCATCATTTACTCACGCTCCCGAGCCGCAGGGAGATGCCATCCATACCGGATTGCCATGAAACGCAAGAAGAAGCAGACGGCCATGCCAAGCGCGGCTGAGACAACGGGTGAAACCTGCAGAACATGCCCGCCCGAGACGATGACGGCGCACGCAAGCGCAGCGAGTGCGTACAGATCAGAATGCAAGACGGCTGGGATCTCTTTGGACAGTACGTCGCGCAGCATACCCCCTCCGATTCCGGTCAGCATGCCCAGCAGCGCGGCGGGCACTGGGCCCAACCCATAGGCAAGCGCTTTTTCAGTGCCCGCCACGGCGAAAAATCCCAGGCCCACGGCGTCGAGCCACTGCACCGGGTGATCAAACTTGGTGACCAGTGGATTCCACCGAAACGCGATCAGGCCGGCGAGCACTGAAACCGCAAGGTAGACCCAGTGCGATACTGCCGCCGGGGGTACTGCACCGATCAGCAGGTCACGAGTGATTCCCCCCGCGTTGCCCGCTGCGAAAGCGAGCACCATGATTCCGAAAAGATCCATCTGCCGCTTGGCGGCCGTCGTGGCGCCACTGATGGCGAAGATGAATGTCCCGCCCAGATCCAATATCTGTGACAGCAAGGGATTCACGGGTTTTCCTTGTGAGATGTGATGCCTATTATGGACAGAATCAACCATCATCCTTCACAGGCCAAGCATCAAGGGCCAGGTTGGCGATAGCTTCGAGCTTCTCGCGGCTGAAGCCGGCCTTTGCTTGCACCGCCATGCCATGCGCGACCGACATGACAAAGGCGGCGAGTACGTCCGGCTTTGCCGTTTCCGGCAAATCTCCCTCTGTCTTTGCTCGCTCAAAGCGTTCCCTCAGCAGCGCCTCTCCTGCCGCGCGCGCCTCAATCAGGGCCAAGCGCACAGATTCGGCCTCATCGGAAACCGCCACGGCGCCATTGATGTGCAGGCAGCCGGGATGATCGGGGAAGCGGGTATTGAGATCCGCTGTGTTGTAGAGGATGCACGCGGCCACTTCCTTGGATGTCGGGCATTGCAAGGCTCGTGGCACGTAGTCCATATAGCGTTTGTAATAGCGTGCCAACGCCTGGCGGAACAGGGCTTCCTTGTTGCCAAAGGCCGCATAGAGCGCAGGCCTTTCCACGCCAGTGGCTGCCGTCAAGTCGGTGTAAGAGGCGCCTTGGTAGCCTTTGCGCCAAAACACACAGAGTGCCGCGTCGAGCGCTGCCTCTACGTCAAATTCACGATGGCGCCCCATCAGTTTTGCTCCCAGATCGCTGAAATAACGGTCATTACAAAATAGCTTGGTTCGGTATCGTACCGTACATTATTGTAATGATTATTATTTAATTATCATAAAGGTCTTTACGACATCATGCAAAACCACTGAGTGGCAAAGCCGCCGCGATCATTGCGGCATTGTCATAGGGGCTTTGGCCAACAGGCGCTCGAGGCGGTGCAGGCGTTCGCGTTGCAACGTATCGGCCAGCGGTTCGGGAGGATGGCCCAGTGCAACGACATCGGCGGCCACGGCCTGTACGGCGGCTTCCAGGCGCGATGATCCCGCTCGCCACCAGTCGGCCAGCAATTGGTCGGGGGAATACACGTCCAGCCCTTGGCGCCGCAATTCGGATCGGTTGAAATCCTTCAGATTCCACGTCATCACCTGCACGGCGGGCGGGCGCTGCAGGCCACAGCGCGCGCGCCGCGCCAAGCCGGCCGCGATTACGTGAAAATCCTTCGGATCGCTGTAGCGCAAACCGGCTTCGTAGGGAGCGGTGTTGGTCTCCATGGCGTCGGGGAAACGCTGGTTCATGGCGGCCCATTGTGTCGCCAGTTTTTCAGGTGGAACCTGCCAAAGACGCGCCGCATTGCGGCGCCATTCTTCGCCGATGCGTTCAGTCCAGACTGGCTGGAATACGCCTTGGTCGGCCAAGCGCAGCAGCAATTGACGCTGCACGGTGGACATCAGCACGCAGGCGTCGAGGACGACGAAGGGAGAGGTGGAGCAGGGCATGGGAGTTTGATTATCAGACTGATTGACCATCATTGGTCGTCAGGCCAAGCCTGATCGGTTATACGGCGTGCCTGCTTGTGCGAGCAGCACGAGACACAGCGAAACTGTCTTCGAGCATCGTGTACGTGGCGATTTTATCGCCCGCAAAGGTCAGCACGATGGAAAACGGTGTCTCGATCGGCTTGCCTGTGCGAATCACCCTGGATTTCAGCTCTCCGACGATAACAGCGCGTTCGTCACTGGCAAGGATGTCTCTGATTTCGAGGTTTTCCCGCGCGAGCAAAGTCCGACTGTCCCGTACGAAGCTGGATACGGCGGCACGCCCTATCTTTTTTCCCAGCCACGGAAGGGCTCCGGCATCACCGGGGACGTTCCATACGAGGTCTTCCGCGAACAGTAGAGCGACCTCATCCGGGCTGGCGGTTGAGTCCAGCTTGGTCAGAAAGATACGGGTCAGATTCAGGTTGTTCGCCACGCTCATAGATACGCTCCGTCATTGTGCGATTTCATTGGTCGTTACCGCATGGTCAACGGCGCTGCGAAGCGCCATGTGTAGTTGCGCCCTGTGGATTGTTCGATGTATCCCGCTGAGCTGCCAGCGAAGTGGGAACTGAGATAGAGCGCGTGATTTTTCGCGCACCAGTCGAGCATGCGACGTCGGGAATTCTCGGCACCGCCGGGGTCTTCGCAGAAGACTGAGTTCCAGTGTGGGAGGCTGACCTGGATGGGATGGTGCATGATGTCGCCGCCGAACAGGGCATGGTGACCGCGCGAGGTGAGGATGATGGAGGCATGGTCGGGGCTGTGCCCTGGTGTCGGGGTGTAAGTGAGTCCGTCGCCAAGCTCGGTGGGGTCAAATCCGGCCATTGGGTGGATGAGCCCTGCGTCCACGATGGGCTTGATGCTGTCGTTGTAGATGGTTCTGCGCTTTGGTTCGTTTTTCCAGCGCTCGATCGCTGGCGCGGAGCAGATGTACCGCGCGTGGGGGAACATGGGCTGCCAGTCTGTGCCGTCGTAGTGGGTGTTCCAGCCGACGTGGTCGATGTGCAGGTGGGTCATGATTACGGTATCGACGCTGTTTCGATCGATGCCGAGTCCGGCGAGTCGTTCGGCGAAATCCGTGTGGATATGGTCGAACAGCGGATTTCCATTGCGATCCCGGTCGTTGCCGATGCCCGTATCGATGATGATCAGCCTTCCGGGCAGGCGTATCACCCAGGCATGTACGGATATCGTCAGGTTCTCGGGCAGGCCGGAGGTGGGAAGTTCTGTGCCGTGCGCCGGAAAGAGCCTTGTCGCGGGGATGTCGGCGAGACGCTCGGTGACCCGGATGATTTCAGCGTCTCCAATCGAATAAAGGTGCATGTCGTCCATCGTTCTCAGCGATATGGTTTTGAACAGGGGGAGTATCTTGCTTCCGGCGGCGGATTCCCAATACTTCTTTTTGGCGGGGCTGATGCCTTCAGGGCATGGGATGGATTTCTCGGGCACGGGCGAGCCTGTCTCTGGCACTGTGACGTCCTTTGCAGTGGCGTCGATACAATTGAAGCGGTTCTTCACGCGCAGGCAGGCTCGAACATGGAACTTCGCCATTTACGTTACTTCACCACGGTTGCCGAGTACGGCAGCATGCGCATGGCATCGGATCGCTTGCACATTTCTCAGCCCGCAATTTCGCGCCAGATACATGATCTGGAGGCCGAACTCCGGGTTCAACTGTTCGACCGTACGGCCCGCGGCCTGGTGCTGACTCGTGCAGGCGAACGGTATTTGATCGAAGTGCATCGCATCCTCTCCATGATCGAGGCGGCTGGCAGATCGGCGCGAATGGTGATGGAGGGGAAATCAGGGCGGCTGGCCGTGGGGCTGGTCGAGATTGCGAGTTGGGAGGGTCTGATCCCCGCTGCGCTGGGTGAGTTTCGCCGTCGTCATGAGGCTGTGGATCTGCATTTGCATCCGGCCACGACGCCGGAGCTGCTTCGTGCAGTCGAAGATGGAGAACTGGACGGAGCGTTCGTCTATGCCTTTGATCCGCTGCCCGAGACGATAGCATCGACACGATTGACGCAGCATGGGGTCGTGCTGGCGGTGCCTCAGAATTGGCATGGGAACACGCGGGCGGATGTGTCGGCCCGCGACCTGGTTGATGAGCCCTTTGTCACATTCCAGCGCGCGGTCTATCCGACCTACTATGACCACTTGATTCAAGCCTGCGCGTGCGCAGGCTTGACCTTGCGGGTGGTTCAAGAGATGTCCAGCGAGGCCGCCATGCTTTCACTGGTGTCAGCTGACGTAGGGCTTGCGGTCGTCAATTCGTGCAATCGGTGGCGTGCCCCGTCGCGCGTGACATTTCTCGCATTGTCGGATCTTGCCGTTGCGTTGCCGCTCTCCTTCGTGCGTCTGGCGGGAAATTCCAACCCGGCGCTTACGCATTTCGAGGAGATTCTCAAGAGAGCTGCAACCGAAATGCCGACTGGAGAACACCTGTTTCCCCAGTCGTGAAAAAACTATTCCGGTTTTGGTGCTTGCTTGCCCATCAAGGCCATACACCGTTCCCGCAGGAAGGTGTGCAATTGACTGATTGCTGGTGTCAGCTGCGAGCGATGCGCGCAAATCAGGTGCAGCGGTGCGGGTTCCCCATACGATGCTGGAAACAGCTCCAGCAGCCGACCCGCCATCAAGTCGCCGATCAGATCCAGCCGCGATTTGTAGACTAGCCCTTCTCCGGAGATGGCCCAGCGGCGAACGACGTCGGCATCGTCGCTGACGCGGTTGCCCGTGACAGCAACCGTGCGGTCTCCGCCTGGCAAAGTGAAGCGCCAGCGTTCATGCACCTGTTCGTTCCACACATACCGCAGGCAGTTGTGTCGCCGCAGATCGTCGGGTTTGGTCGGCGCGCCATGCCGTTCAAGGTACGCAGGCGCGGCGCACAGGGCGCGCCGATTGCCTGCGGCCAATGGAAGGGCCAGCAGCGATGAATCGGGCAGCGTGCCGTAGCGTACGACGGCGTCCAGCGGCTGGCGGATAAGGTCGGCCGCCCGGTCGCTCATCTTCAGGTGCAATGACAGGCCGGGGTGCTGGTGCTGGAAGTCGTCCAGCCACGGCAGCAGCAGGTTGCGTCCAAAGTCGGAAGGCGCCGACAGCCGCAGCGGGCCGGTCAATGCGGATCGACCGTCGGCCAGGGCCTGCCGGCCTTGCTCTTGTGCATTCGTCATGCGTTTCGCATGCGGCAGATAGCGCTCCCCAGCTTCCGACAGCTGCATGCTGCGCGTGGAGCGTGTGAACAAGCGGGTATCCAGCGATTTTTCGAGCCTTCTCACGGACGCGCTCGCCTGTCCTGGCGCAATGTTCAACTGGCGTGCCGCTTCTGAGAAGCTGCCGGCTTCCGCTGTACGCACAAATATCTGGATGTCATCGAGCCTGATGATTTTCATTGAAATGCAGAAATTGTTTAAGTATTTGCTGTGTTTATCTTCATATCACAACAAAATAACATGACAGCCTCGTTTGTTAAGGAGCTTCTCCATGAAAGCCGTCGGCTTCTATCAAAATCATCCCATCAGCCATCCGCAAGCGTTACAGGACATTGAAGTGCCAACGCCCAAGCTGCGTGACCACGACCTGCTGGTCGAAGTCAGGGCGGTATCGGTCAACCCGGTCGATACCAAGATTCGGCTGGGCGGCGACATCCCGGCCGATGGCGCTCGCATCGCAGGCTGGGACGCCGCGGGTATCGTTCGCGCCGTGGGGCCGCTGGCCACGCGCTTCAAGGCTGGAGACCGCGTATGGTATGCCGGCGACGTCACGCGGCCCGGCAGCAACAGCGAACTGCAGGCTGTGGACGAGCGCATCGTCGGGCCGATGCCGACATCGCTGGATTTTGCCGAAGCGGCATCTTTGCCGCTGACTGCCATTACCGCTTGGGAGCTGTTGTTCGACCGCCTGCGTGTCCAGGAGGCCGACCCCACGGACAAAAACGTGCTGCTGGTCGTCGGCGCGGCAGGTGGTGTTGGTTCCATCCTGACCCAACTGGCGCGTACGCTGACGAGCATGACCGTCATCGGCACTGCATCACGGCCGGAAACCCGTGACTGGGTACTGGCCCATGGGGCGCATCACGTTATTGACCACCATCAGCCCTGGGTGTCGCAATTGGCCGAACTCGGCATTGCTGATGTTTCTCACGTCATTGGTTTGAACCATAGCGCTGGCTATGTGCCGGATATCGCCGCCGTACTTCGCCCCGAAGGCCAGTTCGCGCTCATTGACGATCCGACAGACTTGGACATCAGGCCATTCAAGACCAAATCCATTTCGATCCACTGGGAACTGATGTTCACCCGCGCCATGTTCACCACCCGCACCATCGCCCGGCAGCACGCCCTGCTGCGCCGCGTGGCCGATCTGGTTGATCAAGGTGGCCTGCGGCACACGCTGACTCGGCGTATTGACGGGATCAATGCCGCGGGCCTGATCCAGGCGCATGCCTTGGTCGAGGCTGGCAACATGATTGGCAAGGTCGTGGTCGCCAATCGTTGAATCGCCAATTCCCGCGAACCCGAAACACTGGCGCCGCATGATCCATGCGCTGGGACCGTCGGCGCGCGCCGCCACGGCGGCCAATGCGGCAACAGCGGGCGAATATTTCCAGGCACCTGAAGTCAAAGGTAAAACAATGACGGAAAAATTTGGCTCGAAATTGACCACCAATGAAGTGCTTGCCGGGGCTGACCTTACGGCGAAGCGATTTCTCATCACTGACGCTGCATTGTGAACTCTGATTCGACAATCTTGATACATCAAGGTATCACGCTGCGATTTGATATGTGATTGGTTTCAAAGCGGATGATTACCGGCCCTGTGCTACATGAAATATGGTTTGTCGCCGTCAGTGTTCGGTTTATTCACGCCCAGGTTGGCACCGATATGCAGTTCAGGAGATCCCATCACCTTGGTAATCAGCGCGCCTAGCCAGCGCGACACATCGGGAGAGCGTGGTTGAAGATGACGAGCTTGTTGCTCTCGTCGCCCTTGTGGATGCCGGCATACGCCTGGGCAGGAGCCTGGACGAGCATATGGTGGCTGTTCCGATCACGCCGCCGCTCGAGATGGCCATCGTGGGCTCACCCGCGTATTTCGAGCGGTACGGCGTACCGGAGACGCCTGCCGACCTGGCGCGGCAACCTCAGACGTCGATATTCCCCGCCTGCAGCGCGTGGGTTTCGATGAACGCCCGGCGCGGTTCGACGTTGTCGCCCATGAGGGTGACGAAGATTTCGTCGGCGGCGATGGCGTCTTCGATCTGTACGCGCAAGAGGCGGCGCACGGCGGGGTTCATGGTGGTGTCCCAGAGCTGGTCGGGGTTCATTTCGCCCAGGCCTTTATAGCGCTGCTTGCTGATGCCGCGTTCGGCTTCGCTGCGCAGCCACTGCATCACTTCGCGGAAGTCGGACACCGCCTTTTCTTTCATCTTGTCGCCCGTGCCGCGGCGGATGACGGCGCCTTCGCCCAGCAGGCCGAGGAAGGTCTTGGCCGTGCGGGCCAGCACGGCGTAGTCGCCGCCGCGCACGAAGCCGCGGTCGAACAGGCTGACGTGCAGGTTGCCGTAGTGTGGCCGGATGACCGCCAGGCGCCAGGCGTCTTCTTCTTCGTCATATTGGGCTTCGACGTGCACGGCATCAGGCGCGTCGGGGTCGCGCAGGGCGGTTTCGAGGGCGCTGGCGCTGGCGCGCGCGGCGGCTTCGTCCACCAGGCTGACTTGCACGCCTTCGGCCATGGCCGAGAGGGCTTCGGCGTCCATGATGCGCGAGAGCCGGGCAATGACGTGGTCGGCCAGCACGTACTGGCGGGCGAGATCCATCAGCGCGTCGTCTTTGATGGCGGTGGCCCCGGCGCGCGGCGTGAGTTCGGTGTCTTTGAGGGCCAGCTGCAGCATGAACTGGGCTTCTTCGGCATCGTCTTTCAGGTAGCGTTCGTCGCGGCCCACCTTGACCTTGTAGAGCGGCGGCTGGGCGATGTAGATGTAGCCGCGCTCGATGAGCGCGGGCATCTGACGGTAGAACAGGGTGAGCAGCAGCGTGCGGATGTGGGCGCCGTCCACGTCCGCGTCGGTCATGATGATGATGCGGTGATAGCGCAGCTTGTCGACGTTGAAGTCGGGCCCGATGCTGGTGCCCAGCGCCGTGATGAGCGTGGTGATCTGTTCGCTGGAGAGCAGGCGGTCGAAGCGCGCTTTTTCGACGTTGAGCACCTTGCCGCGCAGCGGCAGGATGGCCTGGAACTTGCGGTCGCGCCCTTGCTTGGCCGAACCGCCGGCGGAATCGCCCTCGACGATGTACAGCTCGCACAGGGCCGGGTCTTTTTCCTGGCAGTCGGCCAGCTTGCCGGGCAGGCCGGCGCCTTCGAGCACGCTCTTGCGGCGCGTCATTTCGCGCGCCTTGCGGGCGGCCTCGCGGGCGCGGGCGGCTTCGACGATCTTGGCGCACAGCGCCTTGGCGTCGTTGGGGTTTTCGAGCAGCCAGGTTTCAAGGGTGCGGCTGACGGCGTCTTCGACGGCGGGGCGCACTTCGCTGGAGACCAGCTTGTCTTTGGTCTGGCTGCTGAACTTGGGTTCGGGCACCTTGACCGACAGCACGCAGGCCAGGCCTTCGCGCATGTCGTCGCCGGAGGTATCGACCTTGGCCTTCTTGGCCAGGTCGTTGTCGGCGATGTATTTGTTGAGCACCCGCGTCATGGCCGCGCGCAGGCCCGTGAGGTGCGAGCCACCGTCGCGCTGCGGGATGTTGTTGGTGAAGCACAGCACGGTTTCGGCGTAGCTGTCGTTCCATTGCATGGCGACTTCGACGCCCACGCGCACGCCGCCCGCATCGGATTCGGTGGTGACCGCAAAGATGTTGTCGTGCAGCACGGTCTTGGCGCGGTTGATGTACTGGACGAAGCCCTTGACCCCCCCGAGGAAGGCCAGGTTTTCGTCCTGCCCGGTGCGCTCGTCCACCAGGCGGATTTTGACGCCGTTGTTCAGGAAGGACAGCTCGCGCAGGCGGCGGGCGAGGATGTCGTAGGTGTAGTCGATGTTGGTGAAGATTTCGGCGTCGGCCAGGTATTGCACCCGGGTGCCGGTGCGCTCGGTGTCGCCGGTGACGGCCAGCGGGGCCACGCGTTCGCCGCGGCGGAATTCCATCTGGTGCTCGTGGCCGTTGCGCCAGATGGTCAGGCGCAGCCATTCGGACAGCGCATTGACGCAGGAGACCCCGACGCCGTGCAGCCCGCCCGAGACCTTGTACGAGTTCTGGTCGAACTTGCCGCCCGCGTGCAGCTCGGTCATGACGATTTCGGCGGCGCTGCGGTGGTGCTCGTCGTCTTTGTGGATGGCGGTGGGGATGCCGCGGCCATTGTCGGCGACCGAGATGCTGTTGTCGGAGTGGATGGTGACGACGATGTCGTCGCAATAGCCGGCCAGCGCTTCGTCGATGGCGTTGTCCACCACTTCAAAGACCATGTGGTGCAGGCCCGTGCCGTCGGACGTGTCGCCGATGTACATGCCCGGGCGTTTGCGTACGGCCTCGAGGCCCTTGAGCATTTTGATCGAATCGGCCCCGTAGCCGGCCGAAGGCGTATTTGAAGAGGTGGGTTCTGACATGAAAATCCTGTGATTGAGTGCGTCGGACGAGAGCGGGATCAGATGCGCATCGGCATGACGACGTATTTGAATTCGTCGTCATCGGGCAAGGTGATCAGCACGGACGCGTTGACGTCGGGCTGGACGGACCAGCAGATTTCGTTGGTTTTGACGTTACCGAGTACGTCGAGCAAATAAGTGACGTTGAAGGCCACGTCGAGGGATTCCTGGGCGTAATCGACTTCGAGTTCTTCGCGCGCTTCTTCTTGTTCGGCGTTGGAAGAAGAAATGCGCAGCAGGTTGTCGCCCAGTTGCAGGCGCACGCCCTTGAGCTTGTCGGTCGTGAGGATGGCCGCGCGCTGCAGGCTGGCCTGCAGGGCCTCGCGCGCAATGAGTACGTGGCGCGTGTAGCCGGTGGGGATGACGCGCTTGTAGTCGGGGAACTTGCCTTCGACCAGTTTGGAGACGAGCTCGATCTGGTCGAAGCGAAAGCGGATTTGCCCGGCGGCGATGTCCACCTGCACGGGCGAGTCGCCATCGCCCAGCAGGCGCTGCATTTCGTGGATGGTCTTGCGCGGGATGATGGCGTCGAGCTGCGCGTCGAGCCCTTCGACGGCGATGCCGCTGTGCGCCAGGCGGTGGCCGTCGGTGGACACGGCGCGCACGCGCCCGGGTTCGAGCACCAGCAGCAGGCCGTTGAGGTAGTAGCGGATGTCTTGCTGCGCCATGGAAAAGTGCACCATGTTGAACAGCTGCTTGAGGTCTTTTTGCGGCATCGAAAAAGACGCGCCCCACTGCTCGGCCTGCGACACCGTGGGGTAGTCGTCGGCGCTGAGGGTTTGCAGGGCGAAGCGGCTGCGCCCGGCCTGCACGGTGAGCTTGTTGTCGTCCAGCGACAGGCGTACTTCGCCGGTGTCGGGCAGCGCGCGCAGGATGTCGAGAAACTTGCGTGCCGCCACGGTGGTGGACTGCACGTCGTCGCCCACGCCGAAGTCGGCATGGGTGGTGATTTGCACTTCGAGATCGTTGGCCACGAAGGCGACCTGGTTGCCTTGCTTGCGGATCAGCACATTGGCCAGGATGGGCAAGGTATTGCGGCGTTCGACAATCCCCACGACGGTGGTGAGGGGTTTGAGCACGGCATCGCGGGTCGCTTGTATCAGTAGCATGTTCTTATCCTTTGAGGGTTTGCTCGAGTACGTGTAATGCGTGGTTCAGTTCGGTCTGCTTGCCGCGCAGATCGGTGATCTTGCGCACGGCGTGCAAAACGGTGGTGTGATCCCGCCCGCCGAACAGGTCGCCGATTTCGGGCAAGCTCTTTTGCGTGAGCTCTTTGGCCAGGTACATCGCGATCTGGCGCGGCAGGGCAATATTGGCAGGCCGACGTTTCGAATACATGTCGGCCACCTTGATTTTATAGAAGTCGGCCACGGTCTTTTGGATGTTTTCGACCGTGATCTGGCTGTTGGAGACGGACAGCAGGTCTTTCAGGGCTTCTTTGCAGACTTCGACGGACAGCACCTCGCGGCCATGGAAGCGCGCGTAGGCGGACACCTTGCGCAGGGCGCCTTCGAGTTCGCGCACGTTGCTGCGCAGGTGCTTGGCGATGAAGAAGGCCACTTCTTCGGGCATGGTGATGCCTTCGGTCTGCGCCTTGCGCAGCAGGATGGCCACGCGCATTTCGAGTTCGGGGGGCTCGATGGCCACCGTGAGGCCGGAGTCGAAGCGGGAAATGAGCCGACTGTCGATGTTGGCGAGTTCTTTGGGGTAGGTATCCGAGGTGATGATGATTTGCTTGCGCTGCGCCACCATGGCCTCGAAGGCATAGAAGAATTCTTCTTGCGTGCGGTTCTTGCCGGCGAAGAACTGGATGTCGTCGATGAGCAGCAGGTCGAGCGAGTGGTAGTAGCGCTTGAACTCGTCGAAGGCGCGGCGCTGGTAGGCCTTGACGACATCGGACACGTACTGGTCGGCGTGCACGTAGCGGATGCGCGGGCTGTTGCCGCTGGCCAGCATGGCATTGCCGATGGCATGGATGAGGTGCGTCTTGCCCAGGCCCACGCCGCCATACAGAAAGAGCGGGTTGTACGACACGCCGGGGTTTTCGGCCACCTGCAGGGCTGCCGCGCGCGCCAGCTGGTTGGCCTTGCCGGTGACGAAATTCTCGAAGGTGAGATCGAGGTTGAGGCGCGATCGATCCTGGATGGATTCTTCGGTGGCGGTGTGCACCGGCGACGGGGCCGGGGTTGGGGCGGCGTGTGACGCCGCGGGCACCGCGTGCGCCACCGCCGCGACCGCGCTGGAAGGGCTGCCCGCAGCGCCGCCCGTGGGGCGACTGGCCGCCGGGGCGGGCCGTGCCGGGCTGGTGCCGATTTCAAGCTGCACCTGCACGGCCTGGGAGAACCAGTCGGTGGCCAGGGCTTCGATGCGGGCGGCGTAGTTCTTGCGCACCCAGTCGAGCTTGAAGCGGTTGGGCGCGGCGATTCTCAGGATGGCAAGCTCTTCGTCGTAGCCCAGTGGCACGAGCGGTTTGATCCAGGCGCTGATTTGTTGCGGGGGGAGTTCCTGTTCCAGTTGCTGGAGACAGGTCTGCCAGAATTCATTCATAGGACATCAACGGGCGAAACCTCGATTCTACCTTTTCAGTGGTAAGTTATCCACAGACGGCCCTGTTTTGCTGGACTTATACACGGGGATAAGTGCTCAAGTAATTGACGTGCAGGCAAAAATTTGTTGAAATAATGGGCTTTTCGATGCTTTGGGTGAGTCGGGTCTATCGAACCTGGCTATGAATGCGCCCGGGCCATCGAGCCCTTAGCTACTTTTAACCCAAGCTCTTTTGGATTCGCCATGAAACGCACTTTCCAGCCTTCTGTCACCCGCCGCAAGCGCACCCATGGGTTTCGTGTCCGCATGAAAACGCGTGCCGGTCGTGCCGTCCTCAGCGCTCGTCGCGCCAAGGGCCGCAAGCGCCTGGCCGTCTGATTGCCTGCCGGGGTGCCAGTCGTTTTTCTGATGCCCCGCTAGCCATGCCATCCGGTCTTCCTCCGGCGGCCCGGCTGCATCGCCCCTCGGAATACGCGGCGGCCCTCAAGGGGCGGCGTATCGCGCGAGGGGCTTTGTTCGTGGTGTCCAGCCCACGCGAATCCAGTCCGGGCGTCAGGCGCCTGGGGCTGGTGGTGCCCAAACGGCACGCGCCCCTGGCCGTCACCCGCAACGCCATCAAGCGCGTCATCCGCGAGGCCTTCCGTCTGCGCCGGGATACCCTGCCGGACGGCGACCTGGTCTTTCGCCTGGTGAACCGCCCGGCGCCCGCCAGCCTCACCGTGCTCAAGCGCCAGGTGCGCGCCGAGATCGACACGCTGCTCAACCGGGTGGCGAAATGCTGATCCGGGCCTTGTTCATCGCGCCGATCCGCTTCTATCGGTACTTCCTGAGCCCCTGGGTGGGGCAGCAGTGCCGCTTCACCCCCACGTGCTCGGCCTACACGATCGAGGCGATCGAAACGCATGGCGTGGTGCGCGGCTTGTGGCTGGGCATGCGCCGCATCGCGCGCTGCAACCCGTGGTGCGAGGGCGGGCTCGACCCCGTGCCGCCTCCCGGGCACCATTCGCACAGCCACTGATGGCCGACGGGACGGATCACGCCACCTCAAGTCCCTGTCAGCATCCCTACGTTAAACTGGTGAGCTTTTGCTCTGACCCTATTCGAGAAACCGGCGCCAATGGACATTCGACGCACCATCCTCTGGATGATCTTTTCTTTTTCACTGTTGCTGCTGTGGAACAACTGGCAGGTGTATCAGGGTCAACCGTCCCTGTTTTCCCTGACGCCACCAGCGGCCACAGAAAAGGCGGCGCCATCCACGGCGGCAGCGGCTGACCACGCGGCACCCGCCAACGTGCCGGCGGTCGACCAGGCGCAGGGCGCCTCGCAGGCCCCTGCCGCCGCCGCGCCCGCCCAGGGCGAGATGGTGCACGTGAAGACCGGGGTGTACGACTTGACGTTCGACACGCTGGGTGCGCAGCTGGTGCGCGCCGAACTGCTGGACTACAAGAACCAGGACGCCACCACCGGCATCTTGCCGTGGTTCAAGCGCCTGATGGGCAAGCAGCCGCCGCCGGATGCGGGCAGCGCCATGTATCTGCTCAACGATCAGCCGGGCGACATGTATGTGGCGCAGACGGGCCTGGTCGGCGCCCCGGCGGGCAGCGGCTATCCCACGCACCTGACGCCTTTCACGGTCGTGGGCGCGGGCCCGGTCGTCAAGGGTGACACCACCGAAATCGCCTTCGAGGCCACGGCGGGTGATGTGCGCGTCGTGAAAACCTTCGTGCTGTCGCACGATGGCTACGACATCCAGGTGCGCAACGACATCACCAACCTGGGCGATCAGGCGATCAACCCCTCGGTGTATCTGCAGCTGACGCGCGACGGCCACGAGCCGGTCAACACCACCGGGTTCTACAGCACGTTTACCGGTGCGGCGGTCTATTCGCAAGAAGACAAGTTCCAGAAGGTGAAATTCGACGAAATCACCAAGAACAAGGCCAGCTACATCCAGCAGGCGGACAATGGCTGGGTGGGCATGGTGCAGCACTACTTTGCCTCGGCCTGGGTGCCCAAGCAGGGGGTCGTGCGCACCAACCAGGCGCTGGCGCTGCCCGATGGCCTGTTCGCCATCCGCACCATCGAACCCGTGGGCTCGATCGCCCCGGGCGCCAGCAAGTCGGTGGATGCCCAGCTGTGGGTGGGCCCGCAAGACCAGCGGGCCATGAGCAAGGTGGCGCCGGGCCTCGACCTGGTGGTGGATTACGGCTGGGTCACTATCATCGCCAAGCCGATGTTCAAGTTCATGATCTGGCTGCACGGTCTGGTGGGCAACTGGGGCTGGACGATCGTGTTGCTGACGCTGCTCATCAAGCTGGTGTTCTACCCGCTGTCGGCGGCCAGCTACCGCTCGATGGCCAAGATGAAGCTGGTCACGCCGCGCATGCAGCACCTGAAAGAAAAGTTCGGTGACGACAAGGCCAAGCTGAACGCGGCCATGATGGAGATGTACCGCACCGAGAAGATCAATCCGCTGGGCGGCTGCCTGCCGATGGTGGTGCAGATTCCGGTGTTCATCGCGCTGTACTGGGTGCTGCTGGGCAGCGTCGAGATGCGCGGCGCCCCCTGGATTTTCTGGATTCACGACCTGTCGGTGAGCGATCCGTGGTTCATCCTGCCGGCCTTCATGATGCTGACGATGTTCCTTCAGATCAAGCTCAA
Organism: Castellaniella caeni NBRC 101664; assembly: GCF_001592225.1. GTDB lineage: Bacteria > Pseudomonadota > Gammaproteobacteria > Burkholderiales > Burkholderiaceae_B > Castellaniella > Castellaniella caeni. The sequence goes on along the minus strand of NZ_BCWN01000008.1, from coordinate 116,058 downwards.
CCCCACGCCGCCCGACCCCACCCAGGCCAAGATCATGATGATCATGCCCCTGGTGTTCGGCGGGATGATGTTCCTCTTCCCGGCGGGCCTGGTGCTGTACTGGTGCGTGAACAACACAGTGTCCATCGTGCAGCAGCGCGTCATCATGCATCGCCTCGATAAAGAAAAGGCGGCAGCGGCATCCAGCTGATGTTTGCCTGACTTCTGGCCGTTGAAATGGCGCCTCGCTTGAGGCGCCATTTTTTTGGGTGTTTTGTGCACTTGGGGCGCAAGGGCCGGGCGGATTTTGACTTTCCTTGTCCCCAGCCCTACAGTTGAAGCCTGAAGATAAGAACCAGAAGCACGCAGATCGGTGCTCCAGCATGGTTGTCCTGCACCCGACAGGGTGCCCACACGAGGAGAAGTACATGAGACGCTTCAAGTTGCACGCCTCTTTGGCGGCTGCACTGACGTTTGCCTTGGCCGCGGCAGGCCCGGCCCAGGCTCAAGACCCTATCCGCATCGGCGCCATTTACCTGATGTCGGGCAGCGCGGCCACATATGGCGAGTTCGCCCAGCAGGGGGCCAAGCTGGCCATCGACGAAATCAATGCCGCAGGCGGTGTGCTGGGCAGGCCGCTGGCGGCCCAGTTTGAAGACGGGCAGGGCAAGGCCGCCGTGGCGATCCAGGCGGCCCGCAAATTGGTGTTTCAAGACAAGGCCGACGTGCTCATGGGGCTGGATAGCTCGGGGGTGGCGCAGGGACTCACCCCGGTAGTGCCCGAGCTGGCCAAGCCTTTCATGATCACGCACGCCGCCACGCCTGACGTAACCGGCAAGCTGTGCAACAAGTACACCTACCGCCTGAGCGTCAACGTCAATCAGAACATGGCGGGGGCGGCGGCCATCGCCGCCGAGTCGGGCGCCAAAAAGTGGACGACCATCGGCCCGGACTATGCCTTCGGGCATCAGTCCTGGGAATTCTTCAGCAAGTATCTCAAAGAACAAAAGCCGGACGTGCAGCTCATGGAAGACAAGCTGGCCTTCCCGCGCTTCGGGGCCGAAGACTACGTGCCCTTCATCAACAGTGTGATGGAAAGCAAGCCTGATGGCGTGCTGATCTCGCTCTGGGGTGGCGACCTGGTCAACTTCGTGCGCCAGGCCAATGACCGGGGCTTTTTCAAGCAGGGCTACAAGGTGCTCATCAGTGTGGGCGCTGCCACCGAGGTGCTTGAGGCACTGGGCGAGCAGATGCCGGAAAACGTCTGGCTGGGCACGCGCTACTGGTATGCCTCTTGGGATAACCCGGTAAACACGAAGTTCGTGGCCGCGTACAAGGCCGCCTACAAGCAGCCGCCCAGCTACAACGCCGAGGGCGCTTACGTGGCGGTCTATGCCTTCAAGGCCGCCATCGAGAAAGCCGGTTCGGTGGACGGCGCCAAGGTGGCCGCCGCCCTGTCGGGCCTGAGCATCCCGGCCCCCACGGGCGAACTGGTGTTTCGCAAGGCCGACAACCAGGCGCTGGTGGGTCCCACCTGGGGTGTTTCCGGCCCCATGAACACCGAAGACAAGATCCGGTCGCTCACGCAGATTCGCAACTTTGATGGTGCGAAGATCACGCCTGCGGCAGACCCGGCCTGCAAGCTCTGATGTCCTGATCCCACGGAAGGCCTGATGCGGCCTTCCGCTTTCATCGTCACCCTTAGGAGGCCTCATGGGAGGCTTGTGGCTTGCCCTGCTCAACAGCCTGGACATCGGCCTGCTGCTGTTCATCATTGCCGTCGGGCTGAACATCATCTTTGGCGTACTCAACGTCATCAATTTTGCGCATGGCGCGCTCTACATGCTGGGGGCCTATCTGGCCTATGCCTGCGTGGGGGGCCTGGGCATGCCTTTTTGGCTGGCCCTGCTGCTTGCCCCGCTGGGGGTGGCCGCCCTGGCGGTGGTGCTCGACCGCGCCATGATGCGTTTCGTGTATCAGCGCGACATTGCCGACAGCCTGCTGCTGACGTTTGCCTTGCTGCTCATCCTGAACGAGTCGGTGCGTCTCATCTGGGGCACCGGCATTCACTTGGTGCAGGCACCCGCGCTGTTGCAGGGCAGCGTGCAGATCACCGATACCTTGTCGTATCCACGCTATAGCGTGTTCGTGCTGGCTGTCGGCTTGCTCACTTTGCTGGGCCTGTGGCTGCTGTTCAATCGCACGCGCCTGGGGCGCGTGATGCGGGCTGCGGCGCTCGATCGCGAAATGGCGCAAGTGCTGTGCATCAATACGCGGCTGGTGCTCACCAGCGTCTTTGCCTTTGGCGCCTGGCTGGCCGCTCTGGGCGGGGTCGTGGCCGCCCCCATGCGGGCCATCGATCCCGGCATGGGCGACAAGATCATCATCGAAAGCTTCATCGTGGTGGTCATCGGCGGGCTGGGCAGCTTTCCCGGCGCCCTGCTGGGGGCGATCATCCTGGGGCTCATCCATGGTCTGGGCGGGCGCTATCTGCCCGATGCCAATCTGGTGCTGCCCTTCATCGGCATGGCGCTGGTGCTGCTGGTGCGGCCCCGAGGCCTGATGAATCCCCGGAGGCCGACATGAATCGACTGACGGTGCTTGTCGGCCTGGTCGCGCTGGGCCTGCTCGTGGCCTTGCCGTGGCTGGCGCCCTTTTTTTATCTGTTTTTGGCGACGCAGATTCTGGTTCTGGGCCTCTTGGCGGCCAGCTATAACCTGATCTTTGGCTACACCGGCATGCTCAGTTTTGGCCATGCGGCGTTCTATGCGGTGGGCGCGTATGCCACGGCCATGCTGCTGCAGTCGTGGCAATGGCCCTTGCTGGCCTGCCTGGTGGTGTCGTTTGTGGTGGGGATGGCGCTCGCGCTGGTCATCGGGTTTTTTTGCGTACGCCTCGATGAAGTCTACTTTGCCATGCTCACCCTGGCGTTTGGCATGATGGTCTACGGCATCATCCATCAGTGGCGCTCGGTTACCAATGGCAGTGACGGTATCTCGGGCTTTACCGTGCAGTCGCTGGGCTTTGGGCTTGATCTCAATCTGGCCAATCCGGCGGTGTATTACCACGTGGTGCTGGTGATTGTGGTGCTGGCAGGCTTTGCTTTGTACCGTATTGGCGGTTCGTCGTTCGGCCTGGTGCTGCGCGCCATTCGTCAGAACCCGGAGCGGGTGTCGTTCTGCGGTCTCGATGTGCGCCGCTATCGGCTGGCGGCCTTTACGGTCGCGGGTGGCTTCGCCGGGCTGGCAGGTGGCCTGATGGCGCCTTTTCTGCGCATCGCCAGCCCTGAGATGGCACACTGGACGATGTCGGCCGAGCCCGTGCTCATGACGATCCTCGGGGGTGGCGGCACGTTCCTGGGGCCGTTTCTGGGGGCGGCGCTGTTCGTCCTGCTGGAAAACTGGATCACCAGCCTGACGCAGGCCTGGATGCTGTTTCTGGGCATCATCCTGGCTGTCATGGTCATGTTCTTTCGCAAGGGGGTGCTGGGCACCCTGCTGGACTGGGTTCAGCTGCGGGCACAAAAGAGGTGATGCGTGGCCGATGACTTCATTTTGCAGGTGCGCGGCTTGAGCAAGCGCTTTGGCGGCAATCTGGCGGTGGCCGGGGTCGATCTGGATGTGCGGCGCGGCGAAACGCTGGCCATCATCGGGCCCAATGGTGCGGGCAAGACCACGTTCTACAACCTGCTCTCGGGGCGCATGCTGCCCACTCAGGGGCAGATTCTATTTAATGGCAAGGACATTGCCGGGTTGCCGCCCCACGTCATCAGCCGCCTGGGGGTGTCGCGCTCGTTTCAGATCAATAATATCTTTACCGAGATGAGCGTGCGCGAAAACGTCGAGGTGGCCGTCACGGCCCGGCGTGGCGAAGGGCGACGTTGGGCCAATCGTGCGGGGGCCAACCCGCCGGTGCGGCAAGAGGCGGCCCAGCTGCTGGAGCAGCTGTCTTTGTCGCATCTGGCCGAGCAGCGTGCGGGCACCATCAGCTATGGCGACAAGCGCCTGGTGGAAATCGCCGTGGTGCTGGCCACGCAGCCGCAACTGGTCTTGCTGGACGAGCCCACGGCGGGCATGACGCCCGATGAAACCGGGCGCGTGGTCGAACTGGTGCAAGGCCTGATGCGCACGGGGCGCTATACGTTTTTGATCACCGAGCACGATATGCGCGTGGTGTTCGACCTGGCCAGCCGGATTCTGGTGCTGCACCATGGTGCGTCCTTGATACTGGATGCGCCCGCCGTCGTGCGGGCCGACCCGCGCGTGCGCGAGGCCTATCTGGGCCATGCGGATGCCGAACTGGGGGCATGAGCATGCTGCTGGACGTACAGGACATTCATACGTATTACGGTGAAAGCCATGCCTTGCAAGGGGTGTCGCTGGCGCTGCAGCCGGGCGAGACCGTGTGCCTGCTGGGGCGCAATGGGGCGGGCAAGAGTACGACCTTGCGCAGCATCATGGGCCTGACGCCGCCGCGCAGCGGACGCATCGTCTTCAATGGCCAGGACATTGCGGGTCGGGCGGCATGGCGCATCGCGCGTCGCGGTATCGGCCTGGTGCCCGAAGACCGGCGCATCTTTGCGACGCTGACGGTGCAAGAGAACCTGGAAGTCAGCCAGTATCGTCGCCCAGGCGGCCAGGGGCGCTGGACGGTGGAGCGCATTTTTGACCAGTACCCCATGCTGGCAGGCCTGGCCAAGCAGGCCGGGGGTACTTTGTCGGGCGGGCAGCAACAGATGCTGGCCGTGGCCCGGTCGCTGATGAGCGAGCCGCTGCTGTTGTTGCTCGACGAGCCCAACGAAGGGCTTGCGCCGGTGATCGTCGAGCAAATCGGCGCGCTGATCGATGATCTGGCCAAGACGACCACGATATTGTTCACAGATCAAAGTGTGCACTTTGCCTTGGCCCACGCCCGGCGCGCCTACATTCTGGAAAAAGGGCGCGTGGTGCACGCTGCCGACAGCGCCGCGCTGCTGACGGACACCGAGACGCAGCATCGGTATTTGTCGGTGTAGCGGCGTGGCGGGTACAGCCGTATGGCGGCACCGCTTGCCGGGCTTGCGACGGATTCCCGATATCATGTTGGCCGTACCCTGGTGCTTTGCTGTTTGCCGGGGATCGTCACCTGATCTTTTGGCGTTGTTTCATGAGTGCATCATCGACAGACCCCATCATTGCCATCGCCACTGCGCCTGGGCGCGGCGGCATTGGCGTCATTCGCGTGTCCGGGCCCGATCTGTCGGCGTGGGCCGAGGCCCTGTGCGGCCAGGCGCTGCGTGTGCGCCACGCACACTACCTGCCGTTTCGCAATCAGCAAGGCGAGACGCTGGACGAAGGGCTGGCGCTGTTTTTCCCTGGCCCGCATTCCTACACTGGGGAAGATGTGCTCGAACTGCAGGGCCATGGCGGCCCGGCGGTGCTGCGCCGGGTGCTGGACGACTGCCTGGCGCGCGGTGCCGCGATCGGCCTGCGGCTGGCGCAGCCGGGCGAGTTCACCCAGCGGGCGTTTCTCAACGAACGGCTCGATCTGGCCCAGGCCGAGGCCGTGGCCGACCTCATCGAGGCCAGCTCCACGGCGGCGGCGCGCAGCGCCATGGCGTCTTTGTCAGGGGCGTTTTCGGCTGAAATCGACGCCCTGAGCGAGCGCATCGTGCAGTTGCGCATGCTGGTCGAGGCGACGCTCGATTTTCCCGAAGAGGAAATCGACTTTCTCGAAAAATACCAGGCGGCAAAGCGCCTGGACGCGGTGACGGCCACGCTGGACGGGGTGCTGCGCACCGCGCGCCAGGGCCTGGTGCTGCGCGAGGGCCTGCACGTGGTGCTGGCGGGCCAGCCCAATGTGGGCAAATCCAGCCTGCTCAATGCGCTGGCGGGCGAAGACGTCGCCATCGTCACACCGATTGCGGGCACCACGCGCGACCGGGTGATCCAGCAGATTCACATCGAGGGCATCCCGCTGCACATCGTGGACACCGCCGGCCTGCGGGAAACCGAGGACACGGTCGAGCGCATCGGCATCGAACGCAGCTGGGCCGAGATTGCCCGCGCGCAGGTGATTTTGCATCTGCAGGACGCGCGCCACCCGGACGACCCGCTGGACGCCGAGATCGTGCGTCGGCTGCCAGCGGGCACGCCGGTGCTGCGGGTGCTGAACAAGGTGGATTTGCTGGAGGTGGCCGCACCCGCACCCCACGGCTCGTCCATGGTGAAGAAGGCTGGGCCGACTTCTGCCTCGCAGGCGCCGTCACCGGATCTGGGCCTGGAATTCGGCCCGGCAGCGGATGAAATCTTGCGGATATCGGCGCGTACCGGGGTGGGTCTGGACACCCTGCGAGCCCGTCTGTTGCGGATCGCCGGCTGGACGCCGGGGGCGGAGTCTCCCTGGCTGGCCCGCGAGCGCCACGTGCGCGCGCTGGAAGACGCCCGCGCGCATTTGGCGCTGGCGCGCGAGCACGCCGCGCACAGCGATCAGGTGCTCGATCTGTTTGCCGAAGAATTGCGCCTGGCGCACGAGTCGTTGTGCGAGATCACGGGGCAGTTCACTTCCGATGATCTTTTAGGGGTCATTTTTTCGTCGTTTTGTATTGGGAAGTGAAGTGGGATCCAGGGATGTCCACTGGTGCCCAGTTATGCGCCTGTAAGCCGCATGAATAAAGGGGTTTTTGTCTACTGAGTGGCTCGGGGATACAGTCGAAGCTACTCAATCTTATGTCCAAGTTTAGTTCCAAGTAGCGGGTTTATTGCTTTTTTCCCTCTACTTGGGCATACGGAGGATGAGATGGCACTGACCAACAACGCACTCAATGCGCTCAAGCCCAGAGACAAGACCTACACGGTCACCGACGACCGGGGGTATCGTCTGGCGTTACCGCTACCGCCTGAATGGCAAGTACGAGAAGCTGACGCTGGGCAAATATCCCGCGCTGACGCTGAAGAACGCCCGCCTATCGCCATCAAGGGATCATGGGCAAGAGGAGGGCGCGATCGGACGGTGCCCATCGCGACGCCGGAACAGCGTGCAGTGCTGGATGAGGCTTATCGCTTGGCTGGCCTGGGATCTTTGATTCCATCGCACAAGACTTACATCCAGCAGCGGCATGTCTACGATGGGCAGTGCAAGGCGGCAGGGCTGAGCAACATGCACGGGCTGCGGCATCGGTATGCGCAGATGCGGTCAGAGAATGACTGACCAACACGCTCGACAGCAGATCAGCCATGAACTTGGGCATGAAAGGCTGAAAGTGACGTCGATCTATTTGGGAATTTGAGCCTTATCAGTCATCTCGGGTGTTCGGCTCACCGGACGTCAGTTTTTTCACTGCTTTGTCGAAATCGCTGTCAAACAGGCGATCCTGCACAATTCTGTACTTCTCAAATTCACTTTCCGCATGTGTCTGGGCAAGCTTTGCAGAAATCTTGCCGCTGTTCTGTAGCACTTCCCGTTCATCAAATTCGAGGAAGGCGTCCAGACGCTTGGACCAGTCTTCCATGCTCATGGGGATTTTGCGACGAGCACGATCCTCGGCCAGTTCCAGATAGGCGTTGACGATACGACCCAATGAATCCAACTCGTCCTTGGTCAGGTAGTTCTTGGCCACGGCCACATCGGTTTTCAGGATCTTGCCTTCGGGTGCGCTCGCCCAGGAAGTCAGCCCCATATGTGGCTTGCTGCTATCGGCCCGCTTGCGGATCAACTCTGCAGCGGTATGGCCGTGGATGGCGTAATGCAGTTTGTTCTGTACTTTGGCGAAGAATGCCTTGGTGGTCGGTGCGTCCTTGTTGTAGTCCACACTGGTGGCGTAGATGTCGGTGATCTTCTGGTAGAAGCGTCGTTCACTGAGGCGAATCTCGCGAATTTCTTCCAGCAGACGCTCGAAGTAGTCCTCGCCCAGAAAACTGCCGTTTTCCATGCGCTTGCGATCCAGCACATAGCCCTTGATGGCGAACTCACGCAGCACGCCAGTCGCCCACTGGCGGAACTGGGTGGCGCGTATGGAGTTGACCCGGTAGCCGACGGAGATGATGGCGTCGAGATTGTAGAACTGGGTCTGATAGTTCTTACCGTCGTTGGCAGTTATCCGGAATTTCCGGATAACTGCTTCCTGGGCCAGTTCATCGCTGGCAAAGATGTTCTTCAGATGCTCGCTGACGGTGCGCACATCCACCCCGAACAGTTCAGCCATCAGCTTCTGCGACAGCCACAGGGTCTCGTCCTCGTAGCGGGCCTCGATGCTCTGTTCGCCGGCCTGGCCAGTGAAGATCAGAAACTCGGCTGTGCTGTTGCGGATCAATTTTTTGCCATTCATACCAAGTATCTCCACGTGGTCTGTACGTCGACCAAGCATGCTTTACCGCCTGTGCGATAACTCTGGTCGGTTACACCTGCCCACCTACGCCTTTGAATTTTTCGACGAATGCAGCGATCTTCTGGAAGACGCTTTGTTTCTTTGTCAGGTACTCCGGATTGAGCGGACTCATCTTGGGCAAGAGAGCATTGAGTTCGGTGCCGTTCTCGCTGGCGAATTCACGTCTCAGTGAGCTGCTGATGTACCGTCTGGCTGCCTCCGCATTCAGCGCCTCATCGTTGATCAACTCCTGAGCCTCGCGCTGCTGCTCGGCCTGTCGAAGCCGCCGAAGTCGAGTTCGGCTACACGCCTGAGCACGGCGGCAAGACGGGCGTTCTTTTCCTTGACGGTGTTACCGAGGCGGTTGCTGGTGGTGTCGAAATCAGCGAACAGACCCTTGATGTCGAACTCGGACGGGTAGCCGCTGGCCGAGCTTTCGATGGCGGCGAAGATGCGAGCTAGATCGGTATTCAGAGTTTCGTTGGCGTTGGCACCGGCGGCTACGTTGGCGAACATCTGGCTGGGATAGATGAAGTAGCCTTTGGTCTTGATGGCATCATCTTTGATGTCCGCAGTGATGACGCCGTCAGGCAGTCGGGCATAGTCAATGTCGTCATCACCGCCCTCAATGTAGCTGGCGAAGTTCTCGCTGATGAAACGGTAGAACAGGGTGCCGAGCACGTATTGCTTGAAATCCCAGCCGTCGACCGCGCCGCGTACGTCATTGGCGATCTGCCAAATCTGTCGTTGCACGGCGGCGCGCTGTTGGGTGCTGGTCATAGGGTTGTTCCTGTTTCAATTTTTCTGGTTTGGCGCAAGCACGGAGCGTGTGCCGAAAATGGGGCAATTTCTTGTCGAGCTGTTGTTCTGCCTGGTTTATCAGCAAGCTATCCTCATGTCCGCTCCCATCAATCCAGCACAACCAGAAACTCAGTCGCCAGCGCTGTCGGCTGAACATCCCGAACATTGCGCTGCAGCGATACCAGGCCGTAATCGGCCATCATTCTCAGAGTGCGTGACAGGTTCGGCACCTTGCGGCCGCTGAGTTCGGCAAGTTCGGTCAGGGACTTGGGTTGTTTGTCATGGATCAGGCGCAGCAGGCGGCGGTTGTCGTCCGACAGCACCGCTGCCAGTGATGCCAGCGAGGGAAACCAAATACTGGGCGTTTCGCTTCCCTTCGGTGGCGAACCTTCTGGCTGTCGGATACCCACAATACAGCGCTTCATGATCGCAAATCCAATGACACGTTGATTCAATATTGTATCAGTGTCTGATAATCATCGTCGATCACAAATGCCTGCTACAAAGGAAAAGGCAGGGGTAGACGATGTGCGGCTTGCCGGTCTTGGAGTTCTCGACCAGGATGTGCCATTCGCCACCGTCCAGATGCACGTCCTTCCACTGCGCCAACATCAGCTCGGATTTTCGCAGACACCTGGGCGCCACTCGTTCGCACAGGCAGGGGAGTAGCCGCTTTTGCCAGCCTTGCTTTCCCAGCGGACTGGGTAAACGTCGGTGCGGCCCCGGAACAACTGGCCAAAGAGCGTGACTTTCTCGTCTGTGGTCAACGATAAGGTTGCCGAGGGCTTGAGGATCGGCGCAGGCGTTTGCCAGGCGATGCCGTGCGCTTCGAGCAGGGTGATCAAGCGAGCGTTCTCGGCACGAAGGCGGGCGAGTTCGTCGTCGCGGCCAGTCATCGCCTGCGCTTTATCCTAACCACAAGCCCGCTTCGGCCAAGCGACGCAGCAGAGCCGCCCGCTTGGCGTGAGGGACAAGGAAGCGCCGCAACTGGCGATCGAAGGCGTCTGGGCCGACAACCAACGCATACCCTTCAGCAAGTACCTTCAGCAGACTGACCGTTTTTTCGTAGCCGGATGCACTTCCGCGATATGCCTGTTCACTTGCCGCTTTCCAGTATTTGTCCGGCGAGTCCATAATCCGGCGTAATTCACCCTCGCGTTTCTGGCGCCGCTCCTCTTCGCGTTTTGCATGAGCCTGAGCTTCGCGAGCCCGCCTGGTTGCGGCAGCCGATTGCGCCAATTCTTGCAATTCCGCCACTTGGCGTCGGGCAGCACCCGAAGATGCCGGGCGTTGTGCCTTGAGCCATGCCGCGTAGTGCGACTTCACCTGGCGTTCTGCCTCCTGGCCCCGGCCCAATGCAATGGTCTTGAGCACATCCTGCATATCCGCTGTCTGCCAGGTATCCAGCCAAGTGGATATTTGCAGCGTTTCGTCGTGCGGCGACGTGGCTGCAGCACTGCTCATGCTGGCGGCTACAAGTAGATCCGGGTCGATTTCCAGAAATTCGACCAAGGCCTGCTGCGCTGGCGAGAGGTCGGCCAATCCACAAGGTACTTCCGGCTCCAGCATGTCATCGTGCAAGGCATCGCCAGCAGCCAACCAGCCCAGGTACAGAGGCCGCAAATCGCCACGCATCAACTCATCGCGCAAGGGAATCAGCCTGCGCATCCAGCCACTGCCGTCGTCTTCAGTAAAGCGGTCATAATCCTCGCTTTCCTCCAGTGTCCAACTGACAATCCAGTGCGAATCGCTGGATTCGAATGACAATGCAGCCGAACGGGCGAAAGCATCCAGCTCGCCCTTGCGGAAAACGGCCTTTGGCAGTCGCAGCGAAACATGGCAACCGCACCAATTGGCCGAATAGACAAAGGCATCGAAATAGCGCCGCATCCATTCGGCAGGATCGGCCTTGAGATCGCCCCATTCATAGTGATTGGTGAAGCCGCCGGGTGTGATGTCGGCGCGGGTGGAGACAGCGCGAAGTTCGGCCATCTCGGTACGGGTCAACGGCCTATCAATGGCCGCGAATTCGTAGTACTGGTATTCACTCATGATACTGATGTCCGATTGGTCTTTCTGGATTTGGCAGACGACTCAGCGCAATTCGTACCAAGTTCCACGCCCGCCCCCCTGCTGGACCAAATGCCCCTGCTCCACCAGCGCACGGAAGTGCTGCTTGAGCGTGTTGCGGTTGCCGCCGGTCAGGCGGATGGCTTCGGCCATAGTGATCCTGCCGTGCAGTTCCGCAAGTGGGCGCCGGCATCGTCGAAGAATTTGCCATCAAAGGCTACACGATGGACGACGAACGCCTGAAAAGTGGCGGCTCTATCCTGACGGAGCTGCAGAACAAATTGCTGCATTGAGCAATCCATGGGCAGACAGCCGCAGAAGTCGTCTACAGGCAAGGAAGACTGAGGCCGCCGCGCGGCGCCCGTCAGCCCTGAAGAGTTATTCCCCCACCACCTGCGTGTGCACCACATCGGGGGCTTTTTCAAAGAAGCCGCCCACCAGGGCGCGCCAGGATTGGAAGTCTTCGGATTTGCGGAAGTGTTCCATGTGGTCTTCCAGGGTCTGCCAGTGGATTTGCAGCACGTATTGCTCGGGATGCTCGATCACGTGGTGCAGTTCGAGGCGGTGAAACCCGCGGGCGCGTTGAAACAGGGGCAGCGCCTTTTGCACGCCGGCTTCGAAGTCGGCCTGGGTGCCGGGTTTGACAGTGATATGGGCCATTTCGCGGATCATGCTGTTTTCCTGTATGAGTCAGAGGATGGATGAGTCAGAGGATGACAGTGTCGGCAATGGGCGGGCACGCTGTCAAACCGGGGGGCCGTCGCACCGCCTGGCGCTGCCACGCACACCAATTTATATCGCTTGCAATTAAATAGCGTGCTATGTATGATGATTGCCATGACCTCTTCGGCTTCCCTTGTTGCAGATCAGCCACCTCGATGCCTCACGCTCGATGCGCAGCTGTGCTTTGCACTGTATTCGGCGCACCTGGCCATGGGTAAGGTGTATCGCCGGTATCTGGCCGGGCTGGGGCTCACCTATCCACAGTACCTGGTGATGCTGGTGCTCTGGGAAACCGACGGGATCACGGTGTCCGCCCTGGGCGAGCGCCTGTATCTCGATTCGGCTACGCTCACCCCGCTGCTCAAGCGCCTGCAGGCGCTGGGGCTCATCCGGCGCGAACGTGCGCAGGCCGATCAGCGGCAGGTGCTCATCAGCCTCACGCCCGCAGGGCGTGATCTCAGGCGCCAGGCAGGCGATGTCCCCCAGGGGGTGATGTGCGCCACGGGCTTTGCCCCTGGCCAGGCGCAGCAGCTCAAGGCCCAGCTCGAAACCCTGCGTACGCATTTGCTGCGCGCTCAGGCAGGCGCCCTTCAAGCAGGCACCCCGGGCGCGGGCACGATAGATTCAACGACGTGATCCGGCGCGTGCCCTGTGATTTGGGGCGGGCGTCAAGGCCGGATCGCGAGGTTTGCCAGGAAGCCGCCGTACGGTGCCGGTGCTTTCTCTCACACAATGCACCACAAGGAGTCCATGATGACTGTTGAAAACGTTCTCTATACCGCCCACGCCTCTGCAACCGGCGGCCGTGATGGCAGCGCCAAATCGTCGGATGGCCGTCTGGACATCAAGCTGTCCGTGCCCAAAGAACTGGGTGGCGACGCAGGTGCGGGCACCAACCCCGAACAGCTGTTCGCCGCAGGCTATTCGGCGTGCTTCCTGGGCGCCCTGAAGCTGGTGGCAGGCAAAGAAAACGTCACGCTGCCCGCCGACACCCAGGTGGCCGGTTCGGTCGGTATTGGCCCCATCCCCACGGGCTTCGGCATTGCCGTCGAGCTGAAAATCTCGGCTCCCGGCGTGGATCACGCCAAGTTGAACGACCTGGTGCAAAAGGCGCACGTCGTGTGCCCGTACTCCAACGCCACGCGCAACAACATCAAGGTGACGCTCACCGTCGCCTAAGGTTGGCCCACGCCCCGCACGCGCCGGGGCATCCGCTTGCACCATGACACGTGCCGCTCAAGCCTGTACAGATTTGAGCGGCACGGTTGTCAAAGGCCGCAGGCCACCTTTGCAAGCCTGGGGGGCGCCGCGCCCCAGCAGAAATTGTTTTTGCCCGCGCGCTTGGCTTTGTACATTCCCCGATCCGCGAGGTCGATCAGTTCTTTCACGCCCTCTGTTTCGTCGGGGAAAAGTGCTGCGCCGACGCTTGCCGTGAGCTCGAAGCGCGTATAGCCAACCACCATGGGGATGGTGATGGCGTGCAGGATTTTTTCTGCGATCATCCCGCACTGTGCGCGGGTGATGTTCGAGAGGATGATGCAAAATTCGTCGCCGCCCAGGCGTGCGACCAAATCTTCGGAAGAGGCGCGGATGCAGCTTCGCAAGCGTGTGGACACCTCTTGCAGCACCAGGTCGCCAACGGCATGCCCGTACTGGTCGTTGATGGGTTTGAACTCATCCAGATCCAGGTACAGCACGGCAACGCTGTGCGCATGACGGCGTGCCCTGGCGACGGCGCGCTCGCATTGATCCTGAAAAAGCGATCGATTGGCAAGCCCCGTGAGCGCATCGTGCAGCGCCTCTTCAGCAAGCGCCTCTTGCAGTTTTTGCGCGGTTTTACGTTGTTTGCCCAGCAAGAACAGAAGGGCCGCGGCAAGCAGCGTGACAACGATGCTGACCGTGGCCGCGACCTCGTAGTAGGCCCGCCTGCGCGCATAGAACAGCGTGAAGGCATGGTCATAATCCAGGCTGACCACGGCGAGCAGTGGATAGTGCGCCACTGGCCCATAAGCGATGATGTGCGCCTTCGTGTCCGTGTTTGCCGCTTCGTCGGTGTTGAAGGCGATGAAGGCGCCGGCCGGTTCTGGCGAGGTGAGGATATTGTGCAGGTGCCGACGGTATGAGCCATCTTCGGCCAGTTGGCCAAACAGCATGCGCATGCCCCCGTCGTTGCCGACCACGGCCATGGCGTCCTTGGGCGCCAGCGCTGTGCGTCGATAAGTGTCGGCGAAACTGTCAACCCTGAGCCAAATCACGACCATGCCGGCAAACTTGCCGTCGGGGTTTGAAATTCGTGTGAATGTGGGAATACGCCATTGACCGGACGCCTCGATGACCGGGTGTCCGATGATGAATTGCGCCGGGGCCATCTTGGATGCGTCCTGAAAAACGGGCAGGGTGCTGTAATCGAATGAATCCTGCTGTTCGCTCGTCGTGACGACGGCGCCGTGCGCATCGAGCACGCTTGCCGAGGGGAAGATATCCATTTTGTGCATGGCCGACCAGTAGGAAAGATCCAGGCGCTGGTGATCCTGCTCGTAGGTACTTGCAATGAAGGCCGCAGCCTGCCTGGCGGTATCCAGCGTGTGTTCGGTTTCCTCGGAGAGCGCAACGACCAGATCCGCGCTCACGGATTTCATGCGTTCTTCCAGCCGCGCAAGCTCTGCGGTGGAATAACGCGCGGCGGCAAACCACACGCCGACGACTGTGGCAATGCTGACGAGCACGACCAGCAGGTTTGGAAGAAAGTCGGAAAAGAATCGTTTGCGGCGTGCAGCTGCGTGGTACAGATGCGCGATGGAGGCCCTGGCCTGATGTGTTCCAACCATGTTTTTAGTACCGGTAAATGACTGATCGCGGATAAAGTGGCTTGCATCAGCAGGATGGAATCAGTTTTTGGTCTTTGCCGGGTTTTTCGTTTGCCTGTCCGGGGGCCGTGCGCCCGGTGCGCACGGCCTCCAGCCAGTGCGCAATCGGGAGGGGCCGCGCCATGAGGTATCCTTGCAGCGAACCGCAGGCGTTTTCCCAGAGAAATTTGGCCTGCTCGAGGGTTTCCACGCCTTCAGCCACCACGTTCAAGTTCAGCTGCCTGGCCATGCCGAGGATCATCCGGGCGATCGCAATATCGTCGAGATCGGCGGGAATATCCCGCACGAGGCTTTGGTCGATCTTGAGTTCCGACAGCGGCAGGCGCTTCAAAAGTACCAGGTTGGAATATCCCGTGCCGAAATCATCGACGGAGAACCGAATCCCCATTTTTTGCAGTTCTTGCATGTGATGCTCGACGAGTTCGACGTCGTCGATCAGGATGCCCTCGGTGACTTCAAACATCAGGCTCGAACCCGGCACCTCGGTGCGCGCCAGCGTTTCACGCACGAAGTCGATGAGGCGGTGGTTGGTCAAAAGCTTTGGGCTGATGTTGACCGAGAGCGGGTGTGTTGATCCGAGCCGCCGCAGCTCGAATGCCGTTTGGCAGGCCACTTCGATCGACCAGTGCGTCAGGCGTTCGATCAGGCCGGATTCTTCGGCCAGCGGGATGAAGATGGCCGGCGAAATCACGCCGCGCGTCGCGTGCGTCCAGCGTGCCAGGAGTTCCGCGCCGGTAACCGTGCCGTCATGGGCGTACTGGGGCTGGATGAACATCTTGAGCTCCTTGGTCTCCAACGCGCGCGCGAGGCTTTGGGTGATCTCCAGGCGTTCGGCCAGGTAGGTCTGCAGTTTCGGCTCGTAGAAGACGATGCGCCCGCCCCCTTCCTTGCGGGCGCGCGCAGAGGCCGCCTCGGCCTCGCGCAACATTTCATTGGCCGAAATATCTCCGACACGCAGCAGCGCCACGCCGATACTGACGCTGATCTCGTAGCTTGCATCCCCAATGACGATGGGGTCGGCGCCGATGGCAAGCTGCATCCGGTGCGCGATGCCCATGACGTAGCGTGCCTGGCTGTCTGGCGGCGTGTTCAGCTCGGGCACGAGCGCTGCAAAATGCGCGCCCTCGATGCGCGCCACGGTGCAGCTTGCGCGTGCAATGCTCAACAGGCGTTTGGCGGCAATGCGCAACACCGTGTCGCCTATCTCGCGGCCACGAACCCGGTTGATCAGCCCAAAACCGTCGAGATTGAGTACGAGCAGTGCGCCAGGGGTGGTGTGCTCGGTCTGGAGCTGGGCAAGGGCGTGTGCCAGGCGTTGATGCAGCAGGTTCCAGCTTGCCAGGCCGGTGAGGCTGTCATAGGTTTCCGCCTTGCTGGTGGGCATTTCATGGCTTTTGATCTCACTGGGCGTCATGAGCGTGCAGATGGCGTCGGCGCCGGTGCGTGCCTCTTTTACCGGGATGCTGACGGTATCGAAAACCTCGTGTTGCCCGGTTGCCTTCTCTACCAACTGCGTACGCCCGACGCGATAATGCCCGCGCACGAGGCGGGCGAGGCCGGAATGCTCGGAATCGGTTCGCCCAAGGCTTTCTTGCGCAAGCGCCTGGGCGTCACAAACCCCTTCGTACGCCTGTGTCGCGGCATTCGAGTAAAGGCACTCGCCGTTGCTGTCGTCGATGTGCAGAAGCAAAGGAGCGGAGCCTTGCGCTGCGGTTTGCTTTTCATTTCCGTTCATGGCATCGAGCGTCCATCTAGAAGGAAGTCCATTCTTCAGGTTGATCGGGGGCCGGGCGCCCGGGGGCGCGCAGCACGACATCGGTGATGTTGCTGACGGCTTTCGACGTCGAATGCGGCGCCGGTTGCTCTCCGGGCGTGTGGCGGCTGGTGTCTGGCTTTGGCGCGCGCATGCGCCGCGGCGCGGGGTGGGTGGACTTTCCAGGCAGCGTTGGTGTGCGGGGGCTGCTGTCTGCCCGGTATCCCGCAGATGTTTCGTTGGCCGGGGCGGATGCGCTCAGTTGAAAGGTATCGACCAAGTGTGCGAGCGCGTCGGCCTGTTTGCTCAAGTTTGCGGCGGCGGCGGCCGATGCTTCGACGAGGGAGGCGTTTTGGCGGGTGACGCTGTCGAGTTGTGTCACCGCCGTGTCGATCTGCTCGATGCCACTGACCTGTTCATGGTTGGCGGCATTGATCTCGACCATGATGTCGGTCACGCGCTGGATGCTCTCGACGATGTTCTGCATGGCCTCGCTGGTGCGTTCCGCCTGTCGGGCACCCTGAGAGGTCGCCACGACCGATGCCTCGATGAGCGTCTTGATGTCCTTGGCTGCCGCCGCGCTGCGCTGGGCAAGCGCGCGTACCTCGCTTGCCACGACGGCGAATCCCCGTCCTTGTTCGCCGGCGCGTGCCGCTTCGACGGCTGCGTTCAGGGCAAGAATATTGGTCTGGAAGGCGATGGATTCAATGACGGCGGTGATTTCGGTGACTTCCTTGGATTTTTTATCCACCTCGCTCATCGTTGCGATCAGCTCGTGCACGACTTCCCCGCCCTCGCTGGCCACCTTGGAGGCGGCCCCGGAAAGCGTCGTGGCTTGCGCGACGTTTTCTCCATTTTGGCGTACCGTTGCCGTAATTTCCTCCATGGTGGCCGCCGTTTCCGTCAGCGAAGCGGCCTGCTCTTCGGTGCGTGAAGCCAGATCCGTGTTGCCCGCCGAGATTTGGCCCGCAGCCGACGCGATTGCAGCTGTGCCGCTGTGTACGTCCTGGATGACCTCGCGCAGGTTCTGTGTCATGGCGGCCAGCGCGCGCATGAGCTGCCCCATCTCGTCCTGGTAGCGCGCGCGGATTTCCACCGTCAGGTCGCGCCGCGAGATGGCTTCAGCCGCCTTCAGTGCGCGTGCCAGTGGATGCGTGATGCCGCGCTCGACGTGGCTGGAGTAGAGAATACCGATCAGCAGCGCAATGAGGCTCGCAATGGCAACGACGAGAATCCCGGTATGGTTGGTCGTGCGCATGGTCTGCTCGGCACTGTCTCCCAGGCTGTTCTGGTATTCCAGGAGCCGGCTGATGCCTTGCGAATAGGCTTCCAGGTACGCATCGATGTCGTGCTTGAAGAATTGATCGGCCTCTTGGGTGCGACCCTGTCTTTGCGCCTCCTGGGCGGCGCTGCGCGCATCGACGTATGCCTTGCGTTTGGCGGCAATCGCGTCGAAGAGTTCGCGGGCCTTCGGATCGGTCAAGCGTGCGTCCACTTTCGCCTGCAAGGCCGAGATGCGCTTCACCGTGGCTGCCATCGCCTGTTTCAATTGATCCGCCATGGCGGGATCGACCTGGCGTACCACGGGCTCGGTGATGGTGCGCACGTTGTTCTCGTTGTGCAGCGTCTTCCACTCGCTGATCATGGCGGTTGCCACTTCGCGTTCACCGCTTGCCGTAGCCAGCTTGATGTTGTCGTACAGGCGATAAATGCCAATGGCGGCCACGAGCGCCATTAATAACAGCAGCACGCCAAAGCCAATGGCGAGTCGCGTGCTGATTTTTCGGTTGCGTATGTTCATGGGTGTCTGTTCTCTTGCTGACCGAGACGGCTCCCAGGTCATGAAGCAGGTGTCGTGTACCCATCGGGCAATGGCTTTGGCGCGGGCCACGGGTTGTCGTGGCCTGGATTGGGCGAATGCCGGGTGCTTCTGTCAAATATGAGAAAAATTTCGACCTGTGCTGCCGTTTCTGATTTGATAAGGATTTCTTGCTAGCTACAGGCAAAATTTGGGGAGCACTCGCGCGGTGTTTGAATGTACGAGAGACGGATGGGTGTAGCCACATGTGTCGTAGGATAGCCCTTGCTCGCATTGCGCCCGGTAAAGGCCGATGTCTTTATGCGTGTTTTATGAACAGGTGTTCATGTTTTTGCACATTTATGTAACTGCCAGAAACATTGCTGAAGAGGGATCGTGGCGGGCTGCCAGGGCAATTGCCTTGAGCGTATCACTGACCTCAATATCACCTTACAGGCGCTGACGTAGGCGAGGAAGCCGCTGCGACAGCTACGAATGGGACGCAATCAGTTCGAGTTGTTGTTCGCAGCGTTTTTTACCTAGGCCTATCAATGCGGCAAGATCATTGGCGGGCACATGAGCCAGTTCTTTGGGTTCGAGTTTATGCATGCCGCCACCGTAGACCCGACCATTTTCGAGCAATGTCTCTTTGCTGATGGCATTGAGCGCCAGCCATAATTGGCGCAATGCCTTGGGGTTGTATTGCAGATGAGCGGCCAGCAAGGGTGATGGGTAGAGCATGAGGTAGACATTCGTGGCTGTCGCCCGGCTACCGTTCAGCAGGAAACGGAAAGGCCTGCCTTCCCGATCACTGCGCCCGATGTAGGTGCAGACGATGGGAGCTGCTGCGCGGCGCTCTTGCGCATACCAGTATCTGCGCGATCGGCAGAGGTAACCCTGCGCAACGTCGTTCAGGCCTGTCTGCAGATACGCCCACAGGGCTGGGTAGCGGATCTGTATCTCGTCTTCTGGCAGGTCGCAGTCCAGCAGCAAGGAGCGTTTATCCAGTAATGGCATTCCTTGGTCGTCGGCTTTGATCTCGTCACTTTTGATGTATCTGGAGCTTGGCAGAACGGGGCGCAGAAATTGTGCCGGAATGCCGAGTGTATGGGCCTGGGCCTCGTCCAGGATGAAGAAACCATTATTGCCTGTGGCCAACCCTCGCTTGATGGTGAACAGATCGCCCAACTGGTAGCCTTCGTGTACAACCGCGATGTCCTGCTTTGGAAAGCGCGTCCATTTCATGGCTGGATCGAGGTCACGCGCGCGTATACGTTTGCTGTACTTCGGGTTGTCGAGTGTGCCACCGTAAGAGAATATGGTTTCGTGCTCTGTCGGCGGCTTTTGCTTTTTGAACCAGACGATGGCTGATGACACCAGGGCGTCATCGAATTGAACGTCGTTAGGGTCGAAACGATGGATGTGCAGTAGAGTCACCTCGTGCAACAGGTAGGCTTTGAGCGCCCTGCCGTAGTTGACATCCATGAACTCACTGGGAATGAGCCAGGCGGCGATGCCCCCATCGCTCATCCATCGGTGCGAGAGGGCCATGAAATAGCAGTAAAGGCCTGCCAGGCCAGGTATATCGATATGTGCAGCACTGTGGGCTGCGCTGCGCAGCCTCTGTTTGTCCTGACTGCTCAGATGATGGTGTCGGACGTAGGGAGGGTTGCAGATGAGCAGGTTGGCCTGGTCTGTGTTCTGTGTTGGTGGAAATTGCTGTGTGAAATCTCCGATGGTGATATCGAGTGGTGCTTCTTGCCACAGATTTTGCGCTGGGTATCCGTAGTGAGGGTCGATTTCGAAGCCGCGCGCCCATGCTACGTGCCGGTGTTTGACGGTGGTTCTGAGTGCGGAATAGAAAGAACCTGTTCCGATGGCCGGATCCAGGAAGCGGATATTCTCTTCTGTTGGCAACAGATTCAGGCCGTAAGCGAGAATGTCGCGGGCCAGCTGGGTGGGCGTTGCAAACTGACCAAGCCTGTTGCGTGCCTCTTGTGTCTTGAGCGCGTCCAGTTGTGCTTGCAAGGCGCGGCGAGCCTCTTCTGCGGAGTCATCGGCTTTGAGCGTGTTCGTCATAGTTTCAGATTCCGAACAAAGCCAGGTCGTTGATGCGGTGTTCCCACACCCAGTCGATCCCTTCGGCGGCCTCGTAGCCAAGATAGCCGCTGTCGAAGTAGCCACATAGGAAAAGGTTGAAGCTGACGTGCTTGCCGTACGTATGGCGAAGCTGAGCCATTTTGGTCGCTTCTTCTTTGCGGCGCTTATTGGTATTGGTGAAGTCGCCTGCGGATTTTGCCTCGAAGAAAATCGGCAGACTGCCTGCCTTTGATGCTTTAGGCATGATGACAGCATCCACTGGGATGTTGACCGATGTGACTCCGCCTTCCAGTTTGACTGGCACGTTCAGGCGAAAACCAAACGTGCCTGGCTGCAAAGCATTGAATTTTGTGTTGTCGCCAGCCGGTAGCTGAGCGTAGCCCCGCTGTTCCAGCCAGTCCTTGAGGGCAGCAAGTTGTCGCTGTTCTTGTGCGTTTCGGATGATGGGGTTGGCGACGGCTCCGCAAAGACGATCGGCGACGATCGTTGCTGCACGGTGAATCTCGGTTTTGGTGGCTGCTGTGTCGCGGCCGAGCCACACGAAGATGTCTGGGTCTGCCAAGCGTTCGATGATGGTGGCAAGTTTGAGTAAATCTCGGAATGTGTCCGCGGCGGACATGCGAGGAGGCAGGCGCCCGTCGAGTTCCATGCGTTTGACGAGATTCGGTGCGACGCCAGACAGGCCGATGAGCCGATCTACAGCGAGTGGAGGGCACGCCGACATGCGCAGAGTGGGCAAAGTCTCCGGATGCGCGCGCAGTGTGGCCGCCTGTATGTTTGTCAGGTTGTCTGTGATCTGAAGTGCGGCTTTGACGTCGGCAGTGGTTTTCTTCCTGGTTGCCCTGAATGCCTGGGGGGCAAAGTCCATGAACCAGTTGTTGTACATATCAACGGATGCCGCGACGTCGGCTTTCCATTGATGTGGCTTGTCGAGGTTGATGGGCATTTTTTGTCGCTGGCGAATCATCGTTGCCCAGTATCGGGCCGCAGTATGTGTGCCGTCCTGTGTGGGGGATGACCGCTGGTCGTTATCCGGCTTTTGATCCTATCATGGACAGGAACCCTGGGCCTGGAAAGAATGCGACCAAAATGACATGGGGGCTTAGAGGTGATCGCTCGTGGCGGTTTGGGGAGCGGCCTGCAGGCCGCTCCGATAATTTCTGCGATGGACAGCCCGCAGGGGCTGTCCATCGTCTGAAATTATCCCCCACACCCGCCGCAGCAGTTGCCGTCTTCGCCGTGGACGGGCTTGAGGGCCTCGTAGCCGGCGTCGGCGACGGCGACTTGCAGGCGTTGGACGGAGACATGGGCGGTGTCGAAGGTGACGGTGGCTTTTTCGTCGGCCAGCGAGACGCTGACTTCAGAGACGCCGGGGAGCGCGGCCAGGGCGTGGTCGACCTTGTCGGCACACGCGGGGCCACGCAGGCCCACCAGTTGCATGGTGGCGGTTTTCTGCACAGAGCGTTTCAGGGTTTCGGCTTGCATGAGTCCTCGCGAACGGGGCAGTGCCCTTGAACAGGGCAGGGTTATAGATACATTTTAAAGGTATCTTAAGAGCTGGCTAGTATAGCAGCGCCGGTGCTTCTTGGGCGCTAGTGTGCCTTCCCTGGCTCGCCAGCTGATCCGGGAGCTCCGTGTGTGTTGGCCTGGGTGTGCAACGTGGCATGGGCCCTGCCGCTTGCCGCTTTGGGCTCGTGCATGTCGCACGCCACATGTTGCGCGCCGCCTTGCGGTGCTGTTCATCCATCCAGCATAAAATACGGGGATTCGTCCGGCGGGACGTGCTGCCGTGTTCGTCCCGCTACTGTGCTTTTACCCTGCTTGCATCGTGCCCGATTTTCCCGCCCGCCGAATTGCTCACCTGGACATGGACGCCTTTTTTGCGTCGGTCGAGCTGCTGCGCTATCCCGAATTGCGCGGGCAGGCCGTGGTGATCGGCGGGCGCGGGCCGCGGCCCGAAAACGGTGTGTATGCGCGTCTGCGCGATTACGTCGGGCGTGGCGTCATCACCACGGCCACCTACGAGGCGCGGGCGCTGGGGGTGCATTCGGCCATGGGCATGATGAAGGGCGCGCGCCTGGCGCCCGAGGCCATCGTGTTGCCGGTGGATTTTGTCCGTTATCGACATTATTCGCGCCTCTTCAAGGCGGCGGTGGCCGACATCGCACCGCACATCGAAGACCGGGGCATCGACGAAATCTATATCGACCTCACCGCGCTGCCCGAGGATTCCGCCACGTTGGCGCGGCGCCTGAAACAGGCCGTGTGGGACGCCACGGGTTTGCGCTGCTCGATCGGCATCTCGCCCAACAAGCTGCTCTCCAAGATTGCCTCCGACCTGGACAAGCCCGATGGCATCACGCTCATCGGGCCCGGCGATCTTGAACGGCGCATCTGGCCGCTGCCCGTGTCCAAGGTCAATGGCATTGGCCCCAAGGCTACGCGCCGCCTGCGGGCCATGGGCATCGAAACGGTGGCGCAGCTGGCGGCGGCGCCGCCCGACCGGTTGCAGGACGAGTTCGGCCTGGGCATGGCGCAGTGGCTGCTGGACGTGGCTCACGGCATCGACGAGCGGCCCGTGGTGACCGAGTCCGAGCCGCGTTCACTCAGCCGCGAGACCACCTTTGAGCGCGACCTGCACGTGGTGCGCGACCGCGCGCAACTGTCGCAAATTTTTCGTGAGCTGTGCGAGCAACTGGCACACGACCTGGCGCGCAAGGGGGTGTGTGGTGCCACCGTCGGCGTCAAGCTGCGCTTTGACGATTTTCACATCGTCACGCGCGACCTGACACTGGACGAGACGATCCGCTCGGCGGATGCCATCCACCGGGCTGCTGGGCAGTGCCTGAAGCGGGTCGCCTTCGAGCGCCGCCTGCGCTTGCTGGGCGTACGCGTCAGCAAGCTCGAACCCGTCGATGAGTCGGGCGCGGGGCCACATCCCGTGCAGCTTTCTTTGTATTGATGGCCCGACCCCGGGCGGGTGCGCGCTGTGTGTTGTCGCGTCACGATGTTGCGTTTCGACGCTGCCGGGCGCTTAAAAGTCGAATTCGGGCTCGATGGCGTCGCCCACGCGCAGCCAGTGCTCGCCTTCGGGCAGCGCGGCGATAGCGTTGACGCCAAAGAGCACCCCCTGCTCGAACTGCCGGTGCCGCGCCAGCGTGCGGCCCGGCTCGGCCGCCGTGTTGCCCGTGAGCGGATCGACGTTGGGGATCGGGCAGCGGGCACAGGGCTTGACGAAGGCGAAGCCCAGGCCTTGCGTGCGAAAGCCCGCCAGGTGGTCTTCGTCGTAGGGCTCCAGCCCCTGCAGCACGATGTTGGGCCGGAAGCGGATCATGTCCACGCGTTCGTGGCCGTCCGCCTGCAGCTGGCCGTTGAGTTCGTCCAGCGAGTGCTGGTTGGTGACGAGGAACGGAAAGCCATCGGCAAAGGCGAAGGCGTGGCGGTTCACGGGCAGGAAGGTATCGGGCCAGTCGGGATGGGTCTGAATCCAGTGGGTGACGTGCTGCAGGCTGGCCAGGCGGTGCGCCTGGGGGTGTACGTGCAGCAGGCGGCACGGCACGCCCAGAAACTGGCTGAGCCACTGGGCCGCGGCATCGCCCTGGTCGGCGCCCAGCGTGGGGGAGCGGAAAATGCTCAGGGGCACGGGCGCGGCGTCGTCGCCGATGACGGGTGCGAAGCAGTCGTCCTGGCCCGGGGCCTGCAGCCACAGGCCGTCGGCCTGGGGGCGCGGCTGGATGAGTACCATGCGCGGGTGCTGGCGCTGGGTCATGAACACGCCGTGGGCATCGACGATGACCCAGTGGCGGTCGTATTCGAGCCCGGCGCCGGACACCTGGATCTGGTCGTGGCGGATGCCCGCGCAGGATTTGACGGGATAGCTGTACAGACTGTGGATGGTCAGGCGCATGGTCAAAGGAACGGGCATGGAAAATAGGAGGATATTCTAATCGTGGGCAGACCCGGCGGGCGACCTGCGCGACAGAAAATACCGTAGCATGGCTGGGTTCGGACATTCCTGTTCTCATCCCCGTTTTTCCCTCGCAGGAGCCTTCATGCCCTTGAAAGATGTACTGGCCGCCCTGGTCGTGATCGTGGTCTGGGGGGCAAATTTCGTCGTCATCAAATTCGGGGTCGATGAAGTGCCGCCCATGCTGCTGGGCGCCTTGCGGTTTTTCTTCGTGGCGTTCCCGGCGCTGTTCTTCGTGCCGCGCCCGCGCATTCCCTGGCGCTACGTGGCGGGCTATGGTGCCACCATCTGCCTGGGACAGTTCGTCTTTCTGTTTCTGGCCATCTACCTGGGCATGCCCGCGGGCCTGGCATCGCTGGTCTTGCAGGCGCAGGCCTTCTTCACCGTGGCCATTGCCGCCCTGGTGCTGCACGAAGCCGTGCGCGCGCACCACGTGCTGGGCATCGGCCTGGCCATCGTCGGCCTGGTGATGCTGGACATGGGGGCCGAATCCACGGCGGTGCCCTGGGTGGGCTTCGTGCTCACCTTGCTGGCGGCGCTCAGCTGGGCTGCGGGCAACATCGTGCTCAAGTGCGCCGGGCAGGTGCGCATGCTGTCGATGGTGGTCTGGGGGGCGCTCCTGCCGCCCATTCCGTTTCTGCTGCTGTCCGCCGTGTTCGAAGGGCCGGATCGCATTGCCGCCAGCCTGTTGCACCTCAGCTGGCAGACGGTGGCCGTGGTGGTGTATCTGTCGGGTATCGCCACCCTCATCGGCTATGTGCTGTGGGGGCGCCTGCTGGCACGCCATCCGGTGGCCCGCGTGGCGCCCCTGAGCCTGCTGATCCCGGTGGTCGGGCTTTTGTGCGCCGACTGGGTGCTGGATGAAAAACTGGGGATGTGGCAGTGGCTGGGCGGCGCTGTGGTATTGATCGGACTCGCGGTCAATCTCTTTGGGGCTCGCTGGTGGGCCGCGCTGCGGCACGGCGCGCAACAGACCTAAAATAATCGTTTGACGACGCCCTGGTGTCAGGCCTTTTCGCCTTTTCTTTACTGGAAATCTTTACTCATGACCATCGATCGTGCAGGGATCAATGCCCTGATGGAAATTACGTCGCGTCCCGAACTGGTGTTCGTCAGCGGCCAGGGCGCCTGGCTGCAGGATCACAACGGCAAGCGCTACCTGGATTTCATCCAGGGCTGGGCGGTCAACTGCCTGGGCCACAACCCCGCCGCCATGGTCGAGGCCGTCACGCGCCAGGCGCAAAAACTCATCAATCCCTCGCCCGCGTTCTACAACCAGCCGTCCATCGATCTGGCCCGACGCCTGGTCGAGGCCTCGTGCTTCGATCGCGTGTTCTTCGCCAACAGCGGTGCCGAGGCCAACGAGGGCGCCATCAAGCTTGCGCGCAAGTGGGGTCAGCTGCACCGCAAGGGGGCCTACAAGATCATCACCTTCGATCACAGCTTCCATGGCCGCACGCTGGCCACCATGTCGGCGTCGGGCAAGCCGGGCTGGGACGTGAAATTCGCGCCGCAGGTCGATGGTTTTCCCAAGGCCGATCTCAACGATCTCGATTCCGTACGCGCGCTGGTCGATGATCAGACCGTGGCCGTGATGCTCGAACCCGTGCAGGGCGAGGCGGGCGTCATTCCGGCCACGCGCGAATTTCTCCAGGGCCTGCGCGAACTCACGCGCGAACACGGGCTGCTGCTCATCGTCGATGAGGTGCAGACCGGCATGGGCCGCACGGGCCGCATGTTCGCCTACCAGCACGCCGGCATCGAGCCCGACATCATGACGCTGGGCAAGGGCATAGGCGGCGGCGTGCCGCTGTCGGCGCTGTGCGCGCGCGAAGCCGTGTGCTGCTTCGAGCACGGCGACCAGGGCGGCACCTACAATGGCAATCCGCTCATGACGGCGGTGGGCGTGGCGGTGTTCGACGTGCTGGCGGCCCCCGGTTTCATGGACGGCGTCAATGCGCGCGCGCAACAGCTGTCGGCGGGCCTCACGGCGTTGTCCGACAAATGGGGCATGCGCGGCGAGCGCGGCCTGGGCCTGCTGCGTGCGCTGGTGATGGATCGCGACGATGGCCCCGCGCTGGTGGCCGCCGCGCGCGACCGCGCCCCCGAAGGCCTGCTGCTCAATGCCCCGCGCGGCAACCTGCTGCGCTTCATGCCTGCCCTGAACGTGTCGGCCGATGAGATCGACACCATGCTTGCCTGGCTGGACGCGCTGGTGGCGCAGGTGCGTGGGTAGGCACGGCAGGTTGAGCCATCGGCCCGCGTCGGTGGCTCGGGATGATCGGCCCTTTCGAGCCCGTGCTTGAAAGGGCCTTTTGCCGGGTGGCCGCCGTGATGGCCTGGTTTGGTTCAGGCCGTGGCGGGCACCCGGATCAGGAACCGGAACAGCGGCCCGTGCTGCTCGACGGCCAGGCAGTCGTAGCCCTTGGTCTTGGTGTCTTCGGGGATGCCGTGCAGCGACTGGGCGCAGTCGGTCACCACTTCGAGCAGCTGGCCCGCTTTCATGGTGGCCAGGGTTTCCAGCGTGGCGATGGCGTTGTACGGGCAGTGCTCGCCGCGCAGGTCGAGCGACAGGTCGGGTTCTTGGGTGATGGTTGCGGTAGTCATGCGGCGACACTCCGGTTGACGATAAAGCGGCGGGAATTCAAATACACGAGCAGCAGGCCCAGGCTCAGGCCCGCCACGCTGAACAGCAGGGCGGTGTTGGGGCCAAGAAGCTCCAGCAGGTTGACCTTGGGGTAGGGCGTAGCGAGCGCACCACCGAGCTCGTCCCACCAGTAGGCCAGCAGGGTGCCGCCGATGACGTTGCCGATGCCCACCACCCAGAAGTGCACCTGGCCTTCCATGGCGCGGTACATCCAGCCGGTTTCGCAGCCCCCTGCCAGCACGATGCCGATACCGAACAGAAACCCGCCGATGACGGCGTTGGGCCCCATCCAGTAGATTTTGGGGGCGACCCCCAGGGCGATGGCGCCGAAGGTGCCGAAACAGGCCACGATCATGCCCAGCAGGATGCCGTAGGCGATCTTGGTGCGACCCGTTGTCCAGAGGTCGCGGGCGGCGCTGGTGAAGCAGATTTGCGCGCGCTCGATGACGCCGCCGAAAAACAGGCCGAAGACCACTGCCAGGCCCAGCACGGCCGAGGTGTCGAAGCGCCAGGCGGCAAAGGCGATGGCCAGGGCCGCCACCAGCAGGCCCAGCTTGCTTTGCAGGGCCGCGCGGCGCTTGAGCGTGGCGGGGTCGGCAAAGAGCGGGCTGGCCTTTGCCTTGACGCGCAGCGGCGTGCGCAGGAAAGGCAGCAGGCACAGCTTGACGCCCACCCAGGCGCCCGCCACCGTGGTCAGCATGAAGGCCCAGGCGTGCAGCGAGAACATGGGAATGCCGGTGAAGAAGGCCGCCAGGTTGCAGCCCATGGCCAGCCGCGCGCCAAAGCCCGCGATGATGCCGCCTACCAGGCCCTGCGCCACGCGCCGCTTGCTGATGGGCTGGCGCAGCTGGAAGTTGTTGGCCCAGAGCGTGGTACAGAGCGCGCCGAGGAACATGCCGATGATCATCACGCCATCGACGCGGGTGAAGACCGAGCCCTGCAGGCCGATGAGCTTGAAGTACGTCCATTGGTCGGGGTTGGCCCCGAACAGGCGCACGATCTGCCCGCCCCAGCGGGTGAATTCGCCGGTGACGGCCCAGAAGGTGTGGGTAATGGCAAAGTAGTAGGCCGAGGCCACGCCCAGCGCCATGAGCGCGGGTATGGGCGACCAGAAGCGCACCAGATACTGGTGGCGGAAGTCGGAGAAAGTCATGTGTGTAGTACCAGGAGGGTCGAAATGGCCCGCTTTGAGTGATCAGGCGCGTCTTTGAGGGTGGGCCCTGAAAGATACGCGTGTCAGCGGGGTGACTCTGCCGAGTGGATTCTACCCCCTCTTGCCGCATAAGCAAGGGGCCTGTCCAAGGGGGCTGGCGTGAACGCAAGAAGGCCGCTGGCGTCGATGACACGCAGCGGCCTTGGGCGGTGTCGCCGCCTGACACGCAGGCGGCGGCCGTACGGCTGACCGGATTACGCCTTGGCGGCGAGTTCGGCTTTCTTGACCTGGCGCCAGCGGTGCAGCAGCGGCTCGGTGTAGCCGTTGGGCTGTTCCAGGCCCTTGAAGATGAGGTCGCTGGCCGCCTTGAAGGCGCAGGAGGTGTCGAAGTGGCCGTCCATGGGTTCGTAGGCGGCGTCGCCCGCGTTTTGCTGGTCGACCACGGCGGCCATGCGGCGCAGCGTGGCTTCGACCTGCGCCTTGTCGGTGATGCCGTGCAGCAGCCAGTTGGCGATGTGCTGGCTGGAGATGCGCAGCGTGGCGCGGTCTTCCATCAGGCCCACGTTGTGGATGTCGGGCACCTTGGAGCAGCCCACGCCCTGGTCGACCCAGCGCACCACGTAGCCCAGGATGCCCTGGCAGTTGTTGTCCAGCTCTTGCTGCACTTCGTCAGCCGACCAGTGCGGGTCGGCCGCCACCGGCACCGTGAGGATGCGGTCGGTGTAGTCTTCGTGGTGGCCTTCGAGCGCCTTTTGCACTTCGACCACGTCCACCTGATGGTAGTGCAGGGCGTGCAGCGTGGCGGCGGTGGGCGAGGGCACCCAGGCGGTGTTGCCGCCGGCCTTCACGTGGTTGATCTTCTGCTTGAGCATGTCGGCCATCAGGTCGGGCATGGCCCACATGCCCTTGCCGATCTGGGCGTGGCCGCGCAGGCCGCATTCCAGCCCCGCCTGCACGTTGTTCAGCTCGTAGGCCTTGATCCAGGCCTGGGATTTCATGTCGCCCTTGCGCACCAGGGCGCCGGCGCGCATCGAGGTGTGGATTTCGTCGCCGGTGCGGTCGAGAAAGCCCGTGTTGATGAAGACCACGCGCGCTTTGGCGGCGGCGATGCAGGCCTTGAGGTTGACGCTGGTGCGCCGCTCTTCGTCCATGATGCCCATCTTGATGGTGTTGGGCGCCAGGCCCAGCAGCTGTTCGACGCGGCCAAAGACTTCGCTGGCGAAGGCGACTTCGTCGGGGCCGTGCATCTTGGGCTTGACGATGTAGATGGAGCCGGTGCGCGAGTTTTTGCGCGCCTTGAGGTCGTGGATGGCGATGAGCGAGGTGCACACGGCATCCAGGATGCCTTCGGGGATTTCGTGGCCGTCGCGGTCGATGATGGCCGGGTTGGTCATCAGGTGGCCGACGTTGCGCACGAACATGAGCGAGCGGCCGTGCAGCGTGCCGGTGCCGCCGTCGCGCGCAGTGTAGCTGCGGTCGGCGTGCAGGCGGCGCGTGATGGTCTTGCCGCCCTTGACGAGGTCTTCGGCGAGGTCGCCCTTCATGAGGCCCAGCCAGTTGCGGTAGGCCACGACCTTGTCGTCGGCATCGACGGCGGCGACCGAGTCTTCGCAGTCCATGATGGTGGTCAGCGCGGCTTCGACGACCACGTCCTTGATGTGGGCGGCGTCGGTCTTGCCGATGGCCGAGTTGGCGTCGAACTGGATTTCAAAGTGCAGGCCGTTGTGGCGGAGCACCAGCGCCTCGGGCGCGGCGGCGTCGCCGCGATGGCCCAGGAAGGCCTGGTCGTTGGCCAGCGCGGTGGTGCTGCCGTTTTTCAGGGTGACTTGCAGCGCGCCGCCCACCACGGCATAGCCCGTGGCGTCGCTGTGCGAGCCCTGCGCCAGGGGGATGCTGTCGTCCAGGA
Source organism: Castellaniella caeni NBRC 101664 (assembly GCF_001592225.1). GTDB lineage: Bacteria > Pseudomonadota > Gammaproteobacteria > Burkholderiales > Burkholderiaceae_B > Castellaniella > Castellaniella caeni. The sequence goes on along the minus strand of NZ_BCWN01000008.1, from coordinate 85,950 downwards.
ACTGGCGCGCGAAGGCGATGACGCGCGCGCCGCGCACCGGGTTGTAGCCGCCGGCACGCGTGGCGCCGTCGGCTTCGGAAATGGCGTCGGTGCCGTAGAGCGCGTCGTACAGGCTGCCCCAGCGCGCATTGGCGGCGTTCAGGGCGTAGCGCGCGTTCATCACGGGCACGACCAGCTGCGGGCCGGCCTGCTGGGTGATCTCGGTATCGACGTTGGCCGTGGTGACGGTGACGTCGGCGGGCACGTCTTTCAGGTAGCCGATTTCTTTCAGGAAGGCGCGATAGGCGGCCGGATCGGCCACGGCGCCGGGATGCTTGCCGTACCAGTCGTCCAGGGCGGCCTGGATGCGGTCGCGTTCGGCCAGCAGGGCGCGGTTCTTGGGGGCCAGATCATGCACGATGGCCGCCAGCCCTTCCCAGAAGGCGGCGGGCTGTACCCCGGTGCCTGGCAGTGCCTCTTGTTCGAGGAATTGGTGCAGCACGGCTGCGACCTGAAGTCCATGGCTGGCGAGACGATCGGTCATGATGTTCCTTGGCTGAGCATAAATCATTAAGTCAATCCTCGATTATAGGCAGTCTTGTATAAGAGTTAAAGGGTGCGGATGCGGTTGCCGCCCGTCCGGCACGGCCTGTCCGGCGCCTGGCAGGTAAAGAAAAAGCCCGCTTCCGGAGAAGCGGGCTGGCTATATGCCAAATCGGATAATGCGTATTTCTGTGCGCGCCGGGCGGCCTGCCGGGGCCTTGCCCGGCGGCGTCGGTTCAGCGGGCGTTTGCCGGGGGCACCTGGGCGATGTGTAGCAGGTTGGTGCTGCCGCTGCGCCCGAAGGGCAGGCCGGCGATGACGATGAGCGTGTCGCCCGCCTGGGCGAGCCCGGATTGCTCGGCGGCGTTGGTGGCGCAGCGGATCATCTCGCTGGATTCGCGCAGCTGTTCGGGAAAGTGCACCGGGCGCACGCCCCAGGCCAGTGCCAGGCGGCGCGCGGTGCGCTGCTCGGGGGTGAGGGCCAGGATGGGCGTCGTGGGGCGCTCGCGGCTGGCGCGCAGGGCGCTGAAGCCCGAGGCCGTATAGGCCACCGTGGCGGCGGGTTCCAGCAGGCCGGCCACGCGGCGCAGGGCGCAGCAGATGGCGTCCGGGATGTTGGCTTCCGCCGGGCTGTGCGTGGCGTCCAGGTTGGCGCGCCAGGAGGGGTCGGCTTCGACTTCGCGGATGATGTTGGCCATGATCGTGACGGCCTCGACCGGGTACTGGCCCGAGGCCGATTCCGCCGAGAGCATCACGGCGTCGGCGCCGCTGTAGACGGCGGTGGCGACGTCCGAGGCTTCGGCGCGCGTGGGCACGGGGGCGGTGATCATCGATTCGAGCATCTGGGTGGCCACGACCACCGGCTTGCCCGCCGCCCGCGCATGGCGCACGATGCGCTGCTGCAGCACGGGTACGCGCTGCGGGGGCAGCTCGACCCCGAGGTCGCCGCGCGCCACCATGATGCCGTCGGCCTGGTCGATGATGGCGTCCAGGTGTTCGATGGCGGCGGGCTTTTCCAGCTTGGCCATGATCCAGGCCTGGTCGCCGATGAGGCCGCGTGCCTCGACGATGTCTTCGGGGCGCTGCACGAAAGACAGCGCCACCCAGTCCACCCCCAGCGACAGGCCGAAGCTGAGATCGGCGCGGTCTTTGGGGGTGAGCGGCGAGATCGGCAGGATGACGCCGGGCACGTTGACCCCCTTGCGGTCGGACAGCGGCCCGCCCACCACCACCGTGGTTTCGGCGAAGTCCGGCCCGTGGCGCTCGACGCGCAGGCGCAGCTTGCCGTCGTCCAGCAGCAGGTCGGTGCCGTCTTCCAGCGCGGCGAAGATTTCCGGGTGCGGCAGGTTGGCGCGCTGGGCGCTGCCTTCAGCGGGGTCGAGGTCCAGGCGGAACGCCTGGCCGGGCTGCAGCACGACCTTGCCGCCAGCGATCTTGCCCACGCGCAGCTTGGGCCCTTGCAGATCCATCAGAATGCCGATGGGGCGGCCCACATCCTGCTCGATCTGGCGGATGATGCGGTAGCGTTCGGCGTGGTCTTCGTGGCTGCCGTGGCTGAAGTTCAGGCGAAAGACGTTGGCGCCGGCATCGACCAGCGCGCGGATTTGCTCGGGGGTGGAGCTGGCGGGGCCCAGGGTCGCCAGGATGCGGGCACGGCGTTCGGGGTTCATGCCTGTTTTCCTTTGTACAGGTGTTCGGCCAGGTGGTCGGTGCCGTCCAGGGCGGCGACGCCGGCGCGTGCCACCTGGGCGTCTTGCCCGGCCTGCACGCCCGAGACGCCGACGGCGCCGACGATCTGGCCGTCGAAATAAATGGGTTCGCCGCCTTCGAGCGGCACGACCGGCATGGACAGGGCGGCGATGCGGCCCTGGTTGACCATGTCTTCGTAGACCTTGCTGGGCTTGCCGCTGAGCACGCTGGCGCGCGCCTTGTCGGGCGCGACCATGGCGCTCATGATCGGGGCGGCGTCCATGCGCTGCAGCCAGATCGGGTGTCCGCCCGCGTCGCAGATGGCGATACTGACGTTCCAGCCGTTGTCGCGGGCTTCTTTCTCGGCCGCATGGGCCATGCGGCGGGCATCGTCCAGGGTCAGGACACGGATCGTTTTCATGGAGTGTCTCCTCAGGGTGTCCACCTGATCACAGGATCAGGATGGCGCGAAAATCGTTCACATTGGTCAGTGTGGGGCCGGTGACCAGCGAATCGCCCAGCTTTTCAAAGAAGCCGTGGCCATCGTTGTCGTCCAGGTGGGCGCGCGGCGGCATGTTGGCGGCCCAGGCGCGGGCCAGCGTGTCGGGGGTGATGAGCGCACCGGCGATTTCTTCCTGGCCGTCCACGCCGTCGGTGTCGCCCGCCAGGCCGTACACTGCGCGCGCGCTGTCCAGCGTGATGGCCAGGGACAGCAGGAACTCGACGTTGCGCCCGCCGCGCCCCTGGCCGCGCACCGTGACCGTGGTCTCACCGCCCGAGAGCAGCACGCACGGCGCCGCTATCGGCTGGCCGTGGTCGCGCACCTGCAAGGCGATGCCGCCCAGCACCTTGCCCACGTCACGCGCTTCGCCTTCGATGCGGTCGCCCAGCAGCACGGGCGTGACGCCCGCATCGCGGGCCACCGCGGCGGCGGCTTCGAGCGCCATCTGGGGGGTGGCGATGAGGTGGGTTTCGACGCGGGCCAGGCGCGGATCGCCCGGCTTGATGGTTTCCCCCGCGCTGGATTCGAGCAGCTGGCGCGCGCCCGCGGGCAGTTCGATGCCGTAGCGGCGCACGATGTCCAGCGCGTCGGCGCAGGTGGTGGGGTCGGCCACGGTGGGGCCCGAGGCGATGTCGCAGGGCTGGTCGCCAGGCACGTCGGAAATCAGCAGATTGACCACGCGCGCCGGGGCGCAGGCGGCGGCCAGGCGCCCGCCCTTGATGCCCGAGAGGTGGCGGCGCACGCAGTTCATCTCGGAGATGGTGGCGCCGGACTTCAGCAGCGCGCGGTTGATGGCCTGCTTGTCGGCCAGCGTGACTCCGGCGCCGGGCACCGGCAGCAGCGATGAGCCCCCGCCCGAAATGAGGCAGATGACGAGATCGTCTTCAGTAAGGCCTTGTACCTGCTTGAAAAGACGCCGTGCCGCGTCTTCGCCTGCCTGATCCGGCACCGGGTGCGCGGCTTCGAGGATTTCCAGGCGCTTGCAGGGCACGGCATAGCCGTAGCGCGTGACGACCACGCCTTCGAGCGGCCCGGGCCAGTGCTGTTCGAGTGCCTGCGCCATGGCGGCCGAGGCCTTGCCCGCGCCGATGACGATGGTGCGCCCCTTGGGGGCCTTCGGCAGGAAGGCTGCGATGCAGTGTTCGGGCTGCGCGGCGCGTACGGCGGTGTGAAACAGACGGGTCAGGAGATCACGGGGCTCGATCATGAGATTCCTTGCGGATGAGCGTGGCGTTGGGGGGAAACGACCATGGTGATGGCTTCCCGGGAGCCGGTCAACTGGGCAGGGTCTGATGCTCAGGCCCTGCCCGCTTGATCGGGCGATGCGCTGTCCCGTCCGGATGCCGGGGCGGCCCGGACGGGGGCCACCGGGTTTGCGGGCGGCTGCCGACAAACCCGGTGGGGCGGTTGCACGGGGCTTACTGGCCGATTTCGTGGTTGGCCATGATTTCCAGGGCGCGCACCATGCCGGAGTGATCCCAGGCGGCGCCGCCGTGGGCCACGCAGGCGTTGAACAGCTCTTGCGCCACGGCGGTGCTGGGCAGTGAGAGCCCCAGCTGGCGGGCCGTGGTGAGTGCCAGATTGAGGTCTTTCTGGTGCAGGGTGATGCGGAAGCCCGGATCGAAGGTGCGCTTGACCATGCGTTCGCCGTGCACTTCGAGAATGCGCGAGCTGGCAAAACCGCCCATCAGCGCCTGGCGCACCTTGGCGGGGTCGGCGCCGGCCTTGGAGGCCAGCACCAGGGCTTCGCCCACGGCTTCGATGGTGAGTGCCACGATGATCTGGTTGGCCACCTTGGTGGTCTGGCCGTCGCCGTTGCCGCCCACCAGGGTGACGTTCTTGCCCATCAGCTCGAAGATGGGCTTGCACTGGTCGAAGGCAGCCTGGCTGCCGCCGATCATGATGGTGAGGCTGGCGGCCTTGGCGCCGACTTCGCCGCCCGACACCGGGGCGTCGAGGTATTCGCAGCCCAGCGCGTTGATCTTCTTGGCGAATTCTTTGGTGGCCACGGGCGAGATCGAGCTCATGTCGATCACGGTCTTGCCCTTGGACAGGCCGGCGGCCACGCCGTTTTCACCGAACAGCACGGCTTCGACGTCGGGCGTGTCGGGCACCATCACGATGATGATGTCCGCGGCCTTGGCCACTTCGGTGCTGTTGGCCGCCGCCGTGGCGCCCGCGTCCAGCAGGCTTTGCGGGGTCTTGCCGTGGGTGAAGGTGGTGAGCGTGTGGCCGCCCTTGATGAGGTTGGCCGCCATGGGGGTGCCCATGATGCCCAGGCCGATGAAACCGATCTTAGCCATGTGGATTCTCCTTGTTGATGTCTGTGGCGCCCGAGGGGCCCGCCCGGATGGACGGGCGCCAGGGCTGGTGGTGTCGTGTGAGGTTCAGGCCAGCGCCTTGATCCAGCCCAGGCCGTCTTCGGTGCGCGCCGCCGGCTTGTATTCGCAGCCGATCCAGCCGGTATAGCCCACCTGGTCGATATGGCGGAACAGCCATTGGTAGTTGATCTCGCCCGTGCCCGGTTCGTTGCGCCCCGGGTTGTCGGCCAGCTGGATGTGGCCGATGGACTTCAGGTGCTTGCTGATGGTGTTGGCCAGCTCGCCCTCCATGCGTTGCATGTGGTAGATGTCGTACTGGATGCTGAGGTTGTCCGAGCCGACTTCGTCGATGATGGCCAGCGCCTGCTTGGTGCCGGTGAGGAAAAAGCCCGGGATGTCAAAGGTGTTGATGGGTTCCATCACCAGGCGGATGCCGGCTTTTTTCAGTTCGGCGGCGGCGTAGCGCAGGTTTTCGACGAAGGTCTTGTGGGCGGTGGCTTGATCGACGCCCGCGGGCACCTTGCCGGCCAGGCAGTTCACCTGCGGGCAGTTCAGCGCGTGGGCGTAGTCGATGGCCTGGGCCACGCCCTGCTTGAATTCTTCGACGCGGTCGGGGTGGCAGGCGATGCCGCGCTCGCCCGCTTCCCAGTTGCCCGCCGGCAGGTTGTGCAGTACTTGTTCCAGGCCGTTGTCCTTCAGGCGCTTGACCAGCTCTTCTTTGGCGTAGGCGTAGGGAAACAGGTATTCGACGCCTTTGAAACCGGCCTTGGCGGCCGCGGCGAAGCGGTCGAGAAAGTCGATCTCGGTGAACAGCATCGAGAGGTTGGCAGCAAATTTAGGCATGTGATGACTCCTGTTGATTCGAGGCCGGGCCACCGCCCGCAGGCGGTGGCCCGGCACGCGCCGGGTTTAATCCAGCAGCGTGATGGCGGTGGGGGCGTCTTCGCCGCGCTCTGCCATTTCCTCGAACTCGTTGATCGCGTTGATGTCGTTACCCATGGAGATGTTGGTGACACGCTCCAGGATGAATTCAACCACGACGGGCACCTGGAATTCCTGGATCCAGGCACGGGCCTGCGCGATGGCGGGCTGGATTTCCTCGACCTTCTTCACGCGGATGGCCTTGCAGCCCAGGCCCTCGGCCACCTTGACGTGATCCACGCCATAGCCGTCGGTTTCGGGTGCATTGATGTTGTCGAAGGACAGCTGCACGCAGTAGTCCATATCGAAGCCGCGCTGCGACTGGCGGATGAGGCCCAGGTAGGCGTTGTTGACCACCACGTGGATGTAGGGCAGCTTGAACTGCGCGCCCACGGCCAGCTCTTCGATCATGAACTGGAAGTCGTAGTCGCCCGACAGCGCCACGATTTCGTCGCCCGTGTTGGCGGCCACCACGCCCAGCGTGGCGGGCACCGTCCAGCCCAGGGGGCCCGCCTGGCCGGCGTTGATCCAGTGGCGCGGGCCGTAGACGTGCAGCAGCTGGGCGGCGGCGATCTGCGACAGGCCGATGGTGGTGACGTAGCGGGTGTTGCGGCCAAAAGCGCGGTTCAGCTCTTCGTACACGCGCTGCGGCTTGAGCGGGCTTTGTTCGAAGTGCGTCTTGCGCTGCATTGACTTTTCGCCCTTGCGGGTGCGGCATGCCTGTGCCCAGGCGCCGCGGTCGCGCAGCTTGCCGGCGGCCTTCAGGCGCTTGGCTTCTTCGATCATCAGCGTGAGCGCCACGCCGGCGTCCGAGGCAATGCCGTAGTCCGGGCCAAAGACCTTGCCGATCTGGGTGGGATCGACGTCGATGTGCACGAAGGTGCGGCCTTCGGTGTAGACGGCGGTGGAACCCGTGTGGCGGTTGGCCCAGCGGTTGCCGATGCCCATGACGAAGTCGGACGCGAGCAGGCTGGCGTTGGCGTAGCGGTGCGCGGTCTGCAGGCCGACCATCCCGGCCATGAGCGGGTGGTCGTCGGGGATGACGCCCCAGCCCATGAGCGTCGGCACGACGGGCACGCCGGTGAGTTCGGCGAATTCTTGCAGCAGCGGGGCCGCGTCGGCGCTGAAGATGCCGCCACCCGCCACCAGCAGGGGGCGCTCGGCGGCGTTGAGCATTTCAACCGCCTTGGCCGCCTGGGCCGGCGTGGCCGAGGGCTTGTAGACCGACAGCGGTTCGTAGGTGTCGATGTCGAATTCGATTTCGGCCATCTGCACGTCGAAGGGCAGATCGACCAGCACCGGGCCGGGACGGCCCGAGCGCATGATGTGGAAGGCCTGCTGCAGGATGCGCGGCACGAGTTCGGGTTCGCGCGCCATCACGGCCCACTTGGTGACGGGCTTGGCAATGGTTTCGATGTCCACCGCCTGGAAGCTTTCCTTGCTCAGCTGCGCGCGCGGGGCCTGCCCGGTGATGCACAGGATGGGGATGGAGTCGCCCGAGGCCGAATACAGCGCCGTGATCATGTCGGTGCCCGCCGGGCCCGAGGTGCCCAGGCACACGCCGATATTACCGGCTTGTGCACGCGTGTAGCCTTCGGCCATGTGCGAGGCGCCCTCGACGTGGCGCGCCAGCACGTGCTTGAAGCTGCCATTTTTGCGCAGGGCGGAGTACAAAGGGTTGATGGCGGCGCCAGGCACGCCAAACAGGGTGGTGATCCCTTCTTTTTGCAAGACTGCCGCGGCGGCGTCTACTGCTCTCATCCGAGCCATGATTTCTCCTTGATCTGTTCCAGAGGTGTGCGAGTTTGAGACCAGCATAAAGAAAGCATGACGGCACTGGAATCCCAGCGGGTCTAGTTTCTATCGATACTAAAAGTATTTGATTGACGTGTCATGCGGTAGAATTTTCAATCAGGCAGTCGTTCTGAAAACAGAGATAAGCCTTGTCACACAAGGGCATTTATCGCCAAGAAGGACAGGAGGCAATGTGGGCCGCTACACCGACATCAGCAGTTTTGTATTGATTGCCGAAAAAGGGAGTTTTGCCGCTGCGGCGCTGGTCGAGCGCGTGACCCCGGTGGTGATGGGGCGGCGCCTGACGGCGCTGGAAAAGCGCCTGGGGGTGCAGCTGATGCACCGTTCCACGCGTGGGCTGGTGCTCACCGAGCTGGGCGAACGCTACCTTGAACAGTGCCAGCAGCTCATTCAAGATTTCGATGCGGCCGACGCCAGCATCACCGCGCGCCGCCGCACGCTCAGCGGTCATCTGGTGGTGTCGGCGCCCGCCTCGTTCGGGCGCCAGCACGTGGCGCCCCATGCGCTGGCGTTTCGCACGCGCTATCCCGATCTCGCCCTGTCGTTCAACTTCACCGACAGTGTGGTCGATCTGGTGCGCGAAGGTTACGACATGGCCATCCGCATCGGCGAAGTCACCGACCCCAACTACGTGGCGGTGCGCCTGTTTCCCAACCGGCGCGTGGTGTGCGGCACGCCGGGGTACTTTGCCTCGCATGGCGTGCCGCGGGTGCCCGAAGACCTGGTGCGCCACAACTGCCTGGCCTTCAACCTGCAAGGCGGCCAGCATCGGGGCTGGACGTTCGTGCGCGACGGCAGGCCCTTTGCCGTGCGGGTGCGCGGCGACCTGGCCTGCAACGATGGCGAACTGCTCTACGACTGGGTGCGCCAGGGTCTGGGCGTGGGCTGGCGCTCCACCTGGGAAATCCAGCGCGAACTCAAGCGCGGCGAGCTGATCACCGTGCTCGACGAGTTCGCCCTGCCGGCCTACGACATCCAGGCGGTGTACCCCCAGCAGCGTTATCTGCCCGCCAAGGTGCGCTACTTCATCGACGACCTCAGAAGCCATTATCATGAGCCCGGTTATTGGGAAGGACAGGGAAAATCTTGAACACGAAGCAAACTCACGCCGCGCCCCCCGCGAACGCGGCTTCCTCGACCTCGACCGCGCGTGCCGACGCGCACGATGTCGCGCAGCGGCAGGCGGCGCGGCGCAACGAACGGATTGCCCTGCTGGCGCTGGCCGGCATGGCGCTGGGCTGGGGCTACAACTGGGTGGTGATGAAATCGGTGCTGGCCTACGTGGGGCCCTTCGATTTCTCGGCGCTGCGCACGCTCTTTGGCGCCCTGTTGCTGATGGTGGTGCTGGTGCTGTTGCGCCGCCCCATGCGCATCCGCGCCTGGCCGCGCGTGGTCTTGCTGGGGGTGCTGCAGACCGGGGCCTTTTCGGCGCTCATCCAGGTGGCCTTGCTGCAGGGCGGGGCGGGCAAGACGTCGATTCTGGTCTACACCATGCCGTTCTGGGTGATTCCCATGGCCTGGGTGGCCTTTGGCGAGCGCATCCGCGGCCTGCAGTGGCTGGCCCTGGCGCTCGCGGCGCTGGGCCTGGTGCTGATTCTCGAACCCTGGACGCTGCACGCCGACTTCATGAGCGAAATACTGGCGGTGTCCGCCGGCCTGTGCTGGGCGCTGGCCACCATCGTGGCCAAGTGGATCAAGCGCGACCATCCCATGGATGCGCTGCCCCTGACCGCCTGGCAGATGCTGTTTGGCGCCTTGTCCCTGTGTCTGGCGGCCTGGATCGTGCCCGAGCGGCCTATCGACCCGGCCCCGTACTTCTATGGCGCCTTGCTCTATAACGCGGCCATCGCCACGGCGCTGGCCTGGTTTCTGTGGCTCTTTGCCCTGCAGCACCTGTCGGCGGGCGTCGCCAGCATGTCGTCCCTGGGCGTGCCCGTGGTGGGGGTGCTGGCGGGCTGGCTGCAGCTGGGCGAACAGCCCGGCGCGCTCGAACTCGTCGGCATGGTGCTGATTGCCGTGGCGCTGGTGGTGGTCAGCCTGCGCTCGGGCGGAAAATAGCCGGGCGTGGCGGTGTCCGGCGCCATGGCCGTGGCTCGGGCGGGGGCCTGCCGCAGGTGTTCGTGAGGGTTGGCTGATGATGTTCGATGACAGTCTGGCGCGCATACGCGATCTGAAATTCAAGCAGTTGCTGGTGTTCGAGCGGGTCGCCACCCTGGGCTCGATGCACAAGGCCGCCGAGGCCGTACACATGACGCAGCCCAATGTGGTGAAGATCGTGCGCCAGCTTGAAGACCTGCTGGGCGTCACGCTGTTCGAGCGGCACAGCAAGGGGGTGCGCCTGACGGTGTTCGCCGAACACCTGCTCGAGCGCATCCGCCCCATGCTGGGCGATGCCCGGGCCATGAGCGAAGAACTCACGGCGCTGCGCGGCGGCGAGGGCGGCCTGGTGGCCATCGGCACGCTTATTTCGGCCTCGGCGTGGCTCTTGCCCGAAAGCGTGGCGCTGATGAAGCAGCGCCACCCCAAGGTGGGGCTGGCGATTCAAGAGGCGACCAACGACATCCTGTATCCCATGCTGCAGGTGGGCGAGCTGGACGTCATCGTGGGGCGCCTGCCCGAGAACCCGGGCGAGGGCGTCGAGATGCACGCCATCTACCAGGACGAATTGATGATCGTGGCGCGCGCCAAGCACCCCTTGTCGCGCCAGCCGACCTGCACGGTCGAAGACGTCCTGGGCTACCCCTGGATCGTGCCCTCGAACGCCTCGCCCGTGCGTCGGCAGGTCGAACAGTTCTTCGTCAGCCGTGGGCTGGATATCCCCGCCAACCAGATCGTTTCCTTGTCCATGCTCACCAATCTGGGCATTCTGGCGCGCTCGGATGCCCTGGCCATGCTGCCCAGCGTGGCGGCCCGGCCACTCATCCAGGTGGGGGTGCTGTTCGAGGTGCCCATCCACGTACGCCTGCCCTTTGGCACCATCGGCTACAGCGTGCGTGCCGGGCGCCAGCTGGTGCCCGCGGCGGCCACTTTCGTGGACGTGCTCAAGGAAGTGGGCACGCGGGCGTAGGCCGGGCCGCCGCCGGGTGCACGGTGCCCGGCGTCTGGCGCCATCCCGGGGGGCTGCGCCGATTCAGGGTTCTGTGCCGATGGGGCCGTCGTGGCGCCCGCCGATCGGGATGAACTTGCCCTTGGACTTCAGCTTGTCGAGCACGATCTGCGAGTGGATGCGAGTGACGCCGCGCAGTTTGTTCAGGCGGTTGACGATGAATTGCGAGAATTCTTCGAAGTCGCGCGTGCGCACGTACAGCAGGTAGTTGGCCTGGCCGGTGATGATGAAGGCGTTGACCACTTCGTCCATGGCCTGGATTTCGCGTGCGAAATACTGGTGCTCGGCTTCGTTGAGCTGGCCGATGTCGAGCTGCACGAAAGCCTCGATGCGAAAGCCCAGCTTGGGCGCGCTCGTCATCTGGGATCTGTGCCACTCGATTGGTGCCGTGCCCATGGATCTGAATGCGGCGGATGCCGACTTTGCCATCGGCTGCACCTACAAGTATCTCAATGGCGGCCCGGGTTCGCCCGCCATGCTGTGGGTTCATCCGCGTCTGCGTGCGGAATCCTGGCAGCCGCTGTCGGGCTGGTGGGGCCATGCGCGGCCCTTTGACATGTCCACTGAATACGCGCCCGATCCCGGCATCCGCAGTTTTCTGTGCGGCACGCAGCCCATCGTTTCGATGGCGCTGGTGGCCTGCGGCCTGGACATCTTCGCGCAGACCGACATGCAGGCGATCCGCCGCAAGTCGCTGGCCCTGACCGATCTCTTCATTGCCCTGGTCGAGCAGGAATGCGCGGGCCAGAACCTGACCCTGGTGACGCCGCGCGATCACGCGTACCGTGGCAGCCATGTCAGCTTCCGCCACCCCGAGGGCTATGCCGTGGTGCAGGCGCTGATTGCGCGCGGCGTAATCGGCGACTACCGCGAGCCCGAGGTGATGCGCTTTGGCGTCACGCCGCTGTATCTGCGCTTCATCGATATCTGGGAAGCTGTGCGGCATTTGAAAGCGGTGCTGGTGCAAGGCGAGTGGGATCAGGAAAAATTCCGCGCCCGTGGCCTGGTGACCTGAGCGGCCGCGGCGGATGCCGCCTGCGATCGGGTGGGGCATTTGCCGACCACCCGGCCATCACCAAAGAGCACGCAGAAGAAAAAGGGCGGGATCACCGCCCTGGGCACGCCACCGCGCGGCCACGAACAAAGCAGCAAAACCCCATCCAAGGAAGGAGACAAACCATGAGTGGGTTCGACAAGATTCAGTCCCGTGAAGCGGGATTGCATAAAAAATTGACCGCCGGCCAGATGGGCATGATCGCCATCGGCGGTGCCATTGGCACCGGCCTGTTTCTGGGCAGCAAGTTTGCCATCGGCTTTGCCGGGCCGGGCGTGGTCATCAGCTACGTGATCGGCGGGGTGATTGCCTTGTTGCTCATGGGCTGCCTGGCTGAAATGACCGTGCAGCATTCCACGTCCGGTTCTTTTGGCGCCTATGCCGAGCACTACATCAGCCCGCTGGCCGGGTTCTTGGTGCGTTATGGCTACTGGTCCAGCATCGTGCTGGCCGTGGGCACCGAAGTGACGGCCGTGGCCGAATACATGAAATTCTGGTTTCCCGGCATGCCCGCCTGGGTCTGGATCGTGGGCTTCTCGGGGGCGCTCATCGGCGTCAATGCCTATAGCGTCAAGGCCTTTGGCTCGGTGGAATACTGGTTTTCGGCCACCAAGGTCTTTGCCATCGTTGCCTTCATTTTGCTGGCCTTGGGCGTGCTCTTTGGTTCATATCAGACCTCGACCGTCGTCGGTAATCTGACCAGCGATGGCGGCTTCCTGCCCTTTGGCTGGCGTGGTGTGTGGACGGGGGTCATCATCTCCATCTTCAGTTATTTCAGTATCGAGATGATTGCGGTGGCGGCGGGCGAGGCCGAGCACCCCAAGCAGGCCGTGCGTTCGGCCTTCAAGGCGACCATTGCACGCCTGGCGATTTTCTATCTGCTGTCCCTGTCGCTGATTGTGATGCTGGTGCCCTGGAAAACGCTGGTGGCACCGGGCACGACCAGCCCGTTCGTCACGGTGATGCAGGGCGTGGGTATTCCCTACGCCGACAGCATCCTCAACTTCATCGTCATCGTGGCGGCATTGTCGGCCATGAACAGCATGCTGTATATCTCCACGCGCATGCTCTTCAGCCTGGCACGGGCGCGGGGGCGGCTGTGTTGGGGCACCCGGCCAATGCCGTGGCCATGCTCGCCAATCACTTGGGGCAGCGCGGCCGCGAGATCCCGGCAGGCACCTTGATCCTGACCGGGGGAATCACCGAGGCGGTGGCCGTGGCAGCGGGCGATCAAGTCACCCTGCACATGCAGAATATGGGCAGCACATCGCTCAGCTTCGTGTAAGATTGCCAATACTTTATAACTAAATTATTAAATTCAGGAGACAACCATGGCACTTCGGAAAACCGTGCTGTCGGCGGCGCTGGCGCTGTCATTGGGCTTGACCGCCGGGTCGGCCCTCGCCGAGGTCAAGATCGGCTTTCTGGCCACGCTGTCGGGTGCGGGCGCGGCGCTGGGCCAGGACATGGTCGATGGCTTCACGCTCGCCCTGGAAGAGCGCGGCGGCAAGCTGGGCGGGCAGGACATCACCTTCATCAAGGAAGACGACCAGCTCAAGCCCGACATGGGCGTGCAGGCGGTGCAAAAATTCCTGGAAAAAGACAAGGTCGATATCGTGGCCGGGGTGACGTTCTCCAACGTCATGATGGCGATCGCCAAACCACTGGCCGACGCCCACATGACCTTCGTGGGCTCCAATGCCGGGCCGGCCCCCCTGGCGGGCAATCAGTGCAATGCCGGCTTTTTCTTCGCTGCCTGGCAAAACGACGAGCAGGCCGAGGTCATGGGCCAGTTCGCCACCGACCAGAAGTACAAGAACGTCTACATGATCACGCCCAACTATCAGTCGGGTCGAGATCAGGTCAAGGGCTTTACGCGCTTCTACAAAGGGCGCATTTCCGGTGAGGTCTACACCCAGCTGGGTCAGCAGGATTATTCGGCTGAACTGCTGGCCTTGTCGGCCGCCAAGCCCGAGGCCGTGTGGGTGTTTCTGCCGGGGGGCATGGGGGTCAACTTCGTCAAGCAGTACAAGCAGTTTGGCCTGATGGGCAAGATCCCGCTGCTGACGGTCTCGACCGTGGACGGCAGCACGCTGCCTGCGCTGGGCGATGCCGCCCTGGGGGCCTATGCGGGTACTTTCTGGGGGCCGGACTTCAAGAACGCCACCAGCGAGGCCTTTGTTGCGGCCTTCGAAAAGAAATACAAGCGCATCCCCTCGCAGTACGCGGCCCAGGCCTACGATTCGGCCCTGCTGATCGACAGCGCCATCCAGAAGGTGGACGGCAAGGTGGATGACAAGCAGGCCTTCCGGGATGCCCTGCGCGCGGCCGACTATGCCTCGCTGCGTGGCGCCTACAAGTTCAACGTCAACGGCTTCCCCATCGAAGACTTCTACGCCTTCCAGGTCGCCAAGGATGCACAGGGCAAGGTATCCCTCAAGACCATTGCCAAGCCGCTGCCCGACCATGCGGACGCCTATTTCGAGGAGTGCAAGCTTTGAGTCGCCTCTGAGTCGCCCCTGATTCAGCCCTGATCGGCGGGTGGCTTTGCCGCCCGCCACGGAGGACGGACATGAGTCCGCAGCTATTGTTCATGCAGGCCTTGAACGGCCTGCAGTACGGCATCCTGTTGTTTTTGCTGGCTGCTGGCCTGACCCTGGTCTTTGGCATCATGAGCTTCATCAACCTGGCGCATGGCGCCCTGTACATGATGGGGGCTTATTTTGCCGCGGCGACGTTCAGTCATACCGGCTCGTTCACGCTCGCCATCGTGGTGGGCCTGGGCGGGGCGATGTTGCTGGGGGTTGTGCTGGATCGCTTCGGCTTTTATCGGCTCTACCCGCGTGCGCACCTGGATCAGGTGCTGGCCACCTTTGGCGTCATGCTGTTCTGCAATGAAGCCGTGCGCATGATCTGGGGCTCGGCCCCCGTCTTCATGAGCCTGCCCGACGCACTGTCATCGACCGTGATGGTGCTCGATACCCCCTATCCGCTGTACCGCCTGCTCATCATCCTGGTGGGGCTGCTGGTGGCCCTGGGCCTGTATCTGCTCATCGAGCGCACCCGTATCGGCATGCTGATCCGCGCCGGGGCCAGCAACCGCGGCATGGTGGCTGCGCTGGGGGTCAATATCGGCTGGCTCAATACCTTCATCTTCGCCCTGGGCGCCGGGCTGGCGGGCCTGGGCGGCGCCATGGTGGGGCCCATCCTGTCGGTGCAGCCCGGCATGGGGGACTCCATCCTCATCATGACGCTGGTGGTCATCGTCATCGGCGGCATCGGTTCCATTCGCGGGGCCTTTCTGGGGGCGCTGGTCGTGGGCCTGGTGGACACTTTGGGTCGCACGGTGGTGCCGACGGTGCTCAGTCAGTCGCTGGCCCAAGAGCTGGCCAGCACGCTGGGGGCGGCCATTTCTTCGTTGGCGGTCTATGTGCTGATGGTGGTGGTGCTGGCCGTCAAGCCCGAAGGTCTGTTTCCGGTCAAGAAGCGTTAAGGGGCGATCGAATGAAAATGGAATCCTCGCTCGGGGACACCCGCTGGACACGCCGATCGGCCGACCGGTCTTGGGCCGGTGTGCTGACCGCGGTGCTCTTTCTCTTTCTGTTGCTGGTGCCCGTCTATGCCAGCCAGACCGATAGTCCGTATGTGCTGTTGCAGTTCAGCCGCATCCTGGTGTTTGCCCTGGCCGCAGTCGGCCTGAACCTGGCGCTTGGCTATGGCGGCATGGTGAGCTTCGGCCATGCCATGTATATCGGCATCGGGGCGTACTGTGTCGCCATTGCCTCGCATTACGGGCAGGACAGCGGTGTTGCGCATCTGCTGCTGGTGCTGGTGGTCACGGCTCTCATTGCCGCGCCGGTGGGCCTGATTGCCCTGCGCACGCAAGGCATCGCCTTCATCATGATTACGCTGGCCTTGGCGCAGATGTTTTATTTTCTGGCGGTGGGGCTCAAGCAATATGGCGGTGACGAAGGCTTGCCCATCCGTCAACTCAGTCAGTTTGGCGGCCTCACGGGCAGTCCGGTGGCCCTGTATCTGGCCTTGCTGGCCACCTTGGCTGTCAGCCTGTGGCTGTTACGGCGCCTGATCCGCTCGCGGTTTGGCCTCATTTTGCGGGCGTGCAGCATGGATGCTCGGCGGGTGCGCGCCGTGGGCACGACGCCCTTGGGCTATCAGCTGCTGGCCTATGTGTTTTCAGCCGAACTCTGCGGTCTGGCCGGGTATTTCCTGGCCAATCTCACCGCTTTCGCTTCGCCTGCCTATATGGCCTGGATCTCGTCTGGCGAACTCATCATCATGGTCTTGCTGGGGGGCGCCAGCACCTTGGTGGGGCCTGTCGTTGGGGCCGCCGGGTTTCTGCTGCTCGAAGAAGTCCTCAAGGGCTTGACCGATCACTGGATGATCATCATGGGGCCGATCATCGTGCTTATCGTGCTGTTCCTGCGCAATGGCCTGTGGGGCATGGTGGGCACCAATAAAGAGGGGCACTGAGATGCAGCCTTTGCTATCCATCCGCGGTCTGGTCAAGCGCTATGGCGGCTTGCTGGTCACCGATCACGTCGATCTCGATATTCAGCCCGGTGAGCTGCATGCCATCATTGGCCCCAACGGGGCGGGCAAGACCACGCTCATCAGCCAGATCATGGGTGAAATCCCCAGTGATGAAGGCAGTATCCGCCTGGGCGGGCAAGCCATCGATGCCCTGTCCATGGCCCAACGCGTACGGGCCGGCATCGGTCGTTCATACCAGATCACGTCGGTCATCCAGCCGTTCACCGTGCTGGAAAACGTCGTGCTGGCGGTGCAGGGGTGCGAAGGCCATGGCTTTCACTTCTGGACGCCGGCCACCGAGACCCCGGCCTTGGCCGACCGGGCCGATGAGCTGATCAACCTGATGGGCTTGTCTTCGCGGCGGGATACGCCCGCCATGTCCTTGTCGTATGGCCAGCAGCGTCAGCTTGAAATTGCCATGGCCCTGGCGGCACGGCCCAAGGTGTTGTTGCTGGACGAACCCATGGCAGGCATGGGGCACGGCGATACGGGCTCGGACATGATGGTCGACATTTTGCGGCGCCTGAAAGGCCAATACGGCATCCTGCTCATCGAGCACGACATGGACGCCGTGTTTTCCCTGGCCGACCGGATCAGCGTGCTGTTCTACGGCAAGGTCATCTGCTGTGGCGATGTCGAGACCATCCGCCAGAGCCCCGAAGTGCGCGAAGCCTATCTGGGCGATGAAGAGGTGCCCGCATGACGACGTTATTGAAGGTCGAAGACCTGGTCTCTGGCTATGGTCGCAGCCAGGTGCTGTATGGCATGCGCCTGCGGGTGGATGCCGGGCAGTGCGTCACTTTGCTGGGGCGCAATGGCATGGGCAAGACCACCACCGTCAAAAGCATCATGGGCATGCACCCAAGCTGGCAGGGGCAGGTGCTGTTCAATGGCGCCAACATCCAGAATCTGCCCAGTCATCGGGTGGCGCAGCGTGGCATTGGCCTGGTGCCCGAAGGCCGTCAGGTGTTCCCCAACCTGACAGTCGAAGAAAACCTGGTGGCCACGGCCGCCGACCGGCATCACAAGCCCAATCCCTGGACGCTTGCACGTATCTATCAGCTGTTTCCGCGGCTGAAAGAGCGATCCAGCAACTTTGGCAACCAGCTCTCGGGCGGCGAGCAGCAGATGCTGGCCGTCAGCCGGGCGCTCATGACCAACCCCGATCTGCTCATCCTGGACGAGGCCACCGAAGGCCTGTCGCCCCTGGTGCGCCAGGAAATCTGGGCCGCCCTGGCGCTGTTGCGTCAGGAAGGCATGGCGATTCTGGTCATCGACAAGAACCTGGCGCCGCTCTTGCACCTGGCGGATCACCACTACATCGTTGAAAAAGGACAGATCGTCTGGGATGGCGATTCGGACGCCTTGCGGGCGGATGCCGATGCCCGTCAGCGGTATCTGGGCGCGTAGCGACACCCACGCGGGCCCGTGAGCCCGCTTTGTCACACTGTCACATAAAACGCCTGAGACGCATTCACCGGGGTGCCGGGCCAATGGAGAGACCGATATGATCACCTTTGTTCGCCGTGTACGCATGCGTAATGGTTACTACGACGAGGCCTTGCGCCTGTTGCGCGAGCGGGTACAGTATCTGCATGACCAGCACGGTCTGACGCTTGAACTGAAAATCCGCTTCGGTGGCCCGGTCGGCGAGGTGGCCTTGATTTCACATCACCGGGACGCCGCGGAACTGGAGCACCTGCGCCAGAAGCTGATGTTCGATGCCGGGTCCAACCAGTTGCTGCGCGACCTGGCCGAGGTGACGCTGCCGGGTGAAACGCAGGATGAAATCTGGATGGATTGAATCGCTGGGTGGCCCTCGCTGGATGGCCTTTCGCGCGTAGCGAGTGCGGGCGTACAGGCGGGCCTGCCGCCCGCCTGGTGTCGCCCTGTGGCGTCAGCCCAGTTCGGGGATGATGCTGGGGGCTTCCATCTGCACGATGTCGCAGTTGTCGCCCGGCCCGGCGCGGTCGATGATGAGAAAATCCGACACGGCATCCAGGCCCAGTAGCGGATGGTGCCACACGCCGCGCGCGTAGTTGACGCCCTGGGTGCCCTGGCACAGAAACACGCGCAGGTCGTCCACCGTGGGGGTGCTGTCGGCCTGGGCCACCACCACCAGGTAGGGGCGTTCGGACAGCGGGATGAAGGCCTGGCTGGCCTTGGGGTGGCGCTCCATCATGGTGACGGTGAAGGGCAGGGTGCGTGGCTGGCCGCGGAAGATGGACACGATGGCACGCCCGTCGGCGCCCGGATCGATGTGGGCCAAGTCGTGGTAGCGCTCGGTGTTGCCTTCGTTGATGGTGAAATGCTTCACCGTGTCGTCGGCTTCGATGACGTCGCCAAACGGCACGAAGGCCTCGCGCGTGAGGGGTTCGATTTTCAGGCGGGTTGGCGTGACGGTATTCATGGTGTGATCCTTGTGTGCCCGGTCGGTCTGAAGCCATCGCGAAGCAGGCGGCCTGTCGGTGCGCGATCGGATGGCGACGAGGATTGCCCGGGTGTGTCCCCGGTGTTGGACGTGTGTCTGTGGTGCCTATAGTTTAGGCCGCAAATTGCGCGTCCAGACGAAAGCGGGCGATCTGGCCGATCTGATCCAGGCAGGTGGCGAATTCGGTGTCGTGGTCATGCAGCAGCCGCGCCTCGATGGCGTCCATGATCTGGTAGCGGTTGCGGCCCTTGACGGCGATCACGAAGGGAAAGCCGAAGCGCTCGCGGTAGCGCGCGTTCAGGCTGCGCAGCCGCTGCAGTTCGTCGGCGCTGCATTGATCCAGCCCCGCGCCGCGCTGTTCGCCGGTAGAGTGGTCGGTCAGCGTGCCCGCCGCTGCTTCCTTGCCTGCCAGTTCGGGGTGGGCCGTGATGAGCTTGAGCTGTTCGGCGGGGGCCGCGGCCTGGACGACGCGCATCATGGCCTGGTGCAGGGCATCCACGTCGGCGAAGGGGCGCGCCGCCCAGGCGCGCTCGGGAATCCACGGAGAGTGCTCGAAGATGGCCCCGAGTTCGGCGACGAACTCGGGCTGCGGCAGCGCGGAAAGCTCGGTGAGAGTCATGGTGAGAATATTGGGTGTCGTCATGATGAGAAGTCTACGGTGGATCAACGGTCAAAAGAAGGGTGTGGCAACGTATAAGTGGTATAAGCTGATGCGCATTCACCAGACAGGAACTTCCCCCCATGGTCACACGACGCAGCAATGCCACGCTGGATACCTACCTGCTGAAAGTGTTCTGCATGCTCATGACTGAGCGCAGCGTCTCGCGCACCGCCCTGAAGCTCAACCAGTCGCAGCCCGCCATCAGCGTGGCGCTGAAAAACCTGCGCCTGGTGTTCCACGACCCCCTGCTGGTGCGTGAAAAGGGCGGCATGGTGCCCACCGACCGGGCGCTGGCCATCCTTGAACATGCCAAGGTGGCGCTCGACTCGATCGACACCATGCTCGAAAGCGGCGAGGCGTTCGACCCCGCCAGCAGCCGCCAGACGTTTCGCATCGGCTCGCCCGACTACCTGGCGCCGGCGTTCGCCGCCTCGGCGGTGGCGCGCTTCCGGCGCGAGGCGCCGCACGCGCGCCTGGTGCTGCATGCGCTGGGGCCCGACTTCGATTTCGAGCAGTCGCTGGCCGAGGGCGAACTGGACGTGGTCATCGGCAACTGGCCCGAGCCGCCCGACCGCATGCACTTGTCGGTGCTCATCGAAGACCCCATCGTCTGCCTGATGGCCGCCGACCATCCCCTGGCCGCGCGCAAGATGACCGTGGACGACTTCCGCCGCGTGCAGCACGTCGTGCCCACGCCGTATTCCATGACGCAGCGCGGCATGATCGACACCGTGCTCACGTCCCTGCGCATCCAGCGCGAGGAATGCGTCGAGGCGCAGTCGTTCATGCTGGCCCCCTATCTGCTGCCGGGCACCGACCTGGTGTTCACCACCACGCGGCACTTCGCCCGCTATTACGCGGGCTTGCTGCCGCTGGCCATCGTCGAGTCGCCCATCGAATTTCCGCTCATGCGCTTCTACCAGTTGTGGCACGCCCGCAATCATCATGCGCCCTCTCATCAGTGGTTGCGGCATTTGCTGGGGGATTGCGGGCGGGCCATGCTGGTCTGAAACCCGCCCGCCGGAATCGTCACGTCCAGACAGGCAGGCCAACCATCCGCTCCCAGTATGCCGGGATGGCCTCAAAGGCCCTGCCTCAAATGGCCCAGCCGCCCAGATAGAACACGGCCAGGGCGCCGGCAATGGCCAGGGTGCCCACGTTCAGCTTGCGCCATTCGCCGGCGAACACTCGGCCGATCACCAGGGTGCAAAAGCCCAGCATGATGCCCGTGACGATGTTGCAGGTGAGCACGATGAAGACGGCGCAGACCATGCCCGCCATGGTGTCCACGGTGTCGTCCAGGTGCAGCTTGCGTACGCCGCCCAGCATCAGCAGCCCGACGTACATCAGGGCGGGGGCCGTGGCGTAGGCGGGCACCAGCGCGGCCAGCGGCGAGAAGAAGATCAGCGCCAGAAAACCCAGCCCCACGATGGTGGCGGTGAGCCCCGTCTTGCCGCCCGCCGCGGTGCCCGCGGCGGATTCGATGTAGGCCGCCGCCGGGGCGCCGCCCAGACCCGCCGAGACGATGGAACTCACTGAGTCGGCAGTCAGTGCCCGACCGCCGTTGATGATCTGGCCCTGTTCGTCCAGCTGCCCGGCCTGGCCGGCGACGGCGCGGATGGTGCCCGTGGCGTCGAAGACGGCGGTCATCACCAGGGCGAGCACGCTGGGCAGCACCACTGCATTGAGCGCGCCGCCCAGGTCGAGCGCGCCGATCATGGAGTGGCCGCCGGTCAGTTCGGGCAGGGCGAACAGGCCCTTGTAAGTAACGCCGGGGTCAAGCGCCAGGCCGATGCCGGAGAGCGCCAGAATCACCAGCAGGATGCCGCCGGGCACCTTGCGATGTTCCAGGCCGAAGATGGCGGCCAGCCCCAGGATGGAGAGCAGGGCGGGCATGGCGTTCAGCGCCCCCAGCGACACCGGCAGGCCGGGGCCGGGGTTTTTCACCACCAGCCCGACTTCATTGGCGGCGATCAGCAGCAGGAACAGGCCGATGCCGATGCCCGTGCCGTGGGCGATGCCCGTTGGCAGGTTGCGCAGAATCCAGGTACGCACGCCGGTGATGGAAATGCCGGTGAAGATGAGGCCCATGAGGAAGATGGCGCCTAGCGCCACGGCGGGTGACAGGCCCTGGCCCAGCACCAGGTCGAAGGCGGTGAAGGCCGTGAGCGAGATCGCACAGCCCACGGCAATGGGCAGGTTGGCCCACAGTCCCATCAGCAAAGAGCCGAAGGCGCTGGTGAGGCAGACGGCGATGAAGACCGACGAGGTGTCAAAGCCCGCCTTGCCCAGCATGGCCGGGACGACGAAGACGGAATACACCATGGCCAGGAAGGTGGTGAAACCGGCCAGGGTTTCCTGGCGCACGCTGGTGCCACGCGCCGAGAGTTGAAAGTGCTGCTCCAGCCAGCCGTCGGCGGGTTGGGCAATGGGGGATGTGGAGGCTGCCACGCTTGCGGCGGTTTGGAAACCCGCAGGCAATACCTGTTCCTGCTCGCTCATGAGCCTTGTCTCCTGAATGGGCGTCGGCTCGTGGGCCGACTTTATGGGGTGGGCGCAGCCCCGGACGGGACTGGCCTGAACCATTCTAGGGACAAGGTTTTGGGCTGTGCGCGACTGGCCCTGATGACGATTATCAATCTGTGCTGATGTTGGCCCGGCTGTTCAGGCTGGCCTGCAGCATCGAGGCCACGCGCACGATGCACTGGCGCAGCCAGATGACTTCGGGGGCGCCATGGCAGCGGCGGTGCCACAGCAGGTAGAAGCGCATGGGCGGAAAGGCGAAGGGCGAGGGCAGCACGGTGATGGGCAGATAGCGCGCGTAATGCTGCGCGAACTGCCGCCCGGTGGTGAAGATGAGGTCGGTGCGCAGCAGCATGCCGGCCACCTGCCCGAAGTAGGGGATGGTCATCTGGATGTTGCGCCGCAGGCCTTCGGCGGCCAGGTAGCCGTCGATGAAGCTTTGTCGTTCGGAAACGTACGGAAAGGGTGCGAGGTGGGGCAGTTCGAGGTATTGCTTGAGGTTCAGTTCGCGGTGCGCCACCGGGTTCTGGCTGCCCACCATGCAGACCACTTCGTCGTCGAAAAGGCGCGCCATGTGCATCTGTGGCGGGGGTTCGAGCCAGTTGCCGATGACCACGTCCAGCCCCCCGTCTTCGAGCCCGCCCGCGTAGTCGTAATCGGCGTTGATCGGGTGTACGATGAATTTTGCATGGGGTGCTTCGCGGCGCAAAATTTCGGCGATGTTCGGCAAGAACATGGCATCCAGATAGTCTGGCGCCCCCAAGTGAAATTCACGCGTCGATTGCGCCGGGTCAAACGCCCCGGGGGGTTGCGTGATGCGTTCGATGGCGGCCAGCGCGTCGTTGGCGTGCGCCAGCAGTTCCAGCCCGCGTTCGGTGGGCACCATCCCCGTTTTGCTGCGCACCAGAATCGGGTCGCCGGTCAGGTCGCGCAAGCGACGCAACGAATTACTGATGGCCGGCTGCGACAGGCCCAGCTTGATGGCCGCGCGCGACACGCTTTGCTCGGTGAGCAGAATCTGCAGGGTGCGTAACAGGTGACTGTCCATCTTGATAATGACCATCATGAATTGAGAATGCCGGGCTTGGCAGCTTGATGCTATCTTGGCCGCATATCCAGCATCACTATAAAAGGTATCACGATGGAGACAACAGCCATTCGCTTCCAGTATCGTGGCGAGGTTCACGAGGTCACCGACCAGCCCACCACGCGCACGGTGCTGCAGTATCTGCGCGAAGATCTGAACTGCATGGGCACCAAGGAAGGCTGCGCTGAAGGTGACTGCGGCGCCTGTACCGTCCTGGTGGCCGAGCCCGACGGCCAGGGCGGCGTTGCCATGCGCGCCGTCAACTCCTGCATCCAGTTCCTGCCCACGCTCGACGGCAAGGCACTCTACACGGTCGAAGACCTGCGCCAGCCCGACGGCTCGCTGCATCCCGTGCAGCAGGCCATGGTCGATTGCCACGGCTCGCAGTGCGGCTTTTGCACGCCCGGCTTCGTGATGTCCCTGTGGGGCATGTACCTGGCGCATGACCCCAGCGGCGACGCGCCCACGCGCGCTGAAATCGACGATGCCCTGTCGGGCAATCTGTGCCGCTGCACGGGCTACCAGCCCATCGTGCGCGCCGCGGGCGAAATGTACCAATACCCGGCGGTCGAGTTCGACCGCGCCGCGCTCGCCAAGGCGCTGGCCGCCCTGCAGCGCGACGACGTGTTCTCGTACACCTACGACGGGCACACCTTTCATGCGCCGCGCACCCTGGCCCAGCTGGCCCAGCTGCGCCTGCGGTATCCCGATGCCCGCATTCTGGCGGGCAGCACCGACGTCGGCCTGTGGGTGACCAAGCAGCACCGCGACCTGCCGCACCTCATCTACATCGGCCAGGTGCGCGAACTGCGCGACATCCACCCCGAAGGCGACGATCTCGTCATCGGTGCGGGCGCCTTGCTCAACGATGCCTACGATGCCCTGGTGGCGCACGTGCCCGAACTGGCCGAGCTGCGCCAGCGCTTTGCCTCGTTCCCCATCCGCAACGCAGGCACCCTGGGCGGCAACGTGGCCAATGGCTCGCCCATCGGCGACTCCATGCCCGCGCTCATTGCCCTGGGCACGCAAATCATCCTGCGCCAGGGTAATCGTGTGCGCGAGATGCCGCTCGAAGATTTCTACCTGGCCTATCAGAAGAACGCCGCCGAGCCGGGCGAGTTCGTCCAAGGCCTGCGCGTGCCGGTCAAGGTGGCGGGGCGCCGGTTTCGCGCCTATAAGCTGTCCAAGCGCTTCGACCAGGACATTTCCGCCGTCTGCGCCGCCTTTGCCGTGGTGCTCGACGAAACAGGCCGCGTGCAACAGCTGCGCACCGGTTTTGGCGGGGTGGCCGCCACGCCCAGCCGCGCGCGGGCGACCGAAGCCGCCGTGCAGGGCCAGCCCTGGGATGAAGCCCACGTGCGTGCCGCCATGCAGGCCATCGGCCAGGATTTCAAGCCGCTCACCGACATGCGCGCCAGCAGTGAATACCGCCTGCTCGCCTCGCGCAATCTGCTGTACCGCTTTTATCTCGAAACTGCCCCTGGGGCGCCCCTGGCGACGCATCAGGTGAATACGGCCAACTTGGCCGAACTTGCTTGAGGAGCCCATCATGAACATGCGTGTCAATCTGCCGGTCGAGCTCGACCGGCTGGCCATCAGCAACGACAGCATCCCCCATCCGGCGGTGGGTGAACCCGCCGCGGGGGCGGCCAGCCCGCACGAATCGGCGGTTCTGCACGTCAGCGGCGAGGCCGTCTATACCGACGACATCCCCGAGCTGCGCAATACCGTGTACGCCGCGCTGGGCCTGTCCGACAAGCCCCATGCGCGCGTCACGCAAATGGATCTCGACGCCGTGCGCCAGGCGCCCGGCGTGCTGGCGGTGCTCACGGCCAAGGACATCCCGGGTGTCAACGACTGCGGCCCGGTGATCGAAGACGACCCCATCCTGGCCGATGGCGTGGTGCAGTACATCGGCCAGCCGCTGTTTGCCGTGGTGGCCAAGACCGTGGATCAGGCCCGCAACGCGGCCCGCCTGGGCAAGATCAGCTACGAAGAATTGCCGTTTCTGCTGACGCCCAAGCAGGCCAAGGATGCCGGCGCGGGCACCACCGACGAACTGCGCCTCATCCAGGGCGACGTGCAGCAGGCGCTGGCCTCGGCGCCGGTGCGCCTGACCGGCAATTTCTCGTGCGGCGGGCAAGAACAGTTTTACCTGGAAGGCCAGATCGCCTACGCCATCCCGCGTGAAAAAGACGGCATGCAGGTGTTGTGCTCGACCCAGCACCCCACCGAAATGCAGCACGCCGTGGCCCACGCCCTGGGCTGGCAGCGCCATCAGGTCGAGGTCGAGTGCCGCCGCCTGGGCGGCGGCTTTGGCGGCAAAGAATCGCAGTCGGCGCTGTTTGCCTGCGTGGCCTCGGTGTGCGCCGCGCGCCTGCACCGGCCCGTCAAGCTGCGCGTCGATCGCGACGACGACATGATGATCACCGGCAAGCGCCACGGCTTCTACTACGAGTACGACGTGGGCTTCGACACCGAGGGCCGCATCCTGGGCGTGAAGCTCGACATGACGCTGCACTCGGGCTTTTCCGCCGATCTGTCCGAGGCCGTGGCCAGCCGCGCGCTGGCGCACTTCGACAACGCTTACTACATTCCGGCCGCCGACATCCACACCATGTGCGGCAAGGTCAACACGCAGTCGGCCACCGCGTTTCGCGGCTTTGGCGCGCCGCAAGGGGCGCTCATCACCGAGGTGCTGCTCGACCGCGTGGCGCGCCAGCTGGGCAAGGATCCGCTGGACGTGCGCCTGCTCAATCTGTACGGCACCAAGACGCGCAACACCACGCCCTATGGCGAAGTGGTGGCGGGCAATCTGCTGGAGCCCATCATCCGCGAGCTCGAAGCCAGCTCGGACTACCGCGCGCGGCGCGCCGCGGTGCGCGCGTTCAACGCCCGCAGCCCGGTGCTGAAAAAAGGCCTGGCGCTCACGCCGGTGAAGTTCGGCATCTCGTTCAACGTGCCCGCCTTCAACCAGGCCGGTGCCCTGGTGCACATCTATCGCGACGGCTCGGTGCTGCTCAACCACGGCGGCATCGAGATGGGCCAGGGCCTGAACACCAAGGTGGCGCAGATCGTGGCGAACACCTTGGGGCTCGACCTGGAGTGCGTGCGCGTCACGGCCACCGATACCTACAAAGTCATCAACACGTCGGCCACGGCGGCGTCCACGGGCTCCGATCTCAATGGCAAGGCGGCGGAAGACGCGGCGCTCACGCTGCGCACCCGGCTGGCCGACTTCGCCGCGCGCAAGTATGGCGGCAGCGCCGACGACGTGGTGTTTGCCTGGCGCCAGGTAAGCGTCAACGGCAAGACGGTGCCCTTTGCGCAGCTGGTCGAAGAAGCCTACTGGGATCGCGTGCAGCTGTGGTCGGACGGCTTCTACAAGACGCCGGACATCAGCTGGGACAAGGCCACCAGCCGGGGCAACCCCTTCTTCTACTATGCCTTCGGGGCGGCGGTCTCGGAAGTGGTGGTCGATACCCTCACGGGTGAATGGAAGCTGCTGCGCGCCGACATCCTGCATGACGTGGGGGCCTCCATCAATCCGGCCATCGACATCGGCCAGATCGAAGGCGGCTACATCCAGGGCATGGGGTGGCTGACCACCGAAGAACTGGTCTGGCGCGAAGACGGGCGGCTGACGACGCACGCGCCATCCACCTACAAGATTCCGGCCATCAGCGACTGCCCGCGTGATTTCCGCGTCAAGCTGTTCAAAGCGCGCAACCACGTCGATTCCATCCACCATTCCAAGGCCGTGGGTGAACCGCCGCTGGTGCACGGGGTGAGCGTCTTCAATGCGATCACCGATGCCGTGGCTGCGCTGGGCGATGGCAAGGGGGTGCCCGATCTGTGCGCGCCCGCCACCCCCGAAGCCATTTTGCGTGCGGTCGAGGGCCTGCGGCAACGCGGCGCGGTGTGATGGTAACCGCATGGATCGATCAGGCGCTGTGGTGCATCGAGCGCCAGCAGCCTGTGGTGCTGATCAGCGTGGCCTCGGTGCGCGGCTCGGCCCCGCGCGAAGCCGGTGCCAAGATGCTGGTGTCGGCACAGCATCAGTGGCTCACCATCGGTGGCGGCCAGCTCGAATGGCAGGCCACGCGGGTGGCCCGCGAGCACCTGGCCAAGGCCGAAGTGGCCGACCGCTGGGTGCGGGACATGCCGCTGGCGGCCTCGCTGGGGCAGTGTTGCGGCGGGCTGGTCACGCTCTTGTTCGAGCGCCTGCGCGAGTCGGATCGCGTCTGGCTGCAAGAGGCGCAGGCGCGCCTGCGGCGGCAAGAGCCACTGGAGCGCGAGGTGGGCCTGGGGCGCGCGCAGCTGCCCGCCTGGGTCAGCCTGCACGAGCCCACCGCCGCCTCGCACCCGATCAACCGCTTTCAGGCCAGCCGTCTGCTTGATCCGACCGACCCGCGCGACTGCCCGGTGTTCACCGAGCCGCTGGTGCCTGATGCGCTGAACGTGGTCGTGTTTGGCGCCGGTCACGTCGGCAAGGCCCTGGTCTCGATCCTGGGCACCTTGCCCTGCCGGGTCACTTGGGTGGACGCCCGCGAAGACCTGTTCCCCGACACGGTGGCCGCCAACGTCACGATCGAGGCCACCGACACGCCCGAAGCCGTGATCGACGAGGCGCCCGCGGGCAGCTGCTATCTGGTCATGACGCACGACCACGCGCTCGACCAGCACCTGTGCGAACAGCTGATGAAGCGCGACGACTGCGCGTACGTCGGCCTGATCGGTTCGGCCACCAAGTGGCACAAATTTCGCCAGCGCTTCGATGCCCGGGGCATCGCCCCCGAACGCTACGCGCGCATCACCTGTCCCATCGGCGAGCCCGGCATCGAAGGCAAGCAGCCCGCCGTGATCGCCGTGTCGGTGGCTGCGCAGCTGATGCGCCTGAGAACGCAGCTGGCCCGCCGCGAGGCCCTGTCGGCCCCGGCCGATGTCGCGCTGGCGCATTGACGCCGACGCCATATTGACGTCGGCATTTTCTTCGGCGTCGATCGCCGCATCGTGCAGCCCGCGCCAGGGGCGCAGCCGTTGCTGACGTCGGCCCACCAGCCCGGGGCGGCCTGCGCCCGTCGGGCCCCAAGCAAGACACCAAGGAGACATTCATGACCTCACCGACCAACGCCCAGGCTGTGTCCGAAGCACAGGCCTATCGCGCGCAGCTGCTGTATTTTCGTGATACCCCCAAGGCCGAGGACGAAGCCTGTGAATGGGTGCGCGACGGCCTGCTGGTGGTGCGCGACGGCCACATCACCCACTGCGGCGGTTACGACCAGCTGATCGGCCAGCTGCCGACGGGCACGGCGGTACACGACTGGCGCGGGCACCTCATCACCCCGGGCTTCATCGACACGCACATCCACTACCCGCAGACCGACATGATCGCCTCGCCCGCGCCGGGCCTGCTGCCCTGGCTGGAAACCTATACGTTTCCCACCGAGCGGCGCTTTGAAGACCCGGCCTATGCGCAGGACGTGGCGCAATTCTTCCTGGATGAACTGATGCGCTGCGGCACGACGACCGCGATGGTCTACTGCACCGTGCACCCCGGGTCGGCCCAGGCCTTCTTCGAGGAAAGCCATGCACGCAACCTGCGCATGATCGCGGGCAAGGTGATGATGGATCGCAACTGCCCGGACTACCTGCGCGACACCGCCGAGTCCGGCGCGCGCGACAGCGAGATGCTGCTGCGGCGCTGGCACGGCACGGGGCGCCAGCTGTATGCCCTGACGCCGCGCTTTGCGCCCACCTCCACGCCCGAGCAGCTGGGCCGTTGCCGCGAACTGGCGCAGGCCTATCCCGACGTCTTCATCCAGTCGCACGTGGCGGAAAACCGCGACGAGGTGAAGTGGGTGATGGACCTCTTCCCCGGCCACCGCAGCTATCTGGACATTTACGACCGCTATGGCCTGCTGCGCCCGCGTGCCGTCTACGGGCACTGCGTCTGGCTGGACGATGACGACCGCCGCCGCCTGCGCGATTCCGGGGCGGTCGCGGCCCACTGCCCGACCTCCAACCAGTTTCTGGGCAGCGGCCTGTTCGACCATGCCGCCGCGCAGGACTTCGGCACGCCCGTCACCCTGGCGACGGACGTGGGCGGCGGCTCGTCGTTTTCGATGCTGCAGACGATGAACGAGGCGCACAAGGTGGCGCGCCTGTCGGGCCACCACCTGACGGCGCGGCGCATGTTCTGGCAGGCGACCCAAGGCGCCGCCAAGCACCTGGGGCTCACCGGCCAGATCGGCACGCTGGAGGCCGGCGCCGAGGCGGATTTCATCGTATTGAACCCCACAGCCACCCCCCTATTGGCCCGTCGCACCGCACGCACCGAATCGCTCGAAGAGCTGCTCTTTGCCTTCGCGATGCTGGGCGACGACCGGGCCGTGGCCGCCACGTATGCGGCCGGGCGGGAAGTGCATCGGCGGGCGTGAGGGTGTCGCGGGGGCATCGAATATACTTCAAGACTCATGCGGGTTGCGTGATCTCTTGTCGTAGGGGTATTGAACCTGACGGCCATGGGGTAGGGATTGGAAGGGGACGTCAATGCTCGAATCTATTCATCTTAAGAATGTGGGGCCTGCCCCTGTCATGGAGATGGATCTTGCCAAGCGCCTGAATCTGATCACGGGGGATAACGGCCTTGGAAAGAGCTTTCTGCTGGATGTGGCCTGGTGGGCACTGACACGCACCTGGGCCCGCGAGATGGTGGTTCCCCAGCCAGGAGCTGAGGCTGAGATCGCTTATAAATACACCAAGAAGACCAAGCCCTCGTACAACTTCACCAGTCGATACGAAGCTGATCGCGTTCGATGGACTGTAAAGGCCAGCCGCCCTCCCATTCCCGGCCTGATTCTTTATGCTCAAGTGGATGGTGGGTTTTCGGTCTGGGATCCGAAGCGCAATTATTGGACTGAGGATGCGCCAGATCGTCCCAATGCCTTTCTTTTCTCACCTGATGAAGTCTGGATCGGAAATGAATATTGCAAGGGGGTCTTTGAAGACTGGCTGTTGTGGCAGGCGGGGGGGGACTCTCGATTCAAAGTGCTGACTCAGGTGTTGGGTGCCTTGTCCCCTTCGGGAGAAGAGCGCATCGTGCCCGGCCAACCTCGTGAAGTCACCATTAAGGATAAGGGGCCCACCCCTACGCTACGCATGCCCTATGGTGAGGATGTCCCGCTCATTCATGCATCGTCTGGCATCCGTCGGATCATTGCTTTGGCCTATCTGCTGACTTGGGCTTGGCATCGCCATGTAGAGGCAGCCAAGTTGCGCGGTGAACCACCTACGCACGAAATTGTTTTCTTGGTCGATGAAATCGAGAGTCACTTGCATCCGCAGTGGCAGCGTCGTGTGGTACCTGCACTCTTGAAGGTGATGGATGCACTGACGGGTGCTCATGATACGAAAACGCAGTTGATCGCAGTGACGCATTCTCCCTTGGTACTGGCCTCGGTCGAACCTGTTTTTCGTGCAGCTTGCGATGCCTGGTTTGATCTGGATCTAGAGCAACATCAGGTGGTGTTGCGCAAGCGCGAGTACTATCGACGAGGCGAAATCGATAACTGGCTGACGAGCCCTGCTTTTGACTTGAAAGAACCACGCGGTTCTGTCGAGGCCGAAGAGGCCATTCAGAAAGCGCTAGAGCTGTTGCGTTCCCCCTCTCCAAGCCATGCGGCGATTGCGTGTGTTGATCAGCGGCTTCGAGCAGTGTTGGGCGATACCGATCGGTTCTGGGTGCGATGGGCAGAATTTCGAGATGCTCAGGTCAAAATAGATTGATATCCAGACATGTTGCCTGTCCTGCTAGCCCCAGAGCCCAAGACGTTTGACCAGAAGGTGCGCCAGCCTGGGTTGCGGGCTATTGCGGAGATGGTTGGCAAGCCGCCCCCATATCCCAGGATGTCGGGTAAGCCTTACCAGCAGATTGCTTGTACTGAAGCGGATATTCCGCCTGAGAGCTTGCCTTCTTACTGGACTGAGGCGCTGGATGACCTGATGTCAGCCTACCATGAGGTGTGCGCTTATTCCTGTTTTCGGATTCATCCTGTCACGGGGGCCCGATCTGCAGATCATTTCGCCCCAAAATCAAGAAATTGGCGTGCGGCATACGAGTGGTCAAATTATCGGCTGTGCTGCAGCCGGTTGAACGCCAGAAAAAACAACCTCAGCACGGTGCTTGATCCGTTTGAAATCGGTAATGAGTATTTTGCTCTCGAGCTTGTCGGGTTCCAGGTGATCCCTGGTCGTGCAGTCGTGAACACAGATGCTGAACTGAGAGTCCGTGGGACGATTGCCCGGCTTGGACTCAATGACTTCAGGCATCAACGAGCCCAAGATGCTGAATGCTATTGGGACAGGGACTATTCGTTGAAAGCCTTGAAAAGAGAGTCCCCTTTTGTCGCCTACGAACTCCATCGTCAGGGGCGACTAAATCCTGGGGATATCTGGTGAGCTGGCACGAGGCGTCTGCCTCGCTATCCAGCTGCCAGAGCCGCAAGGCCATGTGAATGTCCAATTGTCGGGTTGGCGTGCGCCAGCCTTCAAGCAGGGTGTCCAATGTCGTGGGCCGTGCGCGAAGATGTCGGCGGCGTGTTCGGTGAGTTACTTCTCCCAGTAGCTGATATCAGAAAATAGGGTATCTAAGCGCTCTCCTGTTTTCCCTTTGCCGATACGCCGCAGTACCTGTGCCAAATCGCTCGCAAAACGGCTCTTTGCCCTGACCATGCTGGACGCCTTGCGATCATCGCATGACCCACCCTTTTCTTTTGCCGTCCGGTGTGTGGTGAACCGATGGCATCCCTGCCATAATCAGGCGATGGAAAAGTACATGGATACCGCGCGTCCGACGCGCCTGCCACCCCTGGTGCCGTTTGCCAGCTACGACGACGCCGATGCGGCGGTCGAGCAGTTGATCGCGCTGTATCAGCGCAATACCGCCTTCATTCGCGACGCCTTTCATCAGTACAGCCAGGGCGCGCTCGAAGTAGGACAGCGGGTGCGCGCCTGCTATCCGGCCATCCGCATCCGCATCAATACCTATCCGGACGTCGATAGCCGCCTGTCGTACGGCCACTTGGTCGAGCCGGGCGTCTACATGACCACCGTCACGCGCCCGGCGCTGTTTCGCGACTATCTGCGCGAGCAGGTGCGCCTTTTGCTGCGCAACCACCGCGTGCCCATCGAGATCGGCGAGTCCGACCTGCCGATTCCGCTGCACTTCGCGTTTCCCGAGGGCGAGTACGCACAGGGCGAATACTCCGAAGTGCCCGGCCACACCCTGCGCGACCACTTCGACGTGCCCGACCTCGCCGTCACCGACGACGCCATCGTCAACGGCACCTGGCGCGGGCGCGCCAACCAGCCGCGGCCCCTGGCGCCCTTTACCGGGCCGCGCATCGATTACTCGCTGCAGCGCCTGCAGCACTACACCGGCACCTCGCCGGTGCATTTCCAGGACTTCGTGCTGTTCACTAACTACCAGTTCTACGTGGACGAGTTCGTCAAATGGGCGCGCAGCACGCTGGCGGCGGGCGCGGGTGGCTACACCGAGCTGGTCGAGCCGGGCAACCACGTGGTCACGGCGCAAAGTGCCGCGCAAAAGGCCCCGCGCATGGCCTTCACGCCGCAGATGCCCACCTACCACCTCAAGCGCGAAGGCCACACGGGCATCACCCTCATCAATATCGGTGTGGGGCCGTCCAACGCCAAGACCATCACCGACCACGTGGCCGTGCTGCGGCCCTCGGCGTGGCTGATGCTGGGGCACTGCGCGGGCCTGCGCACCACCCAGCGCCTGGGCGACTACGTGCTGGCCCACGGCTACGTGCGCCAAGATCACGTGCTGGACGACGATCTGCCGCTGTGGGTGCCTGTGCCGCCGCTGGCCGAAGTGCAGGTGGCGCTCGAAGACGCCGTGGCCGAAGTCGCCGGCCTGTCGGGCTGGGAACTCAAAAAAATCATGCGCACCGGCACCGTGGCCACCATCGACAACCGCAACTGGGAACTCCGTGACCAGCAAGAACCCGTGCAGCGGCTGTCGCAATCGCGGGCGATCGCGCTGGACATGGAATCCGCCACGATTGCCGCCAACGGCTTTCGTTTCCGCGTGCCTTATGGCACGCTGTTGTGCGTGTCCGACAAGCCCCTGCATGGCGAGCTGAAGCTGCCCGGCATGGCCAGCGCCTTCTACCGCACGCAGGTCAACCAGCACCTGCACATCGGCATCCGCGCGCTCGAACGCCTACGCAACATGCCCAGCGAACGCCTGCACTCGCGCAAGCTGCGCAGCTTCATCGAGACCGCATTCAAATAGCCGCCCGCGGCGGGCCAAGACTGAGAGAGGTGTTCTGTGCAAGATGCCATGGCGTTGCGGCCTGCGCCCGATGGGGTCATCACCGTCTCCTTCCTGCTGATCCCCGAGTTCAGCATGGTGGCGCTGCTGTCGGCCATCGAGCCCATGCGTGTGGCCAATCGCATGGCGCGCCGCGAATGCTTCCGCTGGCGCCTGCTGAGCGGGGATGGCGCGCCCGTGCAGGCCAGCAACCAGCTGACGCTGCAGCCGTGCATCGCCATCGCGGACGAGCCCGCGCCGGTGAACCTGTTCGTGTGCTCCAGCTTTCATCCCGAACGCTATCTTGACCCGGCGCTGATTGCCTGGCTGCAGAAAATCGCCCGCCAGGGGCCGCTGCTGGGGGCCGTGGATACCGGTTGCTATCTGCTGCAGGCCGCCGGCCTCATCAAGAACCACCGCATCACCTTGCACTGGGAAGCCATCCCCGCGTTTCGTGAGCAGTTTCCCGCGCTGGACGTGAGCAACGAACTGTTCGAGATCGACCGCAACCTGATTACCTGCGCGGGCGGTACGGCGGCCCTCGACCTGATGTTGCACGTGATTCAGGTGGGGTTCGGGCACGAACTGGCCATCAGCGTCTGCGAGCAGTTCATCAAGAGCGGCATCCGCCAGAAGTCGGACACGCAGCGCATCGATCTTGCCGCGCGGCTGGGCGTCTATCATCCGCGCCTGTTGCAGGTGCTTGAACAGATGGAAAACCACCTGGACGAGCCCCTCAGCCAGGAGGCCCTGGCGCGCGCGGCGAACGTGTCGCTGCGCCAGCTCGAGCGCCTGTTTCGCCAGCACCTGCGGCACACGCCCGCCGCCTACTACCTGCAATTGCGCCTCGAGCGTGCGCGGGCCTTGCTGCAAGAGTCGCGCCTGAGCGTGGCCGAAGTGGCGCTGGCTTGCGGTTTTGCGGCGGTCGCCCATTTTTCCCGGGCCTATCGCAAGCACTATGGCTGCGCCCCCAGCGCCGAGCGACCAGGGGCCGCGCGCGTGTCTTGAGCGCTATCGCGTCTGGGCGGCGCTGGGCTGCACCTGGGTGACCCCCTGCAGCCGGGGCCGGCCTGCCTCGGGCTCGGTCAGCGGTTCGCAGGGCTGCAGGCTTGTCTGGCAGCGGCGCGCCAGGGCCTGGTATTCCTGGGTGTTCAGGCCTTTCCAGTGCAGTTCTTCGTCCGTCACTGCGCGCTTCACGCGCGCTGGCGAGCCCATCAGCAGCTGGCGCGGTTCGCCCTGAAAACCGGCGCGCACGAAGCTCATGGCCGCCACGATGCTGTCTTCGCCGATCACGGCGCCATCCATGATGACGCTGTTCATGCCCACCAGCGCATTGCGCCCGACGACGCAGCCGTGCAGGATCGCGCCGTGGCCGATGTGGCCGTGGGCGTGCACGATGGTGTCCATTTCGCAGTAGCCGTGCATCATGCAGTGATCCTGCAGATTGGCGCCTTCTTCCAGAATCAGGCGGCCATAGTCGCCGCGCAGGCTGGCCAGTGGGGCCACGTAGACTCCGGGGCCGACGATGACGTCGCCAATCAGCACGGCGGTCGGGTGCACGTAGGCCGTCGGGTGGATGACGGGGGTCAGGCCTTCAAAACGGTAGCAGGGCATGGGATGCTCCAGAAAAGTGGGGGTGCCGCCTTCAGCACTGCGGCGAGGCGCCCGTCAGGTGCTCGCCGCCGTCCTGCGCCAGGCAGATGCCGGTGATGAAGCTCGCGGCGGGCGAGCACAGATAGGCCACGCTGCAGGCCACCTCTTCGGGGGTGCCCATGCGGGCGATGGGCAGCTTTTCGACGCCTTGCGCGAGCTGGGCTGGGTCGTATTTGTCCAGCCCCGAAGTGCGGATGGTGCCGGGTGCCACGGCGTTGACGCGGATGCCCAGGGGCGCCCATTCCCAGGCCAGGGTCTTGGTCAGGTTCACCACGCCGGCGCGGGCGGCCGCCGCGTGGGCCATGCCGGGGATGCCCTGCTCCTGGCAGAGCACGATGTTCAGGATGCTGCCGCCGTGCTGGTGGTCGCGGCAGTGCCGGGCATAGCGCTGGCTCATCTGAAACGTGCCCTGCAGGTTGAGATCGACGACGGATCGAAAGCCGTTGGGGCTGATGTCCAGCGCCGGGGCGGCGAACTGCCCGCCCGCGTTGTTCACCAGCACGTCGATGGCGTCCCCGGCCTGCTCCAGGCGCTCGAACAGGGCGCTGACCGAGTCCATGTCGCGGATGTTGACGGCATCGGCGCGCACGTCCAGCCCGTCGTCGCGCAGCTGGCGCGCGGCTTCTTCGAGGCGCTCGGCGTCGCGTGCCGCGATGATCACGCGGGCGCCCAGCGCGCCCAGCTGCCGGGCGATGGCCAGGCCGATGCCGCTGCCCCCGCCCGTCACCAGGGCGGTCTGGCCGTCGAAGAGCCGGGAATCGAAAATCTTTTGCATGATGAGAATCCTTTTAGGGCGGGTTCTGCGGGTGAGGGGATTCGCTTGCCCCGTGCGCCGAAGGGCAAAGCCTGGACGCGCCGGGGGCGCGTGGCTCAAATCCCCGCCCAGACCGGCTCGCGGCCTTCAGAGAAGGCGGCGATGCCTTCTTGCGCGTCTTGCGAACGCAGCATCTGGCGGTAGACGGGCAGCGTGCCGTGGCGTTGGTGGTGAAAGGCCTCGGACAGGTTCATCGCCTCGGTGGCCGACAGCAGCTGCAAGGCGGCGCGCTGCGCCAGCGGGGCGCTGCGCAGCAGGCCTTGCGCCAGCGCACGCGCGGCGGCGGGCAGCTCGGGCCCGGCCACGACCTGGTTGACCAGCCCCCAGCGCAAGGCCTCGTCGGCGGCCATGCGCCGCCCCGTCAGGATCATGTCCAGCGCCAGGGCGCGGGGCAGACGGCGGCTTAGGCGAAAAACGCCGCCGGAGTCCGGCACGATGCCAATGGTCGTCTCGGGCAGGAAAAACTGTGCGTGTTCGGCGCAGACGATCAGGTCGCAGGCGAGCGCCACCTCGAAGCCGCCGCCGACCGCCAGGCCATTGACTGCGGCGATCACGGGCTTGGTGCGGCTGAAGTATTCGGTGATACCGCCAAAGCCGCCGGGGCCGTGATCGGCGTCCACCGCCTCGCCCTGGGCCGCCGCTTTCAGATCCCAGCCGGCGCTGAAAAAGCGCTCTCCGGCGCCCGTGAGGATGGCGACGCGCAGGGCGGGGTCGGCCTCGTAGGCCCGCAGCGCCTCATACAGCGCGCGGCTGGCGGCGCAGTTGATGGCGTTGGCCTTGGGGCGATCGAGGGTGATCCAGCAGATGCCCTCGTCGTGGCGGATATGGACTTCATCATTCATGGGAGACCCTTCTGGAACGTGGGCGGAAAGCGGCGTGGCGCTCATGCTGCGTACGGTAGCAGGCGGGCGATGGTTTTTATTGACCAATTCCGACGTGCATTTATATCCAAGCGCCATGTGCTTGAAAGATAAGGGTTATTACTAAGCCTGATTTTGCTGGTTTGTCGAGAATCAGTCTGCTGATGTCGGAAACAGTCAATTGAAAAACACGCTTCCGACTTAGCATGGTTGCAACCCGTCGGCCCATGGCGCGACACCCCCCTCTCCCTATCATCGAAGGAGTTCGATCATGGATTTCACCCTCTCGAAGGCCCACCAGGAATTGCAGGCCAAAGCCCAGGCGTTTACCGAGCAGGTGCTGTTTCCGCACGAAATGGAATGCGAGGAAAACGACGGCATCAGCCCCGCCACGCACAAGAAGATCACCCAGGCCGTGCTCGATTGGGGCTTTAACGCGCCCAACCACAGCAAGGAAGACGGCGGCCAGGGCTTCACCATCTTCGAGCAGACCCTGCTCAATGAACAGCTGGGCCGGGCCACGGGCGCCATCTGGGATGCGCTCTGGTATCCCTCCTATCCCATGCGCTTTGCCACGCCCGAGCAAAAGGCGCAGTACCTGATCCCCACGTGCCAGGGCAAGCGCCGCGACGCCTATGCCATCACCGAGGCCAATGCGGGTTCCGACCCGGCGCAGTGCGCGACGCGCGCCGACAAGGTGGCGGGCGGCTGGCGCATCAATGGCGAGAAATGGTTCGTCACCGTGGGCGACGTGGCCGACTACATCCTGGTGCACGCCCATGTGGATGGCGACCCCGACAAGTCGGCGGTGTTCTTCGTGGACAAGAACCTGCCAGGCGTCGAGGTCAAGCGTACGCCCCTGTATACGCACCACTTCGCCTTCAAGCACCCCGAGTTCACCTTCAAGGACGTCGTGGTGGGCGAGGACAAGATGCTGGGCAAGATCGGCGAAGGCTACCAGATGACCAAGGACTGGTTCGTCGAGGCGCGCCTGGGCATCGCCGCCCGCTGCGTGGGCGGGGCCATCCGCGCCACCGAAGAAGCCAACAAGTACGCCGCCGAACGCATCCAGTTCGGCCAGCCCATCCGTGATTTTCAGGCCATCGAGTTCATGCTGGCCGACATGGCGGTGGAAATCATGGCCGCCAAGTCGCTGCTGTACCGCCTGAGCTGGGAAATCGACCAGAGCACGGATCGCAAGCGCAACCACGCGCACGCCTCGGCGCTCAAGCTGCATTGTTCCGAGATGGTGGGCCGCGTGTGCGACCGCGCCGTGCAGATTCTGGGCGGGCGCGGCTACATGCGCGAGCAGCCCGTCGAACGCCTGTGGCGCGACACCCGCGTGGATCGCATCTGGGAAGGCACCTCCGAAATCCAGCGCGTGGTGATCAGCGGGCAGATCAAGAAGCGCGGGCTGGACGTCTATACCGGCTGGCAGGGCGGTGCGTCCGCGGCCCAGGTGCAGGCCGCGGGGCCCGTGGCCACCGCGCTGGCAGGCGTTGCAAACTGACGGTGATGAGGGCCCCATGAACAAGGCAGAAAACCTGCGCCGCTTGCTGGCACCCCGCAGCATCGTGATGGTGGGCGGTTCCAACCTGGAGCTGCCGATCCGCAACACCCGCGACATCGGCTTTGCCGGCGAGGTCTGGGTGGTCAACCCCAAGTACGACGAGATCGCCGGAATCAAGTGCTATCCCTCGATCGACGCCCTGCCGGGTGTGCCGGATGCCGCGTTCGTGGCCGTCAACGCGGCGGCCGCCGTGCCCGTGGTGCGGGCCCTGCGCGAACAGGGCTGCGGCGGGGCGGTGTGCTATGCCGCCGGTTTCGCCGAGACCGGCGTGCAGGGCAAGGCGCTGCAAGACGAGCTGGTGCGGGCCGCTGGCGACATGGCGCTGGTTGGGCCCAACTGCTACGGCGTGCTCAACTTCGCCGACGGCGCGGCCCTGTGGCCCGACCGGCTGGCGGGCGGGCGGGTCGATCAGGGGGTGGCCATCATCAGCCAGAGCGGCAACGTGTCCCTCAACCTCACCATGCACGACCGTTCGCTGCCCATCACACACGTCATCAGCGTGGGTAACCAGGCCGTGCTCGAAGTAGGCGACTACATCGAGCCGCTGGTCGAAGACGGGCGTGTGCGTGCCATCGGTTTCTACATCGAGGGCCTGCGCGACGTCGAGGCCTTCAGCCGGGCCGCGCTGGCGGCCCTGCGTAAGGGTATCGCCCTGGTGGTGCTCAAGGCCGGCGTGTCCGAAGTCGGCACGCAGCTCACCCTGAGCCACACCAGCTCGCTGGCGGGGCAGGACGACATGTACCAGGCGCTGTTCGACCGCCTGGGCATCATCCGCGTGCATTCCCTGAGCGAAATGGTCGAAGCCCTGAAGCTGGCGGCCCTGTGCGAGCAGCCCGCCGGCTCGCGGGTGGGCGTGCTCACCTGCTCGGGCGGCGACAGCGCCATGCTGGCCGATTGCCTGGCCCAGCATGCGCTCGATCTGCCCGCGCTGAGCGCTGACCACGTGGCGGCGCTGGACGCCTGGCTGCCGCCCTTTGCCACGCGCTCCAATCCGTTGGACTACAACACCTCGGTCTGGGGGCAGGCGCAGGCCAGCGAGGCCGTATTTGCCACCATGATGCGCGCCGACTTCGACATCGTGCTCATGGTGCTCGATTTTCCGCGTGGGCCGACGGGCGACGACCGCGAGTGGCAGGTGGCGGTGGATGCCTTGATCGCCGCCCGCGCCGGTCAGCACAAGACCGTGGCCGTCATCAGCAACTTCAGCGAGCTGCTGCCCGAGGACGCCCGGGCGCGCCTCGCGCGGGCGGGCATCGCGCCGCTGCAGGGCATGAGCGATGGCGTCTCCGCGCTGGCCGGGTTCGTGCGCCATGCGCGGCGCCGCCGTGAAGTGCTCGCCATGCAGACGCCCGATCTTCTGCAGCTGCGCGCCGCGCGGGTGCTGGATGGCGACATCCGCATGCTCAACGAATGGGATTCCAAGCAGTTGCTGGGGCGCTTTGGCCTGCCCAACCCCGGCAGCCGCGTGGCCGAGACGGCCCAGGTGGGCGAGGTGGCGGCGCAGGTGGGGTTTCCGGTCGTGCTCAAGGCCGTGGGCGACAATCTGGCCCACAAGACCGAGCTGGGCGCCGTGGCCCTGAACCTGGGCGACGTCGCCAGCGTGCAGGGTGCCGCCGCCGACATGGTCGGCAAGCTGCAACAGGCGGGCATCCGGGCCGATCGCTTCCTCATCGAACCGATGATTCAGGACGGGGTGGGCGAGCTCATCATCGGCATCAAGCGCGACCCCCTGTGCGGCCCGGCGCTGGTGATCGGCACCGGCGGCATCCTGGTCAATCTGCTCAACGACAGCGCCACCGTCCTGTTGCCGACGACCCCGGCCATGGTGCGCCAGGCGCTGGATTCGCTCAAGGGCATCCTGCTGTTCAAGGGGTTTCGCAATCGCCCGGTGGGCGACCTGGATGCCGTGGTCGATGCCGTCATGGCGGTGGCCGATTTTGCCCTGGCCCACTGGGACGACGTCGCCGAGCTGGACATCAACCCGCTCATCGTGCGCCCGCGCGGCAAGGGCGTCGTGGCGGTAGATGCCTTGCTGCGCCTGCAATAGGAGACTTGACCGACATCCAATCAGTACCTGCGCGCACTTGCCCTGGCGCAGCGCGCGCAGTCATCATCCTCGCAAAACCACAAGAACAAGAAATCAAAAACAAGAAGTCAGACTTCTTTGGAGACATCCATCATGAGCAGCTCCTCGCGCAACGCCCAGGGCATCGACCCCGCCGCCTTGAGAACCGCGGCCCTACGCATGACGCGGGCGGCCTCACCGATGGCGCAAGGGCGCCGGGCCGGGCCGCGCATCGTGGCCGCGCCCTGAACCGTCGTATTGTCGTTCCCCACCCGCCTGGCGCGTGCAGGCGTCAAGCGGGCCCAAAGCAGCAGAACAATCAATAAGTGACGCAACGGCAAAGCAGCCACCAGGCGGGCAGCCGGTCACCAGGAGACAAGCATGTCCATATTGAAATTGAAGCAGGCACTTTCTTTTTTCCCGGGGCGCAGCCTGCGTGGCGCGTTGCCGGGCTTGTTGGCCGCGACGCTGCTGGCCGTGGCGCCGGTGGGCGCACAGGCCGCGGCACCAGAGGCGGCCGCCGCGCAGCCCGTGCGCGGCGGCTCGCTGACCGTGGGCGTGGCCGGCGGGTCGGAAAAGGATACGCTCGATGCGCATCGCCCCATCACGCACCCCGACGAGGCGCGGGTGCTGCAATTGTTCGACCGGCTGCTGGAGATGGATCCGGATCAGCATGTGCAGCCGTCCTTGGCAAGCTCGGTTACCGCCAATGCGGATGCCACGGTCTGGACGGTCACGCTGCGCGAGGGGATCCAGTTCAGCGACGGGCGGCCCATCACCCTGGATGACGTGATCGCCAGCTTCCTGCGCATGAGCGACCCGCAGCACCCCACCACGGGGACGGTGCCGCTGCGCTATCTGCAGCGCGACGCCTTCGTCAAGGTGGATGACCACACGCTGGAATTCCATTTTTCCAAGCCTGTCGTCGATTTTGAAGAGATGGTGTCCAACTATTTCTTCGGCATCGTGCCCGCCGACTACGATCCGGCCAAACCTGTCAGCTCCGGCCCCTATATGCTCAAGAGCTTCGTGCCGGGGCAGCAAAGTACCTTCGTGCGCAACCCCCACTACTGGCGCGCGGGCCAGCCCTATCTCGACAGCGTCACCATCGTGGACTTCCAGGACGATACGGCGCGTGTCAACGCCTTGCTGAGCAACCAGGTCGATGCCATCGAGGCCGTGCCGCTGGGGCAGGTGCGCATCGTGCAGGCCAACCCGCAGATGCGTGTGCTGGAGAGCCATACAGCGGGCTTTGTGCCCTTCACCATGCGCGTGGACAAAGAACCGTTCACGGATCCGCGCGTGCGCCAGGCGTTCCGGCTGATCGTCAACCGCAAGCAGATGGTGGCCCAGGTGCTGGCGGGGCGCGGCGACATCGGCAACGACCTGTTTTCGCGCTATGACGCGTGCTTTGCCAAGGATATCCCACAGCGCACGCAGGACATCGCCAAGGCCAAGCAGCTGCTGAAGGAAGCGGGCAAGGAAAACCTGGAGGTCGAACTGGTGACCTCGCCGGTGGGGGCGGGCTTCGTCGAGGCGGCGCAGGTGTTTGCCCAGCAGGCCAAGGCGGCGGGTGTGACGGTGCACGTCAACCGGGTCGATCCGGGCGTGTTCTA
The DNA here is from genome assembly GCF_001592225.1 of Castellaniella caeni NBRC 101664. Lineage (GTDB taxonomy): Bacteria > Pseudomonadota > Gammaproteobacteria > Burkholderiales > Burkholderiaceae_B > Castellaniella > Castellaniella caeni. The sequence continues at coordinate 43,850 of NZ_BCWN01000008.1, read as the reverse complement.
TGGCGACCAATACCTGAAGTGGACGTTCGCCCAGGATTTCTACTACACGCACGGCTACATCAACCAGATTCAGCAAAGCTCCCTGCCCGACGCGCCGTACAACGAAACGCACTGGAACGACCCCGAATGGGTGTCCCTCGTCGGCGAGGCCATGCAGACGGCGGATGCCGAAAAACGCTGCCAGTTGATCCAGCAGGCGCAGAAGATCGAGCACGAGCGGGGCAGCTTCATCATCTGGGGTTTTCCCAACGCGCTGGATGCCTACAACAAGAAGGTGCACGGCCTGCAGCCCGACAAGAGCGGCATCGGCCTGACCAGCTTCCGCCTGCGTCAAGTGTGGCTGGCTCAGTGAGGGGCGTCGCATGACTGTGCTCATCATTCGGCGGCTGCTCATCGGCGTGCTGGTGCTGCTGATCATTTCGGCCATCATCTTCCTGGCGACGCAGACCCTGCCCGGCGACGCGGCGCAGGCCATCCTGGGCCGCCAGGCAACGCCAGAGCGCCTGGCCGCGCTGCGTACCCAGCTGCATCTGGATCAGCCGGCCCTGATGCAGTACCTGTCCTGGCTGCACGGGGTCGTCACGCTCGACTTCGGCAATTCGCTCGCCAATGGCCGGGCAGTCGTCGATGTCATCGGCCCCCTGTTTCGCAACTCGGTCGTGCTGATGCTGGCCGCGGCCATCATCGGCACCCCGATCGCTCTGTTGCTGGGGGCCTGGAGCGCGCTGCAGCGCGACCGCGTGGCCGATCACGCAGTGGCCTTCTTCACGCTGGTGTTTGCCGCCGTGCCTGAATTCGTCGTCGGCATGATCCTGGTGATCGTCTTCGCAACGGGCGTGCTCAATTGGCTGCCCGCCGTCTATGTGGGCACCGGGCCGGCCTGGTCGCAGCCTTCGCAGCTGGTGCTGCCGGCCATCACACTGGCGCTGTCGGTGGGGCCGTACATCGTGCGCTCGATGCGCGCCACCATGCTGGAAGTGCTGGAGAGCCAGTACGTGCAGCAGGCGCGGCTCAAGGGGGTGCGCGAGCGCACCGTGCTGCTGCGCCACGGCCTGCCCAATGCGCTGGGGCCGGTGGTGCAGGTGGTGGCGCTGCAGCTGGCCTACATGATGGGTGGTGCCGTCGTGGTCGAGTTTCTGTTCCGCTACCCCGGCATCGGCAATGCCCTGGTGGATGCCGTGGCAAACCGGGATCTGCCGGTCATTCAATTCCTGACTCTGATCATTGCGGCCATCACGGTCGGCGTCAACTTGCTGGCTGACGTGATCGGCCTGCTCGCAAACCCGAAAGTAAGGACGGCTGGAAAATGACGACGCTCACTCAACAAAGTCGTGCCGTCCGCCGCTGCGGACTGCTCTCACAGGCGCTGTGCCAGCGCCGCACGCAGATCGGCCTGTGCATGGTGCTGCTGGTGCTGGCCGTGGTGGCCATCGGGCCGTTTGTCACGCCGTACTCATCCACGGAGTTCGTCGGCATTCCCTTCGACCCCGAGGCCGTCGGCACCTTGTTCGGCACGGACAACCTGGGGCGCGACGTTTTCAGCCGCTTTCTCGATGGCGGCCACCTGCTGCTGACCCTGTCGCTGTTGGCCACGTTTCTCGGCGTCGGACTGGGAGCGGCTCTGGGCGTGCATGCCGCCTACCGGCGGGGCTGGCCGGATGAAATCATCATGCGCGCGGGCGACATCGTCCTGGCCTTTCCCTCCATCGTGCTGGCCTTGCTGTTTCTCAGCATCCTGGGCCCGCGGATGTGGCTGCTGGTCTTGCTGGTCGGCCTGACCCACCTGCCACGGGTGGCGCGTATCGTCCGCGGTGCGGCCCTGACGGTCGTCGAGCGCGACTTCGTCAAGAGTGCCGAAGCCATCGGCATGCCGCGCTGGAAAATCCTGCTGACGGAAATCCTGCCGAATACGACGGGCACGCTGGCCGTCGAGTTCGGCCTGCGGCTGACCTATTCCATCGGCATCATTGCCGGGCTGAACTTCCTGGGCCTGGGCATCCAGCCGCCCATGGCCGACTGGGGCCTGATGATCAACGAGAACCGGGTGGGCGTGACCGCGCAGATCTGGCCGGTCTTGCTGCCGGTGCTGGCGATCGCCATTCTGACGGTCGGCACGAATCTCATCACGGACGGTGTTGCCCGGGCATCCGCCGGGATCGGGCGGGGAGTGGAATCATGAACATGACAAGCGATGTCACACTGGACGTGCGCGACCTGCGCATCACGGGTCGGCCCTCCGAGGCCGATATCGTGCGCGACGTCAGCCTTCAAGTGCGCCCGGGCGAAATCCTGGGCGTGGTCGGGGAATCCGGCTCGGGCAAGACGACGCTGGCCCTGTCGCTGCTGAATTATTGCAAGTCGGGCACGTACATCTCGGGCGGCTCCATCCTGGTGGCGGGGCAGGACATCGTGGCGGCGCGCAAGCGCGGCCTGCAGCAGTTGCGCGGCCACGTCGTCAGCTACATTCCGCAATCGCCCGCGGCGTCGCTCAACCCGGCCTTGTCGCTGCAGACGCAGCTGCTGGAGTGTCTGCCGCACGACGTCTCGCCCGCCGCCGGGGCGCAGCGGATTCGCGACGTGATGCGCGAGGTGGCACTGCCCGACGACGACGCCTTTCGCCAGCGCTATCCGCACCAGCTCTCGGGCGGGCAGCAGCAGCGCATCGCCATCGCCATGGCCTTCATCCCCAGGCCGCGCCTCATCGTGATGGACGAGCCCACCACCGGGCTGGACGTGACGACGCAGGCCACCGTCTTGCAGACGGTGCGCGAGCTTTGCCGGTCGTATCAGTGCGCCGGGGTGTACATCAGCCACGACATGGCGACGGTGGCCGACCTGGCCGATGCGATTGCCGTCATGTATTCCGGCCAGGTCGTGGAGTTCGGCCCCTTGCGCGACGTACTCACCCGGCCGCGCCATCCCTATACCCGCATGCTGCTGCAGGCCGTGCCCGACCTGCGCGCGCGCCGCCCGATGCTGGGCATCGAGGGGCACGCCCCTTCGCCCCTGTCGCGCCCGGCGGGCTGCGCGTTCGCACCACGCTGCCCCATTGCCACCGAGGCCTGCCACCGAGAGGCGCCGCCACTGGTGCCGACGGGCGAGCGCGGCTTCGTCCGCTGTCTGCATCCCCTGGTGGCCCTGCCGCCGCGCGCCGCTGGCGCGGCGCCGGTCGTCAGCCAGGGCAACGACGTGTTGCTGGACTTGCGCCGCATCCAGGGGCGCTATGGCAAGAAGGTCATTTTGCAGGACGTCAATTTGCAGCTGCGCGCTGGTGAATGCCTGGCCTTGTTGGGGGAGTCCGGCAGCGGCAAGACGACGCTGTCGCGCATTGTGGCGGGCCTGCACCATCAATTTGACGGCGAGCTGCTGTACCGGGGCGCGCCCCTGGCGCACAGCAGCTTCGATCGCAGCGCCCAGCAGCGCAGCCGGATTCAATATATTTTTCAAGATCCCTACGAATCGCTGAACCCGCGGCGCACCGTGCGCGAGCTGCTGCTGCAGCCCTTGCAGGCGCTGCGCATCGACGTGGCCGACACCGAGGCGCTGGTGGCGGAAAACCTGGAGCGCGCCGCCTTGCGCGGCGACATGGCGGGCCGCTATCCGGATCAGCTCAGCGGCGGCGAGCGCCAGCGGGTGGCCGTGGCCCGCGCCTTGATGACGAATCCCGAAATTCTGGTGTGCGATGAAATCACGTCCGCTCTGGACGTGTCCGTGCAATCGGCCCTGGTCGAACTCTTGCGCCGCCTGCAAAGCGAAAGCGGGCTGAGCCTGCTGTTCATCACGCACAATATCGCGCTGGTGCGCAATGTGGCGCAGCGCGTCGCGGTGTTGCAGCGGGGGCGGATCGTCGAACTCAGTACGGTCGAGGCGGCGTTTTCCGAAAAAGCGCACCCGTACACCAAATCGCTGGTCGAAAACACGCCCAACCTGGTCGAGGCGCTCGAAGCCTAGAAATTCTCCGCCCGGGCCGGGCGGAGGGTCGGCGTCGTGGATCGTGGCCGGGGCGGAGGAAAAGCGGAGGGCGTTGCGTGAAGGTTGCCCATTGGGCCGGGCTGGGGCTGGCTGTGCTGTCGGCGGCATCGTTTGCTACCTCGGGGGTCTTTGCCAAGGGCCTGTTCAATGCCGGGTGGTCGCCCGCCGCTGCGGCCATCTGGCGCATCACGGTGGGCGCCCTCGTCTTGTTGCCCTTTGCCGTGCGCGAGTTGCGGGGCCGCTGGTATCTGCTGCGCCGCCACGCCCTGGAAATCCTGCTGTTCGGCGTCGTGGCCGTGGTCGGCTGTCAGCTGGCGTATTACCTGGCGGTGCAGCAGCTGTCGGTGGCCGTGGCCCTGCTGCTGGAATATTGCGGCGTCGTGCTGGTGGTGGGCTGGGCCTGGCTGCGGTATGGACAGAAGCCCGGTCGCCTGACGGTCGGCGGTGCGGGGGTGGCCATGGTTGGCCTGATCCTGGTGCTGGGCATCATCGGCGGCGGCGTCGTGATCAACCCGGTCGGCGTGGGGTGGGGCTGCGTTGCCGCCTTGTGCGTCGCGGCGTATTTCGTCATTGCCGCAGGCAAGGTGGATCGCCGCCTGCCGCCCGTGGCGTTTGCCGCCAGCGGGCTGGTCGTCGGTGTCGTGGCGCTGGCGCTGGCGGGCGCGACCGGCCTGGTCGAGGTGCGCTGGGAGCGCGCCGACGTCACCTTGCTGGGTACTGCCATTCCCTGGTGGGGCGCGGTGGCCGAACTGGGTGCCATTGCCGCCGCGCTGGCCTACCTCACCGGGGTTGCCGCCGCGCAGCGGCTGGGCCCGACCATTGCCTCATTCGTCAGCCTGTCCGAGGTGCTGTTTGCCGCGCTCTGGGCCTGGCTGCTGTTGGCTGAGACGCCCGGCCCCCTGCAGCAGTTTGGCGGCCTGTTGGTGTTGGCGGGCATCGTCCTGGTGCGGTGGGGCGCCCATGAGTGAGGCAGAGGTGAGCCGAGTGCCGACGGGGCTGCCCGTTGCGCCTGCGCCGGACGTGTCGCTCGGGGTGCGGATGCGTGACGGCATTGTGCTCATGACCGACGTCTACCGGCCACGCGCCCGCAGGCGTGTGGCGGCGGTCTTGATCCGTACCCCCTATGGCCGCCAGGCGGCGGCGTCGCCCGTGCCGAAGGTCGCCGTGCGCCTGTGTGCCGCCGGGTTTGCGGTGGTCGTGCAGGACGTGCGCGGCCTGGGGCAGTCGCAAGGCCAGGCTGCGCCATTCGTGCACGAAGTCGAAGATGCCTATGACACGCTGGACTGGCTGGTTGTGCAGCCCTGGGCCAATGGCAAGGTAGCCTGCTGGGGTAACTCGTATTACGGCTTCACGGCCTGGGCCGCCGTGGCAAGCCGCCATTGGGCGGTTCGTGCGCTCGTCAGCCGGGTCAGCAGTTGCGTCCCTTGGGATTTCGCCTGCCAGGGGGGCGTGCTGCGGCTGGGCCCCATGGTCGAATGGGCGCGTACGACCTGGGGCGCGCCGGATGCGGCGGACGCGACGATCGACTGGGGCGCCCGGCCGTGGCGGCAGTTGATACACGGCAGCCGGGCGCAGAGCTTTCTGCTGCGCCAGGGCGGGCCGCCGTGGACGGCGCTGGCCGCCGCGTTGCGCGGCGTGCTGGGGGCCGTCCCGACCCTGCATTGGGTGGGCTGGTTCGACCTGTTCGCGGTGGCACAGCTGCGCCAGTGGCGCACGGCGGCTGGCGTCGGACACCAGCAGGTGCTGTATGCCACGGCAAGCGACCACATGGATGACCTCTTCGCGTTTGCCGGGCCGCAGGCCGATCATCTGGCCGACCCCCAGGCGCAGGCCCGCTGGCTGGATCGTACGCTCGATCCCGTGATCGATTTCCTGCGGGCGCATCTGGAAGGCCTGTCCACCCATTTGCCGCCAGTTTCGTGGGAGCTGACGGGCCAAGGGCCGCGTTGGGCGCCCACCTGGCCGCCCGCCACCTGCATCCCGCGGCGCTGGTATCTGGTTGCGGCGCCGGTGGGCCGCGCACATACCCTGCGCGAGCGTCCGGCGGGTGCATTCACGCGCCTGGACTGGACGCACGACCCCGGGCACCCCGTGCCAGTCGTGCAGACCGACTGGTGGCGCCCCCTCTTGAACCCCGGCGATGCGCAAAGCCTGACGGTGCGCGAGGACGTGCTCAGTTTCACCTCCGATCCACTGGCGTGCGCCGTGGATTGGGTGGGGCCCGTGGGCGTCAGGCTGGCGCTGCGTTCCACAGCGCGGGCGTGCCAGGTGGTGGTAACCCTGTGCGACGTCGGCCCCGACGGGGTCAGCCGCATTCTGCTGCAGGCGCCACGCCGGACGCTGTCCGCGTCCGGGCCGATCCACGTCTGCCTGGGCGAGATCGGCTACCGGCAGCTTGCGGGCCACTGCCTGCGTTTGCATATTGCGTCCAGCTGCTTTCCCTTGTATGCCCTGCCGTTCGATGACGAGTCGGGGCCGTGGCTGGCCACGCGGTTTTCCGCCAGTCGCCAGACCCTGGACTTGCGCCTCAGCGTTCTGACGCTGACACAAGGCTCAGCACCTTGTTGATTTGACTAAATACGACATTTATTTGTAATTTAGCGCCAATTGTCGGTTGAGTTGGGGTAATCACTGGGTATTTTCCGCTATGACTGTCGGAAATACGTATCTATATGTCGGAATCAGTCAATTCAGAAACAGGCTCCCGCCTTAGCATGGGCGCAGTGCAGTCCGTGCCGTTCAGTGGTTTCAGTGGTGTGTGTAAAGCCTGTCATGCAAAGCTGTGCCGACAGGTGGTTTGGCAATGTCATCAACCTTGGAGGAGCATTTGATCATGAAAAAAACACTATGCCTGAGCGCATGGATGGTGGGTGTGCTGGTGGCTGGTGCCGCGCAGGCCGAAACGTCGGTCACTTTGTATGGCATCATCGATTCGGGTTATGGCTATCTGGAGCATCGGCTGCAGCGGCATGACAACGACGTCCGTGTGTCTCAGTCCGGGCTGGTGGGCGGCACGCTGGCGGCCAACCGCTTTGGTCTGAAAGGGGCCGAAGACCTGGGAGGCGGCCTGCGGGCGGTGTTCACACTCGAACAGGGGTTCAGTATCGGCAGCGGGGGGTTCAGCGACGACACGCGCCAGTTCAGCCGGCAGGCGTTCGTGGGGTTGGCCAGCGATGACTGGGGCAGCGTCACGATGGGCCGTCAGTACAACGCGGGCGTGGACGTCGGCATCGTCGAGAACGGCGACGGCACCACCGGGCTGGGCATGGGGTCGATGGATCAGGCCTTTGGCGGCCCCGCCAAGAACGCCGGCACCCGGATCGACAATTCGTTCAAGTACACCTCGCCCAATTTCGCGGGGTTGACGGCCATCGTCATGTACGCCACGCCCAAGACCTCCATCGAACGCAGCGCCGGGGTCGATCAGGGCAATGAGGCCAACCGTTCCAATTTCACGTCCGCCGGCCTCAAGTACGAGCAGGGCCCCCTGGCGATCGGCCTGAGCTACGACCGCGCCAGCCGGGGCGAGGTCACGATGGGCGACTTCAACACGACGGCATTCAGCAAGTCGGCGGTCGTCAACTGGAACATCGGCGTGACCTACGATTTTGAAATCGTGAAGTTGGCGCTGGCCTATGGCCATGACCAGCACGGCAAGCTGGGCATGGGGTATTACACCAATGACTATGTCGGCGCCATCAGTGGGCGGGCGCTGAACATCGAAAACTACGAGAACTTCAAGTCCAACGATTTCCACCTGGGGGTCAGCACCCCGGTGGGCGGCGGCGTGCTGTATGCCGGGTGGAACCATTCTTCGTCCAACCTGGACGCGTCGCAGGCGGCCGGCGGCTGGGGCGATCTGGCCGGCAACATCGACACGTATCACGTCAACTACCAGTACCCGCTGTCCAAGCGCACGTACGCCTATGTCTATGCCTCGTACGGCAAAAACCTGGGCTATGTGGATGGCCTGGATGGCCGTGAGGCAGGGCTGGGCATGATGCACATGTTCTGATTCAGCGCACCGTGGCTTCGCGCAGGCAGTGCACGTCCAGGCTGACATCGCCACGGTCGCAGGACACCCAGGCGTTGCGGTCGGTGATGTTCACGCTCAGGGTCATCGAGCGTTCGGCCAGACTGGCCAGCGCCTTGCTCGCCTCGGCATCCAGGGCGTACACCTGCAGGTTGGGCGCGCGCGTCAGCTTGTCGCGCACGCCCGCCCACCAGATGTCCACCCCGCGGCCATAGGCCAGCACGACCACCTGGGTAGCGCGCCCGCAGGCCTTGAGCAGGCGGCGTTCGTCGGGCAGGCCCACTTCCACCCATTGCTGTACGGCGCCGGTGAGATCCAGGTTCCAGAGGTCGGGCTCGTCGGTGTCGCTCAGGCCGCGCGTGAACACCAGCCGCTCGTCGGCCTCGACCCAGAGCGCATAGGCCAGCAGACGCACCATCAGGCGCTCGTCCGTCTCGGACGGATGCCGCGCCAGCGTGACGGCATGGCTGCCGTAATAGCCGCGGTCATTGTCGGCCACGTTGATTTCTGCTTTGTAAATGGTGGCGCGCAAGGCCATGGCGAATCCTGAACAATCGGCCCCAGGCCGCAAGCCCGCAGTCTACCGCGAATGCTCGGCTGCTCGCCGGGGCGCTTGGCAGTGTGCAACTACACCGCCTGCTTTCCCAGGGTCTCGAACTCGTGATCGGACAGCCGCACCTGGGCTGCCGCCACGTTTTGCGCCAGGTGCTCGGGACTGCTGGTGCCTGGAATCGGCAGCATCACGGGTGAGCGCTTCAGCAGCCAGGCCAATGCGATGGCGCTGGGCGTCACGCCGTGGGCTTGCGCGATGGTGTCCAGAACCGAGCCCGGATGCGCCAGCTTGCCCGCGTTGAGCGGATACCAGGGGATGAAGCCGATGCCGTGCTGCGTGCAGTAATCCAGCACCGCCTCGCTCTTGCGCTCGCCCAGGTTGTATTGGTTTTGCACCGTGGCCACCGGAAAATACCGTTGCGCCTCTTCGATGTCCGCCGGGCGCACTTCGCTCAGGCCCACGTGGCGGATGAGCCCTTCTTGGCGCATGTCGGCGATCACCTGCAGCTGCGCCTGGCGCGCGTCGCCGTGATCCAGCCGGTGCAGCTGCCAGAGATCGATGCGTTCGACGCCCAGACGACGCAGGCTCAGCAGCACACACTGGCGCAAGTAACCGGGGTCGGCCAGCGGCACCCATTTATCGGGCCCGTGGCGCAGCAGCCCGCCCTTGGTGGCGACCAGCATGCCGGGATAGGGATGCAAGGCCTCGCGGATCAGGTCTTCGCTGACGAACGGCCCATAGCTGTCGGCGGTGTCGATGAAGTTGACCCCCAGCTCGGGCAGCCGCCGCAAGGTGGCCAGCGCCGCCCGCCGGTCTTTGGGGTCGCCCCAGATGCCTGGGCCGGTGATGCGCATGGCCCCATAGGCCAGCCGGTGGACAGGGATGTCGCCGCCGATCAGAAACGTGCCGGAAGCCGCGGCGTTGGGTGTTTGAGTCATGGAGAGCCTCTTGTGAATACGCGCCAATCGAATTCATTCTACGCGCCCGGTCTTCGCCCGGTTGGGTGAGTGATCGTCACGTCAAGGCGTCATCAGCATCTTCACCGAAATCACGATGGCCATGATCACCATCAGCACCCGGATGAGCTGCTGGCCGCGCTTGACCACCAGGCGCGCGCCGATCGTGCCGCCCACCCACTGGCCTGCCAGCATGGGCAGTCCGTAGGCCCAGATGATGTTGCCGTGCAGCGCGAAAAAGATCAGCGCCGCCAAGTTGCTGCACAGGTTCAGCAGCTTGGCGTGCGCCGTCGCCTTCACCAGGTTCATGCCCAGCAGCGTCACGCACGAAATCGCCAGAAACGTGCCCACGCCCGGCCCGAAGAAGCCGTCGTAAAAGCCCAGCAGCGGCGCCAGCGTGGCCGCGTACACCGCCATCGTCAGGCGCTCTTTATGATCTTCGGCACCCACCTTGGGCGACAGCAGAAAGTACAGCGCGAAACCGATCAGCAGGATGGGAATCACCTGCTTGAGCAGGCTGCTGTCGATGCGCGTGAGCGCGATGCCGCCTGCCAGCGAGCCCAGAAACGTGCCCAGCATCATCCAGCGGCTGTGCTTCAGGTTGATTTGCCGGATGCGCAAAAAGTGCAGCGTTGCCGCGGCCGATCCGGCAATCCCGCCCACCTTGTTGGTCGCAATCGCCTGCCCTGGCGGCAGGCCCACCGCCAGCAGCGTGGGAATCGTGATCAGCCCGCCGCCGCCCGCAATGGCATCGATCGTGCCCGCAATGATGGCCACGAAAAACAGCAGAACGACAACTTGAAAGGTGATTTCCATGAGTGGGGCATCAGGCAGCGCTAACCGGCTGCCATCATACGCGCGTACGCCTCACCATCGATGCCAGTCGGGGTCGCCCGCCGAACCCCGGGCGGCACAAATCGGATGGAGGCGATGTGTCTCGGCTTGCCTGCTTGGCAGGCCTGCCCCGGCGACAGCGCCGCCAAGAATGCCCTGGCGGCGCTGCTCAGCCAAGAAGGCACTGAACGCAGTGCCGATGGCGAATTACCGCTTGGCGATGTCCGCCTGCGCTTGCTTCACCAGATCGGGCCCGATCTGCTTGGCCCACTTGTCGAACACCGGCTGCGTCACCTTGGCGAACGCCGCGATCTGATCCGGCGACAGCACCGTCACCGTCACCCCGTGACCCTCGATTTCCTTGAGCAGCGAATCGTCCGTGTTCGTCACCCCCTTGCGCGCGATCACCGTCTCGCGCTGCCCGGCCTCGATGGCCGCTTCGCGCACGATCTTCTGATCGTCCGCCGACCACGAGGCCCAGACGTCCTTGTTCACCACGAAAATCAGCGGATCGGCCACGTAATTCCACAGGCTCAGGTACTTTTGCCCCACGTCATACAGCTTGGCCCCGGCGTAGATCGACAGCGGATTTTCCTGCCCGTCCACCGCGCCGCTGGCCAGCGCCGGCTGCGCATCGGCCCAGCTCATCTGCGTGGGGTTGGCCCCCAGTGCCGTGAACGTATCGATGTACAGCGGCGAACCCACCACGCGCAGCTTCATGCCCTTGATGTCTTCGGGCGCCTTGACCTCGCGCACCGAGTTCGACAGCTGGCGGTAGCCGTTCTCACCCCAGGCGAGCGGCACCACGCCTTTCTTGCCCAGGATGCCGAACAGCTGCTTGCCCACCTCGCCGTGCGTCAGCGCGTCGATGGCCGGGTAATCCGGCATCAGGAAGGGCAGCGAGAACAGGTTCAGCTCTTTCACCTGCGGCGACCAGTTGATGGTCGAACCCACCGCCATGTCGATCACCCCCTGGCGGATAGCCGTGAATTCGCGCGTCTGGTCGCCCTGCACCAGCGACGTGCCCGGGTACACCTTGATGTTGATGCGCCCGTTGGTGCGCTCGCGCACCAGATCGGACCAGATCACCGCCCCCTGGCCCCAGGGGAAATTGGTGCCGACCACGATCGACAGTTTGTATTCGGACTTGTAATTGGCCGCCTGGGCGGGCAGCGTCGTCGCCAGCGCCGTCAAAGCCAGCGCCGCCGCGCCGATATATCGTTTCAAATACATGGGTCAGTCTCCTCTGTGAAAATTTTAATCATCATCAAAACGTGCTCCTGCTGACGCCCGGCACCCAGCACCCAGCATTCAGTAGCCAGCATTCAGTAGCCAGCATTCAGTAGCCAAGCAAAAGGAGTTTCAGTGCCCCGCACCTCGTCAGCCAGGGTGTTCAGGGGCTTGGGGGCACTGTTGGAGCCCACCCCCACACCGTCGGCGCAGCCGCAAACATGCGACCCTGTGCCCCCAAGCCCCTGAGCACCCTGGCGAGGTATCCCTAAAGAACCCCCCCGAACTCCCTCCTGGTGAGGTATCCCTAAAGAACACCCTTCAACAACTCAATACCCCAAATAATGCGGCAACCACAGCGCAATCTGTGGAAACAGCACCACCAGCACCAGCGTGCACAGCATGCCGGCCACCAGCCACAGCACCCAGGGCACCGTGCTTTCCATGGGGATCTGCGCGATCTTGCTCGACACCATCAGGTTCACCGCCACCGGCGGCGTGAACTGCCCCACCGCCACCATGAGCGTGAGCACCACCCCCAGCCAGACCATGTCCCAGTGAAAGGCCAGGGCCACCGGCTGGATGAGCGGCACGAAAATGAGAAATATCGAGATGCCGTCCAGAAACATGCCCGCCACGATCAGCAGCAGGATGAGCAACGTCATCACCCCGTATTCTCCCAGGCCCGCGTTGACGATGGCGTGGGTGATGGGGTCGATGATGGACAGCGTGGACAGCGACCAGGCGAAAATGCCCGCCAGCGTCACGATCAGCATGATGACCGCCGAGAGCTCGCCCGCTTCGCGAAAGATGGGGAACAGGTCGCGCCAGCGCATGGTGCGGTGCACGAATATGCCGATGAACAGCCCGTAGAACACCGCCACCACGGCGGCCTCGGTGGGCGTGAAATAGCCCATACGCATGCCGCCCAGGATGATGACCGGCGCGGCCAGCCCGGGGATGGCCTCGAACAGGCTGCGCCAGAAGGGCGGGCGCGGCTCTTTGCGTGATTCGGCGCCCATGTTGTGGCGCCGGGCCAGCCAGACCGCGGGGATGATGAGCCCGATGCCGGCCAGGATGCCCGGCAGCATGCCGGCGGCAAACAGCGCGGGCACCGAGGCCTCGGGCACGAGGATCGAATACACGATCATGGCGATGGATGGCGGGATGAGAATGTCGGTGGCCGCCCCGGCGGCCACCACGCTGGCCGAATAGGCGCGCGGGTAGCCCGCGCGGTTCATGGCGCCGATCATGATGGCGCCCACGGCGGCGGCGCAGGCCGGCCCCGAGCCCGAGATGCCGCCCAGGAACATGGCCACGCTGATGGCCACCACGGCCAGCATGCCGGGGCCGTTGCCGGTGATGGATTGCGCCAGGCGCACCAGCTTGGCCGCCACCCCCGAGCGGTCGAAGATCGAGCCCACCAGCACGAACATGGGGATGGCCAAAAGCGGATACTTGGCCAGTCCGGCGTAGAAGCTTTGCGACACGGCCATGAGGCCGAACCAGTGGGTATCGGGGTTGGCCAGGGCAATGGCCAGCGTGCCGGCCGCGCCCAGGGCTACGCCCACGGGCACGCCCACCACCATGAGCACGACGAACAGGCCAAACAGCAGCGAGGGGATCATGGCCGTTGCCTCCAGCAGCGCGCCACCATGCCGCCCAGGCGCAGCGTGATCACCGCCGAGAGGACGGGCAGCCACATCGAATACCACCAGGTGGGAATGCCGATGGCGGGCGAGGTGTCGCCCCAGTTGTATTCATCCAGCGCCATGCGCGCCAGCAGCACCGTGAGCCCGGCGAAAAACAGCAGGCAGACACCGTCTGAGATCAGGGCAAAGCGGCGCTGGCGCGCGCGCGTGCCGCCGTCGGCCAGCATTTCGATGCGGATGTGCAGCCGCCGCACGAAGGCCGACGAGCCCGCCCCCAGGGTGAGCACCACCAGCAGGAAGATGGAGATTTCTTCCGTCCAGGCGAAGGATTCGGCGGTGAGGTAGCGCACGATGACGTTGGCCAGCGTGATGCAGGCAAGGGCCGCCAGGCTGAGGACGGTCAGCCAGTCTTCAAAGCGCAGCGACACGCGCAGGGCGGGGTCGGGGGGTGGGTCGAGCAGGGGGACGGGGTCGGGTGCGTGATCGTCAGGCATGAACAGAGGCGGCAATCAAAGACGGAAAACCGGTGTCGTTGAAAAATATTTGCAAACAGAAACGCCATCCTACAGCACAATGATGCTTTTGCCAGCCGGGGATATCCCGTGGCGGTGTAGGGGCATTGGCCTGGACAGACACCGTGGCCCCAGGCCGGGCGGCGGGGGGCACAGCGGCGATCAGTGCGGTGACAGGCCGTGCGGCAGCTGGCAAGGTTGCCTGGGAAAAGGGATACACTGATTCGTTCATGTATGAATTTTTCCGTGCCGCCGTTGTCCGTGCCGCAGGCCGCGCCTGTGCGGCGCCTCGCGGGGCACGGCCCATGTTCAATCTTTCGTCCCAGGTTCCGCTCGTGAATGCCCTCGCTCCCGCGCCTTTGCGCGCCGCTTCTTCCTCCGCCAATCCCGCTGGCCGCAACGGCGCGCAGATTCTGCTCGATACCCTGATTGCGCTGGGGGTGGACACCGTCTTCGGCTATCCCGGCGGTGCCGTGCTGCCGCTGTACGACGCCCTGTATGCCGAGCCGCGCATCCGCCACATCCTGGTGCGCCACGAACAGGCGGCCATGCACGCCGCCGAAGGCTACGCGCGCACCACCGGCAAACCGGGCGTGGTCTTCGTCACCTCGGGCCCGGGCATGTCCAACACCACCACCGGACTGCTCGACGCCCTGTGCGACTCCATCCCCGTGCTGTGCATCAGCGGCCAGGTGGCCACCGGCGCCATCGGCACCGATGCCTTCCAAGAGTGCGATGCCGTGGGCATTTCGCGCCCGGTCACCAAATGGAACGCCCAGGTGCGCCGCGTCGAAGACATCGCTGAACTCACCGCCAAGGCCGTGCGCCTCACCCGGGCCGGGCGTCCGGGGCCGGTACTGCTCGATTTCCCCAAAGACCTGCAGATCGCCCTGGTGCCGCCCGAGCACGCCACGCCTGCCGCCGAGCCCCCCGAGGGCGGTGTCGAAACCCTGCCGCCCGCCACCGAAGCGGCCATCAAGCGTGCCGCCGCGCTCATCGCCAAGGCGCGCCGCCCGGTGTTCTATGGCGGGGGCGGCCTCATCAACTCGGGGGTGGACGCCTGCCACGCGTTTCGCTCGCTGGTGCAGGCCAGCGGGGCGCCCTGCACCCTCACGCTCATGGGCCTGGGCGCCTACCCGGCGGCGGATGCGCAGTTTCTCGGCATGCTGGGCATGCACGGCACCCTGCAGGCCAACCTGGCCATGCACCACGCCGACCTCATCATCTGCGTGGGCGCGCGCTTCGACGACCGCATCACCGGGCGCCTGTCCGACTTCTGCCCGCATGCCGAAAAAATCCACCTGGACATCGACCCCGCTTCCATCAACAAGGTGGTGCGCGCCGACGTGGCGCTGGTGGGCGACTGCTATCCGCTGCTGCGCGCCTTGCACAAAGAACTGAACCAGTATTCACTCGAAGCGGGCCGTCTCGACGAATGGTGGCAGCGCATCGGCGTGTGGCAGGCCAAAGAATGCCTCAAGGTGGAACCCTCTGACGAGGTCATCCTGCCGCAAGACCTGATGCAGCGCGTCAACCGCCTGATCGCCGGGCGCGACGCCATCGTCGCCACCGACGTGGGCCAGCACCAGATGTGGGCTGCGCAGTACATCCAGCGCGACCACCCCAACCGCTGGCTGACCTCGGGCGGGGCGGGCACCATGGGCTACGGCCTGCCCGCGGCCATTGGCGCCCAGGTGGCGCACGCCGACAAGACCGTGGTGTGCATCAGCGGTGACGCCTCGGTGCTCATGAACATCCAGGAACTGGCGACCGCCATGCAGCACCATGCGCCGGTCAAGGTGGTGCTGTGCAACAACGGCCACATGGGCATGGTGCGCCAGTGGCAGGAACTCATCCACGAGGGGCGCTACAGCCACAGCTACAACGCGTCCATCCCCGATTTCGTCGCCCTGGCCAAGGCCTTCGGCTGGGGGGCGGCGCGCGTCGAGCACCCGCGCGACCTCGACGCGGCCCTGGCCGATTGCCTGGCGCACGACGGGCCCTACTTTCTGGACGTGGCCGTGGTGCCGCTGCAAAACTGTTTTCCCATGATGCCGGCGGGCTATGGCCATCAGCAGGTGATGCTGTCCGAAGACACCTGGTACGTCGAAGAATAAGCCGCCGCGCGGGCGCCTTGCAGCCATTGATTCCATTATTATTCGTTTAGTTTCAGGGAGACATTCATGTATCAGAGGAAGAAATTGCTGGGCTGGCTGGCCGCCGCCGCGCTGGCCGGGCTTACCGCCGCCACGCCGGTGCTGGCCCAGACCACGCTCAAGATGGCCTATGCGCTGTCCGAAAATTCGCACTACGGCGCCGGGGCCGCGGCCTTTGCCAAGACGCTCGAAGCCAGCACGCCCGACTTCAAAATCCAGCAGTTCCCCAACAGCCAGCTGGGCGGTGAACGCGAAGTCATCGAAGGCCTGCAGCTGGGCACCATCGACATGGCGCTCGTGTCCACGGGGGCCACGCTCAACTTCGTGCCGCAAACCGGCGTGTTCGACATCCCCTTCCTGTTCCGCGACCTGGCCCAGGCGCGCAAGGTGATGGACGGCAAGATCGGCCAGGACATGCTGGCCGAGTTTCCCAAGCGTGGCCTGATCGCGCTCGCCTGGGGCGAGCAGGGCTTTCGCCACCTCACCAACAACGTGCGCCCGGTCAAAGAGCCCGCCGATATCAAGGGCCTGAAAATCCGCACGACCGAAAATCCCATCCACATTGCCGCCTTCCGGCAGCTGGGCGTGCTGGCCACGCCCATGGCCTGGCCCGAAGTCGCCACCGCCTTGCAGCAGGGCACCATCGACGGCCAGGAAAACCCCCTGTCGGTGATCGTCTCGGTGAAGATGTGGCAGCTGCAAAAGTACCTGTCGCTCACCGCGCACGTGTATGCGCCGGCGCTGGTGCTCATGTCACCTTCCGTGTATGACGGCCTGTCCGACGCCGACAAGGCCAAGTTCAAGGCTGCCGCCGTGGCCGCAGCCCAGGGCATGCGCCAGTACGTCGATCAGGTCGAAAAAGACGGCCTCGAAACCCTCAAGGCCCATGGCATGCAGATCAATACGGTCGATCACGCTGCCTTCGTGAAGGCGGTCGAGCCGGTCTACCCGCAGTACTACAAGCAGTTCGGTAAAGAACTGGTCGAATCCATCCGCAACACGCAGTAAATCCATGCGCGCCTTCGGTCTCATCGATCGCAGCCTCTCCCGCCTGGTGTCCTGGGTGGCGCAGGCCCTGATGTGGTCCGCCGTGGCGGCGGGCTTCTATCAGGTGCTGGCGCGCTTCATCCTGGCTTCCCCCTCGGCCTGGTCCGAGGCGTGGACGCGCGCGGCCATCATCTGGGCCGTCATGCTGGGCATGGCCCTGGCCTTTCGCCAGGGCGCCATGCTGGGCGTCGATCTGCTGCACAACCTGCTGGCACCGCGCAAGGCGCGGCTGCTCGAACACCTCGTGCTGCTCATCGTGGTGGGCTTCCTGGGCTTTCTCGTCTGGATCGGCGCCGACATGAGCTGGCGTGTGCGCTTTCAAAGCACGCCCAGCCTGGGGGTGTCCATCTCCTGGATCTACCTCTCCATTCCCACGGGGGCCTTGCTGGCGCTGTTTGGCGCGCTGGCCTATTGGGCCGAAGGCCCGCGCCGCCTCCACATTGAAACCGTCTGACCGGAACCCCTGACCATGTCGCAACTGATGGTCGTCTCCATGCTGCTGTTTTTCGGCCTCACCGTGCCGGTCGCCGTGTCCATTGGGCTGGCCGCCATGGTAGGGGTGGGCTTCGACGGGCACATGACCTGGCTCGTCATCGCCCAGCAGCTGTATGCCGCACTCGACAAATATCCGCTGGTGGCCGTGCCCTTCTTCATCCTGGCGGGCAACCTCATGGAAGAAGGCGGCATCTCCGAGCGCATGGTCGAATTCGCCAAAAGCGTGGTGGGCGGCGTGCAAGGCGGCCTGGCCTGCAGCTGCGTGCTCACCTGCATGATCTTCGCCGCCGTGGCGGGCTCCAGCGTGGCCACCACCTTTGCCGTGGGGGCCATCCTCATCCCCGTCATGGTCAAACACGGCTACCCGGCGCCCTTTGCCGCTTCTTTGCAGGCGTCCGCCGCCGAACTGGGCGTCATCATCCCGCCGTCCATTCCCATGATTCTGTACGCGGTGTCCACCGACACCTCGGTGGGCGAGGTGTTCATTTCCGGCATCGGGCCGGGCCTGCTCATCGTGCTGGCGCTCATGCTGTACGTCTGGCTGTATGCGCGGCGCAACGGCCTGGGCACGCACGACGGTGAAAACCGCCTGCCGGTGTGGACGTCCTTCAAGAAGGCCTGGTGGGCCTTGCTCATGCCGGTCATCATCCTGGGCGGCATCTACGGCGGCATCTTTACGCCCACCGAGGCCTCGGCGGTGGCCGTGGTCTATGCCCTGTTCGTGGGCATCTTCATCTACCGGCGCCTGTCGTTCGCCACGTTGGGGCGCACGTTCCACCGTTCGGTGGTGTCTACCGCCATCATCATGTTCATCATCGCCAATGCGGGGGTGTTCGGCTTCCTGCTCAACCGCGCCGGGGTGCCCATGATGCTGGGCGAGTGGCTGGGGCACTTGTTCAGCAGTGAAATCACCTTCCTGCTGGGGGTGAACGTGGCGCTCTTTTTCATCGGCATGTTCATTGAAACCTCGGCCTCCATCGTGGTGCTGGCGCCGCTGCTGTTGCCCGTGGCCACGCAGTTCGGGGTCGATCCCGCCCATTTTGGCGTGGTGATGGTGGTCAACCTGGCGCTGGGCATGGTGACGCCACCCTTTGGCGTGAACCTGTTTGCCGCCTGCACGGTGGCCAAGGTGCCCATCGAAAAACTCATCCGCCCACTGCTGCCCTTCGTGGGCGTGGTGCTGCTGTGTCTGATGGCCATCACCTACTGGCCAGGCTTGTCGCTGTATTTCCGCGATCTCGTCTATCAATGAGGCGCCAGCGGGGCGCCCCGCTGGCTTGGCCGCGCCTCAGAATGCCGGGCCGTCGTCCTCTTGGGTGACGGCCTTTTTGCTGGTCGTGGCTTTCTTGACCGCCGGTTTGCGGGCCGCAGGGGCGCGCGTCGCCGGTTTGGCGGTGGCCTTGCCCGCGGCCCCGCTGGCCGCAGCCTTGGCTGTGCCGGCTTTGGCGCTTGCGCCCGTCGCCTTTGCGGTGCTTGCCGTGGTCTTGGCCGCCGCCCCCGTCTTGGCCGCCGCGCCCTTGGCCCCAGGCTTGGGGGCCCGCGCCTCGAATTCGAAGCCGATCTTGCCGTCTTTCTGGCGCACCAGATAGGCCTTGAACTTGCGGTTGGTGCGGCTGGACACGAAGCCGTCGAAGAGCTTGGTCTTGCCGGTGGCCAGCAGCTGCGTCATCTGCTCGGCGGGGATTTCCTGCTGCAGGATGACCTTGCCGCTGCGGAAGTCGCAGGTTTTGTTGGGGCCCGTGGCATGCTCGCAGAGGTAGTTCATGCCGTGCTCGTAGACCTTGCCGCCACACTTGGGGCAGTCCCCCAGCGGCGTCTGGCCCGAGAAATCGACCGCTTCGGCGTCTTCGTCGTCCTTCTGGCCAAAGTCGAATTCAAGCTTGAACTCGTCGGTGATGCGCAGCACGGCGGCAAAGGGGCGCCCCATCTTGCTGATGAAGCCCGTGAGCGGCCCGATTTCGCGCTTTTGCAGCAGTTCTTCGACCTCGGGCACCTCGAAGGTGCGTCCGCCCGGGTGCTTGCCGATGGAAAAATCGCAGTTCGTGCAGGCGTAACGGCGGTAGTTTTCCTTGACCACGGCGCCGCACTTGGGGCAGGGCGTCTGCAAAGTGGCGTAGTCGCCGGGCACCGTGTCGCGCTCGTATTCTTTGGCGCGCTTGACGATGATCTGCGTCATCTGCGCGATTTCGCGCATGAACGACGCGCGATCCAGCTGGCGTTGTTCGATGAGCTTGAGCTGGTGCTCCCATTCGCCGGTCAGTTCGGGCGAGGTGAGTTCGTTGACCCCCAGGCCCGCAAGCAGCGTCATCAGCTGGCGCGCCTTGGCGCTGGGGATGAGGTCGCGCCCTTCGCGGCGCAGATAGGTTTCGTTGATCAGGCCTTCGATGATGGCCGCGCGCGTGGCCGGGGTGCCCAGGCCGCGCTCGGACATGGCTTCGCGCAGGGCCTCGTCGTCCACCAGCTTGCCCGCGCCCTCCATGGCCGACAGCAGCGTGGCTTCGTTGAAGCGGGCGGGCGGCTTGGTGACCAGCCCGCGTGCTTCGATGTCTTCGGTGCGCACGGGTTCGCCGTCGGCCACCGCCACCAGCGAACCCTCGGCGCCTTGCGCTTCGCGGCCATAGATGGCCAGCCAGCCGGGCGCAACCAGCACCTTGCCTTCGGTCTTGAACGAATGGCCCGAGACTTGGGTGATGCGCGTGGTGACGCGGAACTCGGCTGCCGGGAAAAACACCGCCAGGAAGCGTCGGGTGATGAGTTCGTAGATCTTGAACTCGGCATCGGAGAGTTCGCGCGGCACCTGCAGGGTGGGGATGATGGCAAAGTGGTCGGAGACCTTTTTGTCGTCGAAAATGCGCCGGTTGGGCTTGACCCAGCCATGCTCGACCACCTGGGTGGCAAAGGGCTGGGTAGAACGCGTGACGCCCGACTCGCTGTGCGAGAGCACCTGCATGGTCTGCTGCACGGTGCTGACGTAGTCTTGCGGCAGGTAGCGTGAATCGGTACGCGGGTAGGTCAGGGCCTTGTGGCGTTCGTACAGGGTTTGCGCCAGCGACAGCGTGGTCTTGGCCGAAAAACCGAAGCGCGAGTTGGCTTCGCGCTGCAGCGAGGTCAGGTCGAACAGTGCGGGCGAGAGCTGGGTGGTGGGCTTGGATTCTTCCGTCACCGTGCCGGTTTCGCCGCGACAGGCCGCCACGATGCTTTGCGCGGCGCTGGCCGACCACAGGCGCGAGTCGCGGGCGTCGGGGTCTTGCTCGTTTTTCTTGAACTGCGGGTCGAACCAGCGGCCTTCGTACAGCCCGGCGGCGGCCACGAAGGTGGCGTGGACTTCCCAGTAGTCGCGCGGCACGAACTGACGGATGCGGTCTTCGCGCTCCATCACGATGGCCAGGGTGGGGGTCTGCACGCGGCCCACCGGGGTCTTGAAAAAGCCGCCGTCCTTGCTGTTGAACGCGGTCATGGCGCGCGTGCCGTTGATGCCCACCAGCCAGTCGGCTTCGGCGCGCGAGCGGGCGGCGGCTTCGAGCGGCTTCATGGTTTCGTCGTCGCGCAGGTTGGCGAAGGCCTCGCGGATGGCGGCCTGCGTCATCGAGCGCAGCCACAGGCGCTGGATGGGTTTTTTCACCCCCGCGTACTGCACGATGTAGCGGAAGATGAGCTCGCCCTCGCGCCCCGCGTCGCAGGCGTTGATGACGGCGCCCACGTCTTTGCGTTTGAGCAGCTTGACCAGCAGTTTCAGGCGTTCGGCCGAGCGCTTGTCGGTGGGCCCCAGCTCGAACTGGGGCGGGATGACGGGCAGCTGCGCAAAACTCCACTTGCCGCGCACCGGGTCGTTGGGCGCCACGAGGCTGAGCAGGTGCCCAACGCTGGAGGACAGCACGAACTGCTCGCTTTCAAAGTAGTCGCCTTCGCGGGTAAACCCCCCCAGGGCGCGGGAGATGTCCAGAGCGACCGACGGCTTTTCAGCAATAATCAGAGTTTTAGTCATGTGGTTCCATGGGTGGCCGTTGTGCGACCACAATAGCGCGGATCATACGAGGGGGCCTCTTAGCATGCAAGTCACCGAACCCGGGGCGCCACCGCTCAGCCCGGCCCCTTGGCGCCAGGAACTGGCCCAGGGGCTGGCCTGGCTGGCTGCCCTGTTGGGCGGCACGGCGCTGCTGTCCTGGGTGGCCGCGAACTGGCCGCAGATGGGGGCAAACGCCCGTCTGGCGCTGGTTCAGGGGGTCTTGGCGGTGCTGGTGCTGCTGGCTGCGGGGCTGGCCTGGCGCGCCAGCCGCTGGGCCTCGCTGGTGGCGAGCCTGGCTGCTGTCGCAACGGGTGCCTTGCTGGCACTGATAGGGCAAATATATCAAACAGGGGCCGATGCCTGGCAATTGTTCGCCGTGTGGGCCGTGCTCGTCGTGCCCTGGCTGGCCTGCTGGCGCGCGGTGCCGCTGGTGTTGCTCTGGGTGGCGTTGCTCAATCTGGCCCTCTGGGCGTACACCGGCGCCGCGGCGGCGTCCATCTGGTGGCGGTGGCCCGAGAGCGGCTCCGGGGCCGCCGCGTCGGCGCTGGTGCTGCTCAATGGCGCGCTGCTGGCCGCGGCGGAAGGGCTGCGGGCCTGGCTGCCGGATCGCTGGCGCATCGTGCGGCGGGTGCTGGCGGCGGTGCTGCTGGGCTGGGCGTTCGGCGCGGCGGTGCAGGCGGTCAGTCTGGACGCCGCGTCGCGTATCGTGCCGCCGCTGCTGGTCGGCCTGGTGCCGACGCTGGCCGTGTATGCCGCCTATGCCTGGTGGCGCCGGGACGCGGCCGTGGTGGCCCTGGCCCTGCTGGCGGGGATCGGCGTGCTGGGGGTGGCCAGCCTGCCCGTGCTCGACTCCATCGACGCGGCGCTGGGCCTGGCCGTGCTGCTGTTGCTGCTGGGCTTGTGGGCCGTGCGGCACGTGCTGCGGCTGCGGCAGGCATCCCGGGATGGTCTGTCTGCGGCGTCCGTGCCCTGGTATCTCACCGTGCTGCGCGTCGGCGTGCTCGTCCCGGTGGTGCTGTTGCTGGGGGTTTGGCTGGCCGCCAGCTTCGATCTCACGTCGGCGGGCGACGCCCTGCTCGTGGCGGTTTTGCTGGTCGTGCCCGCGCTGTGGCTGGATCGCGGCACGGCCAGCGCTCTGGGCCACGAGGTCGGCGCCGTGCTTGCTGTGCTGGGCGTGCTGCTGGCCGCCGTGGCGGCGCTGGTGCTCATGGATGCGGACGCCCATGCCGCGTGGCGGCTGCCTGTCGTGCTGGTCTTTGGGCTGTGTGTTTATGTTGGCCTGCGCCAGCCGGTGGTGCGCTTGCTGACGGCGTGGTTGACGCTGCTGGCGGCGCTTTGGCTCATCAGCCCGCTTGTCCATGACTTCGGCTGGCAGGCGGATGCGCAAGGGGTCGGGACGGCGCATCTGGCGGTTCGCCTCTGGTTTTGCCTGGCCCTGGGGGTCGGCCTGTGGGTCTGGGCGCTGCGCGCCGACCACCGCGCCGCCTGGCGGCCCTTGGCTTGGGCATTGATGGCCGTGGCCGCCCTTCTGGCGGGGCTCATCGAGCAGTGGGCCGGTGTGTCCGCCTGGGATGGCCCCTGGGACGGCTTGGCGGCCCTGTGGCTGTGCGCCCTGTTGCCTGGGCTCTTGCTGGGGGCCCGGCTGGCAACGCGCCGCCCCGCGCCGTCCGCGTCTTTGCGCCTGGGGCTGCCGCTGGCCCTCTGCGCCGCCAGCCTGGGCTGGATCGACATCCCCGCCCTGTCGGTGGCCTTGACGGGTCTTGTGCTGGGGCGCCTGACGCGGCATCGTCCTTTGATGGGCCTGTCGGTGGCGCTGGGCGTGTGCGGCCTGGCGGCGTATTACCTGAATGCCGCCAACGGTGTCAGCCTCGTCGCCAAGGCCACCCAGCTGGCCGTCACCGCCGCCTGGCTGGCGGGCGTGGCGCTGATCCTGTGGCGGCGCAATCGGGGTGCGCCGCTTGCCTCCGAGGCGAAGGCGGTCGCCAGTGCCTCGCGCCAGTCCTGGCGCGCCCTGGTTTGCGTGCTGGGCGGCGTACTGGTGCTGGGCATGGCGCAGGCGCAGGTTTACCGCCACCAGGCCATTCTGACCCAAGGCCAGCCCGTGATCCTGGCGCTGGCGCCGGTGGATCCGCGTTCGCTGCTGCAGGGCGACTACATGGCGCTGGATTATGCCGTGCGCCAGTCCGCCATCGGCTGGCTGCGGGGTCATCCCCAGGTGCAATCTGCCGTGCAGGCCTCGGGCCGCGGCTGGCTCGTGCTGCGGGTCGATGCCCAGGGGGTGGCGCAGCTGCAAGCCGTGTCGCCCGCGCCGCCCGTCGCGCTGCCGCCCGATGTCCACGCCCTGGCCTTCCACTGGCGCGGCGCCCGTCCCGACTGGGGCGCTTCCAGCTGGCTGTTCCCCGAAGGCCAGGGCGCCCGCTACGCCGCCGCCCGTTATGGCGTGCTGCGTGTCATGCCCGATGGCCGCGCCCTGCTGGCCGGTCTGCTGGATGCGCGACAAAAACCGCTGTAGGGGCTTTATGGCACGAAGCGCCGCGCCCATTGGGCGGTTGCCTGCGGCCAGAATGCGTCGAGGGTGGCGACGGACAGCCGCGCGAATCCCAGGGCCTGCCAGGCCTGTTGCAGGCATTCCAGCGGCGCGTCCAGGTTGAGGGCCGGAGCGTGGTTCTGCTTGGACAGCTTGCGCCCGGCGGCGTCCAGGATCAGCGGCACGTGCATCACGCGTGGATAGCGCAGGCCCAGCGCGCGCGCCAGGTGCTGTTGCCGGGCGGTGGAATCCAGCAGGTCGGCGCCGCGCACGATGTCCGTCACGCCCTGCCGCGCGTCGTCCACCACCACGACCAGCTGGTAGGCCCACAAGCCGTCGGCGCGACGAATGATGAAGTCGCCCACGGCGGCGGCCACGTCCTGACTTTGCGTGCCCAGCCAGCGGTCGCGAAAGGTTTCGATGCCCGATTCCACCAGAAAGCGCCAGGCTGCTTTGCGGGCGCGAGGTGTCTGCGGCGGTGGCTTGCCTGACTGGGCTGGATCGCGTGGCAAAGCGGTATTTGGCACACCGTCGTTCGGCTTATCATCCACTACTACGGATGCGAACAGTGGGCCCTCGTCGCTCGGGGGGCTCGCGGGGGCGTGCCGCCCGGCGTGGGCGCTGGCTCCCACCATGGTCGGGCGGCACGTGCCCGGGTAAGGCCCGGGCGGCAGTTCGCGTCGCGTGCAGTGGCAGGCGTAGACGCGGTTCGCCGCCCGCAGCCGGGCGAACGCCTGCGCGTACAGCGCGTGGCGCTGCGTCTGCCAGACGGGGGCGGCGTCCCAGTGCAGGCCCAGGGCCTGCAGCTGCCGCAAAATGATGCGGTCGGCGCCCGGCACCGTGCGTGGTTCATCGATGTCTTCGATGCGCACCAGCCAGTGCCCGTGCTGGGCGCGCGCGTCCAGATAGCTGGCCAGCGCCGCCACCAGCGAACCCGCGTGCAGCGGCCCGCTGGGGCTGGGGGCGAAGCGTCCTACGTAAGGGGGGAAGGAAGGCACGCCAGTATCGCGTATCGGAGGGCCTTGAGCCAGGAGCCGCTGGTCAGTGGAAAGGCCGTTTCTGATCGTCGGCCAGCAGTTCTTCGAACACCAGATGATCAACCTCGGCTTGCTGGCTCCAGAGCACCATCAGCGCCAGCACCTTGATCTCGGCGATGGACAGCGGCGAATGACGGGCCGACTGCGCGGCCTCGATGAGGATTTCGCGGTAGGCCGTGGGCAGGCTGCCCGAGCTTTCGAGAAACATGATGAAGCCGATGGCCTCGCTGCCCAGTGCCTGGTATTCGTCGTCGGTGTACAGCCGCGAGGCCTGGTGCGCATGGGGGTGTACCGCCCCCAAGGTGACGCAGTGCTCGGTCGTGCTGGCCAGGTCGCGCAGCCAGCTCAGGGCGTCGTCGATGTCCTCGTCTTCGAACCCGACGGCGGCCAGCTTGCTAGCCAGCACCTCGGCCTTGGGGCAGGCCTGCGGCGTGTAATAGTTTTCGAACAGATAGACCAGGATGTCGTACATGGCAGTTGGTAAAGCGGTGTCTCTGCCTAGTGTACTTGGCCTGCCGAAAGTCTGCGGGCGAACCTGCGAATTCAAAGCGCCCGACTGACGAATTTGGGCGAACCATTCCGGCACCTCGACAGCCTGGTTGATTTCGCGCTGCGCGCGGCGGCGCTGGGGCCGTGATGGGCAGCTCGTGCCGCAGCCCCTCTACCGGCGCCTGAACAGCCGCTGATCCAGCTGCAGGGTTTCGATGCTCAGCGTCGCCTGGCCGGACAGCGGATGGCTTGGATTGAATAGCCAGTTGTCTGTGTGGGGCATGATGGCGCTGGGCACGCGCAAGAGGGCGGTGGCGCCTTCTTCCAGCCAGGTGTCCCCGATCTGCTGCGTGAGGGCCTGGCGCTCTGGCCAGTCGTCGGGCAGGGACAGGGCATCTTGGCTGGTCACGAGGGCGTCGGGGATATGGATGCGCATCAGCCGCAGTTGTTCGGGCACGTCTTCGGGGTCGATCTCCAGATGCACCAGCACTTCGAGCATGGCGCTGGCCGGGGTTTCAGTCAGGTAGACGATGGGGCGCCCTGCGCGATGCCAGCGGCCCGAGGCGAACAGGCCACCGCGCCCACTGAGATCGGGAAACGCGCTGATGCGCCACAGGATCAAAAAGAGTACCCCTCGGCCAGCTGAATGAGCATTTCTTCTACCTGGCGGGTGCCTTGCAGGCTGGCCAGCATGCTCACGGGGCTGTGGCCGTCGAAGCGCGTCTTGGGCTTGTTGAGCCAGCGCCTGGCCTTGTCGCGGCTGCGAAAGATGGTCTCGGCCATTGCCGTGATGTGGGCCGCCCGGAAAAGCCGGTCGCTTTCGGCAACGGTGAGGGGCTGGCTTTTTTCGAGGCGGTTCTTGAGCGTGCGCAGGGGGATGATCTGGTCGCGCTCGGTGGGGCTCATGTCGCCCTGCTCGCAGAGTTCGATCAGCCGGTCGGCGGGGAAGCCCTGGACGATGCGCTCGTGGATCTGGATTTCGCTGGCATCGTCGGGGATGCCCAGCAAGGCGCTGAGGCGGCTGCGGTAGGCAGCGTAAGCGGGCGGACGTAGTACTTCGGCATACATGGCGCAAGACCCTCGGTGTGGAACCGGCGTTTCCCTTATTCTATCAGGCAAACGCCGGTATTGAGCGGCGAGTCTTCAGTCCGCCGCCTCCAGCCCGATCAGCGTCACGCCTTCCTGCACCTGGTCGCCCACGGCGTAGAACACTTCTTGTACAACGCCGTCGTGGGGGGCTTCGATGGTGTGCTCCATTTTCATGGCTTCCATCACCACCAGCGGCTGGCCTTGCTTGACCGTGTCGCCAGGCGCCACGGCGACCGACAGGATCTTGCCCGGCATGGGCGCCGTGAGCCCGCCGCCCGCCGCGTCGGCCTGCCCGGTGGCCAGGGCGATGGGGTCGTTCCAGGCGAGCGTGGTGCGCTGGCCCGCGGCAAAGACGTCCAGCCGCAAGGCCTTTTGGTAGACCTCGCCGCGCACCTCGTGGCCGCCCAGCCGCACGCGCAGCTGTCCGGGGTGGCGGTGATCCGCCTGCCAGGAAAAGGCCTGGAATTCGCCCCCGTCGATGGCCAGGAACCAGTCGGTGCCGGTGCGGCGCGCGTGGATCAGGCGCTCGCCTTGCGTGTCTTGCAGCGGCAGCGTGCGCGCGTAGACGCCGCCCACGCGCCAGCCGTCGGTGGCCAGCCAGGGGCTGGCAGCCAGGGTCGGGGCCTGCGCCTGGCTGCCAGCGGGTGTGGCGGCTGGGTGTTGCGCAGCAGGGAACTGAGCGGTCTGGGATTGCATGACCTGGCCAGAGGCCGGCTGTCCGGGTCGGCCCAGCAGCGCGGCGCAGGCCAGGGCCAGCGCGTCATCCGGGGCCGCCGCGGCCGCCGGGGACAGCCGCTCGTGCTCGCGCGGGATCAGCCCGGTATCCAGGCGCGCGGCAGCGAAATCCGGGTCGCCCATCAGGCGGCCCAGGAACGCGATGTTGGTGTGCAGCCCGGTCGCCCGCACGGCGGCCAGGGCGTGGCGCATGCGCTGGCGCGCCTCTTCGCGATCCTTGCCGTGCACGATGAGCTTGGCGATCATCGGGTCGTAATACGGGGTGATGGTGTCGTCTTCGCGCACGCCGCCGTCCACGCGCACCGGGCCCGTCTGGAACGAGACGTGGGCGGGCCAGCGCAGCACGTCCAGGTGGCCGATGCTGGGCAGAAAGTCTTTGTCGGGGTTTTCAGCGTAGATGCGCGCCTCGATGGCGTGCCCGTGGATGTGCAGCTGGTCTTGCCGCAGCGGCAGGGGCTCGCCCGCCGCCACGCGCAGCTGCCATTCGACCAGATCCTGGCCCGTGATGGCCTCGGTGACGGGGTGTTCGACCTGCAGGCGGGTGTTCATCTCCATGAAATAGAAGCGCCCATCGGGTTCGGCGATGAATTCCACCGTGCCGGCGCCCACATAGCCCACGGCCTGGGCGGCGGCCACGGCGGCCTCGCCCATGGCCGCGCGCCGCTCGGGCGTCATGCCTGGGGCCGGGGCTTCTTCGACCACCTTTTGAAAGCGGCGTTGCACCGAGCAGTCGCGCTCGAACAGGTAGACGCACTGTCCCTGGGTGTCGGCAAAGACCTGGATTTCGATGTGGCGCGGCTTTTGCAGGTAGCGTTCGACGAGCACCAGCGGATTGCCGAAGCTGCTGGCGGCCTCGCGCTGGCAGGAGGCCAGGGCGTCGGCAAAGGCGGCGTCGGTCTCGACGATGCGCATGCCCTTGCCCCCGCCGCCGGCGCTGGCCTTGATGAGCACGGGGTAGCCGATGGCGCGCGCTTGCTCTTGCAGGAATTCGGGCTCTTGCCGCTCGCCGTAGTAGCCGGGGACCAACGGCACATTGGCCGTCGCCATCAGCGCCTTGGCCGCCGATTTGCTGCCCATCGAGGCGATCGCCTGGGCTGGGGGGCCGATAAAGGCCAGCCCGGCCTGGGTGCAGGCTGCGGCAAACTCGGCGTTTTCAGAGAGAAAGCCATAGCCTGGGTGGATGGCCTGGGCGCCTGTCTGCTGCGCCGCCTGCAGGATGGCGTCAGCGCGCAGATAGCTGGCCTTGGGCTCGGGCCCGCCGATGCACACGGCCTCGTCGCAGGCCTGCACGTGGCGTGCCCCGGCGTCGGCTTCGGAATACACCGCGACGGTGCGGATGCCCAGGCGCCGGGCGGTGGCCGCGATGCGGCAGGCAATCTCGCCACGGTTGGCGATCAGAATCTTGTCGAACATGAGGTCTCCTGGCTCTTACATGCGGAACACGCCAAAGCGCGTGGCTTCGACCGGGGCGTGGCGGGCGGCGGCCAGCCCCAGGCCCAGCACGCGGCGCGTGTCCGAGGGGGCGATGATGCCGTCGTCCCACAGCCGGGCGCTGGCGTAATACGGGTGGCCTTCGTGTTCGTACTGCGCGCGGATGGGGGCTTTGAAGGCTTCTTCCTCGTCCGCCGACCACTGCCCGCCCTTGCGTTCGATGTTGTCGCGGCGCACCGTGGCCAGCACGCTGGCGGCCTGCTCGCCGCCCATCACCGAGATGCGCGCGTTGGGCCACAGGAACAGCAGCCGGGGGCCGAAGGCGCGCCCGCACATGCCGTAGTTGCCCGCGCCAAACGAACCGCCGATGAGCACGGTGAATTTGGGCACCGAGGCGGTGGAAACCGCCGTGACCATCTTGGCGCCGTGGCGCGCGATGCCTTCGTTTTCGTATTTGCGGCCCACCATGAAGCCGCTGATGTTCTGCAGAAAGACCAGGGGGATGTTGCGCTGGCAGCACAGCTCGATGAAGTGCGTGCCCTTTTGCGCCGCTTCGGAAAACAGAATGCCGTTGTTGGCGATGATGCCCACGGGCATGCCGTAGATCGTGGCAAAGCCGGTGACCAGCGTCGTGCCGAAGCGCGCCTTGAACTCTTCGAAGTTGGAGCCATCGACGATGCGCGCGATGACCTCGCGCACGTCGTAGGGCTTGCGCGTGTCTTGCGGGATGATGCCGTCGAGTTCGGCGGGGTCGTAGACGGGCTCGTCCCAGGGGCCCGCGTCGGGCAGGGGCGGGCGGTGCAGGCGCGCGACGGCCTCGCGCGCCAGGCGCAGGGCGTGCGTGTCGTCTTCGGCCAGGTGGTCGGCCACGCCCGAGAGCCGGGTGTGTACGTCGCCGCCGCCCAGGTCTTCGGCGGACACCTCTTCGCCGGTGGCCGCCTTCACCAGCGGCGGGCCACCCAGGAAAATGGTGCCTTGGTTACGCACGATGATGGATTCGTCGCTCATGGCGGGCACGTAGGCGCCGCCCGCCGTACACGAGCCCATCACCACGGCCAGCTGGGCGATGTTCATGGACGACATCACGGCCTGGTTGTAGAAGATGCGCCCGAAGTGTTCGCGGTCGGGAAAGACTTCGTCCTGGTTGGGCAGGTTGGCCCCGCCGGAATCGACCAGGTACACGCAGGGCAGGTGGTTTTGCTGGGCGACCTCTTGGGCGCGCAGGTGTTTTTTCACCGTCAGCGGGTAATAGGTGCCGCCCTTGACGGTGGCGTCGTTGCAGACGATGACGCATTCGGTGCCGCTCACGCGCCCGATGCCGGTGATGAGGCCCGCGCCGGGCGAGGCATTGTCGTAGACGTCGTGGGCGGCCAGGGGGGAAAGCTCCAGAAACGGGGTGCCGGGGTCCAGCAGCCGCTCGACGCGCTCGCGCGGCAGCAGCTTGCCGCGCGCCAGGTGCCTGGCGCGCGCCGCTTCGCTGCCGCCCAGGGCCGTGCGGGCGATCTGGGCCCGCAGGTCGTCGGTGAGCGCACGCATGGCGCGGGCGTTGTCCTGGAATTCTGCTGAACGCGGGTTGACGCGAGACTCGATGACCGGCATGTCGTTTCCTGGAATGGTGTTGGGAGCCCTGTGACGCCAGGGCCAGAGTGCGGTGCGTGGCCGGGCCTGGCGTATCGCAGGCCCGCCGCACGTGGAAGGCCGGCGCTCGTGGCGCCGCCCTTCGGGGGCTTGCTTACAGCATCTCGACGGCCAGCGCCACGGCTTCGCCGCCGCCGATGCACAGCGAGGCGATGCCGCGCTTGCCGCCGGTCTGGCGCAGGGCGCCGAGCAGCGTGGTGAGCAGGCGGGCGCCCGATGCGCCGATGGGGTGGCCCAGGGCGGTGGCGCCGCCGTGGATGTTGACGCGCTCGTGCGGGATGCCGAGTTCTTTTTCAGCCGCCATGGTGACCACGGCGAAGGCTTCATTGATTTCGTAGAGATCGACGTCCTTGGCCGTCCAGCCGGTCTTGGCGAAGATTTTCTGGATGGCGCCCACCGGGGCGGTGGTGAACCATTCGGGTTCTTGCGCGTGCTGCGTGTGGGCGACGATGCGCGCCAGCGGCTTGACGCCCAGCGCTTTGGCCTTGGACTCGCGCATCACCACCAGGGCCGAGGCGCCGTCGGAAATGGACGAGGCGTTGGCGGCGGTGATGGTGCCGTCTTTCTTGAAGGCGGGCTTGAGGGTGGGGATTTTTTCGGGCATGGCCTTGGTGGGGCCTTCGTCGGTGTCGATGACGGTATCGCCCTTGCGGCCCTTGACCGTGACCGGCGCGATTTCCCACTTGAAGCTGCCGTCTTCGGTGGCCTTGCGCGCGCGGCGCAGTGATTCGAGCGAGAAGGCGTCTTGTTCTTCGCGGCTGAAGTGATACTTGGAGGCGCAGTCTTCGGCGAACACGCCCATGGCGGTGCCGCGCTGGTAGGCGTCTTCCAGGCCGTCGAGCGCCATGTGGTCGTAGACGGTGGAATGCCCGTAGCGGTAGCCCTGGCGGCCGCGCAGCAGCAGGTAGGGGGCGTTGCTCATGCTTTCCTGGCCGCCGGCCACCACCACGTCGGCGGATTCGGCCTTGATGAGGTCGTGGGCCAGCATGACGGCCTTCAGGCCCGAGCCGCAGACCTTGTGCAGCGTGCTGGCGGGCACGCTCTTGGGCAGGCCGGCGCCGATGGCCGCCTGGCGCGCCGGGGCCTGGCCCTGGCCCGCCTGCAGCACGTTGCCCATGATGACTTCGGATACGGCCTCGCCCGGGATGCCCGCGCGCTCGACGGCGGCGCGGATGGCGATCGACCCCAGCTCGTGGGCCGACAGACCGGAGAGGCTGCCCATCATCCCCCCCATGGGGGTGCGGACGGCGGAGACGATGACGATGGAATCGGACATGGTGAACTCCTGGTGTTAAAGGGGGTGCTTGACGGCGTCCGGGCTGGATGCCGCCGCTTGGAAATGCAGGCGCCGCGAGGGGTCGTAGGGGAAGATGTCCTCGATCCGCCCCTGGGAAGCCCGGGTGCGGCAGTCCTGCCACCATTGTGCCTGTAAAAGCGGGGCATGATGCTTCAGGAAGGCGGCCCGCACGCGTGCGTCGCCCAGCAGGAAATGCGCGAATTCTTCCGGGAAGACATCGTTGGGGCCCACGGGATACCAAGGCTCTCCGGACATTTCTGCCTCTTCGTTGGGGGCCGGAGGGATGCGGCGAAATTGCATTTCCGTCATGCGCTGTATTTCGTCGTAGTCATAGAACACCACGCGCCCCAGGCGGGTGACGCCGAAATTCTTGTACAGCATGTCGCCCGGGAAGATGTTGGCGGCGGCCAGTTCGCGGATGGCCTGGCCGTATTGCCGTACGGCGGCTTCCAGCGCGGAATCCGAGGCGCTCGCCAGGAAGATGTTGAGCGGCGTCATGCGCCGTTCGATGTAGACGTGCTTGAAGACGATGAGATCGTCGGTTTCTTCGATCAGGCTGGGGACTTCGCGGCGCAGGCTGTCGAGCAGCTGGGGCGAGAAACGCTGGCGCGGCAGCGCCACCAGCGAGTATTCCCAGGTGTCGGCCATGCGCCCGACCCGGTCGTGCTTTTTCACCAGCTGGTATTTCTGCCGCACCGTGGGGGCGTCCATGCCGTCTTTGGCGATGCGGTCGCGGATGAGCTTGAAGACGTAGGGGTAGGAAGGCAGTGTGAAGACCGTCATCACCATGCCCTGGATGCCGGGCGCGTGGTCGAAGGCGTCGCGCGAATGCCCCAGGTGGTGCAGGAAATCGCGGTAGAACAGCGTCTTGCCCTGCTTTTGCAACCCCAGCGTGGTGTAGATCTCGGCCTTGGGCTTGCGCGGAAACAGCGACGACAGGAAATCGACGTAGGCCGCCGGTGCTTCCATGTCCACCAGAAAATAGGCCCGGGTGAAGCTGAACAGCGTGCTCAGGTCGTCGCTGGTGTGCAGCAGCGCGTCGAGCTGGATGTGGCCCGAGGGCGTGTGCAGCAGCGCGATGGCAAAGGGGTGGATGGCCGTCTGGTTGATCAGGCGCCCGACGATGTACGCCCCCTTGTTGCGAAAGAACAGGGTGTTGAGCACCTGGATCTGGCAGTCGGCCGCCAGGCGCTTGCCCAGGCCGCGCGGCAGCACGTTGCGCAGGTGGCGCAGGCCCTTGTGCGCCAGGCGGCGGGCATCGTCGGGCAAGTCGTGGTATGGCGCGGCCAGGCCGAAGTCGGCCACCAGGCGCACCAGGCAGGGCAGCAGCCCCTCGGTGAGCGGGTAGTACGACCGGTAGGTGGTGAGCGAGCCATCGATGTAGTCGGTGGCGATGGCCGGGCGCACGAAGAGGAAATCGTTGTTGAAATAATTGCGGTGCAGGATGCGGCAGGACACCGAGTTGAAGAAGGTCTCGGCGCACTCGGGCTGCAGATGGCTGGCCAGCAGGGCGATGTAGCAGGTCTTGGCCGCCTGCCAGAATTCGAGCTGCTCGGGCGTCAGCGCCGTGTCGGCGGCCGTCTGCCCGGGGGTCGAGCCGCGCAGCGCCTGGCCCAGCATGATGGCGCATTCGCGTACCCGGGTGTCGTAGTATTCGATGCGCTCGCGCGAGAGCTGCTGGATGCCGTGCCAGTCGCCTGATTCGAACAGCGCCTTGGCGCGCTGTGCGCTGTAGCGAAAGAGCGAATAGTGGCGGTTGAAGCCCGCGAGAATCATGCGCGCCACGGCCTCGGGGGGCTGCCCCCGGGGCGCCACTGGTTCGATGCGTTGCAGATCGCCTTCGTTGCGCATGGCGTCAGGCCGTTTCGTTGAACAGCTCGCGGCCGATCAGCATGCGCCGGATTTCGCTGGTGCCCGCGCCGATTTCATAGAGCTTGGCGTCGCGCCACAGGCGCCCGGTGGGGTTGTCGTTGATGTAGCCGTTGCCCCCCAGGATCTGGATGCCCTCGCCCGCCATCCAGGTGGCTTTCTCGGCGCAGTACAGGATGACGCCCGCGCAATCCTTGCGCACCTGGCGCACGTGCTGCGTGCCCAGGCGGTCGAGGTTCTTGCCCACGGTGTAGCAGAAGGCGCGGCAGGCCTGCAGGGTGGTGTAGAGGTCGGCCAGCTTGCCCTGGATGAGCTGGAATTCGCCGATGGCCTGGCCGAACTGCTTGCGCTCGTGCACGTAGGGCACGACCACATCCATGACGGCCTGCATGATGCCCAGGGGGCCGGCGGCCAGCACGGCGCGCTCGTAGTCGAGCCCGCTCATGAGCACCTTGACCCCGCCATTGAGCTCGCCCAGGATGTTCTCGGCGGGCACGGCGCAGTCCTGGAACACCAGTTCGCCCGTGTGCGAGCCGCGCATGCCCAGCTTGTCGAGCTTTTGCGCCACTGAGAAGCCGGCGAAGCCCTTTTCGACGATGAAGGCCGTGATGCCGCGCTGGCGGGCGTCGGGATCGGTCTTGGCGTAGACCACCAGGGTGTCGGCGTCCGGGCCGTTGGTGATCCACATCTTGGTGCCGTTGAGCACGTAGTGGTCGCCGCGCTTCTCGGCGCGCAGGCGCATGCTGACGACGTCCGAACCCGCGCCGGGTTCGCTCATGGCCAGGGCGCCGATCTGTTCGCCGGAAATCAGCCCGGGCAGGTATTTGCGCTTTTGCGCCTCGGTGCCGTTGCGGTGGATCTGGTTGACGCACAGGTTGGAGTGCGCGCCGTAGGACAGCGCGATCGAGGCGCTGGCGCGCGAGATTTCTTCCATGGCGATCATGTGCGCCAGATAGCCCAGGTTGGCACCCCCGTAGGCTTCGCCCACCGTCACGCCCAGCAGGCCCAGTTCGCCGAATTTGCGCCAGAGATCCATGGGGAACTGGTCGTCGCGGTCGGCGGCGGCGGCGCGCGGCGCGATCTCGGCCTGCGCGAAGTCGCGCACGGCGTCGCGCAGCATGTCGAGGTCGGAGCCTAGTTCAAAGTTCAGGCCGGGTAGATCCATGGTGTGTCTCCTGTCGGGCGTCGGCGTTATCGGTGGGTGAGTTCGAGATTCGCGGCGCGGGACGCGCCGCGGCGGCTGGCCGTTTGGGCCGTTGCCGGGTCTTGTGTCGGGGGTGTCTGGGCGGCGGTGGCCGCGTGCGGCCCGTTGGCCGCTGCGTCCTGGCGCGTGCGCAGCAGCGCCGCGCAATCGGCCTGCTGGCGGCGCAGTTCTTTCAGGGTTTCGTCGATGTCGAGGCGCTGTTGTTCAAGCTTCTGGCGGTGGGCGTCGAGCACCTGGGCGTAGTGCTGCAGCTGGGCCGTGGTGCTGGCGTGGCTGCGGTCGTACAGGTTGATGAGCGTGACGATTTCGGCCAGCTGCAGGCCCAGGCGCCGCCCGCGCAAGGCGAGCTTCAGGCGGGTGCGGTCGCGGCTGGCATAGACGCGGTTGCGCCCCTGGCGCGTCGGGCTGACGATGCCCTGGTCTTCGTAGAAACGGATGGTGCGCGGGGTGACGTCGAACTCTCGGGCCAGTTCGGAGATCGTCCAGGTGGCTTGGCTCATGTGGCGTGCGCCTCGCAGTCAAAGTGAGCGTTCATTATGCATGCAGTTTACGTCAACGTAAAGATGAGACTCTGACATAATATGGAATACGAATAAAGGAGACGTGGCATGAATCCGCAAGAACAAGAACTGGACTACCCCTGGGGCACGACGCTGCCCGAACCGGGCCAGGCACAAGTGCTGGCCGACGGCGTGCGCTGGCTGCGCATGCCGCTGCCCTTTGCCCTCGATCACATCAATCTATGGCTGCTGCGCGACCACATCGACGGCCGCGACGGCTGGACAGTCGTCGATTGCGGCATCGACCGCGCCGAGGTGCGCGCGTGCTGGGAAACCGCCTTCGAGCAGGCGCTCGACGGGCTGCCCGTGCTGCGCGTCATCGTTACCCACATGCACCCTGATCACGTCGGCCTGGCGCACTGGCTGTGCGCCCGCTGGCAGGCGCCGCTGTGGATGTCCATGGCCGACTTTGCCCTGGCGCGGCTGTGGGCCGGGGCCTCGGTGGCCGATACCGCCGTCGAGGGCAGCGGCCCGGCGGGCGCCGCGGCGGCGCGCCATTTTGCCCGCCATGGCCTGGTCGATCCCGAAGCTCAGGCGCTCATCAGCAAGCGCCACGACTACTACGCCCGCCTGGTGCCCGACGTGCCGCCGCGCTTCCATCGCCTGCTGGATCGCCAGGAAGTGCAGATCGGCGGCCGCGCCTGGCACGTCATCGTGGGCTATGGCCACGCGCCCGAGCACGTCTCGCTGTGGTGTCCCACGCTCGACGTGCTGATTTCCGGCGATATGGTGCTGCCGCGCATTTCCACCAACGTCAGCGTGTTCGACCTCGAACCCGAGGCCAATCCGCTGCCGCTGTATCTCGATTCGCTCACCGCCTACGACGTGCTCCCCGAGGACGCTCTGGTGCTGCCGTCGCATGGCCGACCCTTCAAGGGGCTGCACCAGCGCATTGCCCAGCAGCAGGCGCATCACGCCCAACGCCTGGCCGAGGTTCAAGCCGCCTGTGTGCAGCCGCGCAGCGCCTTCGACCTGCTGCCCGTGCTGTTTCATCGCAAGCTCGACATGCACCAGCTGGGCTTTGCCATGGGCGAAGCCATCGCCCATTTGCACGCCCTATACTTCCAGGGGGCCCTGACCCGTTCGGTGGATGCCGACGGGGTGTACCGCTTCCAGCAATCCTGAACCACAATCGCCATGACCTCTTCTTCTTCCGAACACGCCACCGACCGCATCGACACCCGGCTGCAGCACATCGGCCAGGCGCCGCTCGATCCCATTACCGGCGCCGGGCCGGTGGCCCTGCCTTCGATGCGCACCAGCACGGTGCGCTTCGCCTCGATGGATGTGCTCGATCGCACGCAGGCCGCCAAGCAGCGCGGCGAGCGCGCGCCCACCTATGGCCGGGTGGGCCTGCAGACCCACGCGGCGCTCGAAGACCTGCTGTGTCAGCTCGAAGGCGGCCAGCGCGCGTTTCTCGCGCCGTCGGGCATGGCCGCCATCAGCATGGCCCTCATGGCCTGCCTGAGCCAGGGCGAACACGCGCTGGTGGTCGATTGCGTCTACGGCCCGGTGCGCTATCTGCACCAGACGATCCTCTCGCGCATGGGCATCAGCATGGATTTCGTGGCGCCTTCGCTCGACCGCCTGCAAGCCGCCCTGCGCCCCGAAACCCGCGTGCTGTATCTCGAATCCCCGGGTTCACTGCTGCTCGAAATGCTCGATCTGCCCGCGCTGTCGCAGTGGGCGCATCAGCACAACCTGACGGTCATCGTCGACAACACCTGGGGCTCGGGCTACATCTACCAGCCCCTGGCGCTGGGGGCCGACATTTCCGTGGTGGCGGGCACCAAGTACATCGGTGGTCACTCCGACCTGATGCTGGGCGCGGCCATCACCCAAGACGCCGCCCTGGTGCACAAGCTGCACGAAACCCACTACGCGCTGGGCAGCACGGTCAGCGCCGACGACGCCTGGTTGGCCATTCGCGGCGCCCGCACCCTGGGCCTGCGCATGCGCACCTGCGCCGAGCACGCGATGGTGGTGTGTCAGTGGCTGGCGCGCCAGCCGCAGGTGTCGCACCTGTTTTTCCCCGCCTGGCCGGGCGATCACGGCCACGCGCTGTGGCAGCGCGATGCCACGGGCTCCAACGGCCTGCTGTCGGTGGCGGTGGATTTCACCGAGCCGCAGGTGCGCCAGGTGATCGACAGCCTGCGCCTGTTCGGTATTGGTTATTCGTGGGGCGGCTACGAAAGCCTGGTCACGCAGGTCGAGCCATCCGCCCTGGCGTCGCACAGCTACTGGGCGCGGGTGGCCGACGAGCGCATGAAAACCGGCACGGTGTTGCGCCTGCATATCGGGCTGGAAGACCCGGCGGATCTGATCGCCGACCTGCGGCAGGCGTTTGCCGCCTGAGTGCGTGGGCCTGGGCGCAGGCCCAGGCGCTTACTGCGCGATCCCTTGTGACAAGATTTGCTTCACCAGCGTGTCGGTTTCGTCGATGGCGCCTTGGTAGGTGCCCGTCTGCGCCGGTGAGGTCACGAACTTGCCGCCGACCGCAAACGACGGCGTGCCGTCGATCTTGTAGGCTTGCGTCAGTTCGTCGGCACGCGCCACCTTCGTCTGCACGCCAAACGAATTGAATGCGTCCATGAAGGCCTTGCGGTCTACCCCCTGCGTCGCCACCCAGTCGGCGATGGCGTCCGCCTTGAACAGGTCTTTGCCTTCTTCGTGGATGGCCTTGAACACCGCCCCATGCAGGTCGAGGCGGCCCAGCGCTTCAAGCGTGTAGTACAGCTTCTGCTGGTCACGCATGCTGGCGTTGAACGCCACCGGCACGCCCTTGAACACCACCGTGGACGGAATCGTCTTCAGCCATTTCTCGACCAGCGGCTCGATCTTGGCGCAGTGCGGGCAGGAGTAAGAGAAGAATTCAAGCACTTCGACCTTGCCCGGTGTGTCCGAGGGCTGCGCCGGGTCGAGCGTCGTGTACGAAGCCGCCTGGGCGGGCGCCATGGCCAGCGCGGCCAGGCCCAGCAGCAGGCCCGAGGCGAAACGGGAAATCAAAGCAATCATGATCAAGCTCCAAAAAGTGCACGAAACACTATAACCAGATTGGGCCTGGCCTGCGCTATCGCTTCAGGGCCGCACGATGGATGAGTCGATCTTTTCGTCGCCCAGTTTCGTACGGGCGCGGTTCATTTCATCCAGCCCCTTGAAGGGGCCCACGCGCACCCGGTTGATCGGGCCGCCATTGGATTCACCCGCTTCGATGCGCACCGGCAGGCCCAGCAGCACCACGCGCGCGAGCATCGTCTGCGCCTCGGCCTTGGAACGGAAGGCCCCCGTCTGCAGGTAATACGTAGCCTTGGCGCTGGCCGCCGCCTTGCTGCCGGGTGTCGGCGTGGCTGTCGTTGGCCTGGTGTTGCCAGCCGCCGTCGCGGGCTTGGTCGGCGTGGGCGCAGCCACGCTGGGCGCCTTGCTTAGTGGCGCCAGCGGCGGCGGGGGCGCGGGGGGCTGCAAGCCGGCAATCAGCTGGCCGATCGAGTCGGAGCCCGGGGCCGCCCCCGGTTCGGGCGCCGGGGCGGGCGGATTGCTGGCGCTGCCCCCTTGCGCAAAGTTGCGCGTGCCCGCTGGGCCGTCCTT
This sequence comes from Castellaniella caeni NBRC 101664, assembly GCF_001592225.1. Lineage (GTDB taxonomy): Bacteria > Pseudomonadota > Gammaproteobacteria > Burkholderiales > Burkholderiaceae_B > Castellaniella > Castellaniella caeni. The sequence goes on along the minus strand of NZ_BCWN01000008.1, from coordinate 4,943 downwards.
GCCGTAGAGCGCGATATTGGGGTCGGGTGCGTTTTTCAGGTCGGGCAGCAGGGTGGCGGGCGGCGTGCGGGTGGCTTTGTCCTTGAAGGGCATGGGCGCCTTGGTGACGAAAAGCGCCACGGCCACGGCGGCCGCCACCCCCAGCACCATGCCCAGTGCCAGACCAAACCAGGTGCCCCCGGACGACTTTTTCTTGCGTGTGGCCATGTCTTACATTTTCTCGGGTGCGCGCACGCCCAGCAGCCCCAGGCCGTTGGCGATGACCTGGGCCGTGGCCCGGGCCAGGCGCAGGCGGGCCGCCATCAGCGCGGCGTCGTCCACCAGGATGCGCTCGGCGTTGTACCAGGCGTGGAAGTCGGCGGCGCAGTCGCGCAGCCAGAAGGCCAGCTGGTGCGGCGCGAGTTCGCGGGCCGCCTGCGTGAGCACGTTGGGGTATTCGGCCAGGCGCTGCATCAGGGTGATTTCGCTGGGTGCCGTGAGCAGCGCCGGGTCGGCGGCCTGCGTGGCGGCGGTGCCTTCGTGCTGGCGCAGCAGCGAGTGGATGCGCGCGTGGGCGTACTGGATGTAGTACACCGGGTTTTCCTCGCTGTGCGACAGGGCGAGGTCGATGTCGAAGGTGAATTCGGAATCGGCGCGGCGCTGGGCCAGGAAAAAGCGCACCGCGTCGCGCCCCACCCAGTCGATGAGGTCGCGCAGCGTGACGTAGCTGCCCGCGCGCTTGGAAATCTTGACCTCGGCGCCGTCGCGCATCACGCGCACCATCTTGTGCAGCACGTAGGCCGGGTAGTCGGCGGGGATGCCCAGCCCCAGCCCTTGCAGGCCGGCGCGCACCCGGGCGATCGTGCCGTGGTGGTCGGTGCCCTGGATGTTGATGGCGTGATGAAAGCCGCGTTCCCACTTGGCGACGTGGTAGGCCACGTCGGGCACGAAGTAGGTGTAGCCGCCTTCGGACTTGCGCATCACGCGGTCTTTGTCGTCGCCCGTGCCGAGTTCGGTGGTGCGCAGCCACAGGGCGCCGTCCTGCTCATAGGTGTGCCCGGCATCGATGAGCGCCTGCACCGTGCGCTCGACCCGCCCGCTGGTGTAGAGCGAGCTTTCGAGATAGTAGTTGTCGAAGCGCAGGTTGAAGGCTTGCAGGTCGAGGTCTTGCTCGCGGCGCAGGTAGGCCACGGCAAAGCGGCGGATGGCATCGAGATCGTCGATCTCGCCGCTGGCCTGGATGGGTTCGCCGTCGCTGGCCTGCACCGTGGCGCGCGCCAGATAGTCGCGGGCGATATCGACGATGTAGTCGCCCTTGTAGCCGTCGGCGGGAAAATCGGCGCTGTCGGGTTCGATGCCCCGGGCGCGCGCCTGCACGCTGATGGCCAGGTTGTTGATCTGGTTGCCCGCGTCGTTGTAGTAGAACTCGCGCGTGACCTGCGCGCCCTGCGTGGCGAACAGGCGGCAGATGGAGTCGCCCAGCGCCGCCTGGCGGGCGTGGCCCACGTGCAGCGGCCCCGTGGGGTTGGCCGAGACGAACTCGACCAGAATGCGTTCGTCGTTGGCGGGCCGGTGGCCGTAGTGTTCGCCCTGGCGTGCGATGGTCTCGAGCACGGCCTGGTGGGCCGCCGCCGAGAGGCGGAAATTGATGAAGCCGGGGCCGGCCACTTCGGCGCTGGCGATGAGCGCGGCGGCATCCGGGTGCGCCAGCACGCCCTCGACGATGGCCTGGGCCAGCTCGCGCGGGTTGCGCCGGGCGCTGCGGGCGGCCTGCATGGCGATGTTGCAGGCCACGTCGCCGTGCGCGGCCACTTTGGGGCGTTCGAGCGTGATGTCCAGGGTGTTGCCCGGCAGCAGGGTGTCCAGGACGGAGCGCAAAAGGGTAATGAGCTGGGTGTGTTGCTCTGGTAGCATGACTGAATGATGGGTGACGGCCCCCTGCGGAAGAATCGGCGGGCCGGTATGAGACATCCCGAAATGATAGCCCGATTTCACGGCGATCGTGGGGTTGATGCAAGGCCGGGCATGCCCAGCTGTGCCGCCAGCCAGGCGTCGTAGCCCGTCATGTTCACCGCGCCCACCACCGTGCCCGCCTGTATTTGCCAGGCGCTGGTGCGCTGGATGAAGGTCTCGAACAGCGCCCGCTGGGCAGCGCCCAGCGCGGCGTCCTGGCCCTGGGGCCCCAGGGCCCGCGTGTCGGCGTCTTGCAGTTCGCGGTCGCCGCCCAGCAGGCGCTGGGCCGGGATGCGCTCGTCGTGCAGCCAGGGACGGCTCACCTGCAGGTCTTCTGGTGCCAGTGCCTGCATAGGAACCAGGGCCGCCAGCGCCTGCCAGCGCATCCAGTTCAGCGCCACGTCCGACAGGTCGCCAGCGGGCGTGGGTTGGCCGTGCTCGTCGAGCAGCAGGCCGCCGCCGATGTCGGCGTGGGCGCCGATGAAGGGGGCTTCGATCGTGTTGCCGCCCGCCCCTTGCGTGGCCGACACCAGGGGAAACAGGCTGCGAAACTCGTGCAGCGCGACGGCGTGCGCCACCCAGCTCCAGGCGCCCGAAATCGACAGGTCGTAGCCCGCGTTGGCGGCGCCCAGCAGGCCGAATTGCGCCACGGTGTCGAACAGCCCCAGAAAACGCAGATCGACGCACAGGCCGATGGTGCCGCGCAGAGGGTCGTCGTACGAGAACCAGCCATTGCGCGTCTGGCGCGCGATGCGATTGGCGAAGTCGCGCGCCAGGGCCGCGCCGCGCGAGTACCCCAGGATGTCGATGGGCACCGGCGTGGCCGAACCCTGCGCCCGTTGCAGGGCATTGAGCAGCGACTGCCACTGGTTGCGCACGATCTGGCCGCTGCTGGCCGCCGTCACCGCGTCCCAGTCGAGATACAGGTTATTGCCCGGCCCGGCGTGATAGAAGCTGGGGCCATCGTCGTAGCGCTGAGCCAGCTTCCAGACGTTGCTCTGGTTGGCGCGGCCATAGCGGGTGCCGTCGAAGGCCAGCAGGATCAGACCCAGCGGGTCGATGTGGCGCAAGGGCTGCTGGCGCGCATAGCCCAGCGCCTGCTGGCCGGGGACGGGCCCCAGGGGATCGGGTTCCAGGTACTGGCCGCGCGCGGGCAGATAAGTACGAAAAACGTTGTCGTGCCAGCCGGTCGTCGGGTCTTCGTCCTGACCCGGCCAGCGCAGCGGCAGCGACAGCGGCCCCCGTGGCCGTGTCTCTGGCGGCGGCTGCGTCGTCGTCGGCTGCATTGTCGGCTGCGGCTGCGGGGAGGTGAGGGTGATCTCCGTGGCGCGGCCCAGGATGTCGTGGAGGGCGTGCCAGCGCACCTGCTGGGCCTGGTCGGTCATCAGTACGGGGACGCCTTGCAGGTCGGCGTGGATGAAGTACAGCTGCGTGCGGCCCTGGGTGTCGGTTTCCAGCAGGCCCACCGGCACCTCCTGCGCGTAGATGTAACGCTGGCTGACGCCGAAGCCTGGGCGCGAGTGCGAGTGCGAGTGCGAATGCGAGGGCTGTGGATGCGTCGGACGCTGTTGCGAGAGCGAGGGCACGGACGGCAAGGTCGTGGACTGTGATGGCACGGACTGTGATGTCGCGGACTGTGAGGCTGCGGGCGGCCTGATCCAGCGCGCCACCAGGCGATTGTCCAGGTAGTAGCGCTCGATTTCCTGTCCCGCATGCCATTGGCGGATTTGCTGGCCGCGTGCGTCGTAGGTGTAGCGGCTGATCGTCCGTCCCTGTTCTTGTATCTCGGCCAGGCGCCGCTGGGCGTTGTAGCGCAGCGTGCGCTCGCCCACCCGGACAGGCAGGCCGCCCGTGTCCCGGAGAATGGCGGGCAGTCCGGCCTCCGCCGCGTCCGTCGGGGCCAGGCCGACATCGGGCCGCTGCGCGCCGGATCGCCCGGCATCCGGGGCCTGGGTGCTGACTGGCTTCGCATCAGCACGTTCGGAGCGCCTGGCGATCAGGCTGCCGTCGTCGTGCCAGGCCAGCCAGGTCGCTTGTGTGGCGGCGAAGGTCGGCGCTGGGGTCTCCTGTACGCCGATCAGGCGATCCCGGGCATCGTAGGCCATGCGCCGCAGCAGGACTCCGCCTTCGGGGTCGAGCAGCGTCTGGTGGGTGGCGCGGTGTCGGCTGTCGTACTGGCGCCGTTCTCCCCACAGGATGCGCTGCCCGGCGGAGAGCGCCAGCCGGTCGGCGCGTCCCAGCGCATCGGCGCCGCTTTGCAGGTGCAAGCCGTTGCCGTAGCGGTAGCCGGCCTGGCCGGGCACCGTGTCGATGACCGTCTGGCGAGCCCCGGCTGCGGTCTCCCAGACGATACCCGTGAGACGGCCCACGGGCGACCAGCGGTAGTGCAGCGAGCCGCCTTCGGGCAGCTGGTGCCGCGTCAGCCGATCGTGCGCGTCGTAGCTGAACGATTCCGTGTAGCGCAGGGTGCCATCGGGGTGTGGCCGGTGCACCGTGTGGGATTGCAGGCGGCCCGTGGCGTCATGCAACAGGTACTCGGTCTGCGCCGGGTGCGTCAGGCGGCTGACCTGGCGGCCCCGCCATTGCAGGGTGATGGGCACGTCCGGCTGGCCCTGACGTTGATGCAGCAGCCCGACAGGTCGGCCCGGCGCGTCGTAGCGGATGCTCAGCCGGTCGCCGTTGGCGTAGTCCAGCGCCTGCGGCCTGCCCGCGTGGTCGTGGCGCGCCAGAGTCGTGCCCGTCAATTGGCTGCCGCGCGTGCGCAGCCGCCCCGCGCGGTCGTAGTCCAGCCGCAGCCCCGGCCAGCCGCCGCGCGCCTGGCCCAGCTGTCCGATGCCGCCATCCGGGTGCCGACGGATGCGCAGGCCCTCGATCTCCGTCAGTCGGCCCCGGCCATCCCGGCGCACCCGGCTACCATCGGTGCCCGAACCCGAACCCGAACCCGAACCCGAACCCGAACCCGAACCCGAACCCGAACCCGAACCCGAACCCGAACCCGAACCCGAACCCGA
>NZ_BCWN01000007.1 GCF_001592225.1 Castellaniella caeni NBRC 101664 | reverse complement strand
ATGCTGTTTTTAGTCTTGCCGCGCGGTCACTTCCACCAGGTGGTAGCCGAATTGCGTGCGCACGGGGCCTTGCACGACGCCCACGGGGGCGCTGAAAACCACGGCGTCGAATTCGGGCACCATCTGGCCGCGGCCGAAGGTGCCCAGGTTGCCGCCGTCGCGGCTGGAGGGGCAGGAGGAATGCTCGCGGGCGACGACGGCGAAATCAGCGCCGTTTTCGATGTCAGCCTTGAGCTTGAGGCACTGTTCTTCAGTATCGACGAGGATGTGGCGGGCGGCGGCTTGGGTCATGATGGGCTCCGTGTACGTCTGTGGTTGGAAACCCGAAAGCATAACCCGGATTGTCCTGTGGCACCCGGTGCGCCCAGTGCGTCGGCCTTGGGGGGATAAAGCCGACGTCGTGTGCATGCGTGGTCAGTGCCCCAGGTAGGCGGCCTGGATTTCGGGCGAGGCCAGCAGTTCGCGGGCCGGGCCTTCGTGCGACAGGCGACCCACTTCCAGCACGTAGCCGCGGTCTGCCAGCTTGAGCGCCATGCGGGCGTTTTGTTCGACGATGAGGACGGTGACGCCGGTGTCGCGCACGTCGCGCAGCACCTGGAAGATGTTGCGCACGATGATGGGAGCCAGGCCCAGGCTGGGCTCGTCGAGCAGCAGCAGCTTGGGCTTGGTGACCAGTGCGCGGCCGATGGCGAGCATTTGCTGTTCGCCGCCCGACAGCGTGCCGGCCAACTGGGCGCGGCGCTCGTAGAGGCGCGGGAAGATGGTGTAGACGTGGTCGCAGCTTTCGGTGATTTCGGCGGGCGGGCGGGTGAAGCCGCCCATGCGCAGGTTTTCGGCCACCGACAGGGTGCCGAAGACGCGGCGGCCTTCGGGCGACTGGCCGATGCCCAGGCGCACGATGCGGTCAGCGCCCATGCGGGTGGTGTCGTGCCCGGCAAAGGTGATCTTGCCCGAGCGCGGCGTGATCAGGCCGCTGAGGGTGCGCATGAGCGTGGTCTTGCCCGCGCCGTTGGCCCCCAGGATGGCGACGACTTCGCGTTCGTCGACGTGCAGCGAAATGCCCTTGAGCGCCTGAATGTGGCCGTAGTTGACGTGCAGGTCTTCGATTTCAAGCAGGTGGGTCATGACTGGGCCTGTTCTTCGTGGATGGCGTTCATCAGGGGATCGTCCTCGTCGTCGTCCTGGCCCAGGTAGGCCTCGATGACCAGCGGGTTGGAACGAATGTCCTCGGGCTTGCCTTCGGCGATTTTCTTGCCGAAGTTGATGACGACGATGTTGTCCGTGACGTTCATGACGACGCTCATGTCGTGCTCGACCAGGATGACGGTGATCCCGGCGTCGCGGATGGCGCGGATGGTGGTGTTGAGCTCGGCGGATTCCTGTTCATTGAGGCCTGCCGCGGGCTCGTCGAGAATGATGAGTTCGGGCTTGGCCACCAGGGTGCGCGCCATTTCGACGCGCCGCTGGGCGCCATAGGGCAGCGAGGTGGCGATTTCCTGGGCGACGTCGGCGAGGTCGAGCTGCTCGAGCACGGCCATGGCCCGCTCGACCAGTTCGTGTTCTTCGCGACGCTGGGCGGGGGTGCGCAGCAGCCCTTGCCACCAGGCTTGTCGCATCAGCAGGTGCTGGCCGGCGATGACGTTTTCCAGCACCGTCATGTCGGCGAACAGGCGGATGGTCTGGAACGTGCGGCGGATGCCCGCCTTGGCCAGCAAGTGGGGCGCCAGGCCCGTGACATCGCGCCCGTGCCAGCGAATGTGGCCGTCGGTGGGCTTGTATACCCCGGTGATCATGTTGAAGACCGTGGTCTTGCCCGCGCCATTGGGGCCGATGAGGCCGACGATCTCACCCTGGTGGATCTTGAAGCTGAGATTATCGACCGCCCGCAGGCCGCCAAAGCTGATGCCGATGCCGTCGAGCTCGAGCAGGATGTCGCCTGCCGTGGATGAGGTTGTGGAGGCGGACATTTACAGGACTCCCTTGCGCGCGGGCCAGATGCCCTGGGGCCGCAGCACCATGACGAGGATCATGGCGATGCCGAACACCAGGTAGCGGTACTGGGCGAATTCAGTGAAGATTTGCGGCACGACGAACATCATGGCCGTGCCTAGCAGCACGCCCGGCACGGAGCCCTGGCCGCCCACCAGCACGATGGCGAAGAGCACGACCGAGTCGGTGAACTGGAACGAACCGGGGCTGACGGCGGACAGCTGCATGGCAAAAAGCGTGCCGGCCAGGCCTGCCAGACCCGCGGACAGGGCAAAGGCGGCCACTTTGTAGTTGCGCGCATTGACCCCCAGCGTGGTGGCGGCGAGTTCGTCGTATTTCAGGTAGCGGAAGGTGCGCCCGAGCGATGAGCGGTCGAGGTTGCGCATGAGCCACAGCACCAGGGCCATGAACACCCAGTTGAGGTAGAAGAGATCGCTTTGCGACACCAGGGCGTAGCCAAAGAGCGTGGGGCCGCTGACGCCGAACAGCCCGTCGGCCCCGCCGGTGAGCCCGAACAAGTTGTTCTTCATGGCCAGCACGAAGATGGCGTTGAAGCCGATGGTGACCACGAGCAGGTAGTCGCCGCGCAGCTTGACGATGGGGGCGGACAGGATGGCGCCCAGCAGGGCGGACACCAGGATGGCGACCGGCATCGTCCAGAGGATGGGCCAGTTGTAGGTGAGCGACAGGATGGCGCTGACGTAGGCGCCAATGCCGAAGAACACGGCGTGCCCCATGTCGTACATGCCGGCGCGCCCCAGGACGATGTCCTGCGACAGCGCCACGATGGCATAGATGGCGAAGATGCCGCCGATGGTGATCCAGGCCGGCGACATCACCGAGGGAATGGCCAGGCCGAGCAGCCAGAGCAGCGGGCCCAGGATGCGCAGCACCCGGGTCGTGGTGCCGGGCACGGCGGGCGCCCGGGGGGCGGAGGTAGGGGTGTGTGTTTGTGTCATGGCGTTTAGACCTTTTCTGCAACCCGTTCACCCAGCAGGCCCGAGGGGCGCACCAGGAGGATGCCGATCAGCAGGGCGAACGTGATGGCGTCCTGCCATGAGCTGGAGATGTAACCGGCGGCGAAGGCGTTGAACAGACCGAGCACCAGGCCGCCCAGCATGGCGCCGGGGATATTGCCGATGCCGCCGATGATCGCCGCGATGAAGGCGTTCAGGCCGTAGGTCCAACCCATGGTGAAGTAGGTCTGGCGATAGTACAGGCCGATGAACAGACCGCCGATGGCGCCCAGCACCGGGCCGATGATGAAGACCAGGGCGATCACGCGGTTGACGTTGATGCCCATGAGGCGTGCGGCGTCCTGGTCGATGGCGGATGCCCGGATGGCGGTGCCCAGGCGCGTGTGGTGCACGAAGAAGTACAGGGCGGCCATGAGAACGAAGGCGCCCACGATGATGAGCAATTGCACGAAGCTGAGATAGGCCCCGCCCAGCTGCCAGGTGATGTTGGGCAGCAGGTTGTTGGGGAACACCTGCACGTTGGGGCTCCAGATGAGCATGATGCCGTTTTCGATCAACATCGAGGCGCCCAGTGCCGAGACCACTGGCGCCAGGCGGTGCGCCTTGCGCAGCGGCTTGTAGGCCAGCTGATCGAGCAGTGTGCCGGCCACGGCCACGATGATCATGGCGATGATGAAGGCCAGGATGAGCAGCGTGGTGGTGGACAGGCCGCCGAAGGCGCCCGAGGTGAGTGTGGTCAGGCCGATGAAGGCGCCCAGGATGCACAAATCGCCGTGGGCGAAGTTGATCATCTTCAGCACCCCGTAGACCATCGTGTATCCGAGGGCGATCAGGGCGTAGATGCCGCCGACCGTGACCCCGTTGATGAATTGCTGGAGGATAAAGTCCATCGGTCGGTTTCCGTTAGCGTGTGTGGTGCCCGTCGGTCGTGCCTGCTGCCTGCCGTGCCCGAGGGGCGGGCGGATGCCGTCATGCCGCAGCCGCCAGAGGTGATCGTGTCGGCCGACGCCCGGTGCCCGCCGTGCGGGCGGGGGTGCCGGATGGGCCCGCCAGCGTGCGCGGCGGGCCCTGGGCGCCGGGTGACGTGCTTACTTGGTTTCTGGGTAGATGGTCTTGTAGCCGCCGTTGGCCTGGACTTCGAAGGCCGACATCGGGCTGCCGATGCGCTCGCCCTTGGCGTCCCAGGTGAAGGGGCCGGTGAGGCCGTTGAACGGCTGCTTCAGGTCGTGCAGCCAGGGGATGAGCTTGGCGGTGTCGGTGCTCTTGGTGGCTTCGATGCCCGCCAGCACCGCGCGGAAACCGTCGGCGTTGGTAAAGGTGTAGATGCTGGGCGGCGGGGCGCCGAAGGCCTTGGTGTAATCGGCCAGGAACTGCTTGGCTTCGGGGTAAGGCAGGTTCTCGGGGGCCGGCACATTGACGATGACGGCGCCCTCGGCGGCGTTGCCTGCGATCTTGGCGAAGTTTTCGTTCTGGTTGGCGTCACCGCCCACGAAGACGGTGTTCATGCCCAGCTGCTTCATTTGCGCGCGGATCAGGCCGCCGTCGGTGTAGTAGCCGGAGAAGAACAGGACGTCCGGGTTTTGCGCCTTGAGTTTGGTGAGCACCGCGCTGTAGTCTTGCGTGCCCGCGTTGATGTAGTCTTGGGCCACCAGATTGCCGCCGTCTTTCTTGATGGCGTCGATGGTGGCCTTGGCCAGGCCGGTCGCGTAGCTGGAGTGATCGCTGAGCACGGCGATGCGCTTGTACTGCTTCACCTTGACGAAGTAGTTGGCGACGAACTGGGCCTCATCGCTGTTGGGCGGTGCATTGCGGAAGAAGGTTTTCCAGCCTTTCTGGGTGAGCTCGTCGCTGGTGCCGTCGGAGGTCTGGATGACGTTGGCCGCCGAGTAGATGGGGGCGGCGGCCAGGGCGGCGCCGCTGGTGTAGGTGCCGATGACGGCGATGACGCCTTCATTGACCAGCTTGCGGGCGCAGATGGCCGCCTGGGCCGCCTTGCCTTCGTCGTCGCAGACGGTCACCTGGATTTTGCGGCCCAGCACACCGCCCGCGTCGTTGTGCTGTTTGGCGATCAGCTTGACGCCGTTTTCGATACCCTGGCCTTCGGCGGCGTATTCGCCGGTGATCGGGGCCTGCACGCCGATCTTGATGGGGCCATCGGCGGCCACCGCGGTGCCCAGGCCCATCAGGGCGACTGAAACGGCAGCCGTCAGCGTGGAAATTTTTGTCAGCCTGCTCATGTCTGGATTCTCCTTTGCATGGACCCGGATGGAACCATATATTCGTAATATATTAATAGCGCGCTGTCTGCACCATGAGGGTCTTCCCGAAGAAAGAGGATCACTCAGTACCCGGGCAGAAAGGGGCGGTTTGAACCTGAGACGGACGATGCCGACTGCGGCATCGGTGCCAGAGGGCCTGTTGGGCAGGGATAAAAGGTACAACCTGTTATCCCTGCAAAACCGGCTTGAAGTTTAACTATTGCTTGATGCAGGTACAACCAGGGGTTTCACTAATACGGATCGACGTGTCATTGACGGCCCGTGCTGCCGAATCCGCCGGTTCCGCGCTCGGTTTCGATGCCGAAGGTGGCCACCTGGTGCAGCTCGACTTGCACGACGGGCTGAAACAGCAGCTGGGCGATGCGTTCGCCCGGCTGGATTTCATAGGCCTGGGCGCTGTCGTTGGCAAGCAGCACCTTGATTTCACCGTGGTAGTCGGCGTCGATGACGCCGATGCCCTGGGCCACCCGGATGCCGTGCTTGAGCGAGAGCCCCGAGCGCGAGGCCACGATGGCGACCAGGCCGGGATCCATCATGTTGAGCGCAAAGCCGGTGGGCACGGGAAAGCGTTCGCCGGGCTGCAGCGTGTGGGGCGCCTCGATGCAGGCGCGCAGATCCAGGGCGGCCGAGCCGCTGGTGGCGTAGGTGGGCAGCGGAATGGCGGCGGTGCCCAGCAGCGGGCTGAGGATGCGGGTTTCGATTTTTCTGAGCATGGGTTTTCTGTCCGTGGCCGATGCAGCCGCAGGCTGCGTCAAAGGCCGTCAGTGTGCCACAAGTGTCGGGTGCGGCAGGACGTACAGGCTTGCGCCGGGAAGGGGCCGGGGTCTGGTTCGAGCCGCATGATCGTGTTTTAATGCAGACGTAGTCGGTAGTTGCCGTGTGTGTTGTGCTTGTGCCGGGCTGGGTGCGGTTCGGGTCGAACACGACAGCAGGCAGACACCGCATCCGGAGATGGCATTCTCCCTTAACCGTCGGCTTCGCCGACTGATGATGCCTGCTCAGTCCCACACCGGGGCGGGCAGGCTTTTTCATGCTCGCCTCACGATCGGCTTTACGCGAAGAGGCGCGCCATGCACGATTCCACACTGCCCGCCCAGGCAGACCCCGGCCGGACAGCCCCCGCCCCGGCACCGTTCAGCATCCTGGGGCCCGGTTCCGAGCGGTTGGTCGAACAGGATCAGGCCCCCGATTGCTTCGTCGATCTCAATCTGGATCAGATCGTTGCGCGGCTCGGCGCGAGCAAAGAAGAATATGCGCTCATCCCCTTGCTGCAGACGCCGCTGGCATCGCTGCAAGCCATTCGCTACCGTCATCACGTCATGCAGGATCTGGAGCAGGCCGCCACCTGTGCCGCCGTCCAGGCCTGGGCGGACAGCTTGCGGACCATGCGGGCGCAGCTGGCGCAGCGCGCCAAGCTGCATGAACGGCAGCAGCAAAACGCGTGGTTTCTGAGCGCGGCCGAGACATACTGCCAGGCGCTTGAACAGTTCGCCCCGGCCCTGCGCGTGGCTCAGCCGCGCTCGGAAGGGTTCCGTTCGCTGCAGGCCTATCTGGATGCTTATCTTGCCGCGGACGCCTACACGCAGCTGAAGGCCGCGGCGCGGGCCACGCGGGCGGCCCTGGACAGCGTGCGCTATGCCGTGCTGATCCAGGGCGATCTGCTGACTGTCAGCCGTTACCAGGACGAGCCCGACTACAGCGCCGAGGTTGCCGCCTGCTTCGAGCGCTTCCGCCAGGCGGCGAGCAAGGATTACCGGGTGAAGTTTCTCGACGAACCCGAGATGAACCACATCGAGGCCAAGGTGCTGGAGTTCGTGGCCCGGCTCTTTCCGGACGCCTTCGCGCAGCTGACGGCCTTTTGTGAAACCCATGCCGACTATCTCGATGTCACGCTGGCGGCCTTTGATCGCGAAGTGCAGTTTTATATGGCCTACCTGGATCACATGAAGGCCCTCAGGCCATATGGGTTGAACTTTTGCTACCCCGACGTCGAAGCGCGGCATGAACACCTTTATGCCCGGGAAACCTTCGACCTGGCGCTGGCGGGCAAGCTGGCCCCGCAGGGCACGACGATCGTCACCAACGATTTCGAGCTGCGGGGCAAAGAGCGGATCATCATCGTGTCCGGCCCCAACCAAGGGGGCAAGACGACGTTTTCACGCACGTTCGGGCAATTGCACTACCTGGCCAGGCTGGGGCTGCCGGTGCCTGGCACTGCGGCGCGCCTGTTTTTATGCGACCAGATCTACACCCACTACGAGCGCCAGGAAGACATCCGCAACCAGCGCGGCAAGCTGGAAGATGACCTGTTTCGCATTCATCGCATCCTGGATGCGGCCAGCCCGCGCAGCCTGATCATCATGAACGAAATCTTCACCTCGACGACGCTCAAGGATGCGCTGTTTCTGGCGCACCGCATCTTGCGCCAGATCGTGCGGCTGGATTTGCTCTGCGTCTGCGTCACTTTTATCGACGAACTGACCCAGGTAAGCGACACGACCGTCAGCATGGTCAGCACGGTCGCGCCCGACGAGCCCGCCAGGCGCACGTACAAGGTGATCCGCCGCCCGGCGGATGGTCTCTCGTACGCCTTGTCGGTGGCGCAGAAATATCAGCTGGATGCCGACAACCTGGAAAGGAGACTGGCCCGATGAAAGTCTTTCTCATGTATTCGGATCGGGATTTCGACAGCTCGGCCCCGGGGCCCTGGAACGAGGCGGAGCTGACGGCCGACCTTGAGCTGGGTGTCCTGTGGCAGGCCATGGCTGGTGAAGATGAGTTTCTCAAGCAGGTCGCGCGTGCGGCGCTGCTGGCTGGATGCCATGACATCGAGCAGCTTGGCTACCGGCAGGCCGTTGTGCGGGATTGCCTGCAAAACCCCGACGTCATTCGCAAGCTCTATGATCTGGCCTTGGCTGCCCAAGAGGTCAGGAAAGGCATGTATTGGGGGGTGAGCCATTACGTCGGGGCCATTCTGGGCAGCTCGATCGAAGCATTGCAAAAGTATGCCGTTTTGCTGCGCCAGCTGCGCGATGTTGCTGATCAATCCGCGGGGCGCTTTGCGTCCGAGGGGCTGCGCCGTTTTTTTGCCATGCTGCAAAGCGATCTGAGCAATGCTTATTTCGAGACGATCGATGCGCACCTGAAAGCCCTGCGCTTCAGGCATGGGGTGCTCATCAGCGCCCGGCTGGGACAAGGCAACAAGGGACAGGATTACACCTTGCATCTGCCGCGCGAGGCCGGGCACCTGTTGCTGACGCACCTGTTCCAGAAAAAACCGGCCGCCTACAGCTACCGATTGCCGCCACGGGACGAAATGGGGGCCAGGGCCTTGTCCGAACTGCATGGTCAGGGGGTCAATCTGGTGGCCAATGCCTTGGCGCAATCGACGGAGCATATTCTGGGGTTCATGAATGTGCTGCGCACCGAGCTGGCCTTTTTCGTTGCCTGCCTGAACTTGCACGACCGCCTGCAGGCGCTGGGCGCGCCCAGCGTGCTGCCGGTGGTCGCGCCCGTCGCGCCGGCGATGCGCTCGTTTCAGGGCTTGTACGACATCTGCCTGGCCTTGCAGACGGGGCGCCCGGTGGTGGGCAACGATCTGCAGGCAGATGGCAAGAATCTCGTCGTGATCACCGGGGCCAATCAGGGGGGAAAATCCACCTTTTTGCGCAGCATCGGGGTGTCGCAACTGATGCTGGAGTGCGGCATGTTCGTGCCCGCGCAGGCCTGCGCCGCCAACCTGAGCACAGGCCTCATTACGCACTACAAGCGCGAAGAAGATACGTCCATGCACAGCGGCAAGCTGGACGAAGAGCTGGCGCGCATGAGCCAGATCGTGGATCACCTTCAGCCCGGATGCCTGGTGCTGTTCAACGAATCGTTTGCCGCAACCAATGAACGCGAGGGAGCCGACATTGCCTGGACGATTACCCATGCCCTGCTGAGCCACGGCGTCCGGGTTTTTGCCGTCACGCATTTGTATGAATATGCCGCGCGGTTCTACCAAGAGCAGCGCGACGATGCCATTTACCTGCGTGCGCCGCGCGCGCTCGATGGCAGCCGCACGTTCCGGCTGGAAGTCGCTTCGCCGCTGGCGACCAGCTATGGTGCCGATCTGTACCAAAAGATTTTTGGTGATGAAGACATTGATCTTGCAAGGAGAACCTGAATGTCTGTTGTAGCTGCCACGATAGGTCCCGTCACGACCTGCCTGCTCGTCCGCCACGGGCATGTCGAGGGCATCGAGCCCAAGCGCTTTCGCGGGCGGGCCGAATTGCCGCTGACCGAACTGGGGCGCCGCCAGGCGGCGGCCCTGCGTGACCGGATTGCCCGTGAATGGACGCCCGATGCTGTATATACCAGCGCACTGAGCCGCTGCGTGGATACAGGCGCCTTGATTGGCGCGCCGCATGGGCTGGAACCCCAGCAGGCGGCAGGCCTGCTGGATATCGATTACGGCCAGTGGCAGGGCCTGACCGAGGATGAAGCCCATGCGCGCTGGCCCGATGCCTGGGCCCGCTGGCACGAACAGCCGCAGACGGCGGAAATTCCGGGGGGTGAAACCCTCAAGGGGCTGGCCCAGCGATCATTGAATGCCCTGGAAGGCTTGTTGCTTCGGCATCAAGGTCAGACCATCGTGGTGGTGGCCCATGACAGCGTCAATCGCGTCTTGCTGCTGCATGCGCTGGGCCTGCCTCTGGCGCGCTATTGGTCAATCCGGCAGACGCCCTGCACGCTCAATGTCCTGGATGTCGTGTGCGGGCAATTGCAGGTGCGCACACTCAACGAAACCGGCCATACATTTGGCCTGTGACGCGCCCGCCTGTGATGCCCCTGTAACATGCCGCGTGATGCGCCGGGCGCGCCGCCCGCTTTGTGCGGCACGCCCGGCGTCGGCTTTCATTCTTCGGTGCCGATCGTGCCAAAGTCGATGGGCGCGCGCGAATAGAAGATGCGCAGGCCCGATTCGGCCCGCACCCGCTGCAAGATGGCGTCGCACTCTTGCTCAGAGACGACCATCGTGATCTCGACGGGCTGCTCGGCCAGCTCGAAGAAGCGTGCCGAGTGCAGGCGGTGGTGCACGCCGATGCCTTCTTGCGCCGTGAAAACGGTGGCCCCGCGGATTTCCATGGCCTTGGCCAGCTCCATCAACCATTGGTGTACGGGCCGGTGTTCGTGGGTATAGCTTTGCAGCGTATAGAACGTCAGTTGGTAGCCTTTCATGATCTCTCCATCCTTGAGTGTGTTCCAGTGTGTCGTCATGAAAGTTCAACCCCGTGCGAAGAGTTGCACCAGCGCTACGCCTGCCAGCACCAGTATGATGGAGCCCGCCATGTGGAGGGCAATCTGCAGCGCCGCGAAACCCAGCTCGCGCTGCTGCAGCAGCGTGGTGACTTCGAGCGAGAAGGTTGAAAACGTCGTCAGGCCGCCCAGAAAGCCGGTAATGATGAACAGGCGCCAGACGGGCGACCAGCTGCCGTGGCTGCCCAGAAATTCGCTGGCCGCGCCGATCAGCAGCCCGCCCAGCAGGTTGGCGGCCAGCGTGCCCAGGGGAATCGTGGGCCAGAGGCCGTTCAGGCTCATGCCCAGCACCCAGCGCAGCAAGGCGCCCAGTGCGGCCCCTGCGCCAATGCCGATGACGGCGGGCATCATGTGCGCCCCCGCGTCGGTGTCGGCAAGGAAGAAGGCGTGAAAGGCGAGAAACGGTGTGTATCGCGGAAAAGAGTCATAAGGCCCGCTGAATGGTGTTGCGTTGAGGGCCTGAATGAAACCTGCGGACAGCCTGCAGACCCCATTCAGGGGTGGCAGGCATTATCAGCCAGCGCAGCTGGCGGTTAAAGGAGAATGCCATCTCCGGGACGAAGCGCGTCGTTTGCGTTTCATTTTAGCCATGGGCCGGGGGGCCGCGCAATGCCGCGCTCTGGGGGCGCTGGCGGGCGTGGCCACCGGCCAGGCGCTGGCGCGGCCGTTGGCCGGGGCCTTCAGCGTGACGGCTGGTGGGCCGCAATCCAGCCGATCAATGCCCGGGCGGCCTGCAGCTTGGACTGCCGGGGCAGAGTCTGCGCACCGTGCCTATCAAAGATGACGAGCTCGGTGTCTTCGGCGTCCATGGCCTGCTGCGCCAGGTTGCCCACGATGACCGGAATGCCCTTGCGTGCGCGTTTGGCCTGGGCGTGCTCGTGCAGATGATCGGTTTCGGCGGCAAAGCCCACGCACCAGGGGCCGTCGGGCAGTGCGGCCACCTCGGCCAGGATGTCCGGGTTCTGCACGAAATCCAGCACGGGCGGCTGGCCGTCGGCCTGCTTCTTGAGCTTGATGGCCGACGGGTTGGCGATGCCCCAGTCGGCCACGGCGGCCACGGCAATAAAGAGGTGCGCCTGGGCGGCGCGGGCCATCACGGCGGCGCGCATCTCGGTGGCGCGCCGCACGTCGATGCGGCTGACCCCGTCGGGGCAGGGCAGGGCCGTGGGGCCCGAGACCAGCGTGACGCGCGCGCCCGCTTCGGCGGCGGCGCGCGCCAGGGCGTAGCCCATGCGGCCCGAGGAGCGGTTGGTGAGCACGCGTACCGGGTCGATGGGCTCGCTGGTGGGGCCGGCGGTGATGAGCACCTGTCGGCCAGCCAGCACTTTGGGCTGGAAGAAGGCCACCAGGGCGCGCAGGATCTGGTCGGGCTCCATCATGCGGCCCGAGCCCGTCTCACCGCAGGCCTGGCTGCCCTCGGCGGGGCCGATCAAGGTGACGCCGTCGGCCAGCAGCTGGGCGGCATTGCGCTGGGTAGCCGGGTGCGTCCACATTTCGTGGTTCATGGCGGGCGCGGCCAGCAGCGGCACGGCGCCGCGCGCCACGCACAGCGTACTAAGCAGATCGTCGGCCAGGCCGTGGGCCAGCTTGGCCAGGAAGTCGGTGCTGGCGGGCACGATGAGCACCGCGTCGGCGCCGCGCGTGAGGTTGATGTGCGCCATGCGGTTGTCGGCGCGCGCATCCCAGGCGTCCAGCCACACGGGGCGCCCCGACAGCGCCTGCATGGTCTCGGCCGTGATGAAGCGGCTGGCCGCCGCCGTCATGACGACATCGACGGTGGCGCCTTCGTCTTGCAGGCGGCGCAGCAGTTCGGCGGATTTGTAGCAGGCGATGCCGCCGGTCAGCCCCAGGATGATGCGTTTGCCGGACAATTCTGGCATGGTGTGTACCTCGTCAGGTCGTGTCCGCCAGGCCGCGCCGCCCGGGCACCAGGGCCCGGCGCGCAGGTCGGCGCGATTATGGCTGTGGGTGGCGCGCGCGGCGGCCGCGCAGGATTTCGTCCAGGATCAGCAGGATGGCCCCGCAGGTGATGGCAATGTCGGCCACATTGAAGGCCGGAAAATACCAGTCACGCCAATAAAAGAGCAGAAAATCAACGACGTGGCCGTGCGCCAGGCGGTCGGTGGCATTGCCGACGGCACCGCCCAGAATGCTGGCCAGCGCCAGGCACAGCAGGCGCTGGCCGGTGTGTGTATACAGCCAGCGCATGATGAGGATGGCGGCCACCAGCGCAATGCCAGTGAACAGCCAGCGCTGAGCCCCGCCGCCTTCGGCCAGGAAACTGAATGCGGCCCCGGTGTTGAACAGCAGGGTGAGATCGAACACCGGCAGCAGGTGGATGCGCTCGGCGTAGCCCAGGCTGCCCGACACCCAGGCCTTGCTGAGCTGGTCGAGCCCAATGATGACGAGCGCCCACAACAGCCAGCCGCCCAGCGCGCGCCAGCGGCACGCGGCCGGGATGGCCTGCAAAGCGGCTCGCGCGTCGGCGGCTGTGGCCGCCTTCGGCGCCGAACGACCGCCCGAGGCAGCGCCTGTGCCGGGCGCTGCGGGGCTGCTCGCCGCCGGGGAGGGGCGGGAGGCGCTGCCGTGCGGCGGCTGTTGCGGGTGCGGATCAGGCATGGTGCCGCGCTTCGCCCGCGCCGAACAGGTTTTCGACGCAGCGCCCGCACAGTTCGGGGTGCTGGGTGTCGTGGCCGACGTCGGCGCGGTGGTGCCAGCAGCGTCCGCACTTTTCGTGCGTGGTGGCCTGCACCTGGATGCGCAGCGCGCCGTCGCCCGCCTGCACATCGGCGCGCGACACCAGCATCACGAAGCGCAGATCGTCGCCCAGGCTGTGCAGCAGGGCCAGATCGTCGCCCGAGGCGTGGTAGTCGATTTCGGCGGCCAGCGACGAACCGATCTCGCCACGCGTGCGCACGGCTTCGATTTCGCGCATGGTGTCGGCGCGGATCTCGCGCAGGCGTGCCCAGCGCGCGTCGAGCGCGGCGGCGTCGACAGGCGTGGGCACCGGGTGGAACAGTTCAGTGAAGATGGTGGGCGAGGCCGGGTTGCCGCCCAGGTCGGCCCAGGCTTCTTCGACGGTGAACGACAGGATCGGGGCCAGCAGCTTGAGCAGCGCGTGGGTGACGTGATGCAAGGCGGTTTGCGCCGAGCGGCGTGCCAGACTGTCTTTGCCCGTCGTGTACAGGCGGTCTTTGAGAATATCCAGGTAGAAGGCGCCCAGATCTTCCGAGCAGAAAATCTGCAGGCGGGCCACCGCCGTGTGGAATTCGTAGCGCTCGTAGGCGGCCAGCACTTCGGCCTGCATCGCGGCTGTCATCTGCAAGGCGTAGCGGTCGATTTCCAGCAGTTGGTCGAGCGCCACGGCATCGCTGGCCGGTGCAAAGTCGGCCAGGTTGCCCAGCAGGAACTTGAGCGTGTTGCGGATGCGGCGGTAGGATTCGACCACACGATCGAGAATCTGCTTGGAGATGGAAAGTTCGCCCGAGTAGTCGGTCGAAGCCGCCCACAGGCGCAGGATTTCGGCGCCCAGCGAGTTCGAGATTTCTTGCGGGAAGACGACGTTGCCCACCGATTTGCTCATTTTCTTGCCCTGGCCATCCACCACGAAGCCGTGGGTGAGCAGCGCCTTGTAGGGCGGGCGGCCATAGAGCATGCAGCCCGTGAGCAGCGACGAGTGAAACCAGCCGCGGTGCTGGTCCGAGCCTTCCAGGTAAAGGTCGGCGGGCCAGGCCAGCTGCTGCGCGTGCGAGCCCTTGAGCACGTGGTCTTGCCCGCCCAGCACGGTGGCGTGCGTGGTGCCGGAGTCGAACCAGACGTCGAGCGTGTCGCGGTTTTTTTCGTAGTGCTCGGCCTCGTCGCCCAGCAGCTCGCGCGGGTCGAGCGTCTGCCAGGCTTCGATGCCGGCTTTTTCGACGCGGTCGGCCACCTGTTCGAGCAGCTGCGGCGTGCGCGGGTGCAGGGCGCCGGTTTCCTTGTGCACGAAAAAGGCCATGGGCACGCCCCACTGGCGCTGACGCGAAAGCGTCCAGTCGGGGCGGTTGGCGATCATGGCGTGCAGGCGTGCGCGCCCCCAGGCGGGGTAGAAGACGGTGTCGTCCACCCCCTTGAGGGCCATTTCGCGCAGCGTGGGGCCGCTGACCGGCTGGATGTCCATGCCGGCGAACCACTGGCTGGTGGCGCGATAGATGATGGGCGTCTTGTGGCGCCAGCAGTGCATGTAGCTGTGGGTGTGCGCCTCGGTGTGCAGCAGGCTGCCCGCCTCGCGCAGCACCTCGACGATCTTGGGGTTGGCCTTCCAGATGAGTTCGCCGCCAAAGAGCGGCAGGCTCTCGGCGTAGTGGCCGTTGCCCATCACCGGGTTGATGATGTCGTCATCGGCCAGGCCGTGCGCCTTGCAGGAGATGAAGTCTTCCACGCCGTAGGCCGGCGCCGAGTGCACCACGCCGGTGCCCGAGTCGAGCGTGACGTAGTCGCCCAGGTAGACGGGCGACAGGCGCTTGTAGCCGACGTCCGCGTCGTACAGGGGGTGGCGGAACTTCAGGCCGTCCAGCGCCTGGCCCGAGGTGCGGGCGATGATCTCGCCCTGCAGCCCCCATCGGGCAAGACAGCTTTCGGCCAGCTCGCTGGCCACGATCAGCAATGAGCCCGTGGCGCGTGGTTGGGCCAGGCGCAGCAGGGCGTATTCGTGCTCGGGGTGGATGTTGAGTGCCTGGTTGGACGGGATGGTCCAGGGCGTGGTCGTCCAGATGACGATGGCGCCGGCTTCGACCTCGCCGGGCAGGCCAAAGGCCTGGGCGATGGCGCGACGGTCGTCAAACGCAAAGGCCACGTCGATGGACGGGTCTTTGCGGTCGGCGTACTCGACCTCGGCTTCGGCCAGGGCCGAGCCGCAGTCGAAGCACCAGTTCACCGGCTTGAGCCCGCGAAAAACGAAGCCTTTTTCCATGATGCGCGCCAGGGCGCGCAGCTCGTCGGCCTCGTTGTGCGGGTTCATGGTGAGATAGGGGTTGTCCCATTCGGCCAGCACGCCCAGGCGCTTGAAGTCGGTGCGTTGGCGTTCGATCTGTTCGGCGGCGTAGGCGCGCGCCTTGGCCTGCACTTCGGCCACGGGCAGGTGCTTGCCGTATTTTTTCTCGATCTGGATTTCGATGGGCATGCCGTGGCAGTCCCAGCCCGGCACGTATTGCGCGTCGAAGCCCGCCATGTCGCGGCTTTTGATGATGATGTCTTTGAGGATCTTGTTGACGGCGTGGCCGATGTGGATATCGCCATTGGCGTACGGTGGCCCGTCGTGCAGGATGAACTTGGGGCGCCCCGCCGCGGCGGCCCGAATGGCTGCGTAAACCTTTTTTTCCTCCCAGGCGGCAATCCAGCCCGGTTCGCGCTTGGCCAGGTTGCCCCGCATGGGGAAGGGGGATTCGGGCAGATTCAGGGTGTCTCTATAGTCCATGGGAGGCGAAATAGTCGCGAGCGCCTTGCGCATCTTGCTGGATGGCGGCGATCAGGGTGGTTAAGTCGGGAAAGGATTCCTCGTCACGCAGGAATTCGAGAAATTCAACGCACACCAGTTTACCGTAGGCGTTTACCCGCTGATCGAGGATATGGGTTTCAAGCAGCAGGGGGCCGTCGCGGGTGACCGTGGGGCGCACGCCCAGGCTGGCAACGCCGGGCAGCGGGTCGGCGTCCAGCCCGTGCACGCGCACCACATAGATGCCCGAGCGCGCCGCGCAAGGGGCCGGCACGCGCAGATTGAGCGTGGGAAACCCCAGGTCGCGGCCCAGTTTCTGGCCGTGGATTACGTGGCCGGTGATGCGAAAGGGCCCGCCCAGCAAGGTACAGCTGTGGGGCAGATTGCCCACCGCCAGAGCCGTGCGCAGCGCCGAGCTGGAGATGCGCTGGCCGTGCGCGTCGTTGATGTCGGCGATGGTCTCGACCGTGAAGCCGTGCGCGCGGCCCATGCGGCGCAGCAGCTCGATGTCGCCGCTGCGCTTGTGGCCGAAGCGGAAGTCTTCGCCCACCAGCAGCCAGCGGGTGTTCAGGCCTCGCACCAGCAGCTGCTCGATGAAGGCTTCGGCGCTCATGTCGGCCAGTGCCTGGTTGAAGCGCTGGATGACGATCTGCCGCATGCCGTGCTCGACCAGCAGGGCGACCTTGTCGCGCAGGCTGCTGATCTGCGTGGGGATGAGTTCGGGGCGCCCGCCGCGATGCGCGAAAAAGGCCCTGGGGTGGGGCGCGAAGGTCATGACCGAAGGGATCAGGCCTTGCTGCCCGGCCTGGCCGCGCACTTGTTCGAGGATGGCCTGGTGCCCGCGGTGCACGCCATCGAAATTGCCGATGGTGAGGGCGCTGGGGGCCGTGGTGTCGCGTCGCGGCAGGGTGCGGTAGAGGCGGGGAACAGGTTTCACGGCTAAGAGTTTACAATTTCAGGTTTGGCTGATGGTTTGTCTGGACGGCGTTGCAAACGAGATTGCGGCGCGCGTGCCCCACGGCGGGCGAGGCACCGGACGCTTTTTGGAGCACTTGATTTTATGCCGGAGACCGAGCGCATGAAGCATACCCCCGAACGGCCCTTGCGCGTGGCCATCCTCATCTCGGGTCGCGGTTCGAACATGCAGGCGCTGGCCCAGACCGTCGTCGCCGAACGGCTGCCGGTGGACATCTGCACGGTGCTCGCCAACCGGCCCGACGCCGCCGGCCTGGCCTGGGCGCGCGCGCAGGGCCTTCCCGCCGAAGCCTTGTCGCACAAGACCTTCGATAGCCGCGACGCGTTCGACGCAGCCTTGCTCGCGCGCCTGGATGCGCTACGGCCCGACTACATCCTGCTGGCGGGCTTCATGCGCGTGCTGGGTAGTGATTTCGTGCGCCACTTCGATGGCAAGATCATCAACATCCACCCATCGCTCTTGCCCGCGTTCCCCGGCCTGCACACCCACCAGCAGGCGCTGGCCCAGGGCGTGCAGTGGCACGGTTGCACGGTGCACTTCGTCACGCCGGTGCTCGACCATGGGCCCATCATCGCCCAGGGGGCGATTCCGGTGCTGGCGGGCGATACGCCCGATCACCTGGCGGCGCGCCTGCTGCCGGTCGAACACCAGGTCTACACTCAGGTGCTGCGCTGGCTGGCCGAAGGGCGCGTGTCGCTGTGCGCCGATGGCCGCGTCCAGCTGGACGGCGCGCCGCACCGCGCCTGGGCAGGGCCGCATCTCTTTAACGAACAGGATTGCCATGAGCACGAATGAATCGCGGGGCCAAGCCCGCAACCGCCGCCCGGCCGAGGGCCGCCCCGACCGCCGTGCTGACGTCAGTCGTCGCAAGGGTGAGCGTGTCGAACAGGCGCCCGCGCGGCCCTACGTCATGGCCGCCGCGCGCATCGAACAGGTGCGCCAGGTGCTGGGCGAAGTCTTGCAGTGGCAGTACCCGGCCGATGCCGTGCTGTCGCACTGGTTTCGCGGGCACAAGCAGGTGGGCCAGCGTGACCGCGGCGAAATCGCCGAGGCCGTGTTCGACGTGTTGCGCCACCTGCGCCGCTACCGCCAGTTTGCCGAAAGCGGACAGGGCGCCGCCACGCGCCGCCTGGCAGTGCTGGGGCTGGCTTCCGTGTGGCCGCGCAGCACGCTCGACACCGGTCTGGATGAGCACGAACGTGGTTGGCTGGATTACGTGCAGGCCTTTGTCGTGGCCGATTTGCCACCCGGTGTGCGCTACAGCATGCCCGATTGGCTCGAAGCCCGCCTGACCGAACTGCCGC
Source organism: Castellaniella caeni NBRC 101664 (assembly GCF_001592225.1). Taxonomy (GTDB): domain Bacteria; phylum Pseudomonadota; class Gammaproteobacteria; order Burkholderiales; family Burkholderiaceae_B; genus Castellaniella; species Castellaniella caeni. The sequence goes on along the minus strand of NZ_BCWN01000007.1, from coordinate 122,597 downwards.
AGGCCGAATCCCTGATGCAGGCGCTCAATCAGACCGCGCCGCTCGACTTGCGCGTCAATCCGCTCAAGACCGATCGCAAGGCTGTGCTGGGTGCCTGGGCGCAAGGCCCCGAGGCCAAGTGGGCACCCAAGCCCACGCCGTATTCGCCCTGGGGCATCCGCATCCAGGGGCGCCCGCCCGTCAACCGCTGGGCATCCTTCGAGCGCGGCGACATCGAGGTGCAGGACGAAGGCAGCCAGCTGCTGGCGGCGCTGGTGGCCCCGCGGCGTGGCGAGATGGTCATCGACTACTGCGCCGGGGCGGGCGGCAAGACCCTGCTGCTGGGGGCCTTGATGCGCTCCACGGGCCGCTTGTATGCCTTTGACGTGTCGGCGGCGCGCCTGGCGCGCGCCAAGCCGCGCTTTGCGCGCAGCGGCCTGTCCAACATCGTGCCCGTGGCCATCGCCGAGCAGCATGACCAGCGCGTCAAGCGCCTGCGCGGCAAGGCCCACCGGGTGCTGGTCGATGCGCCGTGCAGCGGGCTGGGCACCTTGCGTCGCAACCCCGATCTCAAGTGGCGCCAGCATCCCGAATCCCTGCAGCAGCTGTGCGCCACGCAGGCGGCCATTCTGCGCGAGGCCGCGTCCTGCGTGCGGCCGGGCGGACGCCTGGTGTATGCCAGCTGCAGCCTGCTGCCCGAAGAAAACGAGCTGCAGGTGCGGGCCTTTCTGGCCGAACACCCCGAGTTCACCTTGCTGGATGCGGGCCAGATCCTGGCCGACCGGGATATTGTCCTGACGCTGGACGGCCCCATGCTGCACCTGCGCCCCGACGTACACGGCACGGACGGTTTTTTTGCCGCCGTGATGCAGCGTGGCCCGGCGGCGGCTGATCAGGCAACTGAGTCGGCAAGCGCGCGGGCAGATGAGTCGGCCAACGAACCGATCGACGCACCCATGGTTGATACGGCGGCGTCGCGGGCGGCTCGCCAGGCCGCGCCTGCAGAGACGCCAACATCGCCTGTGGCGGTGCCTGTCTCGTCCATGGAAACACCAACTGCACTACACTAAAAGGCAGATTCTTCATTTCTTGCGGGCGCGGCCGCCATCCCTATGACAACTTTCTTATCGCTGGCGCAGGGCGGTGTCCTGCAGCTGGGCCCCTGGGCCTTGCTGGCGGTCACGCTGATCCTCACGCACATCACCATCGCGGCGGTCACCCTCTACCTGCATCGCAGCCAGGCGCATCGCGGGGTCGATCTGCACCCGGCGGTGGCGCATTTCTTCCGTTTCTGGCTGTGGTTCACCACCGGCATGGTGACGCGCGAATGGGTGGCCATCCATCGCAAGCACCATGCCAAGTGCGAACGCGAAGGCGACCCTCATTCACCCGCCGTGTTCGGCTTGTCGCAGGTCTTCTTTCGCGGGGCCGAACTCTATCGCGACGAGGCGCAAAATGCCGAAACGCTCAAGCGTTATGGGCACGGCACACCCGACGACTGGATCGAACGGCACGTCTATGCACGCCACAACCTGCTGGGCATCGGGCTCATGCTGGGCATCGACCTGCTGCTCTTTGGCGTGGTGGGGCTCACGATCTGGGCCGTGCAGATGGCCTGGATTCCGTTCTGGGCGGCGGGCGTGGTCAACGGCCTGGGGCACGCCTGGGGCTATCGCAACTTTGCCTGTCCGGACGACAGCACCAACGTGTCGCCCTGGGGCATCCTCATCGGCGGCGAAGAGCTGCACAACAATCACCATGCCTACGGCACCTCGGCCAAGTTTTCGTCCAAGTGGTACGAGTTCGATCTGGGCTGGATGTACATCCGCCTGCTGCAGGCTTGCCGACTGGCGCAGGTGCGCCGTCTGGCGCCACCCCTGCGCTGGGAAAAGAACGGCCCCGTGGCCATCGAGCAACTGGGTCAGGATCAACTGCAAGGCATTATCGCGCACCGCTACGAGGTGCTGGCGCGCTACTCGCGGGTGGTGAAGGCCACCGTGGCCCACGAACTCAAAGCACTCAAGGTGCGCCGCTGCCTGGCCGAACGCACGCTCTTGCGGCGCTGCCGCAAGTGGCTGCTGCGCGATCAGGCCGTGCTCGCGCCCGTCGAGCAGGCCCAGGTCACGCGCGCCGTCTCGGTGGCGCCCGTGCTGGGCACCTTGTTGCAGATGCGCCGCGAACTCACGGCGTTGTGGGAATCCTCCAGCGCCAGCAGCGACCAGCTGCTGGCCGATCTCCGGGCCTGGTGCCAGCGGGCGCAGGCCAGCGGCATCGAAGGCCTCGAACAATTCGCGTACCGACTACGCTCTTATGCTGCATGATTGAAGGTCTCAACGAACAACAGCGCGCCGCTGTCACTTTGCCTGCGCAACACGCCCTGGTGCTGGCGGGGGCCGGCAGCGGCAAGACGCGGGTGCTCACCACGCGCATGGCGTGGCTCATCCAGACACAGCGGGTCAGCCCCTTTGGCCTGCTGGCCGTCACGTTCACCAACAAGGCCGCGCGCGAAATGCTCACGCGCCTGTCGGCGCTCTTGCCCATCAACACGCGCGGCATGTGGGTGGGCACGTTTCACGGCCTGTGCAACCGCCTGCTGCGCGCCCACTACCGCGAGGCGGCGCTGCCGCAGGCCTTCCAGATTCTGGACAGCGCCGACCAGCTCTCGGCCATCAAGCGCCTGCTGAAGGCGCTGGGGGTGGACGACGAACGCTTCGCGCCGCGCGACGTGCAGCGCGCCATCAACGGCGCCAAGGAAGACGGCCTGCGCCCCAAGGACATGGAGGTGCACGACAGCCACAGTCGGCGCCTGGCCGAGCTGTACCAGTGCTACCAAGACCAGTGCGAGCGCGAAGGCGTGGTCGACTTCGGTGAGCTGCTGCTGCGCGCCTACGAGCTGCTGCAGCGCGAAGCCGCCATCCGCGAGCACTACCAGCGCCGCTTCGAGCACATCCTGGTCGATGAGTTCCAGGATACCAACGTGCTGCAATACCGCTGGCTGATGCTGCTGGCGGGCAGCCACACCCCCGTGTTCGCCGTGGGCGACGACGATCAGTCGATCTATGCGTTTCGCGGCGCCAACGTGGGTAATATGGCCGACTTCGAGCAGCGCTACGCCCACGGCACGGTGATCCGGCTTGAACAGAACTACCGCTCGCAGGGGCACATTCTGGACGCCGCCAACGCCCTGATCGCGCACAATACCAAACGCCTGGGCAAGAACCTGTGGACGCAGGCGGGCGAGGGCGAGCCTCTGCGCGTGGTCGAACAGGCCTCCGACCTGCTCGAAGCCCAGTGGCTGGTCGATGAAATCAAGGCGCTGCTGCGCGAAGGCCGCGCCGCGCGCCAGATCGCCATCCTGTACCGCAGCAACGCGCAGTCGCGCCCCATCGAACACGCGCTGTTTTCGGCGCGCGTGCCCTACCGCGTGTATGGCGGCCAGCGCTTTTTCGAGCGCCAGGAAATCAAGCACGTGCTGGCCTATCTGCGCCTGATCGACAACCCCAACGACGACACGTCCTGGATGCGGGTGGTCAATTTTCCCACGCGCGGCATCGGCGCGCGCACGCTCGAACAGCTGTCGGATGCCGCCGCGCAGTACGGCATCAGCCTGGCGGGCGCGGTGGCCTACGTGCCGGGCAAGGGCGGCAGCAGCCTGGCGCGCTTTGCCACGCTCGTCCGCGAACTGGCCGAGGCCGCCCGCTCGCTCGATTTGCCCGAACTCATCGGCCACGTCGTGCACCACAGCGGCCTGGAGGCCCACTACCAGGCCGACCGCGAGGGCCAGGAGCGCCTGGAAAACCTGCAAGAACTGGTCAATGCCGCGGCTGCTTTCGTAGCCGAAGAAGGCCTGCAAGGCGTGATCGCGGGCAAGATTCCCGAGTTTGCCGTCACAGGCGGGCAGGCACGCCATGCAGTCGGCCGCTTGGCGCAGGCCGGGCAGCAGCCCGGTGCCAGGGAAGAGGGCGTTGCCGCCGCCATCGCGTTGTCGGACGCCGATGGCTTTGATGCGCCCGACGATGACCTTGCCTTTGCACCACCCGCGGTGATGTCGCCCCTGGGGGCATTTCTCAGCCACGCATCGCTGGAAGCAGGCGACAACCAGGCCCAGGCGGGCGAAGACGCCGTGCAGCTCATGACGGTGCATGCCGCCAAGGGGCTGGAATTCGACGTGGTCTTCATCACGGGGCTCGAAGAAGGGCTGTTTCCGCATGAAAACAGTCTGCTCGACGCGGGCGGCCTGGAAGAAGAGCGGCGTCTCATGTACGTCGCCATCACCCGGGCGCGCGAGCGCCTGACGCTGACGCTGGCGCAAAGCCGCCTGCTGCATGGCCAGACGCGCTACGCCTTGCGCTCGCGCTTTCTCGACGAAATCCCCGAACAAGACCTGAAATGGATCACGCCCCGGCAGCGTGCCGTGGTGCCAGAACAGCAGCCCGCCTGGCGTGGAGCCTTTCGTCGCGGGCAGGGCGGCTGGCAGGGTGAGGGGGGCAGCGCCTTTGCGCCGCGCGTGCCGCGCACCCGGTCGCTGGACGTCACCGTGGGCGATCAGTGTTTTCGGGTGGGGCTGTCGGTGCGCCATAACCGCTTTGGCGAAGGCACGATCGTGTCTTTGAGCGGCAACGGCACCGAGGCCCAGGCGCGCATCGAATTTCACGACGTCGGCACCAAGACCCTGGCGCTGGGGGTGGCCAAGCTGGAGATTCTGGCTTGAGAAGCTTCTGAGCCGCCCGCCGCATCATCAGCGGCGCTGGCCGGTGGCCATTCGTTGCCTACGGTCGTCTTTGAACAGGTCGAGCGATTGGCAGGCGCCCCAAAGTCGCGGATGCATGCGACGCGACGGCTTGTTCAGGGGGGGCCTCAAGCAGCCAGCAGCTGGATGAAGCGCCCCTCGCGGTTGGCGGCCAGAAAGCGGGCAATGCGGCCGCCTTTGACGTCGTCCAGCATGCGCTCGAGCTGGGCGGGCACTGCTTGGGATTCAGGGCCGCCTTCCTCGGGTTCATCCATGGCACCGATGAAAACGACGTCCCAGGGCTTTTCAAGCTGCCTGGCTTCGGCGCATAACGCCTCGAAGCTGTCGAGCGCGCTGGCCGCTTTGTCTACATAGAACACAGGCGCCAGCACGCCCGCCGTGCCCTGCAAAAAGGCCGTGCGCTGCGCTGCGTTGGCGTCATCGGGCAGTTCTTTTGCCGTGAAAATCATCAGCAGACGCTGGGGGTGGGGTTCGCCGCGGGCGGCATTCAGCAAATCGTCAAAGTGTACGAGAGACATGAATCGAAAGGTGAAAAAATGTTGAATGCGGGCTTGCTGGCGGCCAATAATGCCGGCGCGCTGCGCTGCCATTGAACGGGATGCTGCCGAGTGGATCATTATAAAAATATTTGATGAAAGGGCGTGTCGATTTTCAAATTCAAGTGGGCTGTCTTTGATTCACGTCAATCAGGATTTACTGATAAGCCCATGAAACATAACTGACATTTTCATGAAACCTGGCTGACATTCCTGTTAATCTTGATTCCCTCGTGGTTGATATAGGTCAATGTGATGCATAAGGCGGCTCTATAGAATTTTTCAGATCATTGAATGACTGGATATTCTCCATGGGCCATTTTCTCGAACGACTGCGTTATTTCACCCGACCGCGCGAAGGCTTTTCAGACGATTGGGGCGAAGTCCGCCAAGAATCCCGTCAGTGGGAAGACGGCTATCGCAACCGGTGGTCGCACGACAAAATCGTACGCTCGACTCACGGCGTCAATTGCACCGGCTCTTGCAGCTGGAAGATTCACGTCAAGCAGGGCATCGTCACCTGGGAAGCCCAGCAGACCGATTATCCGCGCACCCGTCCCGACATGCCCAACCACGAGCCACGCGGCTGTGCCCGGGGCGCGTCGTATTCGTGGTATCTGTACAGCGCCAACCGCCTGAAATACCCCATGGTGCGTGCGCGCCTGATCCGGCACTGGCGCGAGCTGCGCAAGACGCTGGGCCCCGTCGAGGCCTGGGAGGCCCTGGCCAAAGATCCGGGTAAAAAAGACTACAAGACCCAGCGGGGCCGCGGCGGGTTCGTGCGGGTCAGCTGGCAAGAGGCGCTCGAGCTCGTGGCCGCGGCCAACGTCGATACCGTGCGTCGCCATGGCCCCGACCGGGTGGTCGGCTTTTCCCCGATCCCGGCCATGTCCATGGTGTCCTACGCCTCGGGGGCTCGCTATCTCAGCCTGATCGGCGGCACCCTGCTGTCGTTCTACGACTGGTACTGCGACCTGCCGCCGTCCAGCCCGCAGACCTGGGGCGAACAGACCGACGTGTCCGAATCGGCCGACTGGTACAACTCGGGCTACCTGATCGCCTGGGGCTCGAACGTGCCCCAGACGCGCACGCCTGATGCGCACTTTTTCGTCGAGGCGCGCTACAACGGCACGCAGGTGGTGGCGGTCACGCCCGATTATGCCGAGGTCGCCAAGCTGTCCGATCGCTGGCTGCATCCCAAGCAGGGTACGGATGCCGCCATGGCCATGGCCATGGGGCACGTGATCCTGAAAGAATTTTTCCTCGACCGCCAGGCCGAATATTTCCAGGACTACTGCAAGCGCTATACCGATCTACCGTTGTTGGTTACCTTGCGCCAGGAAGGTGATGCCTGGGTGGCCGACCGCTACCTGCGAGCCAGCGATTTCGACGGCTGCCTGGGCAGCCCCGAAAAGGCCGACTGGAAGACCGTCGCCTTTGATGCACAGGGCAAACCCGTCGTGCCGCAGGGGTCGATGGGCTTTCGCTGGGCCGACAAAGAAGGCCCCGACCACGGCAAGTGGAACCTCGAAACCAAGGCGGCTGATGGCAGCGACTTGTCACTGCAACTGACCCAGCTCGAACAGCGCGACGACTCAACGCCGGTTGCCTTTGCCTACTTTGGCGGCACGGCGCATCCCAATTTCACCGCGAACGCGCAGCAGGGCGATGTGCTGTTGCGTCATGTGCCTACCCGCCGGGTGAGCACGGTTGACGGCGAAGTCCGGGTGGCCACGGCCTTCGACCTGCTGTGTGCGCATTATGGGCTGGATCGAGGGTTGGGCGGCACCTGTGCCGCCAGCTACGAAGACGACATCGCCTATACGCCCGCCTGGCAAGAACAGATCACGGGGGTGCCTGCCGCCGAAGTCATCGCCGTGGCGCGCGGCTTTGCCGACAATGCTGAAAAAACCCGGGGTCGTTCCATGGTGATCATCGGCGCCGGCATGAATCACTGGTATCACCAGGACATGAACTACCGCAGCATCATCAATTTCCTGATGCTGTGCGGCACGGTCGGCGTCTCGGGCGGCGGCTGGGCACATTACGTGGGGCAGGAAAAGCTGCGCCCGCAAACGGGTTGGACGGCGTTGGCCTTCGCGCTCGACTGGGTGCGCCCGCCGCGCCAGATGGCGGGCACGTCCTTCTTCTACGCGCACTCCGACCAATGGCGCTACGAAACGTTGCGGGTGGGCGACCTGTTGTCGCCGCTGGCCGACAAAGCGCGCTATGGTCGCACGCTGCTCGATTGCAATGTGCGCGCCGAACGCATGGGCTGGACGCCGTCGGCGCCGCAGCTCAACCGCAATCCGCTTGAAGTGGCGCGTGAGGCCCAGGCACGAAACATGCCGGTGCGCGATTATGTCGCCCAGGCGTTGCAGTCCGGGCAGCTGGCCATGGCCTGCGAAGACCCGGACAATCCGGTCAACTTTCCGCGTTGCCTGTTCATCTGGCGCTCCAATCTGTTCGGTTCTTCGGGCAAGGGGCACGAATACTTCTTGCGTCACTTCCTGGGCACGGCTCATGGTGTGCAAGGCGAAGAAATCTCCGAGAGCCAGGCCGACGCGCGCCCCGAAGAGGTCGTCTGGCACGAGCAGGCCCCCGAGGGCAAACTCGATCTGGTGGTGACGCTCGACTTTCGCATGTCCACCTCGTGCCTGTATTCCGACGTCGTGCTGCCCACGGCTTCCTGGTACGAGAAAAACGACCTCAACACCTCCGACATGCATCCCTTCATCCACCCGCTGTCGGCGGCGGTCGATCCGGTGTACGAGTCGCGCAGCGACTGGGAAATCTTCAAGGCACTGGCCGCTGAATTCTCCCGCCAGTGTCCCGGCAAGCTGGGGGTCGAACAAGACGTCGTGCTCAGCCCCATCCTGCACGATACCGCCGGTGAGCTGGCCCAGCCCAAGCAGGTGGCCGACTGGAAAAAGGGTGAATGCGAACTTGTCCCCGGGGTGACCGCGCCCAACATCACGCTGGTCGAGCGCGACTATCCAGCCACCTTGGCGCGCTACACCGCGCTGGGGCCGCTGATGGATACATTGGGCAACGGTGGCAAGGGCATCCAGTGGAACACCCAGCACGAGGTCGAGGGCCTGGGGGCGCTCAATCGCCGCGTGCAGGGCGGCCCGGCCGATGGCCGACCGCGCATCAACAGCGACATCGACGCCGCCGAAACGGTGCTTTACCTTGCGCCCGAGACCAACGGCGAGGTCGCCGTCAAAGCCTGGCAGGCCCTGTCGGACGTCACCGGGCGGGATCACACGCACCTGGCGGCGCCGCGTGCCGAAGAGAAAATCCGCTTCCGCGACATTCAGGCGCAGCCGCGCAAGATCATCTCTTCGCCCACCTGGTCGGGCATCGAAAGCGAGCACGTCAGCTACAGCGCCGGGTGGACCAACGTCAACGAACTCATCCCCTGGCGTACGCTCTCCGGGCGCCAGCAGTTCTATCAGGATCACGCCTGGTTGCGTGATTTCGGCGAGGGGTTCGCGCTCTACCGTCCCCCCATTGATACCCGCACGATTGCGCCGGTGCAAAAACACCTGCGTAACGACCAGCCCGAGATCGTGCTCAACTTCATCACGCCGCACCAGAAATGGGGCATCCACAGCACGTATTCCGATAATCTGCTGATGCTCACCTTGTCGCGCGGCGGGCCCATCGTCTGGATTTCCGAGGCCGATGCGCGCAAGGCGGGCATTGCCGACAACGACTGGATCGAGGCCTACAACGCCAACGGCGCCCTGACCGCACGAGCCGTGGTCAGCCAGCGGGTGAAAGAAGGCATGTGCCTGATGTATCACGCCCAGGAAAAAATCGTCAACGTGCCGGGTTCGGAAATCACCCAGCTACGCGGCGGCATCCACAATTCGGTCACGCGCATCGTGCTCAAGCCCACGCACATGGTGGGTGGCTATGCGCAGCTGTCCTGGGGGTTCAACTATTACGGCACGGTTGGTTCCAACCGCGATGAGTTCGTGATCATTCGCAAAATGAAGAAAATCGACTGGCTCGATGGAACCCCGGCCGAGCCTGCGACCCATGATGCGCAAGACAAGTCGGCTGTGGTAGGAGAATCGTCATGAAAATACGCGCACAAGTCGCAATGGTGCTCAATCTGGACAAGTGCATCGGATGCCATACGTGCTCGGTCACCTGCAAAAACGTCTGGACGTCGCGCAAGGGCATGGAATACGCCTGGTTCAACAACGTCGAAACCAAGCCTGGCATCGGCTATCCCAAAGACTGGGAAAACCAGAACCGCTGGCAAGGCGGCTGGGAACGCCGCCCCAACGGCAAGCTGGTGCCCAAACAGGGCGGACGCTTTCGCCTGCTGGCCAAAATCTTTGCCAACCCGGTCTTGCCCGAGATCGACGACTACTACGAGCCGTTCACCTTCGACTACGAAAACCTGCAGACTGCGCCCGAAGGCCCGGCGGCGCCCGTGGCGCGGCCCCTGTCGCTGATTTCCGGCAAGCCGATGCAAAAGATCAAATGGGGTCCCAACTGGGAGGAAATCCTGGGGGGCGAATTTGAAAAGCGCAAGGCGGACTACAACTTTGAAGCTGTCCAGAAAGACATCTACGGTCAGTTTGAAAACACCTTCATGATGTATCTGCCGCGCCTGTGCGAGCACTGCCTCAACCCCACCTGCGTCGCGTCCTGTCCGTCCGGCTCGATCTACAAGCGCGAAGAAGACGGCATCGTGCTGATCGACCAGGACAAATGCCGCGGCTGGCGCATGTGCATCAGCGGCTGCCCCTACAAGAAAATCTACTACAACTGGGCCAGCGGCAAGGCCGAGAAGTGCACCTTCTGCTACCCGCGCATCGAGGCGGGCATGCCCACGGTCTGTTCCGAGACCTGCGTGGGCCGCATCCGCTACCTGGGGGTGCTGCTGTACGACGCCGACCGCATCCAAGAGGCCGCCGCCACCGAAAACCCCCAAGACCTCTATCAGGCGCAGCTGGACATTTTCCTCGACCCTTACGACGAGCAGGTGCGCGCGCAGGCGCGCGCCGATGGCATTGCCGAAAACTGGCTGGATGCCGCGCAAAACTCGCCCGCGTACAAGATGGCGGTGGAATGGAAAATCGCCTTCCCCCTGCACCCGGAATACCGCACCCTGCCCATGGTGTGGTACGTGCCACCCCTGTCGCCCATCCAGTCGCACGCCAATTCGGGCAACGTCCAGGCGCGCGACGGGCTGCCCGACGTCGAATCGCTGCGCATTCCCGTGCGCTACCTGGCCAATCTGCTGGCGGGCGGCAACGAGACCCCCGTCGTGGCGGCCTTGCGGCGCATGCTGGCCATGCGCGCCTGGTTCCGTGCGGCCAAGCTGGGCGAACCCCAGGATGCCGAACTGCTGCAGCGTGAAGGCATGACGCCGACCATGGCGGCGGACATGCACCGCTACCTGGCGATCGCCAACTACGAAGACCGTTTCGTCATCCCCACTGCCCACCGCGAAGAGGCCGAGAAGGCCTATCAGCTGCGCGGTGGCTGCGGCTTTACCTTTGGCAATGGCTGCGACGGCATCGATGCCAAAGAAGGGCTGTTCGGTGGGAAGATGGGGCGGCGCGCGATGCAGCCGCCCGGCGCGGCGGGGGCCAAACCCGGCGTGCGCCCCAGGGTGCTGCCGCGGCTGGAATCACTGCAGGCCGAACAGGAGAAACATCATGCTCACTGAGCACACCGCGCTCTTGCGCGCCCTGTCGGCGCTGCTGGTGTATCCCGACGCAGACCTGCAAGCCGCACTGCCTGAAATCGACGCCGCACTGCGGGCCAGCCCTGCGCTGCACGAGGCCGAGCGCCAGGCGCTGATGCCGCTGCTCGATGCGCTGGCGCAAGACGAGCTGCTGGACAGCCAGATGCGCTATGTCGATCTCTTCGACCATGGCCGCTCGACGTCTTTGAACCTCTTCGAGCACGTCTATGGCGACAGCCGCGCGCGGGGCGAGGCCATGCTGGCGTTGCGCGAGCGCTATGCGGGTGTCGGCCTGGCGCAGGCCGACTACCAGCTGCCGGACTACCTGCCGCTGATGCTGGAATACCTCAGTTGCAGCGAGCCCGACGAGACGGTCGCGCTGCTGGGAGAATGCGCCCACGTGCTGCGGCGCCTGGGGGCCGCGCTGCGGCATCGGCAAAGCGCCTATGCCGCGATCATTGCCGCGCTGCTGCAGTTGGCGGGGCAGGCGCCGTTCGAGGACGGCCCCACGGTCGTGCCGCGCGAAGACATCGACCGCGAGTGGGAAGAGCGTCCGGCCTTTGAAAATTCGCATGAAGTCATTGCTTCAGGAGACGCTTGAATGAGACTGCCAGATACCCTGAACTTCCTGCTGTTCGCGATCTATCCCTATATCTGTCTGGCCGTGCTGCTACTGGGCAGCCTGGTGCGCTATGACCGCGAACCTTACTCGTGGAAAAGCGATTCCTCGCAGACTTTGCGCACGGGCACGCTGCGCTGGGGCTCGAACCTGTTTCACGTCGGCATCCTGACCGTCGTACTGGGGCATTTCGCCGGTTTCCTTACCCCCGGCTGGGCCATCGACTGGCTGCTCAGCCCGGCGCAGCACCAGTGGCTGGCCATGGTGGTAGGCGGGCTTGCGGGTGCCTTGGCCCTGGTTGGCATCGTGCTGCTGATCATGCGCCGCCTGGGCGACGCGCGCGTGCGGCGCAACAGCCGCGGCTGGGATATCACCATCGTGCTGATGCTGCTGTTGCAACTGCTGCTGGGCCTGGCCACCGTGCCGCTCTCGGCGCAGCATCTGGATGGCGCCATGTTCGAGCGCCTGTGCGCCTATGTGCAGGGGATCGTGTATTTTCAGGGCAACGTTGCCGCCCTGCTGCAGGGCACTCCCTGGGTGTACCAGGTACACATTTTGCTGGGGTTCACGATTTTCCTGGTGTCGCCCTTTACGCGCATGGTGCACGTCTGGAGCGGCGTGGGCAGCCTTGCCTATCTGGCGCGGCCCTATCAGCTGGTGCGCACGCGCAAGCGGCTGCAGCACTGACCATCATCCAGGGCCAGGCTGCTGAGCCTCATGCGTGGCGGTCGGCCTGTTTCACGCTACTTTGGAGAATTCCATCATGACTGTCTGCGTCAACGGCGTTGCCGTCGATACCAGCGTCTGGCCCGATCCGACGCTGGCGGCGATCCACGAACTGCTGCGTCAGCAAGCGCTGCAAGAAAAACTGCTGTCGGCGGCGGATGGCGAGGACAACACGCTGGTGTCGGATGCCATCGAGGCGCTGTTGCGCCGGCAGGTGAAGGTGCCCGTCCCCAGGCCGGAAGAATGCCGCCGCTATTACATCGCCCGTCCTGGGCGCTATCGCCACGGCGATCAGGTCGAGGCGCGCCACATCTTGCTGCAGGTCACGCCTGGGGTGCCCGTGGGTGCCATCCGTGACCTGGCCGAGCAGCTGCTTGCCGAACTCTATAGTCAACCAGCGCTTTTTGCCACCCGGGCGCGCGAGCGCTCGAACTGCCCCTCGGGTGCCCAGGGCGGCACACTGGGTCTGCTGCGAAAGGACGACTGCATGCCCGAGTTTGCCAGCCAGGTGTTCGGCGGCACCGATCTGGGCGTGCTGCCCGAGCTCATCAGCAGCCGCCATGGCTTTCACATCGTGGCCGTCGATCGACGCATCCCCGGCGAACTGCCGCCCTTTGACGCCGTGGCCGAGCGCGTGGCCCAGGATTTGCGCAACGCGTCCGAGCAGCGCGCGCTTGAGCAGTATGTGCGTGTGCTGGCGGGGCGCGCCAAGATCGAGGGGGCCGATCTGGGTGCCGTCAGCAATCCGCTGGTGCAATAGCGCGCTTGTCCTTGTCGGGTGCTTGGTAAACTCGGGGAAGTCAGGATTCCCCAGCCTACCCCGACATGAAACGCGTCCCCGCCATCATTCCCTGTCCCTGCGGTTTGCCCGCTGCGTATGCCGCGTGCTGTGGACGCTGGCATCACGGTGTTTTGCATCTGCAGGCGCCCGATGCGCAGACATTGATGCGCTCGCGCTATAGCGCCTATGTGCTGGATGAGCTCGACTATGTGTTGCAAACCTGGCACCCGGATACACGCCCGGATACGCTGGAACCCAATGAACCCGGCACGCGCTGGCTGGGGCTGAATGTACGTCGTTATAGCCAGACAGATGCGGATCATGCCATGGTTGAATTCGTTGCCCGCGTGCGTGTTCAGGGGCGTGCCACACGCTTGCACGAAATCAGCCAATTTGTGCGAGTAGACGGGCGTTGGCTGTATCTGAATGCGTCCGCTTGACGCTTTGGGCGTATGAAACCTCATACCGCTGGCGTACCGCCTTCCGGGCAATCTTGAACCTGCGGGAAGTCATGGCGACGGCCCCCACGGGTTGGCGATGGCCACTCCCGTCGGCTTGAAATCGGCCACGTTGCGTGTGACCACGGTCTCGACGCCGTGATCGTCGGCGTCCGATCCTATCTACCGAGCGCGAAGTAGGGTGAGAGAAGGGGAGACCATGACTATCTTGCAGCGCGTGTGGAAAGCCACCGAGGTAGACAGGGAAGGGATGATCGACTTCCTGGCGGAAGGCGACTTGGGGGTCATCCTGTTCGGGCTGGGGATTATCGTCTTGCCCATAGTTGCGGTTCTGTCGTTTGGCTACGCTGCGGTAACGGAGGCAATTTACCATTCCAAACAATGGGGCGACCTGTTCCGAAGTATTGGGCGCACTACAACAGGACTCGCCCAAAATCCGTTGACACTTCGTTGACAGTTGACGACGCAACGGAAAATAAAAAGGGGAACCAGTCACCTAATCGATTGATTCCCCTTGCATTTTTGGTGGGCCCCCCGAGAGTCGAACTCGGCACCAATGGATTATGAGTCCACTGCTCTAACCAGGCATGAGCTAGAGGCCCGAAACCGTGTGATGACATGCCGGTTGGCGGCATGACCGGCGCGCATGACTGCATTGCGTGCCAGTGGCCGCCGGGCGGTTCGACAACGACAACGCCGCCGGAAAGCTTCAAATTATCGCATAAACCGGGGTTCTGTTTGCCGCGGGCAACATATCAGCAAGGCACCTCCGCCCGGCGGCGAGCATAGTACCACCAGGTGATGCCAACCGAAATGGCATAGAACGCGATGAATGAAGCCAGGGCCGCGTAGGGGGTGCCGGTCAGGTCGAAGGACGTGCCGAAGCTCTTGGGGATGAAGAAGCCGCCGTAAGCGCCAATGGCGGCGCTGAAGCCCAGTACGGCCGCGGATTCTTTGGCGCCTTCGGATTCCGCCTGCGCGGCCTGGCCGGGGTCTGGCAAGCGGCGCTTGGCTTGCGTGGTGAAGATGACCGGGATCATGGCAAACGTAGAACCATTGCCGATGCCGGTGAGGAAGAACAGGAACAGGAAGGCCAACAAAAAGCCGGTAAAGCTGCCTGGGGACTGGGGGCCGGGCAGTGAGGCCATGACGCCAAGCACGCCGATCATCATCCAGCCAAATGTCCAGAAGGTGACGCGCGCGCCCCCCAGTTTGTCGGACAGCCAGCCGCCAACGGGGCGCACCAGGGCGCCGACCAGCGGCCCGAGCCAGGCGTATTGCAGCGGGCGGATGTCCGGGTACAGATATTTGATGAGCAGCGGAAATCCGGCGGAAAAGCCGATGTACGAGCCGAAGGTGCCCAGGTACAGAAAGCTCATGATCCAGTTGTGCTTGCGACGGAAGATGACGGCTTGTTCACGAAACGAAGCCTTGGCGTCGGCAATGTCGTGCATGCCGACCCAGGCAATCATGGAAACGATGATGATGAAGGGCACCCAGATGAAGGCTGCGTTTTGTGCCCAGATTTGTGCGGGAGCGCTGTGCTGGCCCGTCAGCTGAGCCAGCTGAGGGCTGCCGGCCCAGGGCCCCAGAATGCCCAGACTGATGACCAGCGGGGCGAGAAATTGCACCGAAGAGACCCCGAGGTTGCCCAGGCCGGCATTGAGCCCCAGGGCTGAGCCCTTGCGTTCCTTAGGAAAAAAGAAACTGATGTTGGACATCGAGGACGAAAAATTGCCGCCTCCCAGGCCGCACAGCAGGGCCAGGATCAGCATGGTGGAGTAGGGTGTCGATGGGTTTTGTACGGCCAGGCCCACGCCGATGGTGGGCAGCAGCAGGCTGGCGGTGCTCAGGGCCGTCCAGCGGCGCCCGCCGAAGACGGGCACCATGAACGAGTAGAAAATGCGCAGGGTGGCGCCCGACAGGGCGGGCAGGGCGGCGAGCCAGAACAGCTGGTTGCTGTTGTATTTGAAACCGAGATTGGGCAGATTGACGGCCACGACGCTCCACATTTGCCAGACGGCAAAGGCCAGAAACAGGGCGGGGATCGATATCCAGAGGTTGACGTTGGCAATGGCGCTGCCTTCGCGAGCCCAGAAGGCCTTGTCTTCGGGTGTCCAGATGGTCAGCAAGTGGCCACGGCGAGCATGGGTGGCCTGAGGGGTGAGCGGAGTACTCATGAAGGATGCTCCTGAGAGGGGAATCCAAACCTTAAGCCCTACGAAAAATGTGGATAATGATCTGGATCAACCCCTTGGATTCCCATCGAGCAGACCGTGCTCTACCGCGTAAACAGCCACCTGGATCCGGCTGTTCAGGTTGAGTTTTTTCAGGATGTTCTGGATGTGGATTTTGACCGTGCTCTCAGACAGATCGAGCGAGCGGGCGATGAGCTTGTTGCTTTCTCCGCGCACCAGGCACTGGACGATTTCCCGTTCGCGCTGGGTGAGCCGGTCGCGTGATCCGCGGGGGGCGGCGGATTCTGACCCGCCGCGCTGGCGGAACTGCTCTACCAGTTTGCGCGTCATCTCGTCGGCAACGATGGCGTCGCCTGCCGCAATGCGATGTATGGCCGCCACCAGCGCGTCGCCGTCGACGTTTTTCAGAAGATAGCCGTTGGCCCCGGCTTGCAGCGCCTGCCCCAGGTCGTCGGCGTCTTCGGACACCGTGAGGATCAGCACGGCGCAGTCGGGGGCTTCCTGCGTGAGAATCTGCAAGGTGGCCAGGCCCGAGAGGCCAGGCATGTTCAGATCGAGCAAAATGAGGTCGGGGGCCAGTTTGCGCGCGAGCTTGATGCCTTCGACGCCATCGGCGGCCTCGCCCACGATGCTGAAGTCGGGGTGGCGCTGCAGCAACAGGCGGATGCCGGTGCGAAACAGGCTGTGGTCGTCGATGAGCAGGATGCGTATGGTCATGCCGGTGGCGTCAAAGTGGGGTCTCAGGCTGGTGCCTGGCGTTCGGCGGGCAGCGCCAGCAGGATGGCCACCCCCTGGCCAGGCGCGGCTGAAATGTTCAGACGGGCGCCCATGCGTCGGGCGCGTTCCTGCATGATGCGCAGCCCCACGTGGCCGATGGGGTCGTCGGTGCGCGTGTTTTCCAGCGCCCCCGGGTCGCAGCCAATGCCGTCGTCGCTGATGCTCATCCGGAAGCCTTGACGGTTGCTCAGGTGGATCTCGACCTTGCTGGCTTCGGCATGCTTGCGGACATTGGATAGCGCTTCTTGCAAAATGAACAGGGCCTCGAGTTGCTGGACGCGGGTCAGGGGCGGGCCGCTCGCCAGGCCATCGGCGCGCAGGGCCACTTCGATGCCGGTTTGCCGACGAAAACGGGCGACGGTTTCTTCGGCCGCGTCCAGCAGGCCGCCGTCCCCCAGCTGCGAGCGGAAATTGTTCAGCAGTTCGCGCACGTCCTGGTAGCTTTCGTCCACCCCGGTGCGCAACAGCGGGATGATTTCGTCGATTTCCGCCAGATCGCCCCGCTGAGCCGCGCGATCCAGCAGCTGCAGCTGCAGCTTGAGAAAGTTCAGGCCCTGGGCGATGCTGTCGTGCAGGCCCTGGGCGACCAGCGAGCGTTCCTGTTCCATGGCGAGCTGGCGGGCCTGGCTGCTGAGGCGCCGGTTCTGGATGGCAATGCCCAGGTGCTGTCCCAGGGTTTCCAGCAGGTGGCGCTGGCTGTCGTCCAGCAGGCGCTGGGCGGCAAAGAAAAGCGCAAAACTGCCCATGTCTTCTTCGTGCGAACGCACCGGAAAGCGGGCCTGGTCACTGGCGGCGTGAGATGTCGTGCAGCCGACCGACAGCGTGGTGTGCGTCCCCGGGCTGCCCGGCGGGCCGCTGAGCTGGAGGGTGGCGCTATCGGCCTGGAAGCGCTGCAGGATGCGGTCGAGAAAGCCCTTGCAGACCGTTTCGATGTCGTTGGGGCGGTTGAGAAAGGCGGCCATGTCGTACAGTGTCGCCAGCGTGGCGTTCTGGTTGGCGAGCTGGGCTGTTTTTTCGGCGACTCGGGCCTCCAGGCCGGTATACAGGCTTTGCAGCTCGTCGGCCATGCGGTTGAAGCCGACCGCCAGCACGCCGAATTCATCGCGTCGGTCGACGGGCAGGCGCAGGTTGAAGTCGCGCTGCGCCATGCCGCGCAAGCCGCCTTGCAGGCGTCGGACAGGATGGATGATCCAGACGTAGAGCAGCCAGACGAGCGCCAGTGTGGCGGCGCATGCCATGACGATGAGCGTGGCCTGGGAAAAGCGCAGTCGGCTGGTCTTGCGGGCGCTGTCGGCTTCGATCGCCCGCACCAACTGGTCGGCCTGGGTCACGAAGTCGTTCAGATGATCGAGATATACCGCCAGGGGGGCGCCCGCCTGGACGCGCCGCGCGCGGGGCGCCAGCTGAGTGTTCCACAAGGTGGCAACCTGCGTCATCCGCATCTGGATGGCCGGGCTTTTGGGCAGCAGTTGCGAGTGCCGGGCTTCTTCCGCGCGCAGGTGTTCGAGCATCTGCGCCTGGGCCTGCAGCAGCGTGTCGGTGTCGGCGACAAATGGCGGGGCGCCGTTTTTTTCTTGTTGCAGGGCAATTGCCACCTGATTGGCCCGCATGCGCAGGCTGCCGGCGTTGTTGATGGCGGCACCCGCACCTTCCAGCAGCCAGGACAGCCAGAGCGTCCAGCCGATCATGCCCAGCCCCAGCAGCAGCACGACCGCCGTTGTGCAGATGATGCGTGTCGATAGGCGGTTGCGCGGGCTGGCGGTGTCGAAGTATGAAGGCTGGGGAGCTTGCATGCTGGGCGCAAGGCGTGGGGCGAATCAGCCCAGTATAGCGTCGGCCTGGGGGATCTCCTGTGAGCTTGCGGTGCTGGGCCCTTTTTGGGTGGCGCGGGCATCCTTGCCAGGGAAGCCGTAGTGCATCCAGATCAGCGAGACGCAGACGGTGCCGTACATCAGCATGAAGCAGCTGGAATTGATGCCGGTGTAGTCCAGCAAGATGCCGAACAGGATCGGCAGGATGAATCCGCCAAGGCCGCCGGCCAGGCCGACCAGCCCGGAGACGGCGCCGATGTTGCCATCAAAGTCGTCAGAGATGAACTTGAACACAGAGGCCTTGCCGATGGCCATGGCAATCCCGACGGTGAACATCAGCAGCGTGAACAAGGTGGGGCTCAGCGCCAGGTGGAATGTCTGCGCGCCGTGTGCCGTTTGAATCGTGAACTCGGTGTTCGGATAGCTGAGGATGAAAAAGGCGACCCAGATGATCCACATCACCCACCAGGTGGTACGGTAGGCGCCGACATGATCGGAAATCCAGCCGCCCAGGGCGCGCAAGACCCCGCCGGGCAAAGAGAAACAGGCAGCCAGGAAGGCAGCCGAACTCATGGAATAGCCGTATTCGCCGATGTAGTAGCGGGTCATCCACAGAGCCAAGGCGACGTAGCCGCCGAAGACGACCGAGTAGTACTGGCAGTAACGCCAGACGCGCGGGTCTTTCAGCAGCTGCAGCTGGGCACGAAAGTCGGTGCTGGCGGTGGTTTGCAAGTGCGCCGGATTGGTGGCGGTGAACAGCCAGAACAGCACGACCGTGGCGAGCAGGCTCGCGGCGTACACCTGGGGGACGATCGTCCAGGCGCCCGCCGCTGCGGCGATCAGGGCGGGGGCGACGAACATGGTGACGGCCGAGCCGGAATTGCCCGCTCCGAATATCCCCATGGCAAAGCCCTGGCGTTCGCGCTTGAACCAGCGCGCCACGTAGGGGGTTCCGACGGAGAAGGTGCCACCGACCAGCCCGATGAATACGGCCAGAATCAGGAACTGCCAGTAGTGGGTGGCATAGGACAGCAGCCACAGCGGCACGACTGCCGCGAGCATGGTCAGAAGAAAGACGATCCGCCCGCCGTAGCGGTCAGTCCAGATCCCCAGGGGGACGCGTACCAGCGCGCCCGAGAGCACGGGCATGGCGGCCAGCAGGCCGAACTCGGTTTCGTTCAGCTGCAGTTGCTGCTTGATCGGGATGCCCAGCACCGAGAATACCGTCCAGACGGCAAAGCAGATGGTGAAGGCGAATGTGCTGGCCAGCAGCACGGACATGGCTTTTCCAGCGTGGGAGGATGACATGGTATGAACCTTGCGGACGGAGAATCTATCGGGCTCCAGACTACGCAAGGCGCGCCGCGCTGCCTATTGGTCTCATGGGGCAGCGCGTCAGGCCAAATGGTCTAGTCACTTTGGTCGTTGGTGGCGGTTTTCCAGGCAAAGCGGGGGCGTCCCGCTGGCCTCTGCCCACGCGGATGCGTTACTCTGGGCCGGAATCCGTCAAGACGCACACGAGGAGGGGGCTGCGGCACAATGCACAGATCATGGATAAAAATTGGGACGCGTGTGCGCAGGCCTGCGGCCTGTGCGGCGGCGTGCGTGACGGCTGCGCTGCTTGCAGCCTGTCAGGGGCCTGTGGGGCATGGGCTGGCAGCGCAGGCACCCGGTGCGCCAGCGGGACGGACGGTTTCCCGGACGTTGCCGGTGGCATCGGCGGGCGACACGGCTGCGCAGGCCGCCGACCTGCGCGTCTTCCTGGCCGATACGAAGGCGCATCCCGGCTGGACGCCCGTCCCGCTTAAGCCTTCCGGGCTGCTGTATGTCCGCACCGACGCCATCATCGACCGCAGTGATCTGATGGGCATCCAGTCGGCCTCCGACCAGAACGGCGGTGGCATTCTGGTGCTGGTGCTCAAGGACGAAGGCCTGGCCAAGCTGCGGGCCGCCACGGCGGCGCACCCCGGGCTGCGCCTGGCGCTGGTGGTGGACAAGATCATGCTGGCCGCGCCGGCGTACGCCGCCCCCATCCGCCAGCAGCAGTTGGCCTTTGGTGTGGGCTCGGTGCACAACGCCGAGCTGGCGGCGCGCTCGGTGGCCGGGGTGCGGTAGCCAAGGCGGCGTCCGTCGTTTTTTAGACAGAAAGAGAAAATTTCTCGGATTTCCGCTTGCCAATCGATATCTTGTTGAGTAAAAATCTACGCATTGCGTATATCGGAGCCTGTCATGGCGGTTTCTCAACAAGTTTTCCTGCGCGACGCCATGCGTCGCCTCAACCTCACCCGCGACGTGTTCGCCGCCCGCATCGGGGTCAAGCGCCGTGCGCTGGACACCTGGCTGTTGCCTGAAGGTTCGCAAGAAGCGCGCAACATGCCGGAAGTCGTCGCGCGTTTCGTCACCGAAATCGTCGAGAACGACAGCCTGATGCAGAAATATGCGCAAAGCGCACAGTCCGGCCCCTTGCGCGACCGAATCGCAGCCGATAACAAGCATCAGCTCTTGTCCGTCGATCAGTTCACCCGCGAATCCGCCGAAGAGCTCTTTCGCGTGGCCGATCTCATGCAGCCCATCGCCCGACGCCAGAAGGTGTCGCGTGTGCTGGAAGGCGCCGTGCTGGGCAACCTGTTCTTCGAGGCCAGCACGCGCACGCGGGTCAGCTTCGGGGCCGCTTTCTGCCGCCTGGGCGGCTCGGTGTGCGACACCACAGGCTTCACCTTTTCGTCCATGGCCAAGGGCGAGTCGATCTACGATACCAGCCGCGTGATGAGCGGCTATGTGGACGCCATGGTCATCCGCCACCCCGAGAAAGGGTCAGTGGCCGAGTTCGCGGCGGCGACCAACATTCCGGTGGTCAATGGCGGCGACGGCGCGGGCGAGCACCCCAGCCAGGCGCTGCTCGACCTCTACACCATCCTCACCGAGTTTTCCCGTCTGGGCAAGCTGCTGGACGGTGCGCACATCGTCATGGCGGGCGACCTGAAATATGGCCGTACCGTGCACTCGCTCATCAAGTTGTTGGCGCTCTATCGTGGCCTGAAGTTCACCCTGGTCTCGCCGCCGGGGCTGGAGATGCCCGACTATCTGCTCGACAAGGTGAGCCGGAACGGCCACGTCATCGAGCAGACCCACGATCTGGCCGCAGGCCTGAAGGGCGCGGACGTCATTTACGCCACGCGCGTGCAGAAAGAACGTTTCAGCGGCGAGAGCCTGGAGGGCTACACGGCGGACTTCCAGGTGAACCGCGCCATCGTCGATGCCTGCTGCGGGCCCGACGTCATCGTCATGCACCCGCTGCCGCGCGACAGCCGCGATGGGGCCAACGACCTCAGCACCGACCTGAACCACGATCCGCGTCTGGCGATTTTCCGCCAGACCGACAACGGTATCCCCGTGCGGATGGCGATCTTCGCCGTGCTGCTGGGGGTGGAAGGCCTGGTGCAGCATTCCCTGCGGGATGTCACCTGGGCGCCGCCATCACACATCGGGCCCGACGACAGCGTGTTTCACGGGATGTATTGACGCGTTCCGGGGGCGGCGCGCGGCCTGAGAACCGCCTGCTCCCGGTTCGATGTGCGAGAAATGCGTGTGCGGGGGGCGGCTTATTTGGTCTCTTGTCGCATGCCGCCCAGCGCGGCCACCAAGTCGTCGAGCATGCGAGCAAGCTCGCCGGTCATCAGGGCGAAGTCGGCCTCGAACTGCTCGGCTTCGTTGGCAGCCTGGGCGTCCTGATTGTCCTTGAGCACGTCCAGCGGGGCGACGCGCTTGATGTCCAGGTTGTCCGTCAGCACAAAGGACACGCGGTCGTTCCAGGTCATGGCCAGGCGTGTGCACTGCTTGCCCGCGTCGATGTGGCGGCGCACCTCGTCGGCGTCCACTGTCTGGCGCACGTAGCGCACGGTGGCGCGCGACTCGCCCGTCGAGCGCAGCTCGGTGTCCTGGTCGATGGAAAATCCGGCGGGCGGCTCGTCGTCCGTGAGCCAGAGCGTCATTGCGGCGGCGGGCGACATCTCTACGTGCAGCGGCATGATGGGGAAGGGCGTGAGCGTCTTGGCGAGCAGGCCCAGCACTTCGTCGCTGCGCGCCGTGGCGGCGGCGTCGATGGCCACCCAGCGGCTCACCGTGTCGATCCAGACGTGCGTGTCGTGCGTGATGGCGAAGGCGCGCGGCAGCAGCTCCATCGTCATCTGTTCCTTGATGTCCTTCATCTGCTTGCGGCCCGGCTTGTAGCCCTGCTGCTCTTCGATTTGTATTGCGCGTGCCCGGCTGGCCTGGTTGATGACGGTGGCGGGCAGCAGCTTCTTTTCAGTCTGCAGGCGCAGCAGGATCTGGCCGTGCTGCATGAAGGCAAGCCCGCTGTCTTCCCGCGGCGCCAGCCAGCCCGAGACCTGGCTATCCTGGCTGCCGCCATGCTGGAACGCCAGCGGTTCGAGCGCGGCTTCGAGTTCGGCGGCGGAGAAGGAGGCGTTGGGGGCAAGGCGATAGAGCTTGAGATTTTTGAACCACATGGTCGTGTCTGGACAGCCCGGCGGGCGGCAATGAAAGAGGGCCTTGATTGTACGCGATGGGGTTTGAAGAGGTGTCTGGCATCTGACGTCTCAGGCTGCCGCTGGGGCGTAGCGCGCAAACGAGAACTGCTGCGGCATGCAGAAGGCCGGGCAGGCGGGCGCACCAAAAAAATGGCCCGGATTGAACCGGGCCAGGAGGGCTGTCGTCTGCACACAAAAAGCTCGCGGGGGGCGTGCAGGCGCAGGCGCGTCGGTGCGGAAAGGCTGGGGTGGCAAGGGGGAACGAGACACCTGAACCAGAGACCGGCGCACCCGTGCATTCTAAGGCCAGACCGCTGACGACACTCTGAACCGCCCCTGAAGCCTGGCTGAATGATGTTGCCCCGTTTGTGTCGCCGCTCAAGGCGCGTTCAGATCCTTGTGCCGGGTTTCGTCCACGAACAGCACGCCCACCACCAGGGTCATGGCGCAGATGATGATGGGATACCACAGGCCGTCGTACATGCTGCCGGTCGTGGCCACAGTGGCGAAGGCCACTGGCGGCAGGAAGCCGCCGAACCAGCCATTGCCGATATGGTAAGGCACGCTCATGGAGGTATAGCGGATGCGGGTGGGGAACATTTCCACCAGCATGGCCGCGATGGGGCCATACACCATGGTGACCAGCAGCACGAGAAAAAACAGCAGCAACAGCACCATGCCGTAATTGATCTGTGACGGGTCGGCAAAGGCCGGGTAGCCGTGGCTGCGTACCGCCTGGCGCAAGGTGGCCTGCAGCACGGCGTTGCGCCGGGCGAATTCGGCGCGCGGCAGGGTCGTGCCCTCGAAACTGTCGATGCGCTGGTCGCCGACCAGCGCATAGGCGACCGTGCCCGTGGGGGCGGCCTGGTTCACGTAGTGCACGGCGTGACCCGCCATGAAGGCCTTGAGCAGGTCGCAGGAGGATGTGAAGGAAGCGATCCCCACCGGATTGAATTGCAGCGAGCAATTGCCGGGGTCGGCCACGACGTACACCGGCGCGCGCGCCTGGGCGCGTTCGAGCGCCGGGTTGGCGTAGTGCGTCAGCCCCTTGAAAACCGGGAAATACGTCAGGCAGGCGATCAGGCAGCCCGCCATGATGATGGGCTTGCGGCCAATGCGATCCGACCAGGCGCCGAAGATGAGGAAAAACGGACAGGCCAGCAGCAGCGCCAGCGCTACCAGAATATTGGCGATGTTGGCGTCCACGCCCAGGGTTTCCGTCAGGAAATACAGGGCATAGAACTGGCCGGTATACCAGACTACTGCCTGGCCCGCCGTCAGGCCGATCAGGGCGAGCAGGATCAGGCGCAGGTTGCGCCAGCGGCCAAAAGCCTCTTTGATGGGCGCTTTGGAAATCAGACCCTCGGATTTCATGCGGGTGAAGGCGGGCGATTCATGCAGCCGCATGCGTATCCACACCGAGATCACCAGCAGCAGGACGGAAATGAGGAAAGGCACGCGCCAGCCCCAGTCGTCGAAGGCCTCCTGGCCCAGCGTGGCGCGGGTGCCCAGCACCACCACCAGCGACAGGAACATGCCGGTGGTGGCGGTGGTCTGGATCCAGCTGGTGAAAAAGCCGCGCCGGTTGTTCGGGGCGTGTTCGGCAACGTAGACGGCGGCGCCGCCGTATTCGCCCCCCAACGCCAGGCCTTGCAGCAGGCGCAGCAGCAGCAGGATCATGGGGGCCGCCGAACCGATGGACGACGACGAGGGCAGCACGCCCACCAGAAAGGTGGACAGCCCCATGATGAGGATGGACACCACGAAGGCGTATTTGCGGCCCACCATGTCGCCCAGGCGGCCAAAGACCAGGGCGCCGAAGGGGCGCACGGCAAAGCCCGCGGCGAAGGTGAGCAGCGCGAAGATGAAACCCGCCGTGGGGTTGAGGCTGGAGAAAAAGTGCTGCGCGATGATGGCCGCCAGCGAGCCGTAGACGTAGAAGTCGTACCACTCGAAGACGGTGCCCATGGACGAAGCCAGGATGACGCGCCGCTCTTCGTGCGTCATCGGGCGGCTGGCGTCGTCGGCGGTATCGGGCGGCATGAAGCGGGTCTGGTTCATGTGCGGGTTCTCGGGACGTTGTCACGCGGAAATGACACGCGTAGCCGGGTGCCGGCGCTGGCCGGGTTGCTGTGGTTGCCTGGGGGGACGAACGCGACGGTGGCTCGGTGGTGTTCGGCCACCTCGCGCACGATGGCCAGCCCCAGGCCGCTGCCCTCGGCCTCGTGGCCCAGGATGCGGTAGAAGCGGTCAAAGACCTTGGTCTGTTCTTCGGGCGGGATGCCGGGGCCGGAATCCTGCACTTCCAGGCAGATTTGCTCGTCCTCGGCAAAGGCCCGCACGGTTACTTGCCCGCCACGGGGCGTATACAGCAAGGCATTGTCGATGAGGTTGTTGAGCAGCTCGCAGATCATGGTGCGGTTGCCAAAGATCGGCAGCGGTTCGCCGGGCGATTCGAAGCCCAGGTCGATATTGCGCTGCATGGCGGCCCGCACCCATTCGCCCGTACAGGTTTCCGCCAGGGGGTAGAGGTCGATCTGCTCGGTGTTGCGCGACTGGTTGGGGTCGAGCGATTCGGCGCGCGCCAGCAGCAGCAGCTGGTTGACCAGGCGGGTGGCGCGCTGCGAACCCGCGATCAGCTGCTGCAGGCTGGCGCGCAGGCGGGCGGGCTCTGGTTCGCGCAGCGCCAGCTCGCACTGGGTGCGGATGCCCGCCAGCGGCGTCTTGAGCTGGTGCGCGGCATTGGCCACGAAGCGCTGCTGCGACTCGATGGAGGCGGCCAGGCGCTGCAGCACGTTGTTCATGGCGGCGATGAGCGGCACGATCTCCGCCGGGGCCAGGTCGTCGCGAATGGGCGAAAGATCGCTGGGCTTGCGCCGCCGCATGTGCTCTTGCAGCAGGCTGAGGGGTTCGAGCCCCTGGGTGAGGCCCAGCCCGGCCAGCATGGCCGCCAGCGGCAAGATGATGAGCTGCGGCGTGAGCATGCCGGTGAGGATTTCCTGCTGCAGGGTGGCGCGGGCCTCGGCGGGCTCGGCCACCACGGTGAGAAAGCCCGCGCCGTCGCGGTCGCGCCCGCCCCACATGTAGGCCAGGCGGATGGCCTGGTGTTCGAGCGTGGCGTTGCGAAAGCGGATCTGGTCGATGTCGTAGGTCCAGTTTTCCGGCGTGGGGATGTGCGGGTCGCCCGCCATCAGGTGGCCGTTGGCGTCGAGAATCTGCCAGAGCGTGGCCGGATCGTCGCTATTGCCGGCCAGCACGGTGCTTGCTGATTCGGAGAGCGTCACGCCGGACGTGAGGCGCTGCAGCTCGACCTCGTGGCGCAAGAGCCGCAGGTGGCTGGCGAGCGTTCGGTCGTAGGGCGAGTTGGCGATGTTCAGCGAGATGAAATAGGTGATGACGATGCCGATCGACCAGAGGACGAACAGCGGCACGATCATCCACAGGAGGATGCGGCCCAGCAGGGTGGCGTGGCGTCCGGCGCGCCGACGGCGGGTGAGACGATGGTCGGCGAACATGGGCCGTCAGTCGACGGCCGCCGCGTCAACGGCCTGGCTGCGGTTCTCGGGTTCGAGGCAGTAGCCCAGGCCGCGCACCGTGAGGATGCGCACGTTGGCGGGTTCGATCTTCTTGCGCAGGCGGTGGATGTAGACTTCGATGGCGTTGGTGGTGACTTCTTCGCCCCATTCGCACAGCAGATCGACCAACTGGTGTTTGCTGATCATGCGCCCGCTGCGCGACAGGAAGATTTCGAGCAGGCTGGTTTCGCGGGCGGAGAGTTCGATGGGCGTGTCGTCGATGGTGGCGATGCGGCCATTGAGGTCGAAGCTGAGGCGCCCGTGGCGCAGCATGGACGCCCGCGCGCCGCCGTGGCGGCGGATGAGCGCCCGCACGCGCGCTTCGAGTTCGCTCAGGGCGAAGGGCTTGGACATGTAGTCATCGGCGCCCAGATCGAGGCCTTCGACGCGCTGTTCGATGGAATCGGCCGCTGTGAGGATGAGCACGGGCACCGGGGTGGCGCGCTGGCGCAGCTTGCGCAGCACCGACAGGCCGTTCATCTTGGGCAGGCCCAGGTCGAGGATGAGCAGGTCGAAGGTTTGCAGCTGCAGGGCGGAATCGGCGCTGGAGCCGTCGTGGACTACGTCCACGGCATAGCCGTCGTAGCGCAGCGATCGGGACAGCCCATCCGCGAGAATACTGTCGTCCTCGGCAATCAGGATACGCATGGCGGGAAAGACATCCAGGGAAGGGAGTGGGCGCGGACGCGCCCGAATGCTGCGGATTGTCTCATGGGTGGGCGGGGCGCGTCATTTAGGGTTAACGATGGCGGCCCGCGGTATGGTGCGCCCGCCGGGTGGCGAGAGGCGGGACATAAGCAGCACAACTGATCATTTATACAGTACAATTTAGTGCCATAATTTCCCTTATGTCAGCAAACAACTCTGTACCCAAGAAAAGGAACCTCTCCATGGACGAACGCACCGGCAAGGCCAACCCCGAACGCGCCAAGGCGCTGGCCGCCGCGCTGTCGCAAATCGAAAAGCAGTTCGGCAAGGGCTCCATCATGCGCTACGGCGACAACCAGGTCGAGCACGACATCCAGGTCGTGTCCACCGGTTCGCTGGGGCTCGATATCGCCCTGGGCGTGGGCGGCCTGCCCCGTGGCCGGGTGGTTGAGGTCTACGGCCCCGAATCCTCGGGCAAGACCACGCTCACCTTGCAGGTGATCGCCGAAATGCAAAAGATCGGCGGCACCTGCGCCTTCGTCGATGCCGAACACGCGCTCGACGTCCAGTACGCGGCGCGCCTCGGGGTCAACCTCGAAGACCTGCTCATCTCGCAGCCCGACACGGGCGAACAGGCCCTCGAAATCACCGATGCCCTGGTGCGCTCGGGTTCGGTCGATCTCATCGTCATCGACTCGGTGGCCGCTCTGGTGCCCAAGGCCGAAATCGAAGGCGACATGGGCGATTCGCTGCCCGGCCTGCAGGCTCGCCTCATGAGCCAGGCGCTGCGCAAGCTCACCGCCACCATCAAGCGCGCCAACTGCATGGTCATCTTCATCAACCAAATCCGCATGAAGATCGGCGTCATGTTCGGCAACCCCGAAACCACCACGGGCGGCAACGCGCTCAAGTTCTATTCGTCGGTGCGCCTCGACATCCGCCGCATCGGCTCCATCAAGAAAGGCGACGAGGTCGTGGGCAACGAAACCCGCGTCAAGGTCGTCAAGAACAAGGTGGCGCCGCCCTTCAAGCAGGTCGAATTCGACATCATGTACGGCGCGGGCATCTCGCGCGAAGGCGAAATCATCGACCTCGGCGTGCAGGCGGGCCTCATCGACAAGTCCGGGGCCTGGTACAGCTACAACGGCACCCGCATCGGCCAAGGCAAGGACAACGTGCGCGATTACCTCAAAGAACACGCCGACCTGGCCTTCGAGATCGAAAACCGCGTGCGCGAAAGCCTGGGTATCGCCCTGCGCGCCGAGCCCGCCCGCGCGCCAGGCAGCGCGGCAGCCCCCGCGACCGCGCCCGCGGATGGCGAATGACGCAAGTCGGCCCGGGCCCAGCCTGAAGGCCCGGGCGGTTGCTTATCTGTCCCGGCGCGAACACTCGCGCCTCGAATTGCGCCGCAAGCTGGCGGCGTACAGCGACGACCCCGCCGAAATCGAGGCCGTGCTCGACGAACTGCAGCGCACGCACTGGCAGTCGGACACCCGCTACGCACAGGCCTATGTGCATCGCACAGCGCCCCGCCAAGGCGCCCGGCGCATCGTTCAGGCACTGCGTCAGCAAGGGGTGGGCGACGAACAGCTGGCCGACGTGCAAGAAGCGCTCAGAACCTCAGAGCCCGCCCGGGCGCAGGCTGTCTGGCAGCGCAAGTTTGGCCAGCCGCCGGTCGATGCGCGCGATTACGCCCGCCAGTACCGCTACCTGGCCGGGCGCGGTTTTTCCACCGACAGCATCCGCCGCGTTCTGTCGGCGCGGTTCGAGCCGCCCGATGGCGACGTCCCGCCCCCGGATGAATCCTGACACCCGGTTTCTAGCCGCATCAAAGGTGACGGGCCCGAGTTTTTTGGGCCGGGCACGGATCTGGCCTGGTCATCACACGATGCCCAGGCGGTGAGGCGGCGGCAGGCTGGCCGCCTTCGCGGCCATTGCCTGCGGTTGGGCCGCCCGGATGCCGGGCAAGGTCTCGAAGCAGGTCTTGCGGGCCTGCTCCAGAAAGGCCTGCACATAGGCCGTATCGGCGTCTTCGGCGCGCACCCCGGCCTGCAGGGTGCGCCAGATGCCGTTGCCCAGGCGGATGATTTTCATACCTGGCAAGTTGCGGTATTCGTCCAACGCCCAGCTGGGCAGGGCGGCCACGCCCCGCCCGCTGGCCACCAGCTGCACGATCATGGGGGTGAGTTCCGCCGTGCGCACGGCGGCGGGCTCGACGTTGGCAGGGTCGAGAAAGACGTTGAAAATGTCCAGGCGCTTGCGCTCGACCGGATACGTAATCAGCACCTGATCTGCCAGGTCGGCGGGCTCGATCTGGCGCGCGGCGCCCAGCGGTCCCTGGCTGGGTACGGCCAGCACCATCTCATACGAGAACAGCGGCATGTACTGCACGACCTCCAGGGGCTCGGGGTCGGAGGTGATCACCACGTCCAGGTCGCCGCGAGCCAGGGCGGGCAGGGGGGCAAACGAAAAGGCCGCCGACAGATCCAATGAGACCTCAGGCCAGTCTTTGCGAAACGTATCCAGTGTGGGCATGAGCCACTGAAAGCACGAGTGACAGTCGATGGCCACGTGCAGGCGTCCAGCACGCCCGGCCGACAGGCGCCGCAGTTCGAGTTCCGTGGCGCGGATGCGTGGCAGCACGTCTTCGGCCAGGGCGAGCACCCGCAGGCCCGCGGTGGTCAGGCGGGCGGGACGGGTGCGCCGGTTCAGCAAGGGGGTTTTCAGGCGTACTTCGAGGTCGCGCAGCTGGTGCGAGAGGGCGGATTGCGTCACGTGCAGGCGCTCGGCGGCCTCTTGCAGGCTGCCGCCGTCGCGGATAGCCAGCAGGGTTTCCAGGTGGCGAACTTCTATCATGAAATTTTCTCAAGTTAAGTGTGCGGTATTTGAGTTTTTATTTTTCTCGATCCCGTGCACAATTGCTTCATTGAATGATTTTAATGTTATCAGGATTTGTCATGACGGTAATTCATAATTTAGGTTTTCCCCGCATCGGTGCCGCCCGTGAGCTCAAGCGCGCGCAAGAAGCCTATTGGGCCGGCAAGGCCGACCAGGCCAGCCTGCTCGAAACAGGCCGCGAACTGCGGTCGCGTCATTGGGACGCCCAGGCCAAGGCCGGACTGCAGTGGGTGCCGGTGGGAGACTTCGCCTGGTACGACCACATTCTCGAATGGACGACACTGCTGGGCGCCGTGCCCGCGCGCTTCGGCCAGGACGACGCCGCTCCCGTCGAACTCGACACCCTGTTTCGCATGGGCCGTGGCCGCGCGCCCTCGGGCACCCCGGCCGCCGCCTGCGAAATGACCAAATGGTTCGATACCAACTACCACTACATCGTGCCCGAGCTGCATCCGGGGCAAACCTACCGCATCGCCCGTGAGGCCTTGTTCGAACAAGTGGCCGAGGCGCAGAAGCTGGGCTACCGCGCCCGTCCCGTCATCCCCGGCCCCCTGACCTGGCTGTGGCTGGGCAAGGGCGACGCCTTCGCGCAGGGCGCCGCCGATGCCGCCAAGCTCGACCTGCTGTCGGCCCTGCTGCCCGTGTACGAACAGGTCTTGCAGCGCCTGGCCGCGCAAGGGGTCGAGTGGGTGCAGATCGACGAGCCCATCCTGGTGCTGGATCTCCCGGCCGCCTGGCAAAAGGCCCTGGGCGAGGTCTATGCGCGCCTGAGCCAGCAAGGCCCCAAGGTGCTGCTGGCTACCTACTTCGGCGGCCTGGGCGCCAATCTGGACGCGGTGCGCGCGCTGCCGGTGCAGGGCCTGCACGTCGATCTCGTGCGAGCCCCCGGCCAACTGGATGTCGTGTTGGCGGGCGTGCGGGACGATCAAGTCCTGTCGCTGGGGGTGATCGACGGGCGTAACGTCTGGCGCGCTGATCTCGACAAAGTGCAAGCACTGATCAAGCCCGCCGTCGAACGCCTGGGCGCGCGCCTGTGGCTGGCTCCGTCGTGCTCGCTGTTGCACACACCGATCGACCTCGATCTGGAAACCGGCCTGGACGCCGAGCTGCGCAGCTGGCTGGCCTTCTCCCTCCAGAAGCTTGACGAACTGCATTTGTTGCAGGTGTTGCTGGACGGCGGCGCCAGCGAGCAGGACAAGCAGGCCATCGCAGCCGCTCGCAAGGCTGTGCAAGATCGTGCGCGCTCCAGCCGCATCCACCGCCAGGACGTGGCCAAGCGCCTGACCGAGTCTGCCGCCATTGCGCGTCAGCGCACGCCGTTTGCCCAGCGCATCCAGGCGCAGCAAAAGCGCCTGGGCCTGCCGCGCTTTCCCACGACCACCATCGGTTCGTTTCCGCAGACCTCCGACATCCGTACTCTGCGCCGCGACTGGCGTTCGGGCGCGTTGAGCGACGCCGCCTACGAGAAGGCCATCCGCGCGGAGATCGAGCGCGTCATCCGTTTCCAGGAAGAAATCGGCCTGGACGTGCTGGTGCACGGCGAGCCCGAGCGCAACGACATGGTCGAGTATTTCGGCGAACTGCTGGTCGGCTTTGCCTTCACCGCCTATGGCTGGGTGCAAAGCTATGGTTCACGTTGCGTCAAGCCGCCCCTCATCTATGGCGACGTGGCGCGCCTAGCCCCCATGACGGTGGCCTGGTCGTCCTACGCCCAGTCGCTCACCGACAAGCCGGTCAAGGGCATGCTCACTGGCCCGGTAACGATTCTGCAGTGGTCGTTCGTGCGCGACGACCAACCGCGCGAGCAGACCTGCCGCCAGATCGCCCTGGCCTTGCGCGACGAAGTCCAGGATCTCGAAAAGGCCGGCATCACCGTCATCCAGATTGACGAGCCGGCATTTCGCGAGGGCCTGCCGCTACGCCGCGGCGACTGGGCGGCCTACCTGGCCTGGGCCGTGGACAGTTTCCACCTCACCACCAGCGGCGTGCGCGACGATACGCAGATCCACACGCACATGTGCTATTCCGAGTTCAACGACATCATCCAGGCGATTGCCGCCATGGATGCGGACGTCATCACCATCGAGACCTCGCGTTCGAACATGGAGCTGCTGGGTGCTTTCGAGGACTTCTCGTACCCCAACGACATCGGCCCGGGTGTGTACGACATTCACTCGCCCAACGTGCCCAAGGAAGAATGGATGGTCAACCTCATCCACAAGGCGGCCCAGCGCCTGCCCGCCGAGCGCCTGTGGGTGAACCCGGACTGCGGTTTGAAGACCCGCGCCTGGCCCGAGACCCGCGCCGCGCTCGAGTCCATGGTGCAGGCAGCCAAGGCCCTGCGCAAGGCGGCCTGAGCGGGCTGTTGTCGGCAGCGGCCTCAAGGGCCTCGCAGGCCCTTGCCTGTGCGCGCCCGCAAGCGACCATAAGCGAATTCATATGCACGGTATAATCCACCGGTTAAACCGTATCCGTTCGCCTGCCTTCCCATGCCCCTGACCGCGCCAGCGTGTAACCGCCAGCCCCTGCACACACGATCCATTCGTGTCCAGACCTACGTGCGCGACGACGGCCAGTTCGATCTCGAAGCCGAACTCATCGACACCAAGGCATACGACTTTCCGATCCGGGGCGGGCAGGTGCATCCGGCGGGGGCCCCCGTGCACCATATGCACCTGCGGGTCACCATCGATGCGCAATTCAACATCACCGATGCCCAGGTGGCCTACGATGCCGCGCCCTATGGCGAATTCTGCAGCGCCATTGCGCCTGAATACGGCCAGCTGGTGGGGCTGAACCTCCTTAATCAGTTTCGCAAGCACGTGCGCGAACGCTTTGGCCGCACCGCCGGGTGCACGCACGTCACCGAACTCACCAATGTCCTGCCGACCGTCGCCATCCAGACCATGGCCGGTCGGCGGCGTCAAGACCCAGACGGCCAGCGACCTTTTCAGCTGGACGGCTGTCATGCTCTGCGCGTCGATGGCCCGGTGGTGCGGCAGTACTACGTACCCTGGTACGAACCGGCACAGGCCGAGCAGCATGAAGGCTAGACTTCCGGGCCTGGCCCTGGCCGGCGTGCCGAAACGGCCCGCTGGTGGTTTTCTTTTCTCTTCACTGACAGGTAACTCATGAAAATTCACGAATATCAAGGCAAGGAATTGCTGAAGAAGTTTGGCGTGACTGTCCCGCGCGGCATTCCCGCGTTCTCGGTCGACGAGGCCGTGGCGGCAGCCGAAAAATTGGGTGGGCCTGTGTGGGTCGTGAAGGCCCAGATCCACGCCGGTGGGCGTGGCAAGGGCGGCGGCGTGAAGCTCGCCCGCTCCATCGACGAAGTGCGTCAGCTGTCCAGCGAAATCCTGGGCATGCAGCTGGTCACGCACCAGACTGGCCCGGAAGGCCAGAAAGTGCGCCGCCTGCTCATTGAAGAAGGCGCCGACATCAAGAAAGAATATTACGTCGGCATCGTCACCGACCGCGCCTCGCAGCGCGTGTGCGTCATGGCCTCCAGCGAAGGCGGCATGGAAATCGAAGTCGTGGCGGAAAAATCTCCTGAAAAGATTCTCAAGGTATTCGTCGATCCGGCCACCGGCCTGACCGACGCCGATGCCGAGGGCCTGGCGCGCGGCATCGGCGTGCCCGAGACCTCGGTCGCCCGGGCCGCCGCCGAATTCCAGAAGCTCTACAAAGCCTACTGGGATACCGACGCCTCGCTGGCCGAAATCAACCCGCTCATCCTTGAAGGCAATGGCGGCATCAAGGCGCTCGACGCCAAGTTCAACTTCGACGCCAATGCGCTCTTCCGTCATCCCGAGATCGTCGCCTACCGCGACCTCGACGAAGAAGACCCGGCGGAAGTCGCCGCCAGCAAGTACGACCTGGCCTACATCCAGCTCGACGGCAACATCGGCTGCCTGGTCAACGGCGCGGGCCTGGCCATGGCCACCATGGACACCATCAAGCTCTTTGGCGGCGAACCGGCCAACTTCCTCGACGTCGGCGGCGGCGCCACGGCAGAGAAAGTCACCGAAGCCTTCAAGATCATGCTCAGCAACGAAGGCGTGAAGGCCATCCTGGTGAACATCTTCGGCGGCATCATGCGCTGCGACGTCATCGCCGAAGGCGTGATCGCGGCCTGCAAGGCGGTCAACCTCAGCGTGCCGCTGGTGGTGCGCATGAAGGGCACCAACGAAGAAAAGGGCAAGCAGATGCTGGCGGCCTCGGGCCTGCCCATCATCAGCGCTGACACCATGGCCGAAGCTGCGACCGCCGTCGTCGCCGCTGCGAAATAAGCATCACAGGGAATAGAACATGTCGATTCTGATCAACAAGGACACCAAGGTCATCACCCAGGGGATCACCGGCAAGACCGGCCAGTTCCATACCCGCATGTGCCGCGAGTACGCCAACGGCCAGGCCGCCTTCGTCGCCGGGGTGCACCCCAAGAAAGCCGGCCAGGACTTCGAAGGCATCCCCATCTACGCCTCCGTCAAAGACGCCAAGGATCACACTGGCGCCACCGTGTCGGTCATCTACGTGCCGCCCGCGGGGGCCGCGGACGCCATCTGGGAAGCCGTCGAGGCCGACCTCGATCTGGTCATCTGCATCACCGAAGGCATTCCCGTGCGTGACATGCTGGCCGTGCGCAACCGCATGCGCGACGAAAACCGCAAGACGCTGCTGCTGGGCCCCAACTGCCCGGGCCTCATCACGCCCGACGAAATCAAGATCGGCATCATGCCGGGCCACATCCACCGCAAGGGCCGCATCGGCATCGTCAGCCGCTCGGGCACGCTTACCTATGAAGCCGTGGCGCAGGTCACCGAACTGGGCCTGGGGCAATCCAGCGCCGTGGGTATCGGCGGCGATCCCATCAACGGCCTGAAGCACATCGACGTGCTGAAGATGTTCAACGACGACCCCGACACCGATGCCGTCATCATGATCGGTGAAATCGGCGGCCCCGACGAAGTCAACGCCGCCCAGTGGGCCAAGGACAACATGAAAAAGCCCGTGGTGGGCTTTATCGCCGGGGTCACGGCACCGGCGGGCAAGCGCATGGGCCACGCGGGCGCCCTCATCTCCGGCGGGGCCGACACGGCCAACGCCAAGATGGAAATCATGGAAGCCTGCGGCATCCGCACGACGCGCAACCCGTCCGAAATGGGCAAACTGCTGAAGACCGTGCTGTAAGTCCGCGCATCTGGCACCGGCGCCCGGGCCTTGCGGCTTGCCGCATACCCGGCGTCGGCCCGCCAGGCCTTGCGCGCACTTGTCTGCGTTTTGCAAGCACCGCTACGTGGCGTACACGCGGCGGTGTTTTTTTCTTGCACGGCGCTCCCGCGCGGTGCGTGCCCGGTGCCCGCGCGGTGCCGCGCGGGCGGGGGACGACAGCGATGCCGTATCCCTTGTTAAACTGTGGGCTTGGAATCCGCGCTTCATAAACCCGCGCCTGTTCATCCTGCCCGACCACCGTCCTGCGCCGTCGGCGGCCCTGGCCCTGGCAGGACAGGCACGGGCCGCGCCACGTGTTCGCCATGAAACTGAAACGTCCCTCTTTGCTTCAAACGCTCATCGTGCTTGCCGCCATCGGCATCGTCGCCCGCCTGATGCTTTCAAGGATCACCCTCTGATGTCTTCTCCTGAAAAACTGGTCATCGCCACCCGCGCCAGCCGCCTGGCCCTGTGGCAGGCCCGCCACGTGCAGGCCCGCCTGCAGGCCCTGTATCCCGGGTGCCGGGTCGAGCTGCTGGAAATGACCACGCGCGGCGACCAGATCCTGGATCGCACGCTGTCCAAGGTGGGCGGCAAGGGCCTGTTCGTCAAAGAGCTCGAAACCGCCTTGCTGGATGGCCGCGCCGACTTGGCCGTGCACTCGCTCAAGGATGTGCCGGTCGACCTGACGCATCCCTTCGATCTGGCCGCGATCCTGCAGCGGGCCGACCCGCACGATGCCCTGGTGTCCAACACGGTCGCCTCGCTCGACGAACTGCCCGCGGGTGCCGTGCTGGGCACTTCCAGTCTGCGCCGCGAAGCCCAGCTGCGCGCGCGCTACCCGCAACTGCTCGTCAAGCCCCTGCGCGGCAATCTTGACACCCGTCTGGCCAAGCTCGACCGCGGCGATTACGCCGCCATCGTGCTGGCCGCCGCCGGCCTGCAGCGCCTGGGGCTGGCCGAGCGCATCCGCGCGGTGATCCCCGTCGAAGACAGCCTGCCCGCCGCCGGGCAGGGCGCCCTGGGCATCGAGATCATGGCCGACCGCAGCGAGCTGCGGGCCTGGCTGGCGCCGCTGGCCTGCGCCGACACCACGGCCTGCGCGCTGGCCGAGCGCGCCGTCTCGCGCGCCCTGGGCGGCTCGTGCCAGGTGCCGCTGGCCGCCTACGCCACCGTGCAGGGCGATACCCTTTCCCTGCGCGCCCTGGTCGCCGAACCCGATGGGCAGCGCGTGCTGCGGGCACAGGCCAGCGGCCCGCGTGGGCAGGCGCAGCAGCTGGGCGAACAGGCCGCGCGCGCGCTCATCGAACAAGGGGCGGACGCAATCCTGGCGCGCCTCGCAACGCCATCCGCCTAGCCGCGCCGATGGAGCCCCGCGCGCGCGCCTGTGTCCTGCTCACGCGTCCCCTGGGGCGCAACGAGACCCTGGGGCACCGCTTGCGCGCAGCGGGCCTGACGGTGGTCGAGGCGCCCGCCTTGCGCATTCGCGAACTGGATACGCCGAGGCCCGTGCCTGTCGCGGGCGAACTTTTCATGTTCGTCAGCGGCCAGGCGGTGGCGGCCTATTTTTCGCGGATGCGCCAGCCCTGGCCGACCGGGGCCTGGGCGGGCGCCGTCGGCGTGGCCACGGCCCGGGCGCTTGCCGCGCACGTGCCGGGCGACCGGATCCTGGCGCCGTCGGCCGGGCAGGCCGCCGACTCCGAATCCCTGCTGGCCGTCATCGAACAGCGGCTGTCGGCCCCTGGCGCGGCGCACATCCTGCGGGCGGGGCACGGGCGCGACTGGCTGGCCGGGCAGTTGCGCGCGCGCGGCTGGCGCGTCGATTTTCATGCCCTCTATGAGCGCGGCCCCCAGCCCTGGGACGCCGCCCAGTGCCATCGGCTCGCCCGCGGGGCGCGAACGATTTTGCTGGTGACCAGCGAAGAGGCCCTGGACGCCATCGACGCCAGCCTGCGGGCCCAGGGCCTGGCCTGGCCCGCGCAACTCTGGGCGGTGACGCTGCACGAGCGCATCGGCCGACGTTTACAATGCCTTTATGCCCAGCGGCCCGACGCGGCCCTGCATCTGGTGCTCAGCGGCCCGGATGAGAGTGCGTTGTTTCAGGCTATAGTGGCAGCATCCCGGCAGTTACCCTGAAGGATCCGAACGCCGTCATGAGCGATCACGAGCACAGCACGTCCTCTTCATCTTCTGATTCCAGCGCCCCGACGCCCAGTCCGGCAGGCGCGTCGGCAGGCAAACGCCAGCCCACCGGGCTGAGCCGGGTGCTGCTGGTCGTCCTGGCCTTGCTGGCCATCATCCTGGCCGCGGCCCTGTACGAGCAGAACCGCCAGTACCAGACGCTGCAGGCCGACTTGCAAAAGCAGCACGCCAGCAATACCCAGCTCATCGCCCAGGCCCGCGATCAGGCCGCCCAGGCGCTGGCGCTGGCGCAGGCGCAGACCGCCAAGGTCGATGACATGCGCTCGGTGCTCGAAGCCACCAGCAACCAGGTGCAAGAGCTCGACCAGGCCTTGCAGCTCATGACCGACAGCGGCTCCGACCTGCTGCTGCTCAACGACATCGATCACCTGGTCACGATGGCGCAGCAGCAGCTGGCCCTGGGCGGCAATGTGGCCAATGCCATCATTTCCCTCGAAGCGGCCCAGGCGCAGCTTGCGCGGGCCAATCGCCCCAATCTGGCCGCCTTGCAGCAGACCATCAATGGCGATCTCGACCGCCTGCGGGCCGTGGCCACCATCAATCTGCCGGCGCTGTCGGCGCAGATCAACCAGCTCTCCGGGCTGGTCGGATCGGCGCCGCTGCTGGTGCCCGATACCGCCGCGCAGGCGGCGCCCGAACCCGTGGCGCAAGCCGCTGTCGCGCCTGAGGCCGCTGCGGCCGAGGTCACCTCGGGCTGGCGTGCCGCCGCCGACGAAGCCTGGCGCTGGACGCGGGCGTTCACACAACAGGTTGCCCACGATTTGCGTGGCCTCATGGACGTGCGCCGGGTCGATGATTCGGCGGCCCTGCTAATGTCGCCCGACCAGGCGTTGCGCTTTCGCGAAGGTCTCAAACAACGGGCCGTCACCGCGCAGCTGGCGCTCATGATGCACCAGTCCGACATCTGGAAGGCCGAGCTCGAACGCATCGCCAGCGCCATCGAACAGCGCTACGACATGCGCGCCGAATCCTCGCGCCAGGCGCTCAAGATCGCCCGATCGCTGCACGACACTCCCATCGAAGTCAGTCTGCCCAGCGTCAACAACAGCTTGACGGCCATTGCCGCGGCGCGTGACGCCGAAGCAGCCCAGGAAGACGACGCCCCCGACGAAGACGAGCAGCAGGCCCCCGATGCCGCGCCTCAGGAAGAGGCCGATCCGCCCAGCTCCGGGGTACTGCCGTCGGTTCAGGCACCCGCTGGC
Source organism: Castellaniella caeni NBRC 101664 (assembly GCF_001592225.1). Taxonomy (GTDB): domain Bacteria; phylum Pseudomonadota; class Gammaproteobacteria; order Burkholderiales; family Burkholderiaceae_B; genus Castellaniella; species Castellaniella caeni. The sequence goes on along the minus strand of NZ_BCWN01000007.1, from coordinate 83,981 downwards.
GCCGGCACGGTTTAAGGGGGCATGATGCGATCCTGGATCTGGACTCTCATCCTCCTTGCGGCAGCCGTGGCGCTGGCGCTGGCCGTGCACGATCACAGCGGCAACGTCATCGTCGTGGCGCAGCCCTGGCGCGTCGAACTCTCCCTGCCGCTGGCCGTGGTGCTGGCACTGCTGGCTTTCGTCGTCTTGCACAGCCTGCTGGGCTTGTTGCGCTGGATGGGCGACAGCCCCGGACGCTTGAGTTCCTGGCGTCGGCGCCGGGCACAGCGGCGTGACGTCGAACTGCTCGAACAAGGCTGGATCAACGTGCTTGAAGGCCGTTACGTCCAGGCCGAAAAAGACCTCTCCAGTCTGCTCGCGCGCACCCGTTCCGCCGACCGCAAAGTGTTGGCCGGACTCAGCGCCGCGCGCGCCTTGCACTTGCTGGGCGAGTACACGCGGCGCGACCAGACCCTGCGCCTGGCCCAGGAAGGGGCCGGGCAGGATACCCGCCTGCGTCAGGCGGTGGACACCGTCACCGCGGAAATGCTGCTCGACCAGAATCGGGCCCAAGAAGCGCTCGACCTGCTCGAACCGCTGCAGGATGCCTCCTCGCGCTTTCTGCATGCGTCCCGTCTGCTGCTGCGCGCGCACCGCCAGCTGGGGCATGCTGACCGCGTCTACGCGCTCACGCGCCTGCTGCTGCGGCGCAGCGCCATCGACGAGGCTCAGGCGCACCAGTTCATCTGCGAAGCCGCCGCGCAGCGCCTCGACGCCGCCACCGCTGCCGACTGGGCCCCCCTCTGGAAAGACCTGACGGCCGCCGAGCGCCTGGATCCCATCGTGGCCCTGGCGGGCGCGCGCGCGCAAGAACGCTTCGGCCATCCCGAAGAAGCCGCGCGTATTCTCGAAGCCGCGCTCAACCGCGCGCTGGACGACCGCCTGCTGCGTGCATACGCCCGGTGCGATGCGGCGCAGGCCAGCCAGCGCCTGGGGCATGCCGAGCTCTGGCTGCGCGCCGCCCCCCAGCACGCGGGGCTGCTGGCCGCGCTGGGGCAGCTGTGCCTGACAGCCCAGCTCTGGGGCCAGGGAGCCCACTACCTCGAACGCAGCCTGGCGCTGCGCACCGATACCCACATCCACGCCTTGCTGGGCAATTTGCAAGAAGCCCTGGGCCATCCCGAGCAGGCCGTTGCCCATTGGCGCCAGGCCGCCGAGGCCGCGGACGCCGTGCTGCCCCCGATGCCGCGCGTGCTGCCCGCCGCTGACCTGAGCGACGACCCCGGCTTCATGCAGGCCGCGCCGCTGCCCGACACTGCGCAGGCCGCGCAGGCCCCCGAAGCCGCCAGCGGCGTCTATGGGCAGGACGCAATGGCCGACGAGCCGCTGCCCGCCCAGGCCCCGGCAGCAGGCGCACCGCCCGCGCGTGCGGCGGCTCCCGAAGAAGATTATTTCGACACCGCCCCCATCCCCGGGGTGGACATGTCGCTGACGTCCGATCGCGGCGCGCAGCAGTAAAGAGATTGTCTTAAACCGTCAACCAAGGAACCCCATGAGCCTAGATCGTGTGCCGGCAGGCGACAAGCTGCCCGAAGAATTCAACGTGGTCATCGAAATTCCGATGAACGCCGATCCCGTCAAGTACGAAGTGGACAAGGCCAGCGGCGCCGTGTTCGTCGATCGCTTCATGATGACCGCCATGCATTACCCCTGCAATTACGGCTACATCCCGGAGACCCTTTCCGAAGACGGCGATCCCGTCGATGTGCTCGTGCTCGCGCCGTTTCCCGTGCAGGTCGGCACGGTCATCCGCTGCCGGGCCCTGGGCGTGATGAACATGGAAGACGAAGCGGGCAAGGATGCCAAGCTGCTGGCGCGCCCGGTGGACAAACTTTATCCCCCGTACCGCCACATCGAATCGACGGCGGATCTGCCCGCCGAAGACCTGCAGCGCATTCAGCACTTCTTCGAGCACTACAAAGATCTCGAAAAGGGCAAGTGGGTCAAGGTGCAGGGCTGGTCCGGCCTGGATGCCGCCAAGCAGGAAATCACCGCTTCGGCCCAGCGCTACCACCAGGGCAAGAAGGCCTGAGCCAGCCTGTGGCCAGAGACCGCGCGGGCGTTCGCCTCATGGGCGGCCCGCGCACCGCACCCCCGCGCGTGGCCAGGTTCCACGGCGGGGGTGTATTTCATGTGGCGCGATTTTTTTGGAGTTCATGATGGAAGAAACAGTCATTCCCCGGCTGCAGGCTGCCACGCTGGCCGTCCAGGACAGCATGGCGCGGTTTCCGGTGCGGCGCATCTATTGTGTGGGCCGCAACTACGCCGAGCACGCGCGCGAGATGGGCGGCACGGGCCGCGAGCTGCCGTTTTTCTTTGCCAAGCCCGCCGATGCCGTGCTGAACGTGGCTCCTGGCACCGAGGGCGTGTTGCCGTATCCGCCCGCCACGCACAATCTGCACCACGAGGTCGAGCTCGTGGTGGCATTGGGCAGCGGGGGGCGCGACCTCTCGGTTGAACAGGCGGCGGCCTGCGTGTGGGGCCAGGCCATCGGCCTGGACATGACGCGCCGCGACCTGCAGGCCGAAGCCAAGAAGGCGGGCCGTCCCTGGGAGACAGCCAAGGGCTTCGATCACAGCGCGCCGCTGGGCCCCCTGCATCCGGTGGCCGAAACCGGCCTGCTGCGTGCCGGGCATATTGGCTTGTCGGTCAATGGCGAAGCGCGCCAGTCGGACGATTTGTCCGACATGATCTGGTCGGTGCCCGAGGCGCTGGCATATTTGTCCACCCTGTTCGAGCTGAAGGCAGGCGACCTGGTGTTCACCGGCACGCCCGCGGGCGTGGGCGCCGTGGTGGCAGGCGACCGGCTCGAAGCCCGCATCGAGGGCCTGGGCACGCTGCGGCTGCGCATCGATTAAGCAGCCCTGCGGGCTCTTTGGGTCACCAGGTCGTCGGGTCGGACGCCTGGGTTTGGCGAATCGCTCCGGCTGGCGGCCACCGTGTTGCGCACCGCGGCGCTAGGCTGATTTTATCCAGCTCGGAAACTGCGAATAGGCGGGCGCCTGGCGGCGAGGCACACTGAGTGCCATCGTTTCCCAGGAGCCCGCCATGCGCTTGCACCGTCGCTTTTTCTCGTGTTCTCATCGCCTTGCGCGGCCTGCCTCGCGGGTCGGCCTGGGGCTGCCTTCAAGCCGTGCGCGGGGCCTGCACCGACAGCGTGGGCAGGCCATGGTCGAGTACGTGATCGTGGTCGCCCTGGTCGCGGTGGCCGCCATCGCGGTCTATCAGCTTTTTGGCCAGGTCATCCGCGCCCAGACGGCGGCGATGGCGCGCGAGATCGCCGGAGAAGACGGCAGCGAACAGTCGCGCATGGCGCAGTCGGCCGCCGAATCGGCTGCGGCGCAGGCGGCGGCCAAGACACTGAAGTCGTTCACCGGCAATGCCGCCGCGGGGCAGTGACGTGGCGGGCGTGGGCGCCGTGCGTGCGCAACAGGGCCAGGTGCTGGTGCTGGGCATGTTGCTGGTGGCCGTGCTGGGCCTGGCCTGGCTACGCTATTTCGCCACCGGCCAGACGGTTGCCGCCAAGACCCGCCTGCTGCACGGGCTGGATGCGGCCACCTACAGCGGCGCGCTGGTACAGGCGCGCACGCTCAACCTGCTGTCTTATCTCAACCGGGCGCAGCTGGCCCATCAGCTGGCCATGGCGCACCTGCTCACCCTGGGCAGCTGGGCACATTTTGGCGGCACGCAGGCGGGTCGGCTGGCGCAGGGCAATCCACCGGCCTACCTCATCGGCATGCTGTTTGGCGCCGGGCAGGGGCGCGCCTACCTGAGCGCGGCCGCCGCCGTCGGCCTGCAGGCGCAGGTGCGCACCCAGGGGCCGCTGGGCCAAGCCTTTGCGGCGCACGAATCCTTCGTGCACGACTATGCGCGTGAATTGTCCGCGGCGCTGGTGCGCGAACTGCCGCAGACACGACTGGCCGCCATGCAAGCGGTGCTGGCCGCACACTATCCGGAACGCGCGGCCGACACGCTGCGGCCGGTGGTATCCAGCGATGGCTGGCCTGCCTTGCTGCAACGCCACGCACCCGATGCCGCCCTGTTTGCCCTGGTGCGCAAGGTGGCCGCCCCTTATGCCTTTCTGGGGCCGCGCGACTCGACCGCGCGCAATCCCTGGTCAGTCAGCCCCCGCTGCCCCAGTTTGCGCCACGAGCTGCGCCGCCGAGGCGCCACCGCGCTCGATGCCTCGGGGCGCTGGCAGGCCGGCGACACCGTGTCGTACCACGCGCTGCGCTCCAACCCGTGGATCGGGTGCTATTACCGCGAATACGCCATGGGCTGGGCCTGGATGCCTGCGCAGGCTGGGCAGGAAATCAGCCCCGATTACAGCCCCGATGCGCCCGCCGATTTTTCCGCGCAGGATTTCTGGCGCTGGGTGCAAGCGTCCACTTCTTGGGATCTGCTGGGCGGCCAGTCCAACCCGCTGGCCAATTCCTACGCCATGTTCGAGCAGTTTTCCTGGCCGTCGCGCGGCCTGGCCGCTTACTTTGACGTGGCGCCGGGGCAGGGCGCGCAGGCCGCCGCCGGATTCGTGGCCGAGCTGACGCTCGACATGCCCGAGGGGCCTTCCCTGCATGCGCGCAGCGCCGCCGAGACACTGTTTTCCCGGCCTGAACGTCGCGCCGACGGCCAGCGTGAAGCCGCCAATCTGTTTCACCCTTATTGGCAGGCCCGGCTGGCGGCGCCGCTGGCCCGCCTGCCCGGAGACTGAGATGATGCGCGGACAGGCACGTTGGCGGAGTTTGCGGATGCAGCGCGGGCAGGCTGTGGCAGAGGCGCTCGCAGTGCTGCTGGCGCTGGGCAGCCTGTGGGTGGGCGTGCTCTGGCTGGGGCGGGTGCAGGATGCCGCCTTGCAGCTGTCGCACGACAGCCGGCAAGCCGCCTTTGCCTTCGCGCACCAGGAAATGAGCCCCGCCGAGCTTGCCGCCACGTGGGCTGCCCGGCCTTCGGCCTGGGCCTCGCGGCGTCTGGATCGGCGCGGCGATCCTCTGCTGGCCGCGGTTCCCCCGCCGCACGTCGAACCCTTGCCTGGGGCCGCCGTGTCCGGGCCTGGCAATTCGTATCCGGGAGCTGCCGCGCTGCGCCAGGAGCTGGCCCTGGGCGATGGGGCGCTTTGGCGTGCCGAGGCCAGCGCCCGGACGCGCGGTACTGCGCAGCCCACGGGCGCCTTGTGGGACGTCGATCTGCGCACGTTGTCCTTGCGGCGGCAGACGGTCATTCTGCGTGGCGCCGGGGCCGCCGCGGGCGATGCGGCGGTTCAGGCCGTGCTGGGGGCCAGCGGCCAGGCCTGGGGGCAGCAGGCCCGGCAATCGCAGGCGGTGGGCCGGCAGGTCACGCAGCGGCTGCGGGGGATCGATGAAGCCTGGGGGCGCGCGCTCCCCGAATGGGACTGGCTGAGAGCCTGGACGGCAGAGGTGCCCGCCCCCCATCTGTACCCCGGAGACCAGCCATGAACGACAGGCATACACACAGATGCGCACGCGTCGGGCGCGTTCCGCGCGCCCATAGACTGCGCTGCCCGGTGGCCGCGATCCTGCTGGGCCTGGCGCTGCTGGCAAGTCGCAGCGCCGGGGCGAGCCTGCCCGCCTGGGATCCCGTCCAGGCGCTGGCGGATCAGGGCTGGCGCTGGACGCGCGAAGCAATGCCGCGACTGCCAGGGGCTGACGTCACGCTCTATCGCTTCCAGGCGCGCCAGCCACCGCTGGAAGTTGCCCGGCGGCTTCTTGCCTCGGGCCCGGCGCGCTTTGCGCGCCTGCAATGGGCGGGCGGCGTCCTGCTGCTGTCCGGCGGGCAGGGGCCAAGCCACTGGCTGGCCCAGCTGCAGGGCGACCCGCAAGGCACGCGCGGCCTGCTGTCTTCGCTGACACCCGCCGCGCCACCTTCCGGCATGCCGACCTTCGATGCGGCGCGCCTCGTGCCGCCCGGGGCGCGCCAGGTGCTGCGGACGCGCGACGACGGCCAGGCCGCAGGCGTGGTGCTGAGCGCTTTCGATTGCGACGGCACGCTGGCGCAGGTGGAGCAGGCCTTGCGCCGGGCCTTGCAAAAAGATCACTGGCAACCCGAGCAGGCCGCCGTCCGCCCGCTGTCGGATGGCCTGGTGCCGGACGGCCTGGCACCAGGTGGCCCAGAGTCCGGTGGCCTGGTGTCCGATGGGCCGCCGCCCGCCGGGCTGGCGCCCGGCATCAGCCGCTGGCGTCATGCGCAACTGGGCGGCCTGGCCCTGCACATCCGGCCCCGGACAAGCTCGGTGGCCGTGACCTTCTGGCATTATCCGCGGGAGACCCCATGACACGCTTCCTCATGCGCCTGCCCAAAACCGTGGTGCTGGCCGTCCTGGCCCTGCTGATCGGCGGCCTGGCGGCGGGTGCCCTGGCGCTGCACGTCCGTGACCGGGTGCGGCAGATCGAAGACCAGTCGCGTCTGGCGATGGTCGAGCGCGTGGTGGCCGCTGGCGATCTCGCGGCGGGCACGCGGCTGCTGCCGTCCCACCTGGCCGTGCGCAGTTTTCCCGCGCAGTGGGTCAGCCGGGATGCCTTGCCCGCCGCGCGCTACGGTGAACTCGAGGGGCGCCTGCTGACGGCGAATCTGTCGGCGGGCGAGGCCATTTTGCCTGTACACGTGCATCAGCAGCACACCGCCTTCTCGGCGCAGCTGGCCCCCGGGCGGCGCGCCATCACGCTGCCGGTGGATCAGGTCAACTCCTTATCGGGTTTGCTGCAGCCGGGCGATCTGATCGATCTCTACGTGTCCTTCGATCATCAGCGTCGACGGTTGACGGCCCCGCTGCTGCAAGGGGTGCTGGTGCTGGCCACCGGGCGCGAGACGCGCACGGGAGAGAGCGGCGCGGGCGAGCAGCACTACTCGACCGTGACGCTGGACGCGGCGCCCGACGATGTGGTCAAGCTGGTGGCCGCGCGCCAGGCGGGCACCCTGACGGCGATTCTGCGGCACCCCGAAGATGCTCAGGCTGATCGTCGCGCGGCCCGGGGCGATCTGGCGGCCCTGCTGGGCGTGAACCCGCCGCGTACGCCGACGCCGCGCAAGGCCGTGATCCTGTACGGCGCCGCGTCCGCCCGGGCCCTGCCTGCCTGGGCGCGTGGCGAAGTGGCGCAGCCAGGCCCGGGCCTGGGCCTGTTCGACCTGCCGCCGGGCCAGGCACTGAGCAGTGCCTGGATGCAGGCGTTGCGTGGCCGCTTCCCCGCGTCGTCCGACGCGCCTGCGCCATGGGCTGACGGCCTGGCGGCGGGTGCGGCGTTGACAGATGGCCCGGAAGAAGAATCGGGGGATGAACTGCATGAAGGGCTGCTTGAGCAGCCGGGAGAGCGACCATGAGCCGTATTCTGAGACGCTGGGGCGGCGCGCGCGGTCGTCGGCAGGTCATGCGCCTGTGCCTGCTGGCGGGGCTGGGGGTCTGGCTGTGGAACCCGGCCGTGGCGGCCACGGCACGCGAACGCGAGACGCCGCTTGCCTTGCAGGCGGGTGAAGTGCGCGTGCTGGGGATCCCCGGCGTGGCGCGGGTGGCGGTGGGCGACGGCAAGGTGCTCAACGCAGTCAGTACGGACGACCGCGAGGTCATTATCTTCGCACGCAAGCCTGGCTTCAGCACCCTGCATGCCTGGACGGCCGATGGCCAGGTGCAGCGCTATGCCGTCGAGGTGGCGCCCGAGGGGATGCGCCAGCTGCAGGACGAGCTGCGCACAGTGCTCGAGCGCATTCCGGGGGCGCGCGTCACGGCGCTGGGCGAAAAACTGCTGATCGAGGGCGATGATCTGTCCGACGGCGACCGGCAGCGCCTGGCCGAGCTGGGCCGCCGCTACCCGCAGCTGCTGGATTTCACCGGCACGGTCGGTTGGGATCAGATGGTGCTGCTGGACGTGCAGGTCGTCGAGGTGCCCAAAACCCTGCTGCGTGAGCTGGGTCTGCGCTGGAATCCGCAAGGCACGGGCGGGTTGACCGCGGCCCTGGGCTGGGACGGCGGTTCGCGCCGCCTGGCCGAACGTCCGGGCGAGAGCGTGCTGCCCCTGGCGTTTCCCGCAGCCCGGGCGGCGGGCTATTTCGGCATCAATGCCTTGCTCTCCGCGCAGATCAATCTGCTGGCCCAGGAGGGCCGCGCCGTGGTGCTGGCCCAGCCTCAGCTGCTGGCCAGAAGCGGCGCTACCGCCGAGTTCCTGGCAGGGGGCGAGGTGCCCTACAGCACGGTGGATCACAACGGCAACACCCAGACGGCTTTCAAGCCCTATGGCGTTTCCCTGCGGATCACGCCCTCGGTGGAACGCAACGGCGCCGTGCGCTCGCGCATCGAGGTCGAGGTGAGTTCGGTGGATACGGCGCTCTCGGTGCCCGGAGGGCCCTCGCTCAAGACGCGCCGGACAGCCACCGAGTTCAACGTGCGCTCGGGTCAGACGCTGGTGCTCGCGGGCTTTCTGTCGCGCGAAACGGCGGACAACGTCGATCGGGTGCCCGGCCTGGGATCCGTGCCCATTCTCGGTGCGCTGTTTCGTTCAACGCGGTTTCAGAAAAACGACACCGAACTGGCCATTCTCGTCACGCCGCAGCTCGTCACCGCCGAGCACCCGGACATACGCGCCCGGGTCGGGCGCACAGCTGCCGTCCTGCGGCAGGCATTTCCCGCCGCGCCCAGCCTCGTGAACCCGATCCGTCCCGCGAGCAGCCTGCCCGTTGCCCGGCCCGTGCCGCGCTGGGATCCGCTCGCGTCCGGGCCCGGCTCCCAGTGGCGGACGCCGGTGGGGACACGGGACGGCCAGGGTGGGGGCGCTGCGTCGTCCGCGGCGCGCCTGCCGAGCGACAGCCGCGAGACGAACGAACATCAGGCAACTGGAGGTCAACATGGCTCAGGTGGAACTGGAACTGCGTTTTGAGGATGGCCGCATCGAGCGCGGGTGCTATCCCTTGCCCGTCTCGATCGGCAGGGACCCGGCGTGTAGCCTCAATCTGAAGACCTGGCGGGTGGCGCGCCATCATGCGCAGATCGTGCTGCGCGAAGATCAGCTCTGGCTGGAGGACGGTGGCTCGATTTTCGGTTCTATCGTCAATGGCGCCCGGGTGGCGTCCTTCGGCCCGATCGAGCCGCAGGACGAACTGGTGATCGGCCCCTGCCTGCTGCAGGTGCGCCAGCGGCTCGAAGATGCCCCGGCGGTGCCGCCCGCCGCCTCCCCGCCGCCCGCAGTGTCGGCCCAGTCCCCGTCTTTGGTCGTGCCGTCCCTCGCGGATGCGGCCTGCGAGCTGCACGAGCCCGAACCCGTGACGGCGCACCGGTACGCACACTCGCCCGCGGGGCAGCAGATCCGGCGGCGCCTGCACGAGGGTCTCATCGCTGCCTTGCAGCTGCGGCGGCGGGACATCGCCGGCATGAGCGATGCCGCCTTGCGCGCCGAGGCGACGCGCGTGTTGCAAGACCTCATGGCCGCAGACGCCGCGCTGCCGCCGCAGATCGATCCGGCGCGGCTGCTGCGCGAGCTGGTCGATGAGGCCGTGGGGCTGGGGCCGCTCGAACCCCTGCTGGCCGATCCGGCGGTAACCGAAATCATGGTGAACCGGCACGACGAGATTTTCGTCGAGCGGGGTGGTTGCCTCGTGCGCGACACCGCGAGCTTCAGCGGCGAAGCGGCGGTGCTCGGGGTGATCGAACGCATCGTCTCGCCCCTGGGGCGTCGTATCGACGAGAGCGCTCCCATGGTGGACGCCCGCCTGCGGGACGGCTCGCGCGTCAACGCGGTCATCGCGCCCATTGCCTTGCGCGGGGCGAGCCTGACCATTCGCAAGTTTCCGGCGCGCAGGCTGACCATGGACGACTTGCTGGCGACGGGCGCACTGGACGTGCCCATGGCCCGCTTTCTGTCGCATTGCGTCCGGCAGCGAAAAAACCTGGTGGTGTCGGGCGGCACCGGCTCGGGCAAGACCAGCCTGCTCAACATCCTGTCCAACGCCATCCCGGCGCACGAACGCATCATCACGATCGAAGATGCCGCCGAACTGCGCTTGAACCACGATCATCTGGTCAGCCTGGAGGCGCGTCCGCCCAATCTCGAGGGCCGGGGCCGTATCGACATCCGCGACCTGGTACGCAACGCTTTGCGCATGCGGCCCGACCGCATCGTCGTCGGTGAGTGCCGGGGCGGCGAGGCCTTCGACATGCTGGCCGCCATGAATACTGGGCACGAGGGTTCACTCACCACCTTGCACGCCAACAGCCCGCGCGACGCCCTGGGACGTCTGGAAACCATGATTCTGATGGCGGGCATGGATCTTCCCCTGGCCGCAGTGCGCGAGCACATCGCCGCGGCCATCGATTTCATCGTGCAACTGAGCCGGGCGGCGGATGGCCGACGGCTGCTCACCGCCATCGTTCAGGTCACGGGCATCGAAAGCGGCCGCATCCAGTTGCAGGATCTGTTTCTCGGTGAGGCGGGGCCGCCCGCCGTCTTCCAGGGCTGCGGGCTTTTGCCGGAAGGCTTTTCCGGGCTTGCCGCCTTGGACATCGGCCTGTTTTCCCAGCGCACGGTGCGCCAGGGCCACGCGGTACTGGCGGACGGCGCGCGCCTCCAGGAGCTGCCATGCTGATGCTGATCCTGCTGCCCGTGATCGGCGTGTGCGTCGCCTATGCGGCCTGGTTGCTGCTGCGCCGCGCGCTCCAGGCCTGGGAACACTACCAGCATCGCCTGCACGCCGAAACCCAGCGCACGCTGGACGCCGCCTTTCTCTTTCTCGACGTGCGGCAGCTGCGGCCCGCCGTGCTCGGCGTCGGGGCGGTGTTCCTGCTGCTGTGCGCCTGGCTGCTGGGCCGCTGGTGGGGCGTGCTGCCGCTGTTGTGCGGGATGTTGCTGGCGCCCTCCGTGGCCTTGCGCCTGCTGCGCCGCCGCCGCGAGCAACTGTTCGACACTCAGCTGCCCGACCTGATGCAGGCGCTGGCCGGTGCCTTGCGCGCCGGGGCCGGCCTGCAGGCGGCCCTGCAGCATCTGGTTGCCCAGTCGCGTCCGCCGCTGGCGCAGGAATTCGCCCTCATGCTGCGCGAGCAGCGCCTGGGGCTGGGCTTTCACGCGGCCTTGCAACAGCTGCGCCAGCGCATGCCCACCGAGTCCTGCGGCCTGGTGGTCTCCGCCCTGGGGATTGCCGCGCAGACGGGCGGCAGCCTGGCCGACACGCTGGAAAACATCGCCCAAACCCTGCGCACCCGCCAGCACTGGCTGGGCCGCGTCCGGGCGTTGACGGCGCAAGGCCGCATGCAAAGCCACCTGATGGCGGGCTTGCCGCTGCTGCTGTTGCTGGTGCTGAGCCGCCTCGAACCGCAGGCCATGGCGCTTTTGTGGCAGACCTGGTACGGCTGGCTCGTGCTGTGTGGCATCGTGCTGCTCGAAGGGGCGGGTATCTTCTGGATTCGGCGCGTGGCCGCCATCCAGGTCTGAGCATCATGAACGGGCCCGGACGCCGCAGCCGCGCGGTGCGTCAGGCAAAGAGGGACAGAGATGAAGAGGAGGCAGGAATGATCTGGTTCTGGCTGGGGGTGGGCTTGGCCGCCGTGGCCGTATGGCTTGCCTGCTGGGCCCTGGGATGGCCCTGGGCCCGTTTGTCCGCGCCACAGGCCCGCGCACAACCCCTCTGGTGGCCCTGGGTCGCGGCGCTGGCCCCCTGGTGCGCCCCCTTCGTCACCTGGGCCATGCGCCGCTGGCTGCAGCAGTGGGGGCCGCGCGCGGGTTTGGCGTCCGTCTGGCTGCCCGAGCGCTGGCTGGCGGCGCAGCTGCTGCTGGCCGCGCTGGGCGGCTTGCTGGCCGGGGCCTCGGCCTGGATGCTGGAGGCCTCGGTGCGCGTGGCCCTGGTGCTGGTGGTGGCGGCGGGCTGCCTGGGATACTGCCTGCCTGGCCAGTCGCTGCGCCGCAAGGCGGCCGTCCGGCGTCAGCAGATGCTGCGCGAACTGCCTTTCATGCTCGACCTGATGACGCTGTGTGTGGAGGCCGGCCTGAGCCTGTCCGCCGCCTTGCGCCAGGTGGCCGAGCACGCGCCCGCGGGGCCTTTGCGCCAGAGCCTGCGCGAGGCGGCCGCGCTCGAACGCACCGGTGTCGAGCGCGCGCACTGGCTTGAACGTTGGGCACAGTGGGCCGATCTGCCGGGCGTGCGCAATCTGGTGCTGGCGCTGGCGCAGGCCGACCGGCTGGGCATGAGCCTGGGGCCCTTGTTGCGGGCGCAGGCCGAACGTCAGCGCAGCGAACGCTTTCTGCGTGCCGAAACCCTGGCTTTGCAGGCGCCGGTGAAGATGCTGTTTCCCATGGTGGTCTGCATTTTTCCCTGTACCTTCCTCGTCATCGGCTTTCCCATTGCCGTCAAGCTGCTGGATGCCGGGTTCTGATCCAGGGATGCGCAGCGGGCGCGAGCAGGGCGGGTGCTGCTGGGGCGGGCCGGATGACGTCCCGGCCTGGGGGCCTGCCAGCGGCCCGCTGGCGCTGGTGGTGGCGCGCACGTTCGGGCAGCGCTTCTGGGGGCTGCATCGCTCGCCCCGGTGGGGCGCCGCGCCGTGGGGCCTGTTGTTGCCCACCTGCCGCAGCGTGCATACCCTGGGGCTGCGGCGCGCGCTCGACGTGGTGTTTCTGGATGCGGCGGGCCGGGTGTTGCGCCTGGCGGGCGGCGTGCCGCCCAACCGGCTGGTCGGGTGCCGCCGCGCCGCCTGCGTGCTGGAGCTGCCGGACGGCTACTGCCGCCAGGCCGGCTGGGCGGCTCAGGCGGAATCGGCCGTGCGACTTTGGAAGATGGTGTCGTAGATGGGGTAGAAGGTGCAATACAGCAGGGCGGTGATCAGGATGTCCAGTATGAGCGTTGCCCAGGCCAGGGCCGTGGCCGAGGCGCCCGCGGCCAGCAGGGCATCCAGCAAGCTGTGCAGACCGAAGAACAGGGCGGCCCAGCTGCTCGCGTACAGTGCGATGGCCCACTTGTTGCGCCAGCAGGCCACCATCGAGTAGAACAGGGCGCGGCGCAGGGGCAGGCCGTGCCAGCCCATCAGGGCCGGAGCATGCCAGAACAGGGCCGACAGCAGCACATAGAACAGCCCGAAGACGATGAAGGGCCGGGTCATGGCGTCCGCCAGGGCTTCATAGTCGGGCTGTGCCCCGGTGCCGATGGCCGCCACCAACGACGACAGAAAGGGCAGCACCGACGCCAGCGCCGCCAGCATCATGCAGCCCAGGTAGACGAACCCCAGACGCAGCAGGGCGCGCGTCACGCCGGGCGTCTTCAGCGGCTGCAGCCACAGGCCGGGCAGCATGCGCTGCCCCTGGCTGATCGTCCGGCAGGCGCACAGCGTGAGAAAAGTCAGCAGTGGCGTCAGGGCGACCAGCACCGTTTGCCCGATGATGGGAATGGCCGAGCCCAAGTTGATGAGAAAGCTGGTGAAGGTGCTCCAGAAGATCAGCGCCAACGGCTGGCGGCGAAAGAGGGCGTAGCCCTGGGCGATCCAGGCCCAGCCCGCGCTGGGCGGCAGCAGGGCGGCTTGCAAAGAGAAGGTGTTCATGCGGGTCAGAGCGGAAGCGGGGGGGCGGCCTGCGTGCTGCGCAGCCGCAGGATGCGCTCGAAGTGGCGCGGGTCATGCGGCTTGAGCGTCTGGGCCGGGCGCGGCAGGTAAAAATCGTACAGGCGCGAGATCCAGAAGCGCAGCGCCGCGGCGCGCAGCACGGCGGGCCAGGCGACGCGTTCTTCGTCGGTGAAGGGGCGCACTTCGTGGTAGGCCTGCAGCCAGGCTTGCAGGCGCTGGCGGATGAAGGCGCCGGACGCGCGCCGGATGCACCAGTCGTTGACGCTGACGGCCACGTCAAACAGCCAGGTGTCGCAGCCGGCGAAGTAGAAGTCGATGAAGCCGCCCATCTGGGGGCATTCGTAGGTGCCGTCAAACAGCACGTTGTCGCGGAAAAGATCGCAGTGAGCGGGCCCGGCGGGCAGGCACGCCAGCCGCCCCGAGGCCGCCAGCGCGGATTGTTCGGCCAGCGTGGTGTTCAGCAAGGTCGCCTGGCTGGCGCTGAGAAAGGTCTGCAGCTTGGGCGCCGTTTCCTGCCACCAGGGCAGGCCGCGCAGATTGGGCTGGTGGATGCCGAAGTCGCGCGCGGCCAGGTGCGCCTGCGCCAGGGTGCGGCCGGCCAGCGCGCAGTGGGCCGGGCCGGGTTCGGGCTCGTAGCCCCCTTTCAGGCGCGTCACGATGGCGGCGGGCTTGCCGTGCAGTTCGGTGATGCGCGCGCCGTTGCGCAGCGTCTGCGGTTCGGGCACCGGCACGCCGCGCGTAGCCAGGTGGTGCATGAGTTCGATGTAGAACGGCAGCTGCCGCGCCGTCAGCACCTCGAACAGGGTCAGCACGTAGGCGCCTTCTGTCGTATCCAGAAAATAGTTGGTGTTTTCGATGCCCGCCGTGATGCCCCGCAGGGCAACGAGTTCGCCCAGGCGGTAGTGTTGCAGGAGGACGCGGGCATCGTCTTCGGAGACGGAAGTGAATACGGCCATGAACAAAGGAGGCCGCGCGAGCGGCCATCACGAGAGACGATCAACGCGGCATTTTAGTCGAAAGCTTCGGACGGGGCCGCGGCGTCGCGCGCGCGGCCCCGGTGCCCGAAATGCCGCAGTGTCCGCCGGGATGCCGCCGCACCCGTAAAATAGCGGGATGGATCCCTTGCAAAATTCGTCGTGGCGCCTGTGTGTGGCCCCCATGATCGACGTCACCGACCGCCACTGCCGTTATTTTCATCGCCTGCTGGCGCCGCGGGCGCGCCTGTACACCGAAATGATCACCACTGGCGCCTTGCTGCATGGCGACGTGGCACGGCATCTGGATTTTGCCGCCGCCGAACACCCGGTGGCTCTGCAGCTGGGCGGCAGCGAGCCGCAGGCGCTGGCGCGCAGCGCCCGGCTGGGGGCTGACTGGGGTTATGACGAAATCAACCTCAACTGCGGCTGTCCGTCCGAACGCGTGCAGAAGGGGGCTTTTGGCGCCTGCCTGATGGCCGAGCCGCGGCTGGTGGCTGATTGCGTGCGCGCCATGCAAGATGCCGTCTCGGTGCCGGTCACCGTCAAGCACCGCCTCGGGCTCGATTACGATGAATCGTATGGTTTCGTGCGCGACTTCGTCGGCACCCTGTACGACACTGGCTGCCGCGTCTTCATCGCCCATGCGCGCAACGCCGTACTCAAGGGCCTGTCGCCAAAAGACAATCGCGAAAAACCGCCCCTGCGCTACGCCGAGGTGCTGCGCCTGAAGCAGGACTTCCCCGATGCCGTCATCGTGCTCAATGGCGGGCTCAGCGAGGTGGACGCCTGCGTCGAATGGATGCAGCGCCTGGACGGCATCATGCTGGGGCGCGCGGCCTGGCACCATCCGGACATCCTGGCCGAGCTCGATCAGCGGTTGGATGGGCTGGACGCGGCTCCTGCCGCCTCCCACGGCGTCTCCGCCTACGCGGCGCGTACCGCCGTGTCGCCTGCCGGTACGACGGCGGGCACCGCCCAGCCGCCTGTGCCGCTGGACGCGGAGCAGATACTGGAACGCTTGCTGGTCTATGTCGCCGAGCAGCACGCGCAGGGCGTGCCGCTGCACATTCTGGTGCGTGGCCTGCTAGGCTGGCACACGGGGCGCCCGGGCGCGCGCCAATGGCGCCGCCTGCTGTCCGACCCGAAGGCCCTGAAAGCGGAAGGCCCGGCGCTGTTGCGTCGGGCCTGGCAGACCTTGATGGCGGCGTAGTGCTTGGAAGCCCGCATCCAGGCCTGAACGCAGGCTGGATGCGAAGCCGTCGGCGCTGGGCGGGCGATGCCCTGTCGCGTCAGCGCGCGGCGCTGGCGTCTTCGGCGGGCCAGTCGCGGATATAGGCCTTGAGCATGTCGTTTTCAAACTGCTGGGCCTCGACGATGGCGCGCGCCATGTCGTAGAACGAGATGACGCCCATGAGGGTGGGGCCGTCCATCACCGGGATGTAGCGGGCGTGCTTGTCGAGCATGAGGCGCTGCACTTCGTCGGCGTCGGTGTTGGGCGTGACGCTGACCGGGGCATCGTCCATGATGCTGCGCACGGTGTAGTCGCCGGTCTGCCCCTGGTGTGCGTTCAGGTGGTTGATGATTTCACGAAAGGTGAGCATGCCCACCAGCTGGCCGTGTTCCATGATGACCAGCGAGCCGATGTCGAGCTGGCTCATGGTGGAAATTGCATCCTTCACCGGCATGTCGGGGCTTCCGGTATATAGAGTGTGCCCCTTCACTCTGAGGATTTCATTGACTTTCAACATGATGGTTTCCTTCGTGCCACACACGGGCCATTTTCGTTATTGTGCATCATCCCCTTGGTTTGCGGTAGCGTCGTTCAGGAAGAATTCATCCAGCGTGGGCGCCTGGCCTTGCAGCGTGCGCGCCAGCGCGTCCAGCGTGCCGATCCGCAGCGTGGCCTGGCCGCGATCGAGCAGCATGTGGTCGGTGAGCGGGCCCAGGCTGGCCCGCTGCGGGTCGCAGGCCAGCACCCACAGCTCGCTGTCGGCGGTGGGCACGGCATAGCCCAGTTCGCGCAGCACCGCCAGGATGTCGTGCAGCGTGTCCGGATGCATGCGCAGGTGTTTTTCGAGAAAGCCCAGGCTGCGGCCAGGCGGCAGGCCGTCGCGCGCGCGCCAGAGCAGTCGCAAAATGCCCAGCGCATCGATGATCTGGGCGCCGGGCTGACGCTGCAGTGCCCAGCGGTGCAGGCGCAGGGCGGGCAGCAGCGACGCCACTGTGGCCCCCAGCAGCACGACCAGCCAGGACAGGTAAATCCACAGCAGGAAAATGGGCAGCGTGGCGAAGGCGCCGTAGATGACGGTATAGGACGGAAAGGCCGTCAGATACCAGGTGAATGCGGCCTTCATCAGGGACAGCACCAGGGCCGTGCCCAGGCCGCCCAGCAGGGCGTCGCGCCAGAGCACGCGGCAGTTGGGCACGAACACGAACAGGGCCGTGAAGCCCAGCACCGACACCAGGAAGGGTACGATTCCCAGCAGCAGGCCCAGCCCGGCGGGCAGGTCGCCAATGTAGCCCAGCGATGCGCGCGCCAGTACCGAGGTGGCCCAGAGGCTGGCGCCCACGAGAATGGGCCCCAGCGAGATGATGGCCCAGTACACCAGCAGGCGCTGGCGCAGGGGGCGTTGGCGGGCGACGTTCCAGATTTCGTTGAAGGCCTCGTCGATGGTCATGATGAGGAGAATCGTGGTCACCACCAGAAAGCCGCCGCCCACCGCCGTCAACCCCGAGGCCTGCGCGGCGAACTGGTTGAGATAGCGCATGATGGTGTCGGACACCGAGGGTGGCAGCAGGCTTTCGCTGAGGAAGGTTTCGAGCGCTTGGTGAAACTGCGCGAACAGCGGAAACGCCGTGAAGAGCGCGAGCACCACGGCCAGGGTGGGGACGATAGCCAGCACCGTGGTGAAGGTGAGGCTGGAGGCCACGCGCGTGAGCTTGCGGTGGCCGGCGAAGTCGAGCGTGAAGCGCAGCATGTCCAGCGCACGGGCGTGGCGCTGGGCGGGGGGCTCGGGGGCGGTCTGTGGCGGGCTGGTCATGGAGGGGCTACCGGGTTTCGAGCCATAATAGCAGCATGGAAACCAAACTGAATCCAGGCCTGCATCGGCTGGCTTGCGCCTGCCTGCTGGGCCTCATCGCACTGTGCGTCGGCTGGGAACTCTGGTGGGCGCCCCTGCGCCCCCACGGTTCGCTCATGGCGCTCAAGGCCGTGCCGCTGCTGTTTGCCGTGCGCGGTGTCCTGCGCGCGCGCCTCTATACCCTGCAATGGGTCTCGATGCTCAGCCTGCTGTACCTGATGGAAGGGGTCGTGCGGGCCTGGTCGGACATCCTGCCGCTGTCGCGCGCGTTGGCGGGGCTTGAAATCGTCCTGGCTCTGGGCCTGTATCTGGCCGCCATCCTGTACGTGCGCCCCGCCAAGCGGGCGGCCAAGGCGGCCGCCAAGTGAGCACGACCATGGGCACCATGAGCACGTCACATGCGCTTTTCGCGCCCGGGCGGACGGGGTGCTCGTTTGCCAGTCTGCCCGCGACGTTTTATCGCCAGGTTCGGCCGCGTCCGCTCACCGAGCCGCGCCTGCTGCACGCCAATCCGGCGGCGGCTGCCTTGCTGGGCCTGGATGCCGCCGACCTGGATTCCGCGGCCTTTCTGCGCCTGTGCTCGGGGCAGGACGGTTTGCCGGGCGTGGCGCCGCTGGCCACTGTGTACAGCGGCCATCAGTTCGGCGTCTGGGCCGGGCAGCTGGGCGATGGGCGCGCCCACTTGCTGGGCGACGTCGCGGGGCCGCGGGGCCGCTTTGAAATCCAGCTCAAGGGCTCGGGCCGCACGCCGTTCTCGCGCATGGGCGACGGCTGGGCGGTGCTGCGCTCCAGCGTGCGCGAATACCTGGCCAGTGCGGCGATGGCTGGCCTGGGCATTCCCACTACCCAGGCGTTGGCGCTGGTGGCTTCGCGCGACCCCGTCATGCGTGAGACCCTTGAAACCGCGGCGGTCGTCACGCGCCTGGCGCCCACCTTCGTACGCTTTGGCCATTTCGAGCACTGGGCGGGTTCGCACGACGATCAGGCGGCCTTGCTGTGCTACGTCGTGCGGCACTGGTATCCGCAGTGCCTGGTCGGGCCGGATGCGGCGCCCGACCTGCCCGCCACGGCCTGCCAGCTGCTGGCCGAAGTCTGCCGTCGCACCGCGCGCCTGATCGCCCAGTGGCAGCTGGCGGGTTTCTGCCATGGCGTCATGAATACCGACAATATGTCGATCCTGGGGCTGACCCTGGACTACGGCCCCTACGGCTTCATGGATACCTTCCAGGCCAATCACGTCTGCAACCACAGCGACACGCAGGGGCGCTACGCCTGGAACGCCCAGCCCGCGGTGGCGCGCTGGAACCTGTACCGCCTGGCGGGCAGCCTGATGGTGCTGGGCTGCGTCCGGGAAGACCTCGAAGCCGCGCTGGCGCCCTTCGAGGCCGAATTCTTGCAGGCCTACCACGCCGGGATGGCGCGCAAACTGGGCTTGCCCGACTGGCGCGCCGAAGACGTCCAGCTGGGCGACGACTGGTGGGCTCTGCTGCACGAGCAGCGCGCCGACTTCACCCTGGCCTTCCGTTGTCTGGCCGCCGACCCGGCAGGCGCCTCGGCCTGGCTGGCGCTGTTTGCCGATCCGGCGGCGGCGCGGGGCTGGCTGGCCCGCTACCGGGCACGGCTGGCGCAAAGTCCGGTGCCCGCGCCCGAGCGCCGACGGGCCATGGACGCTGCCAATCCCCTGTACGTGCTGCGCAATCACCTGGCGCAGCAGGCCATCGTCGCGGCGCAGGCTGGCGACGGCAGTGAGATCGAACGCTTGATGCGGCTGCTGGCCGCGCCCTATGCCGAGCGACCCGGTTTCGACGCCTACGCGCGCCCGCCCGACGCGAACGTCCTGCCGGTGGCCGTCAGCTGCTCGTCCTGAATCTGGGCGATGCCCATGCCATAATGGGCCTTCCTTTCGTTCAATTTTTCCCACCGCATATCGACCATGTCCGGCAATACTCTGGGTACTCTGTTTCGCGTGACCAACTTCGGTGAATCCCACGGGCCCGCCATCGGCGCCGTCATCGATGGCTGCCCGCCAGGCCTGCCGCTCACCGAGGCCGACATCCAGGTCGAGCTCGACCGGCGGCGACCCGGCACCTCGCGCCACGTTACACAGCGGCGCGAGCCCGACACCGTGGAAATCCTCTCTGGCGTCTTCGAGGGCCAGACCACCGGCACGCCCATCGGGCTGCTGATCCGCAACACCGACGCCCGCAGCCGCGATTACACCAATATTGCCGATACCTTCCGCCCGGGGCATGCCGATTACACCTACTGGAAAAAATACGGCATCCGTGATCCGCGTGGCGGCGGCCGCTCGTCGGCGCGTCTGACGGCGCCCACGGTGGCGGCGGGGGCCGTGGCGCGCAAGTGGCTGCTGCAAGAATGCGGCGTGCGCATCCGCGGCTACATGAGCCAGTTGGGGCCCATCCCCATTCCGTTCGACTCCTGGGATCACGTTTCCACCAACCCCTTTTACGCGCCCAACGCCCAGATCGTGCCACAGCTCGAGGCCTTCATGGATCAGCTGCGTCACGACGGGGATTCCATCGGCGCACGCATCGAGGTGCAGGCCGAGGGCCTGCCCGCGGGCTGGGGCGAACCCATTTACGATCGCCTGGACGCCGACATCGCCCACGCCATGATGGGGCTCAATGCCGTCAAGGGGGTGTCCATCGGCTCAGGCTTCGACTGCATCGCCATGCGTGGGTCGGAACACGGCGACGAGCTCAGCCCCGACGGTTTTCTCGCCAATCACGCTGGCGGCGTGCTGGGCGGCATTTCTTCCGGCCAGCCGCTCACGGTATCGCTGGCCGTCAAGCCCACGTCCAGCATCCGCGTCGAGCGCCGCTCGGTCAACCGCGCCAACGATCCGGTGATGGTGCAGACCATCGGCCGCCACGACCCGTGCGTGGCCATCCGCGCCACACCCATCGCCGAGGCGCTGCTGGCCATCGTGCTCATGGATCACGCCTTGCGCCATCGCGGCCAGTGCGCCCGATAAGCAATCAACCCGCCGGTGGACTCTGTTAAAGAAGGTGTGTGCGTGTCTGGCGCTGGCAACTGTCCACCCTGCACCATGCGCCCCGCAGGAGACAGCTGATGAAAATCATGCAATCGATGCCCGCCTGGAAGTCATGGACGATGCGTACTGCCGTGGCTCTAGCGGTGCTGGTCGGCCTGTCGGCCTGCGCCCCGGTGCAGACCACGCAATCCGGGCTGGTGGGTGTCAACCGCACCCAGTACATGTCCAGCCTGGTCTCCAGCACCGAACTGAACCAGGAAGCGGCCACCCAGTACCGCCAGATTCTCGACAAGGCACGCACGCAGAAGGCGCTCGACCCCTCGGCGGCGCAGACGCAGCGCGTACAGGCCATTGCCCGGCGTCTTATTGCGCAAACGGGCGCCTTTCGCCCCGATGCCGCACAGTGGGCTTGGGAAATCCACGTGCTCAAGTCCGACGAGGTCAACGCCTGGTGCATGCCGGGCGGCAAGATCGCGGTATACACGGGCCTGCTCGACAAGATCAAGCCCACGGACGCCGAGCTGGCCGCCGTCATGGGGCACGAAATCGCACACGCGCTGCGCGAGCACGCCCGTGAGCAGGTGTCGCGCCAGATGGGGGCCAGCGTGGGCATTTCGATCCTGGCCGCCATCACCGGCAGCCAGGCCGTGGCCGACCTGGGCTCGAACCTGACCCAGGTGATGTTCACCCTGCCCAACAGTCGCGCCAACGAGACCGAGGCCGATCACATGGGCGTCGAACTCGCGGCGCGCGCGGGCTACGACCCGCGGGCCGCCATCACTTTGTGGCAGAAGATGGGCCAGGCGGGCGGCAGTGCGCCGCCCGAGATCCTGTCTACCCACCCGTCGTCGGCCAGCCGCATGCAAGACCTCGACAAGGTATCAGCCCAGGTGCTGCCGCTGTACCAGCAAGCCAAGAAATAAACACGCATCGCTTCCCTGGCCACCAGAGCGATCGGCCCGCGGGCTTGCTGGCATGGTTGCGGCCGTTCGGGGCGCGGATGGGCCCGGATGGAGGTGGATGGATACGACCCACCAGCGTCTGCTCAAACGACCGGTGAAACGAGTACCAATTACCTGTAATACTAGGATGAATGCTGGCCTTGTCAGTGAGAACGGTACTGGCATAATGGCTTCAAGGTGACCGATTGCCGCCAGCGCGCCGCGGCCCCGCCGCACGCCGCGCCGCCCGATCGGTCTTGTTTTTCCTAGCCGAGACCACGACCATGCCTCAAACCCTGTACGACAAACTCTGGGATGCCCATGTGGTGCACCAGGGCCCCGACGGCACCTGTCTGCTGTATATCGACCGCCACCTGGTGCACGAAGTCACCAGCCCGCAGGCGTTCGAGGGCCTGGCGCTGGCGGGCCGCAAGCCCTGGCGCATCGCCGCCAACCTGGCCGTGGCTGACCACAACGTGCCCACCACCGACCGCTCCCAGGGCATCAAAGACCCCATTTCC
The DNA here is from genome assembly GCF_001592225.1 of Castellaniella caeni NBRC 101664. Classification (GTDB taxonomy): domain Bacteria; phylum Pseudomonadota; class Gammaproteobacteria; order Burkholderiales; family Burkholderiaceae_B; genus Castellaniella; species Castellaniella caeni. The sequence goes on along the minus strand of NZ_BCWN01000007.1, from coordinate 61,870 downwards.
CGCCTGCAGGTCGATACGCTCGACAAAAACTGCGAAACCTGGGGTATCACCGAATTCCGCATGAACGACCGCCGCCAGGGCATCGTGCACATCATTGGCCCCGAACAGGGTGCCACGCTGCCGGGCATGACGGTCGTCTGTGGCGATTCCCACACCAGCACGCACGGGGCCATGGGCGCCTTGGCCTTCGGCATCGGCACCTCCGAGGTCGAACACGTGCTCGCCACACAGACGCTGCTGATGAAAAAAAGCCGCAACATGCTGGTGCGGGTCAATGGCCAGCTGCCCTTCGGCTGTACGGCCAAAGACCTCATTTTGTACGTCATCGGCCAGATCGGCACGGCGGGCGGCACGGGCTACGCCATCGAGTTCGGCGGCAGCGCCGTCCAGGCCCTCTCCATGGAAGGCCGTATGACCATCTGCAATATGGCCATCGAGGCCGGTGCGCGTTCGGGCATGATTGCCGTCGATCAGACCACCATCGACTACTTCAAGGGGCGGCCCTACGCGCCCGAAGGCGAGGCCTGGGATCAGGCGGTCAGCGATTGGCAGACCCTGCATTCCGACGCGGGCGCGGTCTTCGACCGTGTCGTCGAAATCGACGCGGCGCGGATTCAGCCGCAGGTGAGCTGGGGCACGTCGCCCGAGATGGTCACCAACGTCGGCGGCCAGGTGCCCGACCCCGCCGCCGAGGCCGATGCCGTGCGCCGCAAGGGCATGGAACGCGCCTTGCACTATATGGATTTGCAGCCGGGCACGGCCATGACCGACATTGCCATCGACAAGGTCTTCATCGGCTCGTGCACCAATGCGCGCATCGAAGACCTGCGCGCCGCCGCCGCCGTGGCCAAGGGCCACACCGTGGCCGCCAACGTGAAGCTTGCCATGGTGGTGCCCGGCTCGGGCCTGGTGAAAGCCCAGGCCGAACGCGAGGGGCTCGACCGCGTGTTTCTGGACGCCGGCTTCGAGTGGCGCGAACCGGGCTGCTCGATGTGCCTGGCGATGAACGCCGACCGCCTCGACCCGGGCGAACGCTGCGCGTCCACCTCGAACCGCAACTTCGAAGGGCGTCAGGGGCAGGGCGGGCGTACCCACCTGGTCAGCCCCGCCATGGCGGCCGCCGCGGCCATTGCGGGCCACTTTGTGGACGTGCGCACTTTCCAATAGGATTTCATCATGCAAGCCTTTACCACGCATCAGGGCCTGGTGGCCCCCCTGGATCGCGACAACGTCGATACAGACCTCATCATTCCCAAGCAGTTTCTCAAGTCGATCAAGCGTACGGGCTTTGGCCCCAACCTGTTCGACGAGCTGCGCTACCTCGACCATGGCGAACCGGGCATGGACAACAGCCAGCGGCCCCTGAACCCTGATTTTGTGCTCAATCAGCCGCGCTACCAGGGGGCTTCCGTGTTGCTGTGCCGCAAGAATTTCGGCTGCGGCTCCAGCCGCGAGCACGCGCCCTGGGCCTTGCAGCAGTACGGCTTTCGCGCGCTCATTGCGCCGTCCTATGCCGACATCTTCTTCAACAACAGCTTCAAGAACGGCCTGCTGCCCATCATCCTGCCCGAGGCGGTGGTCGATGGCCTGTTCCAGGCGGTTGCCGCAACGCCAGGCTATCAGCTCACCGTCGATCTGGCGCAGCAGCAAGTGTCGGCCCCGGATGGCACGCATTGGTCGTTCGAGGTCGATGCCTACCGCAAAGAATCCCTGCTCAAGGGGTTGGATGAAATCGGCCAGACCCTGCTGCACGCCGACGAAATCCGCGCCTTCGAGGCCAGGCGCCTGGCGCAGCACCCCTGGCTGGTCAAGGTGGCACCGGGCACCCGCTAAGCGCGGTCGGCGCGCAGCCCACGGTCAGGCCGTTTCGGTTCGGCCCGCGGGCGGGCGCTGCGGCGGCCCATCCTCGGTGGCCCATCTCCGGATGGGCCTGTCTTGCCGTTTTAGTTTGAATTTGCTGGATTTCGCATGACCTCAAAAATTGCAGTACTGCCCGGTGACGGTATCGGCCCGGAAATCGTCGAACAGGCCGTGCGCGTGTTGCGCGCGCTTGACCTCGATCTCGACTTTGCCGAGGCTCCCGTAGGTGGGGCCGCCTATGCCGCGCAGGGTCACCCGCTGCCGCAAAGCACGCTTGACCTGGCCTTGCAGTCCGACGCCATCCTGTTTGGCGCGGTGGGCGACTGGAAATACGACCACCTCGAGCGCGCCCTGCGCCCCGAGCAGGCGGTGCTGGGGCTGCGCAAGGCGCTGGGCCTGTTCGCCAACCTGCGCCCGGCCATTCTTTATCCCGAGCTGGCCAACGCCTCGTCGCTCAAGCCTGAAGTCGTTGCCGGGCTCGACATCCTCATCGTGCGCGAGCTGACGGGCGACATTTACTTCGGCCAGCCGCGCGGGGTGCGCACGCTGTCCGAAGGCCCGTTCGCCGGCGAGCGCCAGGGTTTCGACACCATGCACTACGCCGAAACCGAAGTGCGGCGCATCGCCCACGTGGCCTTCCAGGCCGCCGCCAAGCGTCAGGGCAAGCTGTGCAGCGTGGACAAGGCCAACGTGCTCGAGACCTCGCAGTTCTGGCGCGACATCATGATCGACGTGGCGCGCGAATACCCCCAGGTCGAACTCTCGCACATGTACGTCGATAACGCCGCCATGCAGCTGGTGCGCGCGCCCAAGGCCTTCGACGTGGTCGTCACCGGCAACCTTTTTGGCGACATTCTGTCCGACGAGGCCGCCATGCTCACGGGTTCCATCGGCATGCTGCCATCGGCCTCGCTCAATGCCAGCCGCCAGGGCCTGTACGAGCCCAGTCATGGTTCGGCGCCCGACATCGCCGGGCAGAACGTCGCCAACCCGCTGGCCACCATTTTGTCGGCGGCCATGCTGCTGCGCTATTCGCTGGATGCGGGGGCCGCCGCCGATCGCATCGAGGCCGCCGTGCAGGCGGTGCTGGCGCAAGGCTTGCGCACGGCGGACATTTACGAAGACGGTACGACGCGCGTTTCGACCACGGAGATGGGCGATGCCGTACTGAAGGCATTAGAATAAACAATTCGGGATTCTCAATTTTTTGTTCAGGCAGGGTTTTATGGCGCAGGCAGTAGGTTTGGTCGGGTGGCGCGGCATGGTGGGCTCGGTGCTCATGCAGCGCATGCGGGATGAAAACGATTTCGCGTTTTTCGAGCCGGTGTTCTTTTCCACCAGCAATGCGGGCGGGGCGGCCCCGGCGTGGGCATCGGGTGCGGGCCCCTTGCAAGATGCCTACGACATCGAGGCCTTGCGCAAGCTGCCCATCATCGTCACGGCGCAAGGGGGCGACTACACCAGCGCCGTCTACCCCAAGCTGCGCGCAACGGGCTGGGACGGCCTGTGGATCGACGCCGCCAGCACGCTGCGCATGAAAGACGACGCCATCATCGTGCTCGACCCGGTCAACCGGCCCGTCATCGATGCCGCCCTGCAGCGCGGGGTGCGCAACTACATCGGCGGCAACTGCACGGTCAGCTGCATGCTGATGGGGCTGGCCGGCCTGTTCAAGGCCGACATGGTCGAATGGATGACCTCCATGACCTACCAGGCCGCTTCCGGCGGCGGGGCGCGCCACATGCGCGAACTCCTCACCCAGTTCGGCCTGCTCAACCAGGCCGTGGGCGCACAGCTGGCCGACCCGGCCTCGGCCATCCTTGACATCGATCGCGGGGTGCTCAAGGCGCAGCAAGACCCCAGCCTGCCGCAAGAAAATTTCGGCGTGCCCCTGGGCGGCAGCCTCATCCCCTGGATCGACAAAGATCTCGGCGACGGCATGTCGCGCGAAGAATGGAAGGGTGGGGCCGAAACCAATAAAATCCTGGGCCGCGGGCCGGGTTTCGGCGCTACGCCGGTGCCGGTCGATGGCCTGTGCGTGCGCATCGGCGCCATGCGCTGCCATAGCCAGGCGCTCACCATCAAGCTGCGCCGCGACGTCCCGCTCGACGAGATCAACGACGCGGTGCGCACGGGCACGCCCTGGGCCAAGCTCGTGCCCAACGACAAAGAATCCTCCGTCCAGGCGCTCACGCCCGTGGCCGTCACGGGCACGCTCGACATTCCCGTGGGGCGCTTGCGCAAGATGTCCATGGGCCCCGAATACCTCAGTGCCTTCACCGTGGGTGACCAGCTGCTGTGGGGGGCCGCCGAACCGCTGCGCCGTATGCTGCGCATTGCGCTGGGTGAACTTTGATGGGTGCCGGCACCCGCCAGATGGCCCGGCTGCTGGCCGTGCTGGCGCTGGCCACGGGCGGCGCGGCGCAGGCCGCCAGCTTCGGCCACGCGCGCCTGGTGTCAGAAGTCGGCCAGCCGCTGCTCGTGCTGGTGCCGGTCACGCACCTGACGGCCGCCGACCTGCAGGCGCTGTCGGCCCGGCCCGCCGCTGCCGCCGACTGGGCCAGCGCCGGGCTGACGCCGCCCGTGCCGCTCGACAGCCTCAGTGTCAGCGTGGCGCCAGAGGCCCGGGGCAGCACGCGCCGGGTCTTGCGCATCCATTCCAGCCAGGCCTTCTCCGGGGCGCTGGCTGATCTGCTGCTCGACGTCCAGACGGCCACTGGCGCTCAGCGCTATCAGGTGTCCATCGTGGCGCCGGGGCCGGTGCGGGCCCAGGCTCCTGTCGCCCAGTCACAGACGGCGCCCGCCAGCAGCCCGGCCAGCGCCGTGGGCGCGCCCGCCGCACCCACCAGCCGCCGTATTCCGGCAGGCGCCATCCGGGTCAGGCCGGGCGACACCCTGTTTGCCATCGCTCGCCGTCACGCCGTCGATGGCGTGTCCCTCTATCAGTTGATGATGGCCTTGCAGCGGGCCAATCCGCAGGCCTTCATCCGGCACAACATCAATCTGGTGCGCGCGGGCGCGGCGCTGGCCGTGCCCGGTATCGACGACATGCTGTCGATCTCCGATGCCGAGGCCCGGCGCCAGTTCGTGCAGCAGACGGCAGCCTTCGACCGTCTCAGCGGCCGGGTGGGCGCGGGTGCCGCGCCACTGACTTCGGGCACCCGGGGGGCCGTGTCGCATGCGCGCGGGGCGGATCATCCGGCAGGCGCCGCCACCGCCAAAGACCAGCTGCGCCTGAGCCAGGGGGGCGCGGCTGAGTCGGCCGACCAGCGCACCGCCCGCGGGCGCGCGCTGAAAGACGCCGAAGCGCGCGTGGGGCAGCTGCAGGACAACGTCCAGAACCTCAACAAGGCCTTGCAGGCGCAAGGCCGCGTGGCGGGTCATGCCGCGGTTGATGGCGCCCAGGCCATTGGCCAGTCGATCGGCAAGATCGCCAACGCCATCAGCGAAGCCAGCCACGAGGCAGCGGCGCAGGCCAATGCCCAGACCGCCGCCGAAGCCCTGGATGCGCAGCAGCCAGACGCCGCCGACGCTGCGCCGGGCAGCGATTCCGCGGCAGGCCAGGTCGGCGCTTCGGCCCGGCCGGGTGCGTCCGCTACCGCCAAGGCGGGCACCGACCTGGGCACCACACTGGCACCCGCGGCACCGGCCCAGGCCGATGCCGCCGAACTGCAGGCCTCCCAGCGCGCCCAGCACCGGGCCACCTGGCTCCAGGATCACCTGCTCGGGGTAATGACCACGCTGCTGGCCGTGATCGTCTTCATCATCGCCTGGCTGCTGCGTCGCGCCAATGGGGCGCGCGATGATGCCGAGGACACGCCGCGCGTCACCGAGGCCATGGTGCGGGAAAAGCTCAAGGACGTCGATCTCGACCTGGCCCAGCCGGATGCACCGTCCGCACCCAAGGCGTAGCCCCGGTTTGGCGCGTTCGCTCGACACTGAGGGCCGATCGTGGCACGCATCGCACTGGGCCTGAGCTACGACGGCGCGCCCTGGCACGGCTGGCAGACGCAGCCTGGCGGGGGCACGTTGCAGGACGTGCTGGAAGCGGCGCTGCGGCGGTTTCTGGCCAGCCCCGGCGTGCCCACCATCTGTGCTGGGCGCACCGACACCGGGGTGCATGCCTTGCAGCAGGTGGTGCACATCGATACCGATGCCGTCCGCCGGGATGAATCCTGGGTGCGGGGCCTCAATGCCCTGCTGCCCGCCAGCCTGGCGGTGCAGTGGGCGCGGCCCGTGGCCGCTGATTTTCATGCCCGCTTCGATGCCCGCGCGCGCACGTACTTCTATGTGCTGCGCAGCGCCCCCGTGCGCTCGCCCATTCTCACTGGCAAGGTGGGCTGGGTGCATGATTCGCTGGATGACGAGGCCATGCGCGCCGCCGCCCGCCACCTGCTGGGCGAGCACGACTTCAGCGCCTTTCGCTCGTCCGAATGCCAGGCCGCCAGCCCGGTGCGTACCTTGCAGGCGCTGGATATCACGCGCGCGGGCGATTTTCTGGTCTTCGAACTGCGCGCCAACGCCTTCTTGCACCACATGGTGCGCAACCTCATGGGCATGCTGCTCATGGTGGGGCGTGGCCGCCGCCCGCCTGACTGGGCCGCCGAGCTGCTCGCCCGGCGCGACCGCCGCCTGTCGGCCCCCACGTTCATGTCCGACGGCCTGTATCTGGCGCACGTGGCCTATCCGCGGGCGCCAGACCTGCCGCTGCGTTCCCCCCAGGACGCCTTGCGCCATCACCTGGGCGGCCTGCTGGCTGCGTCTGCGTAGTATTCCCATGGTGACGCCCGCGCGCCATCGGATAGAATTGGAAAATTTGTGACAGGTCGGGGCAAGCTCGTGTCCCGTGGCTTTTCTTCTCTGGACGAGCAATGAAAACTCTCTTGAAGATTTCCGGGTATATCGATGCCCTGAATACGCTGGTGGGTCGCGCCGTGACCTGGCTGGTGCTGATCGTGGCGCTCATCAGCGCCGGCAACGCGGTGATGCGCAAGGTCTTCAACCTCAGTTCGAACGCCTGGCTCGAACTGCAGTGGTACTTGTTTGGCGCCATCTTTCTGCTGGCGGCGGGCTACACCTTCCTGCGCAACGAACACGTCCGGGTAGACGTGCTGTCGCAGAAGCTGTCCGAGCGCGCGCAGGTGTACATTGAAATCTTCGGCGTGATCTTCTTTCTGCTGCCCGCGGCCTGTCTGGTGCTGTGGCTGTCCATCCCGTTTTTCTGGGAATCCTATCTCACCCACGAGCTGTCCTCCAACACCGAAGGCCTCATCCGCTGGCCGGCCAAGTTGCTGATACCCGCGGGCTTTGCGCTGCTCATCCTGGCCGGGCTGTCGCATCTGCTCAAGTGCATCGGCTTTTTGCGCGGGCAGTGCGGCAATCCCATGCGCGTATCCAGCGGCAAGAGCGACGAAGAAAAACTGGTGGAAGACATCCTTGCCCAGCAGCAGGCCGGGCAGGGCACAGACACGGTCGCGGGGCGCTGAACATGGAATTTCTCGTCTCGAACCTCGCGCCGATCATGTTCTTCAACCTGATCGTCTTTCTGCTGCTGGGCTTTCCAGTGGCGTTTTCGCTGGCCGCCACGGGCGTGCTCTATGGCCTGGTCGCCATCGACCTCAACCTGATGAGCCCGCTGCTCTTTCAGGCGCTGCCGCAGCGCATCTTCGGCATCGTGGGCAACGACACCCTGCTGGCCGTGCCGTTTTTCACCTTCATGGGGCTCATACTCGAACGCTCGGGCATGGCCGAAGACCTGCTCGACACCATCGGGCGGCTGTTCGGCCCGCTGCGCGGCGGCCTGGCCATTGCCGTCGTCTTCGTCGGCGCCCTGCTGGCCGCCACCACGGGGGTGGTGTCGGCCTCGGTGATCTCGATGGGGCTCATTTCCCTGCCCATCATGCTGCGCTACGGCTATGACCGGCGCCTGGCCTCGGGCGTCATCGCTGCCTCGGGTACGCTGTCGCAGATCATCCCACCGTCGCTGGTGCTCATCATCCTGGCCGATCAGCTGGGGCGCTCGATCGGCGACATGTACCGTGGCGCCATGCTGCCGGGCCTGCTGCTGGCGGGCGCCTACATGGGCTACGTGTTTCTGGTGGCCTTCTTCAAGCCCGCCCAGGTGCCGGCCCTGCCGCCCGAGGCGCGCGGCGAGGTCGATGCCAAGGGGCGCCGCGGCCTGCGTTCGCTGCTCGTGCTCACACTCATCGCCGCCGCCGTGGCGCGCTACGGTTCCGACTACTACTTCCGCGCGCACACCGACATCCCGCTGGACGAGCGCCTCGTCATCGTGCTGCTCATCTGGGGCAGCGTGGCGCTGCTGATGGCGCTGGGCAACCGCATCCTGCGCCTGGGCTGGCTCTCGCCTTTGGCCGAGCGCGTGGTGTTCGTCATGATCCCGCCCCTGGCGCTCATCTTCCTGGTGCTGGGCACGATCTTCATCGGCGTGGCCACGCCCACCGAAGGCGGCGCCATGGGGGCGGTGGGGGCGCTCATCATGGCCGTGTCGCGCAGACGCTTCTCGATGCGCCAGCTGCAGCAGGCCATGGAAAGCACGGCGCGCCTGTCCTGCTTCGTCGTCTTCATCCTGGTGGGCTCCACCATCTTCAGCCTCAGCTTCCGCGGCATCAACGGCGATCTTTGGGTCGAGCAGCTGCTGCTGCACGTGCCCGGGGGCGAACTGGGTTTTCTGGTGGTAGTCAGCGTCATGACCTTCTTCCTGGCGTTTTTCCTCGACTTCTTCGAGCTGGCCTTCATCATCGTGCCGCTGCTCGGGCCGGTGGCCGACAAAATGGGCATCGATCTCATCTGGTTTGGCGTCCTGCTGGCCGTCAACATGCAGACGTCTTTCGTGCATCCGCCCTTTGGCTTCGCGCTGTTCTACCTGCGTTCGGTGGCGCCCAAAGAAGACTACCGCGACCGCGTCACCGGCAAGCTGATCGCCAAGGTGACCACGGCGCAAATCTACTGGGGCTCCATCCCCTTCATCATCATTCAGGTTCTCATGGTGGCCGCAGTACTGAGCTTTCCCGGCATGGTCACGCACTACAAGGGCAATGCGCCGGTCGTCAATCCGGATTCCGTCACCTTCGGGCAAGACAGCGCCTACGGTTCGGATGCCTATGGCTCGGGCGACGCCGCGGGGGCCTTCCAATGAAGACGCCCGGACGCACGCGCATCAAGGTCTGCGGCCTGACGCGCCCCGGCGACGTGGCGGCGGCGGTCGACCTCGGGGTCGATGCCCTGGGGCTGGTGTTCTATCCGCCCAGCCGCCGCGCGCTGAGTCTGGATCATGCCGCGGCGCTGCGCCGCCAGGTGCCCGCCTTCGTCTCCACGGTAGCCCTGTTCGTCAACCCTTCAGTCGCCGAGGTCGAGCAGGTGCTCGCGCGCGTACGCCCCGACCTGCTGCAGTTTCATGGCGAAGAGCCGCCACGGTTTTGCGCCCAGTTCGGCGTGCCATACCTGAAGGCCTTCCGGGTGGGGGCGCCGGGCCTGGACTCGGCGGCAAACTTGCTGGCGCAGTGTCGGCTGTATGACGCTGCCGGCGGCTGGCTGTTCGACAGCTACAGCGCGGGTTATGGCGGCAGCGGCCTGTCTTTCGATGCCGCCCTGCTGGCCGCCGTGCGGGGTGATGCGCAGGCGCGTCCCGTGGTGCTTTCGGGCGGCCTGACCGCCGAGACGGTGGGGCAGGGGATCGCCGCCGTGCGGCCCTTTGCGGTGGACGTCAGCAGCGGGGTTGAATCGGCTCCGGGCATCAAGGACGCCGATCGCATCGCCGCCTTTGTTGCCGCCGTGCGCGCCAGCGACTGCACATAGCGGCCGCCGCGGCCGTGGTGATGCCACGGATAGCGTCGTGGATGGCGTCACAGGTGGTGCCACGGATGACGCCACGAATGACATCACGAATGGCGCCAATACGGCTGTTTACGGCCCGATCGATTCGTAGCACCCCATGTGAAAGCAATTTTATTTCTTCAAATTCAAAGGTGTCGCGATTTATCGCCCTTCAGGTAAGAAAAATAACGCCACAGGTTAAAATCATTGCCGAAACAGGGAAATCCCCTGCAGATAATCAAGATTTTTCCCGCTAGACTGAGCGCCTGATTGCCGAATCCGGTCTCTTCAGGCAAGGTCACCACAGGAGCCATACATGAAACTGCATCCCCTCGTTCGTCACCTGGCTGGCGCCGCCGCGCTCATGGGGGCGCTCGCGGCGCCCCAGGCACAGGCTCAGTCGGTGGCGGTCACCTCCATCGTCGAGCACCCGGCGCTGGATGCCGTCAAGGACGGCGTGCGCGAGGCGCTGACCCAGGCGGGCTATACCGAGGCCAAGGGGCTCAAGTGGCAGTTCCAGACGGCACAGGGCAATACCGCCATCGCCGCACAGATCGCGCGCAAATATGTGGGCGACAAGCCTGACGTCATCGTGGCCATCGCCACGCCGTCGGCGCAGGCCGTGGTAGCTGCCACCAAGACCATCCCCGTGGTGTATTCCGCCGTCACCGATCCGGTCGCGGCGCAGCTTGTACCCGGCTGGGGGCCGTCGGGCACCAACGTCACCGGGGTGTCGGACGCGCTGGCGCTCGACAAGCAGATCGACCTCATCAAGAAGATCGTGCCCAACGCCAAGAAAGTGGGCATGGTCTACAACCCCGGCGAAGCCAATTCGGTGGTGGTCGTCAAGCAGATGCGAGAACTGCTGCCCAAGGCCGGCCTCAGCCTGATCGAAGCCACGGCGGCGCGCACGGTCGATGTGGGCGCGGCGGCCCGCAGCCTGGTGGGCAAGGTCGATGTCATCTACACCAACACCGACAACAACGTCGTGTCGGCCTACGAATCGCTGGTCAAGGTGGGCGATTCGGCCAAGATTCCGCTCATTGCGTCGGATACCGACAGCGTCAAGCGGGGGGCCGTTGCCGCCCTGGGCGTCAACTATCACGACCTGGGCGTCCAGACTGGCGGCCTGGTGGTGCGCATCCTGAAGGGCGAAAAACCCGGCGCCATCGCCTCTGAAACCAGCGCCAAGCAAGAACTGTACGTCAATCTGTCGGCGGCCAAGAAACAGGGCGTCACCCTGTCCGACGCCGTGGTGAAGTCGGCGGCTCAGGTCATCCAGTAAGCAGGCTGCGCCCGGCGCCTTCGGGCCCGCCGGGCAGGCCGCGCAGCAGCGGATGACAGTCTCGTTTCGTTCCCAGGCCGCCTGTGCGGCCTACGTTTTTTCCGGCGCGGGGCCCGATCGGCCCGGCCGGCACTGGTGTCGGCCCGCGTCATGCGCGCGGTGCGCGGCATCCCGTTTCTAGAGAATTCCATGTCTATTTACTCCATGTGGGGGGCCTTCGAGATCGGGCTGATTTTCGGCCTGGTCGCCCTGGGCGTGCTCATCTCCTTTCGTGTCCTCAACTTTCCCGACCTCACCGTGGATGGCAGCTTTCCGCTGGGTGGGGCCACCGCGGCCATCCTCATCCACCACGGCATGGACCCTTTCCTCGCCACCTTCATCGCCACGCTGGCCGCCGGCTTTGCCGGGATGATCACCGGCTGGCTGAACGTCAGCCTCAAGATCATGGATCTGCTCGCCAGCATCCTGATGATGATCGCGCTGTATTCCATCAACCTGCGCGTGATGGACGCGCCCAACGTGCCGCTCATCACCGATCCCACCGTCTTTACGGTGCTGCAGCCGAGCGGCATGGAAGACTACATCGCCCGGCCGCTCATCCTGCTGGCCCTGGTGGTGGTCGTCAAGCTGCTGCTCGACTGGTTTTTCGCCACCCAGGTGGGCCTGGCCATGCGCTCCACGGGCTCCAATCCGCGCATGGCGCGCGCCCAGGGCATCCACACCGGGCGCATGGTACTGCTGGGCATGGCCATCTCCAACGCCCTGTGCGGCCTGGCCGGGGCGCTGTTCGCCCAGTCCCAGGGCGGCGCCGACATCTCCATGGGCATCGGCACCATCGTCATCGGGCTGGCGGCGGTCATCATCGGCGAATCCATCATGCCGACGCGGCGTCTCGTGATCGCCACCCTGGCCGTCGTCATCGGCGCCGTGCTGTACCGTTTCTTCGTGGCGCTGGCCCTCAATGCCGACTTCATCGGCCTGAAGGCGCAGGACCTCAACCTGGTGACCGCCGTACTGGTGACGGTGGCGCTGGTGATTCCGCTGGTCAAGCAGCGTTTGCATAAGAAGAGGGCCTGATCATGCTCAGCGCACAAAATCTGCAACTGACATTCAATCCTGGCACGCCCATCGAGACGCAGGCCCTGCGCGGCATGTCGCTCGACATCCCGGCGGGCCAGTTCGTCACGGTCATCGGCTCCAACGGGGCGGGCAAATCCACGTTTCTCAATGCCATTTCGGGCGAGCAGACGGTCGATAGCGGCCGTATCCTCATCGACAACGAGGACGTGACGCGCCAGCCCGTCTGGGATCGCGCGCCCAAGGTGGCGCGCGTGTTTCAAGACCCTATGGCGGGCACTTGCGAAAACCTCACCATCGAAGAAAATATGTCGCTCGCGCTGGGGCGAGGGCAGTTTCGCAGCCTGCGCCGCGCCGTGCGCGAGGAAATGCGCGACCTCTTTCGCGAGCGCCTGGCAGTGCTGGGCCTGGGGCTGGAAAACCGCCTCACTGACCGCATTGGCCTGCTCTCGGGCGGCCAGCGCCAGGCCGTCAGCCTGCTGATGGCCGCCTTGCGACCTTCGCGCATTCTGCTGCTCGACGAACATACGGCGGCGCTCGACCCACGCACCGCGCAGTTCGTGCTCGAACTTACCGCCAAGATCGTGGCCGAATACGGGCTCACCACCATGATGGTGACGCACAGCATGCGCCAGGCCCTGGACGTGGGCGACCGCACCGTCATGCTGCACCAGGGGCGGGTCGTGCTGGACGTGCAGGGCGACAAGCGCAAGGGGCTGGAGGTGCCCGACCTGCTGGCCATGTTCGAGCGCGTGCGGGGCGAAGAACTGGCGGACGATTCCTTGCTGCTGAGCTGATCCCCTCCGGCTTATTGTCAAATTGACAAAAAACGCGAGTTTTGTCAAAATCTCGCGATGTCACAGAAATTGAGCCCCGAAGCACTGGCCGAGCGCCGCATCCGTATCCTGGATGCGGCCCGCTGGTGCTTTCTCAATTTTGGCTATGCCCGCACCACGCTCGAAGACATCGCCCGGCGTGCAGTCATTTCGCGTACGCTGCTGTATCGCAACTTCAAAGACAAAGAAGACATTTTCATTCAGGTGTTCGATGCGTGGGTGTCCGCGCGCGTGCAACCCGCGATGCGGGCGGGCGCTGAACCGGGCTCGCAGCGCGAGCGCCTGTGGCGGGTCTGCCAGCGGTTGGTGCTCGACTGCTGGTCGGAAATGGCCCAGGCGCCCATGGCCAACGAATTCCACGACGTCTACGAGCGGCTGCGCCCGAAAGTGGCCTGGAACCACCGCGAGGGCGTGCTGGCCTGTATCGTGCAGGTGCTCGAAGCGCCGGACGTGGCCCAGGTCTTCTTGCTCGCCCTGGAAGGCCTGTTCGCCGACCGTCCGCAGCTCGACGAGATCACGCAACGCATCCGCATTCTGGTCGATCGTTTCACCCCTGAAAATGGCGGCGGCAGCACGTGTCCGTCCGCGTCCGACAAGGCGGGGTGAACGCAGTTTTGCCCTGGTTCGTCGGAAACCTGGTTTTCAACGGATCATTCAGGTTTCCCCTTATACTTTTCAAAATTTATCCAATCGGGAGTGTTCACATGGCCTTTTTGCAACGACCCGCGCATCGGGTGCTGAAGCCGATGGCGCTGGTGCTGCTCTTGTCTCTGGCGGCCTGCGGCCAGAAGGCCGAACAAGGCATGCAGGGCATGAAGGTTCCTGTGAGCGTGGTGCAGATTCAGCCGCAGTCGGCGGTCGTCAACACCGAACTGCCCGGGCGCGTGGCGGCCATCGAAGATGCGGAAATCCGCGCGCGCGTCAACGGCATCGTGCAGGGTATCGAATTCGAGCAGGGCGGCCGCGTGAAAGCGGGTCAGCTGCTGTTCACCATCGACCCGGCTCCCTACCAGGCGGCGCGCGACCAGGCCGCGGCGCAGCTGAAAAGCACCCAGGCGGCGGCGCTGACGGCCAGCCTGCAGGCGCGGCGCTATGGCGCGCTCATCAAGCAGCACGCCATCAGCCAGCAAGATTACGACAACGCCGTGGCGCAGTCCCGCCAGGCGGACGCCGCCGTGGCCGCCGCCAAGGCCGCCCTCGAAGCAGCCAACATCAACCTGGGCTACACCAAGGTCACCTCGCCCATCGATGGCCAGATCGGCAAGTCGGACGTCACGGTGGGCGCGCTGGTCAGCGCCACCTCGGCCACGCTGCTGGCCACCGTGCATCGCTTCAATGAGGTCTACGTCGATGTCACCCAGCCGGTGGCGCAGATCGCCGCCTTGCGCCAGCAGGTGGCCGAAGGCGTGGTCAAGCCCGATGCGCAGGGCAATACGCGAGCCGACATTCTGCTCGAAAACGGCAGCACCTACCGCCACGCGGGCAAGCTGCTCTTTTCCGGCATTGCCGTCGATCCAGGCACCGGGCAGGTCAATCTGCGGGCGCTCTTTCCCAACCCCGAGCAAATCCTGCTGCCGGGCCTGTACGTGCGTGTGCGGCTCACCCAGGGGGTAGATCCCAAGGCGCTCATCATCCCGGCCCAGGCCGTGCAGCGCGCGGCGGATGGCAAAAACACCATCGTGCTGGTCAAGGACGGCAAGGCCGTGTACACCCCGGTGCAGCTGGGGCCGCAGTCGGGCACGGGCTACATCGTCTACGAAGGGGTGCAGGCGGGCGATCAGCTCGTGGTCGAGGGCTTCCAGAAGATTCGCCCGGGCGCCCCGGTGCAGCCCATGCCCTGGAAAGCGGGCGAGCCGGCCAGCCCCGCCGCGGGCGGTGCCGCGCCCCAGCAGAAGCCTGATGCCAGTCCGGCTTCCCCGGCGAAGGCCGACTAAGCGCCGCTGCCTCCGACATCCCACTGGTTTTCAGGCGGACTCTCATGCCACAGTTTTTCATCGAACGACCCATTTTTGCCTGGGTGCTCGCCTTGGCGATCGCCCTGGCCGGGATCATGGCCATCCCCAATATGGCGATCTCCCAGTACCCGGAAGTCGCGCCGCCCACGGTCAACATCCGGGCCACGTATCCGGGGGCCAGCGCCTCTGAAGTCGCCACCAGCGTCTCCAGCATCATCGAAAACGAGCTCAATGGCGCGCAAGGCCTGTTGTATTACGAATCGGTGAGCGATTCCAACGGCCAGGCCGCGATCACCGTCACCTTCGCACCGGGCACCGACCCCGACATGGCGCAGGTGGACGTGCAGAACCGGCTCTCGAACGTCACGGCGAAACTGCCGACCGCCGTGGTGCAGCAGGGCCTGAAGGTGAGCCAGGAAAACTCCAACTTCCTGATGGTGGTCACGCTGTCCTCCAAGGACGGCTCGATGGATCAGGCCTCGCTGGCCGACTACATCACGCGCAACGTGCAAAACCCCATGTCGCGCGTCAAGGGCGTGGGCAATTTCCAGCTCTTTGCCGCCCCGCGCGCCATGCGCGTCTGGCTCGACCCGCAAAAACTCGTCAGCTACAAGCTCAGCGCCAGCGAGGTCAACAACGCCATCGCCGCGCAGAACCTGGTCATTTCCGGCGGCATGCTGGGTTCGCCGCCCAACCCCGACGCGCAGCGCACCACGGCGCCGCTCATTGTCAACGGGCAGCTCAAGACGCCCGAAGAATTCGGCGACATCGTGCTGCGTGCCAATCCGGACGGCTCCGCCGTGCGTATCCGCGATGTGGCGCGCGTCGAGCTGGGTTCCGACAACTATCAATTCGGTTCGCGCCTGAACGGCAAACCCACGGCGGCCTTCGCGCTGTCGCTCACGCCCACGGCCAACGCCCTCGAGACGGCAAAGCTGGCCAAGGCCAAGATGGTGGAACTCTCCAAGTTCTTCCCCGACGACATCACTTACACCATTCCGTACGACACTTCGCCCTATGTCGATCTGTCCATCGAACAGGTGGTGCACACGCTGTTCGAGGCCATGGTGCTGGTGTTCGTCGTGATGTTCCTCTTCCTGCAGAACGTCCGCTACACGCTGATTCCGGCGCTGGTGGTGCCGGTAGCCATCCTCGGGGCCTTTGCCGTGATGCTGGGCCTGGGTTTTTCCATCAACGTGCTCACCATGTTCGCCATGGTGCTGGCCATCGGCATCCTGGTCGATGACGCCATCGTGGTGGTCGAGAACGTCGAACGCATCATGGCCGAAGAAGGCCTGCCGCCGCGCGAAGCCACCAAGAAGGCCATGCCGCAGATCAGCGGCGCCATCATCGGCATCACGCTGGTGCTGACGACGGTGTTCCTGCCGCTGGCCTTCATGTCCGGCTCGGTGGGCGTCATCTACCGCCAGTTTTCCGTGGCCATGGCCGTGTCCATCCTGTTCTCGGCCTTTCTGGCGCTCAGCTTCACGCCGGCGCTGTGCGCCACCATCCTCAAGCCCATTCCCAAGGGGCACCACGAGACCAAGGGCGGCTTCTTCGGCTGGTTCAACCGCTTCTTCGACCGCAGCACCCACGGCTACACCCGCTGGGTCGGGCGCAGCCTGTCGCGCTCGCTGCGCATGATGATCGTGTTCCTGCTGCTGGTGGGCGTGCTGGGCTGGATGTACGCGCGCCTGCCCACGTCCTTCCTGCCGGACGAAGACCAGGGCTACGTGATCGCCAACATCGAGCTGCCGTCCGGGGCCAGTTCCAACCGCACGGTGGACATCATCAAGCAGGTCGAGCAGTACTTCATGAGCCTGCCCCAGGTGGCCAACGTCATTGCCGTGCAGGGCTTCAGCTTCAACGGCAACGGGCTGAACGCCGCCATCGCCTTCATTCCGCTCAAAGACTTCTCCGAACGCAAGGGGCCGGGCGACTCGGCCCAGGCCATCTCGGGCACCGCGATGGGCAAGCTGCTCTTCGGCCTGCCCGATTCGATGGTGATCTCGATCACGCCGCCGGCCATCTCGTCGCTGGGCAATGCTTCGGGCTTCGACCTGCGCCTGGAAGACCGGGGCGGGGTGGGGCAGGACGCGCTGCAAGCCGCCGCGCAGCAGCTGCTGCAATTGGCGGCACAAAGCCCCATCCTGTCGCAGACCCGCATCACGGGCCTGGGCGCGGGGCCGCAGCTGCACATCCAGATCGACCGCGCCAAGGCCGCCGCCCAGGGGGTGGATTTCTCCGAAGCCGCCAACCTCATCTCGACGGCCATCGGTTCGGCCTATGTGGGCAAGTTCACCAACCAGGGCTGGGTGCAGAACGTCTGGGTGCAGGCCGATCAGTCGGCGCGCATGAATCCGGATGACATCCTCAAGCTCAATGCGCGCAACGCCCAGGGCGATATGGTGCCGCTGTCCTCGTTCGTCTCTCTCGACTGGGGGCGCGGCCCGGTGCAGGTGGTGCGCTACAACGGCTACGAGTCCGTGCGCATCGGCGGCTCGGCGGCACCGGGCTACTCCACCGGCCAGGCCATGGCCGAGATGGAACGCCTGGTCGCCCAGCTGCCCAACAGCGGGCTGGGCTACGAATGGACGGGCCTGTCGTACCAGGAAATCCAGGCGGGCAATCAATCGACCATCCTGATGGCCTTGTCGGTGCTGGTGGTGTTCATGGTGCTGGCCGCGCTCTATGAGAGCTGGGCGATCCCCCTGTCCGTCATGCTGGCCGTGCCGCTGGGGATGCTGGGCGCGGTGCTGCTCAGCAGCCTCATGGGCAAGTCCAACGACGTGTACTTCCAGGTGGGCATGGTGACCGTGATCGGCCTGGCCGCCAAAAACGCCATCCTGATCGTGGAGTTCGCCAAAGATCTGTACGCCAGCGGCGCCGGCCTGCGCGAGGCCGCCATTGAAGCGGCGCGACTGCGCTTCCGGCCCATCCTGATGACGTCTTTTGCCTTCATTCTGGGGGTGGTGCCGCTGGTGCTTGCCAATGGGGCGGGCGCGGCCAGCCAGAACGCCGTGGGCCTGGGCGTCATGGGCGGCATGCTGGCGGCCACGCCGCTGGCCGTCATCTTCGTGCCCACCTTCTTCGTCGTCATCCTGAAACTGTTCAAGACCAAACCCAAGCTGCTGGGTCACCAGGCGCCTCATATCCCGGCGGCCGATGAATCCCAGGCCGGAGAACGCTCATGAAAACCCTGTTGCACAAGGGCCGATTTCTGGCGCTGAGCACGCTGTGCCTGGCCCTGGGCGCCTGCTCGCTGGCCCCCACCTATCACCGGCCGACGGCCCCGGTGCCCGACCGTTTCCCCGTGCAGGCCGCGGCGGACGCGCAAGACGCCGCCTTGCCCGCGTGGCGCGACGTTTTCCTTGAGCCGCGGCTGCAAGCGCTCATCGAGCTTGCCCTGCGCAATAACCGCGATCTGCGGGTGGCCGTCGAGCGGGTCGAGGCCGCGCGGGCGCAGTTCGGCATCGCCCAAAGCGACCGCCTGCCCACCTTCGGCGCCCAGGGCACCGAGCAGGCCACGCACCTGCCCGCCAATATGCGCAGCGGCGGCCCCGATTCGCCCGCCGTCAGCCGCAGCGTCATCGCGGGCGTGGGCATGACGTCCTTCGAACTCGACTTCTTCGGACGGGTGCGCAACCTCAGCGAGGCCGCCTATCAACAGTATCTGTCCACCGAGCAGGCGCGCCGCACGGTGCAGCTGGGGCTGATCGCCCAGACCGCCGAGGCCTATTTCACCCTGCGCTCGGCCCAGTCCCTGCGGACGCTCATGGAAAAGACCGAACAGGCCCGCCAAGGCACGCTCAAGCTGGTGCAGGCGCGCTTCAACGAAGGGATCGCCTCCGACCTCGACCTGGCCCAGGCGCAGGGGCAGCTCGAATCGGTACGCGCCGACCGGGTTGCCGCCGGGCGCACCGTCAGCCAGGCCACCAACGCCTTGCAACTCATCCTCGGCACGCCGATTCCGGGTGATCTGCCCGTGGCCCAGCCCTTTGGCCGCGATCAACTGGTGCAGGCGATTCCGGCGGGCCTGCCTTCGCAGCTGCTCGAACGTCGCCCCGACATTCTCGGGGCCGAGCACGACCTCAAGGCTGCCGACGCCCAGATCGGCGCCGCCCGCGCGGCCTTCTTCCCGCGCATCACGCTCACCGGGCTGCTGGGCTTTGCCAGCCCCGAGCTGGGGGCGCTGTTCGGCGGCGATCACCGCTACTGGCAGTTTGCGCCGCAGGTGCAGATGCCGCTGTTCTCGGGGGGCATCAAGGGCGGGCTCGACCTCGCCAAGGCCAACCAGAAAATCGCCGTGGCCAGCTATGAAAAGGCCATCCAGACGGCGTTTCGCGAAGTGGCCGATGGCCTGGCGGGCGAGGCCACCTATGGCGGCCAGCTCGATGCCCTGCGCCTGGCCGAGGCGGCCGCCGTGCGCGCCCTGAAGCTGTCCGAAATCCGCTACGAAACCGGTGTTGACAGCTTCCTGCAGGTGCAGACGGCGCAGGTCAACCTGTACGCCGTGCAGCAGCAATTCATCACCCTGGGGGCGGCGGCGTTGGCCAACCGGGTCGAACTTTACAAGGCGCTGGGTGGCGGCTGGTCCGCCGCCGACGTGCCCAACCAGGAGAACGGCTGATGGAACTCGGCGTCAATATCGATCACGTGGCTACGCTGCGTCAGCAGCGGCTCACGGTCTATCCCGATCCGCTGCAGGCGGCCTTGCGGGCGGAAGAGGCGGGGGCCGACCTCATCACCTTGCATCTGCGCGAAGACCGGCGTCATATCCAGGATGCCGACGTGCGCGCCATCCGCCCGGCGCTGCGCACGCGCATGAACCTCGAATGCGCCATTACGCCCGAGATGCTGGCCATCGCCTGCGAGATTCGCCCGCAGGATGTCTGCCTGGTGCCCGAAAACCGCCGCGAACTCACCACTGAAGGTGGGTTGGACGTCGTGGGCCACTACGAGCAGGTGGCCGCCGCCGTGGCGCGCCTGCACGATGCGGGTATCCGCGTGTCGCTGTTCATCGACCCCGACGCTGGGCAGATCGACGCCGCCGTGCGCACGGGCGCCCAGGTCATCGAGCTGCACACCGGCGCCTATGCCGATGCGCCGGACGCCGCGGCCCGTGCCGCACAGCTCGAGCGCGTGCGTGCCGCCGTCGCCGTCGGCGTGGGCGAGGGGTTGCGCGTGAATGCCGGGCATGGCCTGCACTACGACAATGTCCAGCCCGTCGCGGCCTTGCCAGGCATCGCCGAGCTCAACATCGGCCACGCCATCGTGGCCCAGGCCGTGTTCGACGGCTGGGAAGCCGCCATCCGGCGCATGAAGGCGCTGATGATCCAGGCTTCCGGGCGTTGAGCCCGGCCCGTCGATACACGCCGCCTGGCGCAAGCCAGGCGCTCCGTTTCGGATACCTCGCATGACTGATACTTCATTTCTCGATACTTTGCTCAGCCGCCAGTCGGTCAAGTTCGTGCAGGCCCCTGGCCCGGACGACGCGCAGCTCGACTGCATCTTGCAGGCGGCGATGTGCGCACCCGATCACGGCGCGGTGCATCCCTGGCGCCTGGCCCTGGTGCGCGGGGCCAACGTCCCGGCGCTCGTCGATGTCGCCGTGCGCGTCGCCGAGGCCGAAGGCAAGCCTCTGCTCGAACGCAAGGTCGAAAACGCCCGCCGCTGGCTGGCCCGGGTGCCGCTGGTGATTCTGCTCGGCTGCCGTCCCGATCCCCAGGGCCGCATTCGCGTCGAGGAAAGCCGCCTGTCCGTGGCGGCGGCGGTCATGAACATGCTCAATGCCGCCCACGCGCTGGGTTATCACGGCTTCTGGAGCACCGGCCTGGGCACCTATCTGGATGGCTTGGGCGCGGCGCTGGGTTTTGACGCCCTGGATGAGCATTTCATGGGCTACCTCTCCATCGGCACGCCCATCGACGCGATCGAGCCCAAACAGCGGCCCGACTACCGGACGCTGCTGCGGGAGTGGTCGGCGGGCTGAGACGGCGCAGTCGCATTGGCCGCCAGGCCTTCGAGAATCGGGCAATCGGGGCGTTCATCGCCGTGGCAGTGCTCGGCCAGCGCGCGCAGCGTGGCCGCCATGCTGTGCAGCACGGCGGCTTTGTGTTCCAGCGCCTCGATGTGATCCAGCGCCAGGCGCTTCACCTCGGCGCTGGCGCGGTGGCGGTCGCGCCACAGGTCGGTAAGCGCGGCCACCTGCGCCAGCGAAAACCCCAGGTCGCGCGCGCTGCGAATGAAGCGCAGTGCGTGCAGGTCGGCCTCGTCGTACAGGCGGTAGCCCGCGGCGCTGCGGCCATGCGGGGCGAACAGCGCCTGGCTTTCGTAGTAGCGGATCATCTTGGGCGTCAGGCCCGTCAGCGTCGCCGCCTCACCGATGGTATGCATGTCATGTCCCTTTTCCGTTCATGCCCTTGTTGCGTGCGTCCTTGCCCGTGCGGTCCTGGGCCTGCGGGCGCGGCAGCACGCGTTCATGGCCGTGGGTCTGGTCGCACGGCCAGGGCCTGGGTTTTCAGGCGCAGGGCATTGGTGACCACGAAGACGCTGGACAGCGCCATGGCGCCCGCCCCCAGCATGGGCGAGAGCTGCCAGCCCAGCCAGGGATAGAACACCCCGGCGGCCACCGGGATGAGCGCCGCATTGTAGGCGAAGGCCCAGAACAGGTTCTGGCCAATGTTGCGCAGCGTCTTGTGCGACAGCGCGATGGCGCGCGCCACGGATTCCAGATCGTCGTTCATGAGCACCACGTCGGCGGATTCGATGGCGATGTCGGTGCCGTGGCCCATGGCGATGCCCACGTCCGCCGTCGCGAGCGCCGGCGCGTCGTTGATGCCGTCGCCCACGAAGGCGAGCGGCCCCACGCTGCCTTGCAGCGCACGCAGGTGATCGGCCTTGTGTTCGGGCAGGGTTTCGGCGTGGACGATGTCGATGCCCAGCGTCTGCGCCACGGCCCGGGCCGCCGCCGGGTGGTCGCCGGTGATGAGCGCCGTTTTGAGCCCCAGCGCGTGCAGTTGTTCGATGAGCGGACGGGCGGATGGCCGCAGCGTGTCAGCCACCGCCACGATGGCGCCCAGCTGCTGGTCGCGGGCCACGAGAAAGGGGGTCTTGCCCGCGGATGCCAGGGTGTCCAGCTGCTGTTGCGCCGCGTCGTCCACCGGGATGCCGTGCGCCTGCATCAGGCGCACGGAGCCCATCCGGTACAGGTGCCCGAGCACGCGCGCCTGGACGCCCGCCCCGCTGATGGCCTGAAACTCGGTGGCGGCAGGGACGTCGACAGCCTGCGCGCGCGCCGTGGCGCCGATGGCGTGGGCAATGGGGTGTTCGGAGCCGCTTTGCACGGCGGCCAGCACGCCCAGCCAGGCGGCGGGCGCGCGATCATCCAGCGGCACGATGTCGGTGAGCGCCGGGCGGCCTGCGGTGAGCGTGCCCGTCTTGTCGAAGGCGACCACCCGCGCGTCGCGCAGCCGCTGCAGGGCTTCGCCCTGGCGAAACAGGATGCCCAGGCTGGCGGCGCGGCCCGTGGCCACCAGGATGGAAATGGGCGTGGCCAGGCCCATGGCGCAGGGACACGCGATGATGAGCACCGCCACGCCGGCCAGCAGCGCGTGGGTCAGCGCCGGGGCCGGGCCAAACAGCCACCAGGCGGCAAACGCGAGGATCGCCAGCGCCATCACCGCCGGCACGAACCAGGCGGTGACGCGGTCGATCAGCTGCTGCACCGGCAGCTTGCTGGCCTGGGCCTGTTCCACCAGACGGATGATCCGCGCGAGCACCGTCTGGCTGCCCACCTCGGTGGCGCGGAACACCAGGCTGCCCTGCGTGTTGAGCGTGCCGCCGATCAGACGGTCGCCCGCGCGTCGCGCCGCGGGCATCGGTTCGCCCGTGATCATGGATTCGTCCACCCAGGATTCGCCCTCGGTCACCAGGCCGTCCACCGGCACCTTTTCGCCAGGCCGTACACGGATTTCATCGCCCGCGAGCAGGGTGCCGATGGGCTGTTCGTGCCAGTCCGCGTCACGCCGTACCCAGGCGGTGCGCGGCTGCAGGCCCATCAGCCGCCGGATGGCCGCGCCCGCGCGGCCCTTGGCGCGGGCCTCGAGCCAGCGCCCGAGCAGGATGAGCGTGGCAACCACGGCGGCGGCCTCGAAATACAGGTGCCTGGATGCGGACGGGAAGAGGGCGGGTGCGAGCGTCACGCCGCTGGAATACAGCCAGGCGCTGCCCGCCCCCAGCGCCACCAGCGTGTTCATGTCGGGCCCGCCGTGGATCAGGGCCTTGAGACCGCGGGTAAAGAAGCTGCGGCCCGGCCCGGCCAGCACCGCCGTGGTGAGGGCGAACTCGAGCCAGGCCAGCGTCTGCGGCGGCACGCTGTTCTGGATCAGGTGGTGCAGCGCCGGGACGAGGTGGGCGCCCATTTCGAGCACGAAGACGGGCAAGGTGAGCAGCAGCGCCACGGCGAAGCGGGCTCCCGCCCGGGCGTCTTCCGCCGCTGGCGCTTCGGCGGCGGCTGGCCGCGCCGTATCGAGAATGCGCGCCGCGTAGCCGCGCTTGACTACCGCGGCCACGAGCGCCTGCGGATCGGCCCCTTCGGGGGCGAGCGTGACGTGGGCGCGGTGGGTGGCGAGGTTGACGCTGGCGGTGGCCACGCCGGGTACTTTGCCTAGTGCGGTCTCGACGCGCCGCACGCATGAGGCGCACGTCATGCCCTCGACGTCAAGGTCGAGCCCGGGGGCGGTGGTCAGGCGGTTCATGAGAAAGCTCCGAAGACTGGCTTGATTGTATGATCAACCTTGACCTTATGGTAATGTCAACACCTGCCTGGCGCTTGAGCTTGCCCCCGTGGCAGGGTTTAAGATGCATCATCCTTTACCCGGAGTGTTCCATGAAAGCCGAATTCATCGTTTCCGACATGACCTGCCAGCACTGCGTGCAGACCATCACCCAGGCCGTGCAAGAGGCCGTGCCGGGCGCGCAGGTGCATATCGACCTGGCCAACCACCGCGTTGCCGTCGAGCCCGCCGCCGATCCGGCCGCATTGGCCGACGTCATCCGCGAGGCGGGCTACGACGTGCAGCCCGCCTGAGCACAGGCATCGGGCCAGCCCCGCTCCCATGTGGACGGGGTGATGGCGTGTCGTTGAAGATGCTCGTTGTCGGGCACATGCCCAAGGAGGTTGTTCATGTCGGAACCTATCACTTGTGATGTCGCCATCGTGGGGGCCGGCTCGGCCGGTCTGCCGGCCTACCGCGCCGTGCGCGACGCGGGCCTGAAACCCCTGCTCATCGAAGGCGGGCCGCACGGCACGATGTGCGCCCGGGTGGGCTGCATGCCCTCCAAGCTGCTCATTGCGGCAGCAGAGGCCGCTGCCGCCATCGGCCACGCCCCGGCTTTCGGCGTGCGCCTGGAAGGCACCGCGCGCGTGGATGGGGTGGCCGTCATGGAACGGGTGCGCCGCGAACGCGACCGCTTCGTGGGCTTCGTGGTCGATGATGTGCAGGCCATGCCGCCCGAGCACCGCCTCGACGCCTCCGTCGAGTTTCTGCGCGATGGCGTGCTGCAAACCGCCCAGGGCCAGCGTATCCACGCTTCCCGCATCGTGCTGGCCACCGGTACGCGGCCCATTGTGCCCGACATCTATGCCCCCCTGGGTGATCTCGCCATCGTCAACGACGACGTCTTCGACTGGCACGACCTGCCACGCAGCATCCTCATCGTCGGCTCGGGGGTCATCGGCGTCGAGCTGGGGCTGGCCCTGGCGCGCCTGGGGGTGCGCGTGCGCGTGCTCAACCGTTCGGGCAGCTTCGCCCACCTGCAAGACCCCGCCGTGCGCGCGAGCGCCGTGGGCTTGCTGGCGGCCGAGCTCGCGCTCGTGCAAAACGCGCAGGTGACCGCCGTGCGCCGCGACGGCAATCAGGCCGTGGTCAGCTGGCAGGCCGAAGACGGGGTGGCGCACACCGAATCCTTCGACAAGGTGCTGCTCACGGCGGGCCGCAGCCCGGCGCTGGCCGATTTGCACCTCGAGCGCACCAGCATGCCGCTGGATGCGCGCGGCATGCCGCGTGTCGATCCCGCCACCCTGCAGGTGCACGGGCATGCCGTCTTCCTGGCGGGCGACGTCACCGGGCGTCATGCCATCCAGCACGAGGCCTCGGACGATGGCCGCCTGGCGGGCCACAACGCCGCCGCCTGGCCGGACGTCGAGGCCTTGCCGCGCCGCGCGCCCATTGCCGTGGTGTTCAGCAACCCGCAGATCATGCAGGTCGGTGGGGGCTATGCGCAATTCGACCCTGAAGCCATGGTGCTGGGGGCGGTCGATTGGACGCGCCAGGGGCGCTCGCGCGTGATGCTGCGCAACCAGGGGCTGCTGCACGTCTACGTGCGCCGCGCCGACAAGCGCTTCGTGGGCGCGGAGATGGTGGGGCCGGACGCCGAGCACGTGGCGCACCTGCTGGCCTGGGCCTTGCAGATGGGCTTGACGGTGACGCAGATGCTGCGCCTGCCGTTCTACCACCCGACGATCGAAGAAGGTATCCGTACGGCACTGCGCGAGGCCGCGCGCCAGCTGGATTGATCTGGCAGCTTGCCGTGCGGCGGGGGGGTTACTGTGCGGCGGGCTTGAGCAGCGGCCGCAGCGCCGCCAGCAATTCTTCTTGCGATTCGCTGTCCGAGGCCAGCCAGACGGCTTTGCCGTGCTGGTCGAAGGCGTAGATGCCGCGGCTGTGCGACACCTCGTAGAAGGCCTTGGGGTCGTTGCTGGCCGGGCGGCCGATCTGGTAGGCCACACGATAGCGCCTGGCAAGCGCCGCGATGGCGGACTCTTTGCCCGTCAGCCCGATGGCATGCGGGTCGAACTGGTCGACGTAATGCTGCAGCACGTCGGGCGTGTCGCGGTGCGGATCGACACTCACGAACAGGATGCGCACCTGGCTGGCCTGTGGCCCGAGCGCCTCGGTCACCTGGGCCAGCTGCGCCATGGTAGTGGGGCAGATGTCCGGGCAGCTGGCGTAGCCAAAGAACATCAGCACCACCTTGCCCGCGAAGGCCTGTTCGGTGACGTTGACGTTGCCCGCGCCTTGCAGGGTGAATTTCAAGTCAGGCAGAAAACCGCGCACTGGATGCACGGCGGCGCTGGCTAGCCCCAGCCCCAACAGCCACAGGGCCAGCAGCGCCGTCAGGCGCTGTCGCCAGCCCCATGGGCGCCTGGTCACACCGTGGCGACGATGCGGCGGGGTGGCGTGGCGCGTGTGCATGGCCGTGGCCCGCGTCAGGCCGACTGAACCAAGCCGCTGTGGCGCAAAAGCGCGTCGAGCGAGGGCGCGCGTCCGCGGAAGGCCTGGAACGATGCGGCGGCGGGGCGTGATCCGCCCACGGCGATGATCTCGTCCAGGTAGCGCTGGCACGTGGCCGGGTCGAAGACGTTGCGTGTGCCGTCGGCATCGGGGTGTGCCTGCTCTTCAAAGGCGGCGAAGGCGTCGGCGGACAAGACCTCGGCCCACTTGTAGCTGTAGTAGCCCGCGCCGTAGCCGCCGGCGAACAGGTGCGAGAAGGCGTGCGGGAAACGGTGCCAGGCGGGCGGAATGAGCAGGGCGACTTCCTGGCGCACCTGATCGAGCGTGTCGAGCACCGCGCTGATGGACAGGCCATGTTGCTGAGTGTGGATGAGCATGTCGAACAAGGCGAATTCCACCTGGCGCAGGGCCTGCAGGCCGCTCTGGAAGTTTTTCGCCGCAATCAGCTTGTCGTACAGGGCGCGCGGCAGCGGCGCGCCGGTGTCCGCGTGGCGCGTGAGCGACTGCAGCACGCCCCATTCCCAGCAGAAGTTTTCCATGAACTGCGAGGGCAGTTCGATGGCGTCCCATTCGACAGCGGCAAAGGCGGCCGCGCCCGGATCGTCCACCCGCGAGAGCAGCGTGTGCATGGCATGGCCACTTTCGTGGAACAGCGTGATGACCTCGTCGTGCGACAACAGGGCTTCGCCGCCGTCGTGCGGCGCGGCGAAGTTGCAGGTGAGCCAGGCCAGCGGGCGGTGCAGGGCGCTGCCGTGGCGGCGGCGGCTGCGTTCGCTGTCCACCCAGGCGCCGCCCTGCTTGCCGGGGCGGGCGTAGAGGTCGATGCCCAGGCGTCCGAGCTCTTCGCCCTGGGCATCGAGCACGCGATAGATGCGTGCGTCCGCGTGCCAGGTGGGGGCGTCGCAGGCTTCGAGGTGCACGCCAAACAGGGTATGGATGACCTGGAACAGCCCCTGGAGCACCTGATGCTCGGTGAAGTAGGGGCGTAGTTCTTCGTCGGAATAGGCGTAGCGCTGCTCACGCAGGCGCTCGGAGGCGTAGGCGACGTCCCAGGGTTCGAGGGTGCCAAGACCCAGTTGTTCGGCGGCGAAGGCGCGCAGTTTGGCGAGGTCGCGCTCGGCGCTGGGGCGCGCCTTGGCGGCCAGCTCGCGCAGGAACTTCAGCACCTGGTCGGTGCTGTCGGCCATACGGGTTTCGAGCTGCAGCGTGGCGAAGTTGGGCTCGCCCAGCAGCGAGGCTTCTTCGGCGCGCAGGGCGAGCAGGGATTCGATGGATTCGGAATTATCGAAGGCGGGGTCGCCCTGGTCGGAGGCGCGGGTGCCGTAGGCGCGGTAGACCGTCTGGCGCAGCTCACGGTCTTGCGCGTGCTGCATGACGGGCAGATAGCAGGGCATGTGCAGCGTGAGTTTCCAGCCGTCTTCACCGGCCTTTTGCGCCAGCTGGCGCGCGCTGGCCTTGACGTTTTCGGGCAACCCTTGCAGCCTGGCCTCGTCGGTGATGAGGAGCGTCCAGCCATCGGTGGCATCGAGCACGTTTTCAGAAAATTTCTGCGACACCTGGGCTTGCAGGTCGGCGTTGCGCGCGAAAGCCTTGCGGGCCTCGCCCTGCAGTTCGACGCCGCTCAGGCGAAAGTCGCGCAAAGCCAGATCGACGATGCGCCGCCGCGTGGCCGACAGCTGTCCGTACAGCGGGCTGTCAGCCAGCGCGCGGTAGCGCGCGTACAGCCCGTGATGCAGCCCCACCCAGGTGGAAAACTCGCTCATGAGCGGCAGGCAGTCGTTGTAGGCGGCCCGCAGCTCGGGGGTGTTGACCACGCCGTTGAGGTGGCCCGCGATGGCCCAGGCGCGGTGCAGGCGCTCGGAGGGGTCTTCGATGGCCTCGACGAGGTTCTCCCAGTCGGGCGCGTCACCGCGGCCCGCGGCTGTCTCGATGGCCTGCCGTGTGGCGGCAATCAGCTCGCGCACGGCGGGCTCGATGTGTCCGGGGCGCACGGCGGCGTAATCAACAGTTGCCTCGGCCGATACGAGGAGGGGGTTTTCGGCAAGGGGTGTCGAGGTCATTGTGGCAGCATGGGGGCGTACGCCCCATTTTTCAAGTGTTCAGGGTGCGTTCTGCCGCTTCGAGGGTGTTGACGAGCAGCATGGCGATGGTCATGGGCCCCACGCCGCCGGGCACCGGTGTGATGGCCGAGGCCACCTGCGCGGCGCCGTCGAATTCGACGTCGCCCGTGAGCTTGCCCGAGGGCAGGCGGTTGATGCCCACGTCGATCACCACGGCGCCCGGCTTGACCATGTCGCCCGTGACGATGCCCGGCTTGCCCGTGGCCACCACCAGCACGTCGGCGCGGCGCGTCTGCGCGCCGAGATCGCGCGTTTTGGAATTGCACAGCGTGACCGTGGCACCCGCGGCCAGCAGCAGCATGGCCATGGGTTTGCCGACGATGTTGCTGGCGCCGACGATGACGGCTTCGGCGCCACGCAGCGCAACCTGCTCGGATTCGAGCATCTTCATGATGCCGTAGGGCGTGCAGGGCCGGAACAGCGGGCGGCCCGTCATGAGCAGGCCGGCGTTGCTGATGTGAAAGCCGTCCACGTCCTTGGTGGCGCTGATGGTCTCGATGACGAGCCCGGCATCGATGTGACCGGGCAGTGGCAGCTGCACCAGGATGCCGTGAATGGCCGGATCCTGGTTGAGCGCCTCGATGAGATCGAGCAGTTCTTCTTCGGGCGTGTCTTCGGCCAGGCGGATTTCGCGCGAGAGCATGCCGGCCTTGTCGCAGGCCGCCGCCTTGTTGCGCACGTAGACCTGCGAGGCCGGGTCTTCGCCGACCAGCACCACGGCCAGCCCCGGCGTGACGCCGTGCTTTTTGAGCGCCTGGACGCGGACGGCGACGTCGTCGCGCACCTGGGCCGACAGGGCCTTGCCATCGATCATGCGGGCCGTCATGGTCAGGCCTCCTCGGTGCGGGTCAGGGCGATCTTCATGAGATCGGCGACTGTGGTGACTTCGAGCTTTTCCATGATGTTGGCGCGGTGCGCCTCGACCGTCTTGATGCTGATGTTCAGATCGCCCGCGATCTGCTTGTTCAGGCGCCCGGCCACGATGCGTTCGAGCACCTGTTGTTCGCGCGCCGTCAGGCGGTTGAGTACGGCCTGCTGGTCGCGATGCGCCTGGGCCTCGTGCACCTTGGCGGTGGCCTGTTCGAGCATGCCGGCGACGATGCGGCGCAGGTCGGCTTCGTTGAACGGCTTCTCGAGGAAATCGACGGCGCCTTTTTTCATGGTGGATACGGCCATGGGCACGTCGCCGTGGCCGGTGATGAAGACGATGGGCAGCGGGGCTTTGCGGGCAATGAGGGTTTCTTGCAGCTCGAGGCCGCTCATGCCGGGCATGCGCACGTCGGCGATCAGCACCGCGACCTGATCGGGGTTGTAGGCGTCGAGGAATTCTTCGGCGCCCGCGAAGCTGCGCACGGCGTACCCATTGGCTTCGAGCAGCCAGCGCAGAGAGTCGCGCACGGCTTCGTCGTCATCGACGATATAGATGATGCTGGGAACTTGCGGATCGGTCATGCTGCTGTTTCCTCCGGGGATGCTTCTGTCTGCAGGTCGCGGGGCGCCTTGGGCAGGGTGAAACGAAAGATGGTGCCGCCGTCGGGGTTGGGGCTGGCCCACAGGCGTCCGTGGTGAGATTCGATGATGGTACGGCAGATATTGAGCCCCATGCCCAGTCCTTCGGATTTTGTGCTGTAGAAGGGTTCGAAGAGGCGCTCGGGGCTGCGCAGGCCGTGGCCGCGGTCGATGACCGCAATCTCCACCTGCGGGTCTTGATCGGTGATGTTGACGTGCAGGCTGCGGTATTCACTGTTTTCCATGGCTTCGACACCGTTTTTCAGCAGATTGAGCAGCACTTGTTCGATGAGGATGGGGTCGGCCAGCACCTGCGGCATGGGATCGGGCAGGCTTTGCACGATCTCGATCTGGCGCTTGCGCGCGTCGATGTCGGCAAAGCCCACGGCGTTTTCGACGATGCGCGTCAGGCCCACGGCCTGGCGGCGCGGTTCGCTGCGTTTGACGAACTCGCGGATGCGGCTGATGATCTTGCCCGCCCGTTCGGCCTGCTGCGAGGCTTTCTCCAGTGCCTGCAGCAAGGATTCGGTGGGCGCCTTGCCCGATTTCACCATGGCCACCGCCGCCATGTTGTAGTTGCTGATGGCCGTGAGCGGCTGGTTGAGTTCGTGCGCCAGGGACGAGGCCATCTCGCCCATGGTGGTCAGGCGGCTGGTGAGCTGGGCCTTTTCCTGCTGTACGCGAGATTCTTCCTCGTGTTTGCGCCGCTCGGTGATGTCGCGCGCCACCTGCAGGCGCACACGGCGCGAGTCCGTCCAGGCCAGCATGCGGTGGTGTACTTCGAACCAGCGTTCGGCGGAAGCCGAGTAGAGCTCCATGGTTTCGTCGGTGAAGCGCCCCAGGCGCCCGCCCAGCAGTTCGGCGTGACCGCCGGTCTGCGCGCCGAACAGGCGCCGGTAGGTGCGGTTGGCAAACAGCAGCTCGAGCCCCTCGGGCGTGTCGGCCACGACGGAGATGGCGTCGTCCAGGCCTTCGAGCACCGTCATGAAGCGCTCGTGGGCGGCGGTCAGGGCCTCGCGGATGCGCTTGGGTTCGGTGATGTCGGTCATCGACGTCATCCAGCCGATCTGCTCGCCGTTGGGGTCGCGCAGCGGCGAGACATACATGCGGGCGGTGAAGCGCGAGCCGTCGCGCCGCTGGGCCTCGATTTCGAGGCCGCTGCTGGGCGTGCGCCCCGAGAGCAGCTGCGCGAGGGTTTCGCGATGGTGGTCATGGCGCCCGGGCAGCCAGTAGGGGAAGGGCGCGGTGCGCCCGATGAGGTCGGCCTCGTTCCAGCCGATCATGCGGCAGAAAGCCGGGTTGACGTAGGCAATGCGCCCCTGCATGTCGAACACCCGCATGCCGGTGGACATGGAGTTTTCCATGGCGCGGCGAAAGCCTGTTTCGGCGATGAGGGCGGCCTCGGCCTGGGTGCGGAAACGCGTATAGCGCCACAGTGCCAGCAGGCTGAAGACGATGACCAGCGACAGGGCGAAGACCACCATCATCAGGCGCTGCTGGCGCGTTTCCTGATCGATGGTGACGAACATGACGCTGTCGCTTTGCAGGCGCTGCAGCCAGACGAAGGCCCCCATCACGCACAGGTACAGTACCAGCACGACGGCGGGTGTAAGCCAGTACAGCCGACGGCTATGGCGGGCGTGCTCATAGAACGTCGTGGGAATGAGGGACTTGCGATTGGGGTATGCCATGGCCATGATGGTCGTGCGATGGAACCCATTTTAGACGCGAAATCACTATTCAATTTTTCACATAATAAAAATTCATACCACGAGGTGAAATTTTGCTTGTGCTAAACCGGGGTCTTTCCTAGAATGGGCGCAGGTGCCGGTTCGGCTGGGTGCGCGTGCGCTCGGGCGGCTGGGCACGCGTGTATCCGGAATCCCCCTCCCGATCCGGTTCAATCCAAGGCAGGCGCGATGTGTGGTCGCGTCCTCGTACCACACCCCAGGAGACACAACGATATGTCCTCTCTTGAACAAGCCAACACCGCTGTGACGGATCCCGATCAGCAGGAAACACAAGAATGGCTCGATGCACTTGAAGCCGTCCTCGATCGCGAAGGGGCCGAACGCGCCCACTTCCTCATCGAAAGCCTGATCGACCTGGCCCGCCGTTCCGGCGCGCACATCCCGTATTCGCTCAACACCGCCTACGTCAACACCATCCCGCCGGGGCTCGAACCGCCGCATCCGGGCAATATGGTGCTCGAAGAGCGCATCCGCTCCTATATCCGCTGGAACGCCATGGCCATGGTGGTCAAGGCCAACAAGCACGAACCGCCCGATGGCGGCAGCCTGGGCGGGCACATTGCCTCGTTCGCATCGCTTGCCACCATGATCGAATGCGGCCAGAACCACTTCTGGCACGCCGAATCGCCCGACCACGGCGGCGACCTGGTGTACTTCCAGGGCCATTCGTCGCCCGGCATGTACTCGCGCGCCTTCCTCGAAGGCCGCCTCACCGAAGAAAACCTCAACTGGTTCCGCCAGGAAGTCGGTGGCAAGGGCAAGGGGCTGTCGTCCTACCCGCACCCCAAGCTCATGCCCAGCTTCTGGCAGTTCTCCACGGTGTCCATGGGCCTTGGCCCCATGATGGCCATCTACCAGGCGCGCTTCCTCAAGTACCTGCAGGCGCGTGGCCTGGCGCACACCGATCAGCGCAAGGTCTGGGTCTTCGTGGGTGACGGCGAGATCGACGAGCCCGAGACCCTGGCCGCCATCGGCCTGGCCGCCCGTGAAAAACTCGACAATCTCATCTTTGTGGTCAACTGCAACCTGCAGCGCCTGGACGGCCCGGTGCGCGGCAACGGCAAGATCATCCAGGAACTCGAAGGCGCCTTCCGCGGCAATGGCTGGAACGTCATCAAGCTCATCTGGGGCGGCTACTGGGATCCGCTCTTTGCGCGCGACAAGGAAGGTATCCTGCGTCGCGTCATGGAAGAGACCGTCGATGGCGAATACCAGGCCTACAAGGCCAACGACGGCAAGTTCGTGCGCGAGAAATTCTTCGGCAAGCACCCCAAGCTGCTCGAAATGGTCAGCCGCATGAGCGACGAAGACGTCTGGCGCCTGAACCGCGGCGGTCACGATCCGCACAAGGTCTACGCCGCGTTTGCTTCGGCGGCCGGTCACAAAGACCAGCCTTCGGTCATTCTCGCCAAGACCATCAAGGGCTACGGCATGGGTCACGTGGGCCAGGCCAAGAACCCCACGCACCAGCAAAAGAAGCTGGACATCGATTCGGTGCGCGAATTCCGCGACCGCTTCAACATTCCCATCCCCGACGACAAGATCGACGACATCCCCTTCTACAAGCCGGCCGAAGATTCGCCCGAGATGAAGTACCTGCACGAGCACCGCAAGGCGCTGGGCGGCTACCTGCCGCACCGCCGCCAGAAGGCGGACGAATCGCTGCCGGTGCCCAGCCTCGACGCCTTCAAGGCCGTGCTCGAGCCCACCGCCGAAGGCCGCGAGATCTCCACCACGCAAGCCTTCGTGCGCGTGCTCAACCAGCTGCTGCGCGACAAGGCGCTGGCGCCGCGCGTGGTGCCCATCCTGGTCGATGAATCGCGCACCTTCGGCATGGAAGGCCTGTTCCGCCAGATCGGCATCTATGCGCCCGAAGGGCAGAAGTACGTGCCGGTGGACAAGGGCCAGGTGATGTACTACCGCGAGGCCGAAAACGGCCAGCTGCTGCAAGAAGGCATCAACGAAGCGGGCGGTTTCTGCTCCTGGGTTGCGGCGGCCACGTCGTACTCGGTCAGCAACACCATCATGATCCCGTTCTTCATCTATTACTCGATGTTCGGCTTCCAGCGCTTTGGCGACCACGCCTGGGCGGCGGGCGACATGCTGGCGCGCGGCTTCGTGCTGGGCGGCACGGCGGGGCGCACCACGCTTAACGGCGAAGGCCTGCAGCACGAAGACGGCCATAGCCACATCCAGGCTTCGCTCATTCCCAACTGCGTGGCCTACGACCCGGCCTTTGCCCACGAGGTGGCGGTCATCATCCGCAGCGGCATCGAGCGCATGATGCACAACCAGGAAGACGTGTTCTTCTACATCACGGTGATGAACGAGAACTACTCGCAGCCGGGCCTGAAGGCGGGCGACGAAGAGGGCATCCTCAAGGGCATGTACAAGCTGCAGTCCAGCGCCAAGGCGGGCAAGGCGCACGTGCAGCTCATGGGCTCGGGCACCATCCTGCGCGAAGTCATCGCCGCGCAAGACCTGCTCGAAAAAGACTGGGGCGTCACGTCCGACGTCTGGAGCGCCACCAGTTTCAGCGAACTGCGCCGCAACGGCCTGGACACCGAGCGCCACAATCTGCTGCACCCCACCGAGCCGGCGCAAGAAGCCTACGTCACCCAGCAGCTCAAGGGCACGCAAGGCCCGATCATCGTCTCCACCGACTACATCAAGGCCTATGGCGACATGATCCGTCCGTTCATTCCCGACGGGCGCCACTTCAAGGTGCTGGGCACGGACGGCTTCGGGCGTTCCGACTATCGCTCCGAACTGCGCAAGCACTTCGAGATCGATCGCCACTTCATCGTGCTGGCCGCCCTGCGCAGCCTGGCCGACGAAGGCACGATCGACATCGCCAAGTGCGCCGAAGCCATCGCCAAGTACGGGATTGACGCCAACAAGGCCAACCCGCATCACGCCTAAGGAGGACGAGGAACATGAGTGCTATCGTGGAAATCAAGGTCCCCGACATCGGCGACTTCGATCAGGTCGACGTCATCGAACTGCTGGTGGCGGTGGGTGACACCATCACCGCCGAACAAAGCCTGATCACCGTCGAATCCGACAAGGCGTCCATGGAAATCCCCGCCTCGCAGGGCGGGGTGGTCAAGGCCATCAAGGTCAAGGTCGGCGACAAGGTCGCCGAGGGTTCGGTGATCCTCGAAGTCGAGGCCGCCGAAGAGGCCGCCGCCGCACCTGCCGCGGAAGCGGCTCCGGCGCCGGCAGCAGCGGCGCCCGCCGCACCCGCGCCCGTCTCAGCCCCTGTTGCTGCGCCGACGCCTGTCGCGGCGCCCGCGCCGGCGTCCGTCGCCGCGCCGGCCCCGGCGCGGGTGTCGCCCACGGCCTCGTACGCCGAAGCCGAGGTGCCGCTGCGCAATCTGCCGCACGCTTCGCCGTCGGTGCGTCACTTTGCCCGCGAGCTGGGGGTCAATCTGGCCCAGGTCACCGGCAGCGGCCCGAAAAACCGCATCACGGCCGACGACGTGCGTGCCTACGTCAAGCAGGCCCTGGCCACGGGCGGCGCAAGCCCGGTCGGCTCCACCTTGCCGGGCGGCGAGGGCTTCAGCGTGCTGGGCTGGCCCAAGGTCGATTTCGCCAAGTTCGGCGAGATCGAAGCCAAGCCGCTGTCGCGCATCAAGAAGATCTCGGGCGCCAACCTGCATCGCAACTGGGTGATGATCCCCCACGTGACGAACAACGAGGTGGCCGACATCACCGAGCTCGAGGCCCTGCGCCAGCAGCTCAACGCCGAGAACAGGAAGTCCGGCCTCAAGGTCACCATGCTCGCCTTCCTCATCAAGGCGGTCGTCGCGGCCCTGAAGAAATTCCCGGAATTCAATGCCTCGCTCGACGGCGACAATCTGGTGCTCAAGCACTACTACCACATCGGCTTTGCCGCCGATACGCCCAATGGGCTGGTAGTGCCGGTCATCCGTGACGCCGACAAGAAAGGCGTGTTCGAGCTGGCCAGCGAGATGTCCGAACTGGCTGCCCAGGCTCGCGAGGGCAAGCTCTCGCCGTCGCAGATGCAAGGCGGCTGCTTCTCGATCTCGTCGCTGGGCGGCATCGGCGGCACCGACTTCACGCCCATCATCAATGCGCCCGAAGTGGCCATCCTGGGTGTCTCGCGTTCGGCCATGCAGCCGGTGTGGGATGGCAAGGCCTTCCAGCCGCGCCTGATGCTGCCCCTGTCCCTGTCCTACGATCACCGCGTGATCGACGGCGCCGCCGCAGCCCGCTTCAACGCCTATCTGGCCGGTCTGCTGGCGGACTTCCGCCGCATCATCCTGTAAGGAGCTTCGCATGAGTCTCAAGGACGTCAATGTTCCGGATATCGGCGATTTCGATCAGGTGGACGTGATCGAAATCCTGGTGGCCGTGGGCGACACCATCGCCGCCGAGCAAAGCCTGATCACCGTCGAGTCCGACAAAGCCTCGATGGAGATCCCGGCCGACCAGGGCGGGGTGGTGAAAGAAATTCTCGTCAAGATCGGCGACAAGGTCTCGCAGGGCACGGCCATTCTGCGCGTCGAGGCGGCCGAGGGCGCGGCAGCGCCCGCCGATGCCGCCCCGGCGGCCAGCGCCAGTCCGGCTGCGGCAGCCGCCCCGGCGGCCAGTCCGGCGCCTGCCGCAGCCCCTGCACCCAGCGCCGTGGCGGCACCCGCCGCCGCCAACTTCACGGGCACGCCCGACGCCGATTGCGACGTGCTGGTGCTGGGCGCCGGTCCCGGCGGCTATTCGGCGGCGTTTCGCGCCGCCGACCTGGGCCTGCGCGTCACGCTCGTCGAGCGCTACGCCACCCTGGGCGGTGTGTGCCTGAACGTGGGTTGCATCCCCTCCAAGGCCTTGCTGCACACCGTGGGCGTGCTCGAAGAGGCCAAGTCCATGGCCGCGCACGGCATCGCCTTTGGCGAGCCCAAGATCGACCTCGATGCCCTGCGCGGCTACAAGGACGGCGTGGTGGGCAAGCTCACGGGCGGCCTGGCGGGCATGGCCAAGGCGCGCAAGGTGACGGTCGTCCAGGGGGTGGGCACCTTTGCCGACCCGCACCACCTGGTCGTCGTCAAGGCCGACGGCGGCAAGACCACCATCAAGTTCGCCTCGGCCATCATCGCCGCGGGCAGCCAATCGGTGAAGCTGCCGTTCCTGCCCGACGATCCCCGCATCGTCGATTCCACCGGGGCTCTGGCGCTGAAATCGGTGCCGCAGCGCATGCTGATCGTGGGCGGCGGCATCATCGGTCTGGAAATGGGCACCGTGTACTCGGCCCTGGGCGCGCGCCTGGACGTCGTCGAAATGCTGCCCACGCTCATGACGGGCGCCGACCGCGACCTCGTCAAGGTCTGGGACAAGATGAACGCACAGCGCTTCGATCACGTCATGCTCAAGACCAAGACGGTGGGCGCCGAGGCCAGGGAAGACGGCATCTGGGTCACCTTCGAGGGCGAAGCCGCCCCCAAAGAACCCCAGCGCTACGACCTGGTGCTGCAGGCCGTGGGCCGCGCGCCCAACGGCAAGAAAATCGGTGCCGAGAACGCCGGGGTCGCCGTCGGCGAACGCGGCTTCATCCCGGTCGACAAGCAGATGCGCACCAACGTGCCGCACATCTACGCCATCGGCGACATCGTCGGCCAGCCCATGCTGGCACACAAGGCGGTGCACGAGGCGCACGTGGCGGCCGAGGCCATCGCCGGGCAGAAGGCCTTCTTCGACGCCCGCGTGATTCCGTCGGTGGCCTACACCGATCCCGAAGTGGCCTGGGTGGGCCTGACCGAAGAGGCAGCCAAGAAAGACGGTATTGCGCTCAAGAAGGGGCTGTTCCCCTGGCAGGCTTCCGGGCGCGCCATCGCCAACGGGCGCGACGAGGGCTTCACCAAGCTCTTGTTCGACGCTGAAACCGGCCGCGTACTGGGTGGCGGCATCGTCGGCACGCACGCGGGCGACCTCATCGGCGAAGTGGCGCTGGCCATCGAGATGGGGGCGGATTCCGTCGATATCGGCAAGACGATCCACCCGCACCCAACCCTGGGCGAGTCGATCGGCATGGCCGCCGAAGTGGCCGATGGCCACTGCACCGACGTGCCTCCGGCGCGCAAGAAGTAAAAAGGTGGCCTTCACGCAGCGCAGCCTGTTTGCAAAGTAGGGGTGCTCGCGTGTGGCCAGACGGCAGGTGCTAATATCGGCACCTGCCGTTTTTCTTTGTGGTTCTCATTCTCATGTCATCGATTGCTCCCGCGCCGGACGCCGGCCTGGCTGACTGGCTCGCCTACCTGGACACCCTGCATCCCAAGCCCATCGATCTCGGGCTCGAGCGTATCCGTACCGTGGCCCAGCGCCTGGACGTGCGCCTGGACTGCGTCAAGATCACGGTGGCCGGCACCAACGGCAAGGGATCCACCTGCGCCATGCTGGAATCCATCCTGCTCGATGCCGGCTACCAGGTGGGGCAGTACACCTCGCCGCACCTGCTGCGCTTCAACGAGCGCATCCGCGTCAACGGCGTCGAGGCCAGCGATGCCGACATCGTCGCCCAGCTGGCGCGCATCGAAGCCGCGCGCGGTGACACCACGCTGACGTACTTCGAGATGACCACGCTGGCCGCCCTGCTGATCTTCCAGGCCGCCCGGCTGGACGTGGTGGTGCTCGAAGTCGGGCTGGGCGGGCGCCTGGACGCCGTCAATCTCATCGACACCGACTGCGCCATCCTCACCAGTGTCGATCTCGACCACATGGCCTACCTGGGCAATACCCGCGAGGCGATCGGCTGGGAAAAGGCGCACATCTTCCGCCCGGGCAAGCCGGCCATCTGCGCGGACCCCGTGCCGCCCCAGACGGTCATCGACTACGCCGCCGAGATCGGTGCCGATCTCTGGCGCTTCGGCACCGATTTCAACTATTCGGGCGACCGCCAGCAGTGGGCTTATGGCGGGCGCTCCCAGCGTCGCAATGCGCTGGGCTATCCCGCGCTGCGCGGGGCCAACCAGCTGCTCAATGCCTCCGCGGCACTGGCGGCACTCGAAAACCTGCGCGACCGTCTGGTGGTGACGCAGCAAAACGTGCGCCAGGGCCTCTTGCACGTCAACCTGCCGGGGCGCATGCAGATTCTGCCGGGCCTGCCCGCGACGATCCTGGACGTGGGCCACAACCCGCACGCGGCGGCGGCGCTGGGCCAGAATCTCGACAGCATGGGGCACTATCCACACACCTACGCGGTGGTGGGCATGCTGCGCGACAAAGATATCGAAACCACGCTGTCGCGCCTGACGCGGCGTGTCGATCGCTGGCTGTGCGCCACCCTGGAGGGGCCGCGCGGCACGACGGCGCAAGAGCTGGCCGAGATCGTGCACCGGATCGCCGGCGACGTGGCGCCCGTCGATCCCTTCATCGCGCAGACCACCGAAGTCACTCGCGCCTCCAGCGCACACAAGCCCGGCGTGCGCGCGGCGCCCCGGCCCGCCGTGGCGCGCCAGGACGTCGAGGTATCGACATTTGACAGTCCGGAACAAGCGTTTGCACAAGCCCGGAAACTGGCGACCGACAATGATAGAATCCTCGTATTCGGGTCGTTTGCAACGGTCGGCCCTGTGCTTGAAGCCCTGCGCCGCGAAGGCCGGGACGTCCTCTCTTGACCGGGCGGGTGCGTCAGCCCGCCCTTTGTAATGGGTGAGCTGTACGATGTTTTCTCGTCACGAGACTGATACGGGCAAGCGTGCCGGGTCGCGCTCTGGCCAAACCAGCGAGGCTCAACTCAGAGAACTGCGCGGCAAGGCCCGGCGTCGCCTCATCGGCGCACTGGCCCTGGTGCTGGCCGCCTTCATCGTGGTGCCCTGGTTGTTCGAAAAGCCCGTCAGCGAAGACACTCGCGCGCCCATCGTGGTGCCCGCCGCGCCGACCGGGCTGCCGCCGGTGACCGACGCCGCGCCTTCGGCGCAGGCCGACGGCGCCGTGCAATCCCCCGAGCCCGCAACCAGCCCCCAAGGCGGCAGCGGCGGCACGCTGGCTGACGGCCAGGCCGCATCCGGCAGCCTGACGCCGCCCACGCCAGATGGCGCGGGCGGCACGGTGCAGCCGCCCGCGGCGGCCACTGCGCCTGCCGTGACGCCGCCGCCCGTGGCGTCCGTCCAGCCGCCCAAACCGGCAGCGCGCCCTGAAACGGCCGCCCGGCCCGCCGCCGAACCCAGCAAGCCAGCCAAGCCCGCGGCGCGCGCCCCCGCCGAGCGCACCGACGATGGCTCCGTGGCGCTCGCCCTGCTGGCGGGCAAGGCACCCCCGGCCAGCAGCCCGGCCCCCGCGGCCGGCACCGCACAAGGGCGCTATTTCCTGCAGGTCGCGGCCTATACCACTGAACAAGACGCCCAGCGGCGGCGCGACAATCTGCGTCAGTCCGGCGTCACCGATGCCTACGTCGAGCGCGGCCAGTCGGCGGGGCGCACGGTCTACCGCCTGCGGGTGGGGCCCTTCAGCTCGCATGAGGCCGCCCAGGCCGCCCAGACGCGGCTGCGCGCCCTGGGCTACCAGAACGGCCTCATCTCCGACAAGTGACCAGCTTCGACTACATCGTCATCTCGATCGTGGCAGTGTCCTGCCTGATCGGCCTGCTGCGCGGGTTCTTGCGCGAAGTGCTGTCCCTGATCGCCTACCTGGCGGCCTTCGTGGCCGCCATCTGGTGGGGGCCCGCGGCGTCGATCTGGCTCGACGACCTCATCGGCAACGGTTTGCTGCGCACCCTGGCCGCCTATGGCACGGTGTTCATCCTGGTGCTGTTTGCCGTCGGCTTGCTGAACATGGCGCTGGGCGCGCTGGTCGATCGCACCGGGCTGACGCCCGCCGATCACGGCCTGGGGGCGGTGTTCGGCGCCGTGCGCGGCATCGTGCTGGTGCTCGCGCTGGTGGGCCTGGCGGGCTACACCCAGCTGCCCGAAGAACCCTGGTGGCACGAGGCGCGCACCTCGGCGGCCCTGGTCAAAGGGTTTCAACAAGTCAAAACCATGCTGCCCGCCGATGTGGCGCAGCTGCTTCCTTACTAGCTCTGGATATCAATCATGTGCGGAATCGTCGGTGTGATGGGCAAAAGCCCGGTCAATCAGCTGATCTACGATAGTCTCCTGCTGCTGCAGCACCGGGGCCAGGACGCGGCCGGCATTGCCACCGCCCACGACCAGTTCTTCAGCATGCACAAGGCGCACGGCCTGGTGCGCGACGTCTTTCGCACACGCAACATGCGCGCCTTGCCGGGCAACAGCGGCCTGGGGCAGGTGCGCTACCCCACGGCGGGTTCCAGCGCCAGCGTGGACGAGGCCCAGCCTTTTTACGTCAACGCGCCCTTTGGCATCACCTTCGTGCACAACGGCAACCTCACCAACTGGCGCGAACTGCGCGAGGCGCTGTTCAAGCACGACCGCCGCCACATCAACACCAATTCCGATTCCGAGGTGCTGCTCAACGTCTTCGCTCACGAGCTGCAGCAGGCCTCCGACGGCGTCACGCTCGACGCCAACGCCGTCTTCCAGGCGGTGCGCGCCGTGCATCGACGCGCCAAGGGCGCCTATGCCGTCATCGCCAACATCAGCAGCTTCGGCCTGGTGGCGTTTCGCGACCCGCACGGCATCCGCCCCCTGTGCCTCGGGCGCCACGACACCGAGGCAGGCGCCGAATGGATGCTGGCATCCGAATCCGTGGCGCTG
Source organism: Castellaniella caeni NBRC 101664 (assembly GCF_001592225.1). Taxonomy (GTDB): domain Bacteria; phylum Pseudomonadota; class Gammaproteobacteria; order Burkholderiales; family Burkholderiaceae_B; genus Castellaniella; species Castellaniella caeni. The sequence continues at coordinate 20,664 of NZ_BCWN01000007.1, read as the reverse complement.
ACGGGCAGCGGCTTCAGTCTGGTGCGCGATGTCGCACCGGGCGAGGCCATCGTCATCACCGAGGCAGGCGAAGTCAGCCACGAGCTGTGCGCCGAGCCCGGCCTGCAGCAGACCCCCTGCGTGTTCGAATACGTTTACTTCGCCCGGCCCGATTCCGTCATGGACGGCATATCCATCTATGATGCGCGCCTGCAGATGGGCGAGTATCTGGCCGACAACGTCGCCAAGTCGCTGCGCCTGGGCGACGTCGATGTGGTCATGCCGATTCCCGACTCGTCCCGCCCCTCGGCCATGCAGCTGGCCGCCCACCTGGGGCTCAACTACCGCGAGGGGTTCATCAAGAACCGCTACGTGGGGCGTACCTTCATCATGCCGGGCCAGGCCGTGCGCAAGAAATCGGTGCGCCAGAAACTCAGCGCCATTGACCTCGAATTTCGCGGCAAGAACGTGCTGCTGGTCGACGATTCCATCGTGCGCGGCACGACCAGCCGCGAGATCGTGGACATGGCCCGGGCAGCGGGCGCGAACAAGGTCTATTTCGCCTCCGCGGCGCCCGCCGTGCGCTATCCCAACGTCTACGGCATCGACATGCCGACCCAGGCCGAACTCATCGCCACGGGCCGGGACACCGAGCAGATCGCCCGTGAAATCGGCGCGGACGGCCTGGTGTACCAGGATCTGGCCGATCTCGAACAGTCGCTGCGCGACCTGAACCCCGCCCTGCAGGGTTTCGAGTCATCGTGCTTCAGCGGCCAGTACGTCACGGGCGATATCGACGCCGCCTACCTCGAACGCCTGAGCCGCACGCGCGGCCTGCCGATCCGCTCGGGCGCCATGGTGGCGCCCGCCGAAGACGCCTGAGCCGCCGCCCGCCGAGGGCGGCGCGCCGACGGACACGGGCCGCTCAGGCCCGGTCGTGCCGCGGGCCGCGTGACAGCAAGACCCACAGCGCCAGCCCGGTGCAGACGACGAACAGCAGCAGCCCCCAGAGCGCGTATTCGATGCCCAGCAGGCTCACGCGCGCATCCATGCAGCTGGCGTAGATGCCGAACAGCCAGGGCAGGGCGGCATCCAGGCCCGTGCCCGACATGAACTTGTCGGCGAAGGTCTGGGCGCAGGAAAACGAGTGTGATGCCACGCTGTACTGATACCAGGCCGCCAGCATGCCGCAAACACCCAGCGCCGCAGCCAGCAGCGCCCCGATACGCTGCACCAGGATCGAGCCCCAGCCGGTGGAGGCCAGGCCGCAGACGGCGGCGATCGCCAGCAGGATGAGCCGCTGCAGCACGCACCAGGCGCAGGGCCGCAGGTGAAAGGCGTATTGCGAGACGAGGGCAAAGCCCACGGCGGCCAGGCACAGCACGGCGGTGCCCCGGAGAATGCGGTCGGATCGGGTGAGAGTCATGAGGATGCTTGAGTCGGGATAGAGGGTTGAAAGGGCGCGCGCGCCTGCGTGCCGACCGGTTGCGCTGCCAGCGCCTCGAACACGTGGCGTTCGAACTGCAGCTGCCCGCGCGCCTGGTCGAGGATGCCGCCCTGCACGATGAAGATGTCTTCGACGCGGTCGCCCAGCGTCATGATCTTGGCCATTTTCAGGCTGACCCCGTGCCGGGTGAAAACGCGCGCCAGATCGTGCAGCAGCCCCACGCGGTCGGCGGTCATCACCGACAGCCGCCAGTTGCCGCCTTGCTCGTCGGGCTGCAGGCTGACGCTGGGCATGATGGGAAAGACGCGCGAGCGGCGTGATCCCCGGTGCCCGAGCGTCTGCGCGGCCAGCGTTTGGGGTGAGACCGACAAGGTGGCCAGAAGTTCATGCTCGATGAGCGTGGCGTGCGCCCGGTAGTCGCGGTCGCCCTCGGGCAGCAGGACGATGAAGCTGTCCAGCGCCCAGCCTTGGCGGGTGGTGTGGATGCGCGCGTCCTGGATGCTCAGGCCGTGCCGGTCGAAGCAGGTGCAGATGTCCATGAAAAGGTCGCTGCGGTCGGGGGCATAGGCGAGGATCTGCAGCGCCTCGCTTTGCCCCAGCACGCGGGCCCGCACCACAGGGGCGGGGCCCTGGAAGCAGTGGTACAGGTGGCGCGTGTGCCAGGCGATCTCATTGGCGCCATGGCGCAGGAAATACGCCACGTCCAGCTGCGACCAGAAAGCATCGCGGCTTTCGTCGCGCAAGCCGAGGCGGCGGATTTCCGTGGCGGCAGCCTCTTTGCGCAGGGCCAGAATGGTGCGCGTGTCGGGGCGGGCGCCGCCCAGGGTGGCGAGGGTCTGGTGGTACAGGTCTTCCAGCAGCTTGCCCTTCCAGGTGTTCCAGACGCGCGGGCTGGTGCCGCGGATGTCGGCCACCGTCAGCAGGTACAGGGCCGCCAGGCGGTGCTGGGTGCCGACGCGCTGGGCAAAGGCATGGATGACCTGTGGATCGCTGAGATCGCGCTTTTGTGCCACCTGCGACATGGTCAGGTGTTCGCGCACGAGAAATTCCAGAAACTGGCTGTCGGCGCGCGGCAGCCGGTGCCGTCGGGCAAAGCGCCTGACCTCGGCGGCACCCAGCTGCGAGTGGTCGCCGCCGCGCCCCTTGGCAATGTCGTGGAAGAGGGCGGCCACGTAGAGCAGCCAGTGATCGTCCAGATCGGCGATCAGCTGGCTGGCCAGGGGGTATTCCTGCGCGTGTTCGGGCATGGTGAAGCGGCGCACGTTGCGGATCACCATGAGGATGTGCTGATCGACGGTGTAGGCGTGAAACAGGTCGTGCTGCATCTGCCCGACGATGCGGCGGAAGGGCGGCAGGTAGCGCGGCAAAATGCCCCAGAGCGTCATGTCGCGCAGGGCGTGTACGATGCCCTGCGCCTGTTGCAGGATGCTGAGAAACTGCTGCTGGTTGGCCGGATCGTCGCGAAAGTGCTTGTCGATGTGGCGCCGGGCGTGCCATAGCGCGCGCAGCGTGTCGGCGGCCATGCCCTGCAGCTCGGGGTGCTGCTGCAGGGCCAGAAACACGCCCAGCAGCAGCCCCGGCTTGCGTTCGAAGGCATCGGGCCGCTGCAGAACCAGCCGGTTGCGACGCACGCAGAAATCGTCGTCCAGACGCTGCGCGGGTGCCTGCGGCTGCGGAAACAGGCGCTCTTCCAGGCTTTGCATCAACAGGCGGTTCACCTGGCAGACGACGCGCGCTGCCCAGTAGTAGCGCTGCATCAGCAGTTCGCTGGCCCGCCGGTGGGGTTGATCGACAAAGCCGTAGACGTGGGCCAGGCGCGGCTGCAGGTCGAAGAGCACCCGGTCTTCGCGGCGCCCGGCCAGCAGGTGCAGTTCGATGCGCAGGCGCTTGAAGGCGCGCTCGGCGCGGCGCAGTGCGCGAAATTCGGCCGAAGTGAGCAGATCGGTGCGGGCCACGGCCTTCCAGCTGGCCCCCAGGCCCGCCGCGCGTGCCAGCCACAGCAGCACCTGCAGGTCGCGCAGGCCGCCGGGGGCCTCTTTGCAATTGGGTTCGAGCGCGTAGGGGGTGTCCTGGTGGCGCGCATGGCGCTGCTGCATCTCGGTGCGTTTGGCCAGGTAGAACTCGCAGGGGTCGAGGTCGGCCTGCATTTGTGCGCGAAACTGCTGGAACAGCTTGCGGCTGCCCGCCAGCCAGCGGGCCTCGAGCAGCGAGGTCTGTACCGTGATGTCGGCCGCCGCCTCGTGACGGCACTGGGCCAGCGTACGCACGCTGTGCCCAGGCTCCAGGCCGATGTCCCACAGGGCCGCGATGAAACCTTCGATGCATTCGCGCCCGGCGGCGTCGGGATTGCGTTCCAGCAGCACGAGGATGTCGAGATCGGAGCCGGGATACAGCTCGCCGCGCCCATAGCCGCCGATGGCGGCCAGGCAGGCGCCCCTGGGCAGCGGATGCGATTCGAGCAACGCGCGCACCTGGGTGTCGGCGACGCGCCGCAGGGCGGCGAGCAGGGCTTCGGGGCGCGGCTGTCGGCGGTAGCGTTCGATGGCGTGTGCTTTTTGTTCCTGCAAGCGGCTGCGCAGTGCAGCCAGGCCATCGCGCGCGGCCAGGTTCATGCAGCCGTCGTGGTGGCTTGTGCGAAGTCGGGCGGCAGCGGCATGCCCGGCGAGATGGTGAGCACTTCGTGGCCGTTGTCGGTGACCAGGATGCTGTGCTCCCATTGCGCCGACAGGCTGTGGTCGCGCGTGACCACCGTCCATTGGTCGGCCAGCGTGCGGATTTCGCGGCGTCCGGCGTTGATCATGGGTTCGATGGTGAAGATCATGCCGGGTTCGAGGCGCAAGCCCGTGCCGGGCTTGCCGTAGTGCAGCACCTGCGGGTCCTGGTGGAAGCGCCGACCCACCCCATGGCCGCAGTATTCGCGCACCACCGAGAAGCCGGCGGCTTCGGCGTGTTTCTGGATGACGTGGCCGATGTCGCCCAGCGTGGCGCCGGGGCGTACCTGTTCGATGCCCAGCCACATGCATTCGTAGGTGGTGTCGATGAGGCGCTTGGCGAGGATGGAGGGTTCGCCCACGGTGTACATGCGGCTCGTGTCGCCGAACCAGCCATCTTTGATGATGGTGATGTCCATGTTGAGAATGTCGCCGTTTTTCAGCACCTTGTCGCTGGGAATGCCGTGGCAGATGACGTGGTTCACCGAAGTGCAGATGGAGGCCGGGTAGGGCGGATAGCCCGGCGGCGCGTAGCCCACCGTGGCGGACTTCACCTTCAGCTCGTCGGTGAGGTATTCCATGCACAGGCGGTCGAGTTCGCCGGTGGTGACGCCCGCCTTCACGAAGGGCGTGAGGTAGTCGAGAATGCTGGCGGCTGCCTGGCAGGCGGCGCGCATCTGATCGAGATCCTGGGGATCGGTGACGAGTTGAGTCATGGGAAAGCTTGCTGAAAGTGAAGTAAGAATAGTAGAATTATAGGCTTCGCTATCAATGGCTGTGGTTGCGCTTTGGCGCTACGCTTTACGGTCTTTGGCGGCGAGCATTCAAAAATAGCGTACATGGCTTGCCATGGGTGTCCGGGCCATCTTAGCCCCGGATACTGGCCATGTACAAGACCAAACCCTTTGGAGAACATTCATGAGCCTCATGCGCGAAATGCTGGAAGCCGGTGTCCACTTCGGCCACCAGACCCGTTACTGGAACCCGAAGATGGCCGAGTACATCTTTGGCCAGCGCAACAAGATCCACATCGTCAACCTCGAACGCACCGTCGAGAAATACCTCGAGGCCACGCAATTCGTGCGCCAGGTGGCGGCCCGTGGCGGCAACGTCCTGTTCGTGGGCACCAAGCGCTCGGCACGCGAGCTGGTGGCCGCCGAAGCCGCCCGCTGCGGCATGCCCTTCGTCGACAGCCGCTGGCTGGGCGGCATGATGACCAACTTCAAGACGGTCAAGACTTCCATCAAGCGCCTGAAAGACATGGAAGCCCAGCAAGCCGAAGGCGCCACCGAACACATGAGCAAGAAAGAAGCCCTGATGTTCGAACGCGAGCTGGCCAAGCTGAACAAGTCCATCGGCGGCATCAAGGACATGAACACCCTGCCCGACGCGCTGTTCGTCATCGACGTGGGCTATCACAAGATTGCCGTTGCCGAAGCCCGTACCCTGGGCATTCCGGTGGTCGGCGTGGTCGATACCAACCACTCGCCCGAGGGCATCGATTACGTCATTCCCGGCAACGACGACTCCTCCAAGGCCATCGCGCTGTACGCCCGTGGCATGGCCGATGCCGTGCAGGCCGGTCGTGAACAAAGCATCAACGGCCTGGTCGAAGAGCTGGCCGAAGGTGAAGAATTCATCGAGGTCGAGCAGGAGCACCACGAGGAATAAACCCCTCGTCATCCGCTGCCTTCGTTGGCCCGGCATCGTGTCCGGGCCACCCGATACCGGCGCCTGCCGGTATCTGCATTGATCGAACAGGAGAATCAAATGGCTCAAATCACTGCCGCCATGGTCAAAGAGCTGCGCGAAAAGACCGACGCGCCCATGATGGAATGCAAAAAGGCCCTGACTGAAGCCGAGGGCGACCTGGCCCGCGCCGAAGAACTGCTGCGCGTCAAGCTCGGCAGCAAGGCCTCCAAGGCCGCCGGCCGCGTCACCGCCGAAGGCCTCATCGGCCTGCACATCGCCGCCGACAGCAAGGTCGGCGCGCTCGTCGAAGTCAACTGCGAAACCGACTTCGTCGCCAAGAACGAAGACTTCATCGCCTTCGTCAACGCGCTGGCCCAGCTGGTCGCCGAAAAGAACCCGGCGGACGTCGCCGCGCTTGGCGCCTGCGCCATGGGCGAGGGCACGGTCGAAACCACGCGCACGGCGCTGGTGGGCAAGATCGGTGAAAACATGTCCGTGCGTCGCTTCCAGCGCTTCGAGACCACCGACGGCCTGAACAGCTACGTGCACGGCGGGCGCATCGGCGTGCTGGTCGATTTCGCCGGCGCCGACGAAGTGGGCAAGGACCTGGCCATGCACATCGCCGCCACCAAGCCGCGCGCACTCAACGCCGATGGCGTTGATCCCGCCGCCATCGCCGCCGAGCGCTCGGTGGCCGAACAGAAAGCCGCCGAATCCGGCAAGCCCGCCGAAATCGTCACCAAGATGGTCGAAGGCGCCGTGCACAAGTTCCTCAAAGAAGTCACGCTGCTGTCGCAGCCCTTCGTCAAGAACGACAAACAGTCCGTCGAGCAGATGCTCAAGGAAAAGGGCGCGCGCATCAACCGCTACGCCTTGTTCGTGGTGGGCGAAGGCATCGAGAAAAAGAGCGAAGACTTCGCCGCCGAAGTGGCCGCTGCCGCCAGCGGTTCCTGATCCCCGCTGATTCAGGTACGATGGCATCGCGCCGCCGGTGCGATGCCACATCACGCCCCGCCGGGGCGTTTCCTTCATCCTTCCAGGAATCTGGTGCATGTCAAATCCAGCCTACAAGCGCGTCCTTCTGAAACTTTCGGGTGAAGCGCTGATGGGGGGTGATGCCTTTGGCATCAACCGCGCGACCATTCTTCGCATGACCGAAGAAATCCACGGCATCGTGTCGCTCGGGGTACAACTTGCCGTCGTCATCGGCGGGGGCAATATCTTTCGCGGCGTGGCGCCTGGCGCCCAGGGCATGGATCGCGCCACCGCCGACTACATGGGCATGCTGGCCACGGTGATGAACGGTCTGGCCTTGCAAGACGCGCTCAAGAACCACGGCGTGGATGCGCGCGTGCAGTCCGCGCTCAATATCGACCAGGTGGTCGAGCGCTATATCCGCCCCAAGGCCTTGCGCTACCTCGAAGAAGGCAAGGTCGTCATTTTCGCCGCGGGCACCGGCAACCCGTTTTTCACCACCGACACGGCCGCCGCGCTGCGTGGCGCCGAGATCGGGGCCGAGATGGTGCTCAAGGCCACCAAGGTCGATGGCATCTATAGCGCCGATCCCAATAAAGACCCCAACGCCACGCGCTACTCGCGCATCAGCTTCGACGAGGCCATCGTGCGTCGGCTCGAAGTCATGGATGCCACCGCATTTGCCTTGTGCCGTGACCAAAAATTGCCGATCAAGGTGTTTTCGATCAATAAACCAGGGGCCCTGCGTCGCGTCGTCTGCGGCGAAGACGAAGGCACGCTGGTACAGGTATAGGAGCCTTCATGAGTCTTTCCGACATCCGCCGCTCGGCTGACGAGCGCATGGCCAAATCCCTCGAGTCGCTCAAGACCAGCCTGGCCAAGATCCGCACGGGCCGCGCCCACGCGGGCATTCTCGACCACGTGCACGTCGAATACTACGGTTCGCCCGTCCCCGTCAGCCAGGTGGCCAACGTCACCGTCATCGACGCGCGTACGCTCAGTGTCCAGGTCTGGGAAAAAACCATGGCCGCCGCCGTGGATAAGGCCATCCGCGAATCCGATCTCGGCCTCAACCCCATCGCCATGGGCGACAACATCCGCGTGCCCATGCCCGCGCTCACCGAAGAGCGCCGCCGCGACCTCACCAAGGTGGTGCGTGGCGAAGGCGAAGACACCAAAGTGGCGGTGCGCAACCTGCGCCGCGACGCCAACGAAACGCTCAAGAAACTGGTCAAGGAAAAAGAAATCTCGGAAGACGAAGAACGCCGCGGCCAGGACGAAGTGCAAAAGCTCACCGACCGCTACGTGGCCGACGTCGACAAGCTCGTTTCCCAAAAGGAAGCCGAGATCATGACGGTCTGAGCCCCGATTTGCACAGCGATTCAGGCGGCATGCGTCAGGCCAGCTCCACCCAGGCGATTCCAGCCACCGGGCAGACCCCGCGGCACGTGGCCATCATCATGGATGGCAACGGGCGCTGGGCTACCCGGCGCAAGTTGCCGCGCACGGCGGGGCACGTGCGCGGCGTGCAGGCCGTGCGGCGCACGGTCGAGGCCTGCGGGCAGCGGGGGGTCGAATACCTCACGCTGTTTGCCTTCAGCTCCGAAAACTGGCGGCGGCCCGCGCAAGAGGTCTCGCTGCTCATGCGCCTGTTCGTGCGCACGCTTGAAAAAGAGGTGGACAAGCTCATTGCCCAGGGTGTGCGGCTGCGCATTGTCGGCAACCTGGGGGCGTTCGATGCGCGCCTGCGCCAGCTGATTGCCGAAGCCGAGCAGCGCACCGCCAAAGAAATCACGCTGACGCTCACCATCGCGGCCAACTACGGCGGGCGCTGGGACATCCTGCAGGCCATCCAGGCCCTGCTGCGAGCGCAGCCCGAACTCGCCCAGCACCCTGAGGCGCTCGACGAAGCGGCGCTCAGCCCCTGGCTGGCCATGCACTACGCGCCCGAACCCGACCTCTTCATCCGGACGGGCGGCGAGCAGCGCATTTCCAATTTTCTCATCTGGCAGCTGGCCTATACCGAGCTGTACTTCACCGACTGCTACTGGCCCGACTTCAACGCGGACGAGCTCGACCGGGCTTTTGCCTGGTATCGCGACCGTGAACGCCGTTTCGGGCGCACCAGCGAGCAACTGCACACACCAAGATAAGGGGACGTGATGCTGCGTCAAAGAATCCTCACGGCGATAGTCCTGCTGTTGATTGTCGCGGGGGCCGTGACGGCAGCCACGCCGTGGCCCATGCTCAGCCTGCTCACGCTCATGACGGGGGCCGCGCTCTGGGAATGGTGGCGCCTGGTCTGGCACCAGCCGTTGGCGCGCAACGGCGCCGTCGTGCTGCTGGTGTTTCTCATGGGTATCGGTTCGCGCCTGCTGGTTGACGAGCAGGCCGGGTTTGCCCAGTTGTTCCAATGGGGCATCCTGCCCCTGGCCCTGCTGTTCTGGCTGCTGCCCGCGCCCGCGATGGTCGTGCGCGCTCGCGTGCCCGCCGTCTGCCCTTCGGCGGGCCTGGCCGTGGCGGCTGTGATCGTGCTTGCCGCCACCTGGTATGCCTTGTCGTGGATTTTTCTCAGCCATGGCGCCGCGGCCCTCATCAGCCTGTGGGCGCTGGTGTGGTGCGCCGACATCGCGGCCTATTTTGCCGGACGCGGTTTCGGGCGCCACAAGCTGGCGCCGAAGGTCAGCCCCGGCAAAACCTGGGAAGGTGCGGCGGGCGGGGTGCTGGCGGCCACGCTCTGGCTGGCGCTCACCGCTCTCTGGTGGCCCGGCAGCTACGGCCAGCTGCTGCTCGGACGCCTGGGCTGGGCGGGCGTGGTGCTGGCGGGCGTGGTGCTGGCGGGCTGGTCGATCGTCGGCGACCTGTTCGAGTCGCTGCTCAAGCGCCGCGCGGGGGTGAAAGACTCCAGCCAGCTGCTGCCCGGGCACGGCGGGGTGTACGATCGGATCGATGCCGTGCTGCCCGTCGCGCCGGTCGCCATTCTTCTGCTCATCATCGGATAAGTCATGCCTGCCGTACACCGTCTCTGCATCCTCGGGTCCACCGGCTCGATCGGGGTCAGCACCCTGGATGTGGTTGCCCGCCATCCCGATCGGCTCTCGGTTCATGCCCTCAGCGCGCACAGCCGCATCGAGGCCCTGGCCGCCCAGGCGCTGCGGCATCGCCCGCGCGTCGTGGTCGTGCCGGACGCCGCCGCGCGTGCGCGCTTCCTGGCGGCCTGGCCGACAGGCACGCCGCGCCCCGAAGTCCGCCTGGGCGCGCAGGCGCTGGCCGACACGGCGGCGGATCCCGAAGTCACGGCGGTCATGGCCGCGATCGTGGGGGCCGCGGGCCTGCCCGGGGCGCTGGCTGCGGCGCGCGCGGGCAAGCGGGTGCTGCTCGCCAACAAAGAGGCCCTGGTGGCGGCGGGGGGGCTGTTCATGCAGGCGGTGCGCGACAGCGGCGCCGAGCTGCTGCCCATCGACAGCGAACACAACGCCATCTTCCAGTGCCTGCCCTGGGCCGCCGATCGCGCCCGCGCACCGGCGCAGCCCGCCCCCGGGGTGCGTCGGCTGCTGCTCACGGCCTCGGGCGGGCCGTTTCGGCGTACCGCGCTCGACGAACTCGAATTCGTCACCCCCGACCAGGCCTGCGCCCATCCCAATTGGCGCATGGGACGCAAGATTTCGGTCGATTCGGCCACCATGCTCAACAAGGGGCTCGAGGTCATCGAGGCCCACTGGCTCTTTGCCATGCCCATCGACCGCATCCAGGTGGTGATCCACCCGCAAAGCGTGGTGCACTCCATGGTCGAGTACGTCGATGGCTCCATCCTGGCGCAGCTGGGGCAGCCCGACATGCGCACGCCCATTGCCTACGGGCTGGGCTACCCCGAGCGCCTGGCCAGCGGCGTGGGTCTGCTCGATCTCGCGCGCCTGGGACACCTCGACTTTGAAACCCCCGACCTCGTGCGCTTTCCCTGTCTGCGCCTGTCGCTGAACGCGTTGGGCCACGGGCAAAGCGCCTGCATTGCGCTCAACGCCGCCAACGAAGTGGCCGTCGAGGGCTTTCTGAAAGGGCGCATCCGCTATACTCAGATCGCCGCCGTCATCGAACGCTGCCTGGACGAGGCGGCGGGGCGCTACGCCCAAGTCCCGGGCTCCCTGGACGAGGTGCTCGATCTCGATTCACGTACCCGGACGCTGGCCGCCGGATTTTGCCAAGCAGCGGCCTGAGCCGCTGCCTCTTCATGCTGCTGACCCTGTTTGCCTTTGCGCTCGCCCTTGGCCTGCTCGTCACGTTTCACGAGCTGGGACACTATTGGGTGGCGCGCTGGTGTGGCGTGCGCATCCTGCGCTTTTCCGTGGGCTTCGGGCCTATCCTGGCACGCCGCCTCGACCGTCGGGGCACCGAGTGGGCCTTGTCGGCCATCCCCCTGGGGGGCTACGTCAAGATGCTCGACGACGCGCCCGAACAGGCCGACCCCGCCACGCGGGCGGCGGCGTTCAACGGCAAGCCCCTGGCGCAGCGCGCCGCCGTGGTGCTGGCCGGGCCCGCCGCCAACCTGATCCTGGCGGCCATCCTCTATGCGATGCTGAGCCTGTGGGGCGTCCACGAACCCGTGGCCGTGCTGGCCCAGCCACCCGCCGCCTCAGTGGCGGCGCAAGTCGGCGTGCAGGCGGGCGACACCGTGCTGGCCGTGGACGGGCGCGCCGTGGCCTCCTGGAACCAGGCGCGCTGGCAGCTGCTCGAACCGCTCACCTCGGGCGGGGCGGTCACGCTCACGCTGCGTGCCGCGCAGGGCGCCGAGCGCAGCCTGCGGCTCGACCTGCCCGCGCAGGCGCTCAGCCCCGATGGCCCTGATCCCCTGCGCGCCGCCGGGCTCGTCTTGCAGGCGCCGCAGCCCCGGGTGGGCGCCGTGAGCCCCGGCGGGGCGGCGCAACAGGCCGGCCTGCTGTCCGGCGACCGCATCCTGGCCGTGGGCGCGCAAGCACAGCCGTCCGTGCAGGGCTTCGTGCAGACCATCCAGGCGCACGCCGGGCAGCCGCTCGTCCTGACCATCGAACGCGGCGCGGCGCAAATCCGGCTCCAGGTCGTCCCTGCGGCTGTCACCGCGGACGACGGCACGACGCAAGGTCGCATCGGCGCCCTCATCGAGGCCTATCAGCCCCAGACCCTGGTGCGGCTGGGGCCGCTCGACAGCCTTTGGGCCGGTGTGCGGCGCACCTGGGACACCAGCGCCTTCACCCTGCGCATGATGGGGCGCATGGTGGTGGGCGCGGTATCCTGGCGCAACGTCAGCGGCCCGGTGACCATCGCCGAGGTGGCCGGGCAGACGGCGCGCGTCGGCCTCGAAGCCTACCTGAGCTTTCTCGCCCTCATCAGCATCAGCATCGGCATTCTCAACCTTCTGCCCATCCCCATGCTGGATGGCGGGCATCTGCTGTTCTATCTGCTGGAGGCGCTGCGCGGTGGGCGTCCCGTCTCCGAACGGGTGCGTGATGCGGGCCTGCGCATCGGCATGAGCCTGGTGTTCGGGCTCATGTTTCTGGCCTTGTTCAATGATTTTTCGCGGCTTTTCAGGTGATCGCGTTGTGACTTACAATCGCGCATCACTTTCCCCTTATCCCTGTTACGGCTGAAAAGGATTGCCAGGATGTCGTCTCTCCGGAACTCTCGTCTCATCAAGCGCGCTTTGCCCGTGGTTCTGGCGGCCTTGCTGGCTCCCGCGGTGGCTGCCGCCTTCACCCCGTTTGTCGTCGGCGACATCCAGGTGCAGGGTATCGAGCGCGTCGATCCGGGGACGATCTTCACCTATCTGCCCGTCAAGGTAGGGCAGACCTTCACCGAAGAAGAAGCCGCCGCCGCCATCCAGAAGCTGTACGGTACGGGCTTTTTCAGCGACGTCAAGATCGACGCCCGGGGCAACGTCCTGGTGGTGTCGGTCAAAGAACGTCCCACCATCGCCTCCATCAATTTCAACGGCATGCGCGAGTTCGATGCCAAGGCGCTCACCAAGTCGCTCACCCAGGTGGGCTTCGGCCAGGGCCGCATCTTCGACCAGGCCATGCTCGACCGCGCCGTCTTCGAACTCAAGCAGCAGTATCTGTCCAAGGGCAAGTATGGCGTCCAGGTCACGCCGGTCATCACGCCGCTGCCGCGCAATCGCGTGGGCGTGAGCTTCGACATCTTCGAGGGCGACGTCGCCACCATCGGCAAGATCGAGTTCATCGGCAACAAGGCCTTCTCGGCGGGTACGCTCGAAGACCAGATGCAGCTCACCACCGGCGGCCTCATGACCTGGTATACCGGCACCAACAAGTATTCGCGTGAAAAACTCGAGGGCGACGTCGAGCGCATCCGCTCGTACTACCTCGACCGCGGCTACCTCGAATTTTCGATGGAACCCCCGCAGGTGACGATTTCGCCCAACCGCGAGAACATCTACATCACCATGTCGCTGCACGAGGGCGAGCCCTACAAGCTGGGCACGGTCGATCTGGCGGGCGATCTGCTCGGGCTCGAAGACAAGCTCAAGCCGCTCGTCACGGTGAAAGAGGGCGAGACCTTCTCCGCCGAAAAGACCAATGCCGTGGCCAAGTCCATCACCGACTACCTCGGTTCGCTGGGCTATGCCTTCGCCAACGTCAACCCCAGCCCCACGCTCGACAAAGACGCGCACGTGGCCAAGCTCACCTTCTTCGTCGATCCGGGGCGGCGCGTCTATGTGCGCCGCATCAATGTGGGCGGCAACACGCGCACCCGCGACCAGGTGGTGCGCCGCGAAATGCGCCAGCAAGAGGCCGCCTGGTACGATTCCTCCAGCATCAAGACCTCCAAAGAACGCATCGATCGCCTGGGTTACTTCAGCGACGTGGACGTCAAGACCGAGCCGGTGCCCGGCTCGCCCGACCAGGTGGACGTCGATGTCGATGTCAAGGAAAAACCCACCGGCATGATCAGCCTGGGCCTGGGCTACGGTTCCACCGACAAGCTCATGCTGTCGGCGGGCATCAGCCAGGACAACGTCTTTGGCAGCGGCAACTCGCTGTCGCTCAACGTCAACACCAGCAAGACCAACCGGGCGGCGGTCATCTCGCACACCAACCCCTACTGGACGCAAGACGGCATCAGCAAGACCACGTCGCTGTACTACCGCCGCACCACGCCGTACGACGTCTCCGACAGCGGTTCGCTGGGCTGGTACTCGGTCGAATCCATGGGCCTGGGGCTGAACTTCGGCGTGCCCATTTCAGAAACCGACCGCATCTTCGCCGGCGGCACGTTCGAACGCAACTCGCTGCACGACATGACGATGGGCACCGACCTGTCGGTCAATCCGGCGCCGCTGGCCTATCAAGATTTCGTCCAGCAGTACGGCGACACCACCAACGCCGCCATCTTCAGCCTGGGCTGGGCCAAAGACACCCGCGACAGTGCGCTCGCGCCGCACAAGGGCAGCTACAGCCGCGTATCGGCCGACATCTCCACGCTGGACCTGAAATACTACAAACTCAGCGGGCAGCAGCAGTTCTACTGGCCGCTGGGCCGCTCCTTCACGCTGGCGCTCAACGGCCAGGCCGACTGGGCCAAGACCTACGGCAGTGGCGGCAAGGCCTTCCCGGTCATCAAGAACATGTATGCGGGCGGCATCGGTTCGGTGCGTGGCTACGAGGGCGCGTCGCTGGGGCCGCGCGACAGCCTCACCGACACCTACCTGGGGGGCTCGCGGCGCATCGTTGGCAACGTGCAGCTGTACCTGCCGTTCCCGGGCGCCTCGCGCGACCGCACCCTGCGCTGGTTCATGTTCAGCGACATCGGCCAGGTCACCACCACCGACGGTTCGCCCTGCGCCAACGGCCAGTACGGCCAGGTGGCCGACCCCTGCGGCTGGAAATACTCCGCCGGGGTGGGGCTGTCCTGGGAATCCCCCCTCGGGCCGTTGCAGCTGTCCTTCGGGCGCCCGCTCAACGCCAAGGAAGGTGACCAAAAGCAAATCTTCCAGTTCCAGATCGGCACGGGTTTCTGATTCCCATTTTTTAGTGGCACAATAACCATTTTTTCGCAGCGTTCACCGCAGGTGGTTTTTACATCATGAGTCTTACAGGTTTGAATGTTTCAACTTTGGCGCAACGCGCCGTCCGTGGTCACCGCACCTTGGCCGTGGCTGCTGCGATCGGGCTGGGGGCGCTGTTCGTCGTGCCGTCGTACGCCCAGGGCACCAAGATCGGCTTTGTCAGCACCGAGCGCATCCTGCGCGATTCCAAGCCGGCCAAGGCGGCCCAGTCGAAAATCGAGGCCGAATTCAAGAAGCGCGACCAAGATCTGCAAAAACTCTCCGACAGCTTGCGCGCACAGGCCCAGAAGCTCGACAAAGACGCGCCCGTGCTGGCCGAGGCCGACCGCATCAAGCGTCAGCGTCAGTTGCAAGACATGGATTCCGACCTGCAACGCAAGCGTCGCGAATTCCAGGAAGACTTCAACCGCCGCCGCAACGAAGAATTCTCCGCCATCGTCGAGAAGGCGGATGCGGCCATCAAGAAAATTGCCGAACAGCAAAATTACGACCTGATCATCCAGGACGCCGTCACCGTCAGTCCGCGCGTCGATATCACCGATCAGGTCATCAAGGCCCTGGGCGGTTGATTTCCCATGCCGGTGTTGCTTGCGCCCGATCGGGCTCCGGTGTTGCCGCAGCTCTTGCAGCGCGCGGATTCGGTCGGCCTGGGGTGCAAGATCACCAACGCGCCCGGCGCCGATACGCTGCGCATCGCCGGCCTGGGCTCGCTCACGGCGGCGGGCGGCAGCGAAATCAGTTTTCTGTCCAACCCGCGCCTGGCCGACCAGCTGCGGGGCTGTCGCGCAGGGGCCGTCATCCTGCGCCCGGAAGACTGGCAGGCCTTTCAGGCGCAGCATCCGGGCCCGGTCGACTGGGCCGTCGTACTGTGCGCCCAGCCGTATCTGCTGTACGCGCTGCTGGCGCAGTGGTTTGACCAGCATCGCCTGGCCAATCTGCCGCAAGGCATCCATCCCAGCGCCGTCGTTGCCGCCGACGCCACGCTCGAAGCCGGGGTACACGTCGGGCCGCTGGCCATCATCGAATCCGGCTGTCGCATCGGCGCCGGCACGCGCATCGGCGCAGGCTGTGTCATCGGGCCCGATTGCGACATCGGCCGCGACAGCCTGCTGCACGCGCACGTCACCCTGTATCACGGGGTGCGCGTGGGCGCGCGCGCCATCCTGCACGCCGGCGTGGTGCTGGGGGCCGATGGTTTTGGCTTTGCGCCCGATCCGCGCACGCCGGGCGCCTGGGCCAAGATCGCCCAGCTCGGCGGGGTGCGACTGGGCGACGACGTCGAGATCGGCGCCAACACCACCGTCGATCGCGGTGCCATCGAAGACACGGTGCTGGGCAATGGCGTCAAGCTCGACAACCAGATCATGATCGGGCACAACTGCCAGATCGGCGACCATACCGCCATGGCGGCCTGCGTCGGCGTGGCCGGCTCCACCACCATGGGCAAGCGCTGCGTCATCGGCGGCGCGGCCATGTTCGGCGGCCATCTCACGCTCGCGGACGACGTACACATCTCCGGCGGTACTGCCGTGACGTCCGATATTCTCAAGCCGGGACGCTATACGGGGGTATTCCCGGTGGCTGAACACACCGCCTGGCAACATAATGCCGCAGTGATCGGCCAATTGGCGCAGCTGCGCAAGCGCGTGCGCTCGGCAGAGCGGGCCGCCGCGAGCGGGCAGCCAACACATAACAAGCAGGACACACGATAATGGAACTCGACATCAAAGACATCATGGAGCGCTTGCCGCATCGCCAGCCGATGCTGCTCGTAGACCGCGTTCTGGAGATGGACCCTGGCAAGAGCATCGTGGCCATCAAGAATGTCACCTACAACGAACCGTTTTTCCAGGGGCACTTCGCCCACCATCCGGTGATGCCCGGGGTGCTCATCATCGAGGCGCTGGCCCAGGCCGCCGCCTTGTTCTCCTTTGCCGACGCCGGTGCGCCCAACCTGGTCAGCACCAAGGTCGCCTATTACCTGGTGGGCGTCGATGGCGCGCGCTTCCGCCGCCCGGTCGTGCCCGGCGATACGCTGCGCATGGAAGTCTCGGCCGACAAGCTCAGCCGCTCCATCTGCAAGTACACGGCGGTCGCCAAGGTGGACGACCACATCGCCGCCGAAGCCAAAATCATGTGTGCGGTGCGCATCCTGGAGGAATGATGGCGGCTGCGCAGATTCACCCGACGGCCATCATCGCCCCCGGCGCCGAGCTGGAAGACGACGTCAGCGTGGGGCCCTACAGCCTCGTGGGCGCGCACGTGCGCGTGGGCGCACGCACGCGCATCGGCGCGCATTGCGTGATCGACGGGCATACCCGCATCGGCCCCGACAATCACTTCTACCGCTTCTGCTCGATCGGCGGCATTCCGCAAGACAAGAAATACCAGGGCGAACCCACCGGGCTGGAAATCGGCGCGGGCAACACCTTTCGCGAGTTCGTCACGGTCAACACGGGCACCGTCCAGGACATCGGCACCACCCGCCTGGGCGACGACAACTGGATCATGGCCTACGTGCACATCGCCCATGATTGCCAGCTGGGCAGCCACATCGTCATCGCCAACAGCGTGCAGCTCGCGGGACACATCCACATCGGCGACTGGGCGATCGTGGGCGGCCTGTCGGCGGTGCACCAGTTCGTGCGCATTGGCGCGCACGCCATGATCGGCGGCACCAGCTCGGTGCGCCAGGACGTGCCGCCCTACATGATCGGCGCGGGCGATTCCTTCCGCCCGGTGGGCATCAATTCCGAAGGGCTGAGCCGCCGCGGCTACACGCCCGCCGACATCCAGGTGCTGAAAGAAGCCTACAAGGTGCTGTACCGCCGCCAGCTCAACATCGAGCAGGCCATCGAGGCCCTGGCCGGGCTGCAGTCCCAGCATCCCGCCGAGGCCGCCGCCCTGCAGACGCTGCTCGACTTCCTGCGCGCCTCCAGCCGCGGCATCGTCCGGCCATGATCCGGGCGGCCATCGTCGCCGGTGAACCCTCCGGCGATCTGCTGGCTGCCCGGATGATCGCGGGGCTACTGGCGCGCGACCCGGCCACGCAGACCGCCGGCATCGGCGGCCCGGCCATGGCGCGCAGCGGTTTCCAGGCCTGGCATCCCATGGATGCGCTGTCGGTGTTCGGCTATGTCGATGCCTTGCGCCACGCGCCGCGCCTGCTGCGCACCTGGCGCGACACGCGGCGCCGCGTGCTGGCGCAGCGCCCCGACGTCTTCGTCGGTGTCGATGCGCCCGACTTCAACCTGCGCCTCGAAGAAAAAGTGCGCGCCGCCGGGATCCCCACGGTGCACTTCGTCGGGCCGTCCATCTGGGCCTGGCGCTACGAGCGCATCCATCAGATTCGCCGGGCGGTCTCGCACATGCTCGTGCTGTTCCCCTTCGAGGTCGAGCTCTACCAAAAAGAAGGGGTGCCGGTCACCTACGTCGGCCATCCGTTGGCCGAGCTCATCCCCCGACAACCCGACCGGGCCGCCGCGCGCCGCGCGCTCGGGCTCGAACCCACCGCCCGGGTGCTGGCCCTGATGCCGGGCAGCCGCGAGTCCGAAATCCGCCTGCTGGCGCCGCGCTTCCTGCAAGCCGCCCAACAGCTGCAGACGCAAGACCCCGATCTGCGGATTGTGGTGCCGGTGGTCAATGCCGCGCGCCGGACGCAGTTCGAGGCGATCCTGGCGCTGCATCCGTTGGCGCGCTGCCAGGTATGGTCGGCGCTGCCCGGCCCGGCCGCCGCGCGCGCCGACGGGCTGCCGTCGCAGACCTGGCCCATCGCCTGGCACGCCATGGAGGCCGCCGATGCCGTGCTGGTCGCCAGCGGCACGGCCACGCTCGAAGCGGCGCTCTTCAAGCGCCCCCTGGTCATCGCCTATGCCATCACGCCCTGGATGCGACGCCTGATGGCGTGGAAATCGGGCCAGAATGCGCCCAGCCTGCCCTGGGTGGGCCTGCCCAACATCCTCGAGCGCGACTTCGTCGTGCCCGAACTGCTGCAAGAGGCGGCGACCCCTGCAGCCCTGGCGGAACACACGTGGGCAGCCCTGAGCGACAGCGCTCGGGCCGCCGTCGTGGCCGAACGCTTTGCGCGCCTGCACGCCACGCTCAGCCGGGATACCCCCGGCCTGGCGGCACAGGCGATTCTCGATGTCTGCCACGGCCATGCAAGCTGATCTGTTCGCGCCCGAACCACGCGTCGAGTGGGGCGGTCGCTCGCCCACGATCCGGTCGTCGGCGAGCACCTGGGTGGCCGGGGTGGACGAAGCAGGCCGTGGCCCGCTGGCGGGCCCGGTCTTTGCGGCGGCGGTCATTCTCGACCCCGCGCAGCCGATCGCCGGGCTGGCCGATTCCAAAAAACTCGGTGCGCGCACACGCGAGCGCCTGGCCGACGAAATCCGCCAGCGATCCCTGGCCTGGGCCATCGCCCAGGTCGGCGTCGAGCAGATCGACCAGCTCAACATCCTGCAGGCCACCTTGCTGGCCATGCGCCAGGCCTGCCTGGCCTTGCCCAGCCCGCCCACGAAAATTCTGGTGGACGGCAACCGCCTGCCCGCAGGCCTGCCGTGCGCCGCGCAGGCCGTGGTGGGGGGCGACGCCCTGGTGGCGGCCATCTCGGCGGCCTCGATCCTGGCCAAGACCGCGCGCGACGCCGATTGCCTGCGCCTGCACGCCCTGTATCCACACTATGCCTTTGACCAGCACAAGGGCTATGGCACGGCGCTGCACCTGGCCCGCCTGGCCGAATTCGGGCCGTGCCCGGCGCACCGGCGCAGCTTCGCGCCCGTGCGCCGCCTGCTGGACGGCCCCGCGCGCGGCATCCCCGCCTGATCACGCGGCCCGATCCCTTTCGTTCGATTCCTTTTGACCGGTGCACTTTGCTCATGACCCAGCCTATCTCGGTACGCCACATCGCCTCGCGGGACAACCCCGACTACCGTCTGTGGCTGCGCCTGGCGCAAGGCCGCCCGGGCAACCGCGAGACGCGCGTGCTGCTCGAAGGCGAGCACCTGTGCCGCGCCTGGTTCGAGCGCTACGGCGTGCCCCTGGCGCTGATTGTCAGCGAGGGGTTTCAGGCGCAGTCGCCTGGCTGGATCAAGCCGCTGTGGAGCGCTTGCGAGACGGTGCGGCGCGTGGTGGTCGAAGACCATCTGGCCCGCGTGCTGTCGCAAGTCGAGCATGGCCCGGCGGTGTTCTTCCTGGTGGACGTGCCGGTGCCCGCGATGCCCGCGCGCGTGACCGAGGGCTGTCTGTGGCTGGATCGGGTGCAGGATCCGGGCAATCTGGGCACCTTGCTGCGCACCGCCGCCGCAGCCGGCCTGACAGCGGCTTTTCTTTCCGAGGGCTGTGCCGCCGCCTGGTCGCCCAAGGTGCTCAGAAGCGGGCAGGGCGCCCACTTTGCCCTGCAGGTACACGAGCGGGTCGATCTGTCGGCGCTGCGCGCGCGGCTCGACATCCCGCTGGCCGCCACCACGCTGGAACAGGCACGTTCTTTGTACCGGTTGGACTTGCGCGCACCATGCGCCTGGCTGTTTGGTAACGAGGGCCGGGGTGTGGCGCCCGCGTTGTTGCAAGGCGCCGACTGGCGCGTGCACATTCCGCAGTCCGCCGGGGTGGAGTCGCTCAATGTGGCCGCCGCCGCGGCCATCTGCCTGTTCGAGCAGCGCCGCCAGCAAACGTGCCCGCTGGGCGTGTAGCAAGGCCCGGCCACGCGCCGTTGAGTTTCAGCCCCTGGCCGGTAACGGGTTAGTGTGCTGTTCGGTTAATACTCGTACTTAAATTTGGCGTCTGCACAGCCCATACTGCGTTGC
>NZ_BCWN01000006.1 GCF_001592225.1 Castellaniella caeni NBRC 101664 | reverse complement strand
TGCGTCGTTTCCACCTGTTGCAGCGGCTCTTCAGCCTGCTTGTTCACCGACTTGCGGGCGCGGCCCAGTTTTACGGGCGCGGGTGCCACGTACGGTGCGGGGCTGGCGTGCGTTTCGATCAGCTGCATGCCCGCGGCCTTGAGCGACTCGTCGATCGGCGGCAGGACGATGGGGTGCGTGTGATCGCCCGTGGATGCCGGAGCGGCGGCCTCGGTGGGGGCTGCGGGGGCTGCGGCGCGCGCAGTGGTTGCCGCCGCTGCCTGCGCCGTCGTATCGGCTATCGCTGCGGGGGTGGGGGACGGCGAAGCCTTCTGGGCCTCGTCGCGGTCACTGCTGGCGGTCGTCACGAAAGACACGGGCTGGGCAACAGGCTCGACGTCCGTGGGTTCGATTGCCTCGGTTACCGCATCCGTCGTCACCGCATCCGTTGCTTCGATCGCCGTATTGGCCGCGTCGGCCGCCGCGGCATCGGTGACGGATGGCTGATCCGCGACTTGGGCGTCGGGCGCCGTTGTCGCGATGACGTTCTCAGCCGTGGGGGCCTCGGGGACGTTGGTCGCCGCGTGATCGATTGCGACTGCGGTGGCCTTGGCGGCGACAGGCGCTTCGATGGCAGCCGTGGCGTCGAAGGTGTCGGCGTCAGTGGGCTGCTCGGCCTCGGCCTGCAGCACGTCGGGGTCGAAACGTGGCGTTTCGTGCGTTTCGAGGTCGCCGTCGTGATCGCTGTCGGCGTCTTGCTGCTCGTTGCCCGTGGTGGCTTCACCGGCCTCGCTGGAGCGGCGGCCACGGCGGCCGCGACGGCGGCGGCGCTTGCGCTCGGGGTCTTGCGGCTCGAGCACGGTGTCGGCGTCGTGATCGATGGCGGGCCCGGCGACGTTGACCTCGGCCTCGGCGGCGTCGGTGTCCTGGCTGCTGACGATGGCGTCGACGTCCTGGTCGGTCGTCGTCACGCTGGCTGCGACGGCGCTGGTGGCACCGGCGACGACCGCCGTGGCTGCGGGGATGGCCGTGTCGTCGGCGCCGCTGTCCGTGCCGACGTTGCCGTCGATCGGTTCGATGGCTTCTTCGTGGCGGTTGCGTCCGCGCCCGCGGCGGCTGCGGCCGCGGCGCGTGTCACCAGTCTCTGTGGCGTCCGTCGCGGCTTCGGGGACTGTCGGGGTGTTGCGTTCGTCCGTGGCGCGGTCGGCAGGCCGCTCGCGGCGCGATGCCGCACGGCTGTCGGCGGGCTTGTCGCCGCGTTCGGAGCGCTCGCCGCGCTCAGCGCGTTCCGTACGTTCAGTGCGCGGGCCGCGTTCGCCCGCCTCGGCCTTCTCGGTGCGGTTGCCGCGCTCGTGGCGGCCATTGCCGCGGCTGTCGCTGCGGCGGCCGTTGCGGCCCGCGCCATTGCGGCGGTTGCCGTCTTCGCTGGCGCGTGCCGGGCTGGCCGGGGTTTGCGTCGGGGCGGCGGGGGTTTCCGCAGGGGTCGGGGCGCTGAACCAGCCCAGGATGCGCTTGAAGAGCCCGGTGGACGCCGGGGCTGGCGCGGCGGTTGCCGGGCTGACCGCTGCCGCCTTGGCCGGACGCTCGACGTGATGCGGCGCCGGTTGGGCCGGCTGGATGCCCTTCACCAGGGCCTCGGGGCGCGACTTGGCCTCTTGGGCCTTGTTGGGCTGCCAGATGAGCTTTTCTTCGGGTTCTTGCACGAGCTCGAAGCTGGTCTTGTTTTCATCCAGGCGCGGATCGTCGTGGCGCAGGCGTTCGATGTGGTGATGCGGGGTCTCGAGCGACTTGTTGGGGATGAGAACGAGGTTGACCTTGAGGCGCGACTCGATCTGGCTGATGTCGTGGCGCTTTTCGTTGAGCAGAAAGGTGGCCACATCGACGGGCACCTGGGCGTGCAGGGCCGCCGTGCCTTCTTTCATGGCTTCTTCTTGCAGCAGGCGCAGCACGTGCAGGGCGCTGGACTCGGCGTCGCGGATGACGCCAGTGCCCGTGCAGCGGGGGCAGGTGACGTGCGAACCTTCGTTCAGAGCCGGGCGCAGGCGCTGGCGGGAGAGTTCCATCAGGCCGAAGCGGGAAATCTTGCCCATCTGCACGCGGGCGCGGTCGAAGTGCAGGGCATCGCGCAGGCGGGTTTCGACGGCACGCTGGTTCTTGGTCTCCTCCATGTCGATGAAGTCGATCACGATGAGGCCGCCGAGGTCGCGCAGGCGCAGCTGGCGGGCGACTTCGTCGGCCGCTTCGACGTTGGTGCGCAGGGCGGTTTCCTCGATGTCGGCGCCGCGCGTGGAGCGCGCCGAGTTGACGTCCACCGCCACCAGGGCCTCGGTGTGGTCGATGACGATCGCGCCGCCCGAGGGCAGGGTGACCGTGCGCGAGTAGGCGGTTTCGATCTGGTGTTCGATCTGGAAGCGCGAGAACAGCGGCACGTCGTCGCGGTAGCGTTTGACGCGGTTGACATTGTCGGGCATGACCACGCTCATGAACGCCGTGGCCTGCTCAAAGATGTCGTCGGTGTCGATGAGGATTTCACCGATCTCGGGCGAGAAATAGTCGCGGATGGCGCGGATCACCAGGCTGGATTCGAGGTAGATCAGGATCGGCGCCTTGTTTTCGCGCGCCGCGCCGTCGATCGCCGTCCAGAGCTGCAGCAGGTAGTTGAGGTCCCATTGCAGTTCTTCGACGCTGCGGCCGATGCCGGCGGTACGGGCGATCATGCTCATCCCGGCGGGGATTTCGAGCTGATCCATGGTTTCGCGCAGTTCTTGGCGGTCTTCGCCTTCGACGCGGCGCGAGACGCCGCCGCCGCGCGGATTGTTGGGCATGAGCACCAGGTAGCGGCCCGCCAGCGAAATGAAGGTGGTGAGGGCCGCGCCCTTGTTGCCGCGTTCTTCTTTCTCGACCTGGATGATGAGTTCCTGGCCTTCGGTGAGGGCGTCCTGGATGCGCGCCGTGCGCACATCGACCCCTTCTTTGAAGTAGGTGCGCGCGACTTCCTTGAAAGGCAGGAAGCCGTGGCGTTCTTCACCGTAGCTGACGAAGCAGGCCTCGAGACCCGGTTCGATGCGGGTGATGACCCCTTTGTAGATGTTGCCCTTGCGCTGTTCGCGCCCGGCGGTCTCGATGTCCAGATCGATGAGTTTCTGGCCATCGACAATAGCGACGCGTAATTCTTCTTGGTGCGTCGCATTGAATAGCATGCGTTTCATGAGTGGGTTTCTCCGTTGTCAGGGCGCGCCAGGTTTGGCGCACGACCACGGGTCACTCGGTGTGCGATGCGGCAGTCTGCGAAGGAGGTGGCTGCGGACGTGATCAGGCCGCGCCAGTCTCCGGTATGAGTGGCACGGCGCGCTGATGGGCGCGAGGTTCTGTCAGCAGGGAGGTCAAGGACACGGTCGTGGTTGACAAAGGGTTGCTGGGAACGGCGAACGCGCGCTGTGCGGCGTTCGGTGCGGAAGAGCGAGCAGAAATCTGCAGCGTCGCACGCGGCATGCTATCGATTCTTTGTTCGTCGATGGACGGAAGAAAGAACCAGGACAGAACCGGCGACCAAGGACCCAGAGACCAAAACCCAGGCAGTACAATAGTGCTTCTGCTGGCCCGGCGGAGATGCATCCATTGCCTCTCTACGCAGGGCGGTTTTTGGCCTCTATAGGCTGCAGCGATTATATGCTGCTTTTCCCTATGCGCAAAATAGTTGTTTCACCCGATACCAAACCGGCGGTACGGCACGTGCTCGTCGATGCCGAATCCGCGGGCCAGCGCCTGGATAATTTTCTGCTGCGCGTCGTCAAGGGGGTGCCCAAGAGCCACCTCTACAAGGCCATCCGCGACGGCCAGGTGCGCGTCAACAAGGGGCGCTGCAAGGCCGAAACCCGGCTGGCGTCCGGCGACAGCGTGCGCATCCCGCCGCTGCGTCTGCCCGCCCCCGATGCGCGCCCGCCCGTGCCCGCCGCGCACTTCCCCGTGCTGTACGAAGACGCGCATCTGCTCGTCATCGACAAACCATCCGGGGTGGCCGTGCACGGCGGCAGCGGCATCTCGTTTGGCGTCATCGAACAGCTGCGCGCCGCGCGCCCCGACGAACGTCTGCTCGAACTCGCCCACCGGCTCGACCGCGAAACCTCGGGCGTGCTGATGGTGGCCCGCAGTCGCAAGGCCCTGGTGGCCCTGCACGACATGATGCGCCAGAGCCTGGGCCGCAAGCAGTACCTGGCCCTGGTCGTGGGCGACTGGGTCAACGACCGCCAGCACATCCGCGCGCCGCTGCTCAAGTACCTGACCCCCGGCGGCGAGCGTCGTGTGCGCGTCGATGCCCTGGGCAAGCCCGCCCACACCATCATCACCCTGCGCAAGCGCTATGGCGGGGCGTTTTCCCTCGTCAACGCCGAACTGCGCACCGGGCGCACCCACCAGATTCGCGTGCATCTGGCATCGCAGGGCCATCCCATCGCCGGCGACGAAAAATACGGCCCGGATGCCGTGCGCGCCGCCCTGTTCGCCCAGGGCTTCAGGCGCATGTTCCTGCACGCCTACCACCTCGAAATCGCCCACCCCGTCACCGGCGAGCCGCTGGTCTTCGATGCTCCGCTGCCGCCCGACTGCCAGGCGCTGCTCGATTCACTGGCGCAAGAACGCGCCTGACCCGCCGCCCCCTTGCCTCATGCCCCGTTTTTGATCAACTGCGTCCAGACATGCCCGAGCATCCAACTTCCCCGTTCCAGCCCCAAGCCGCCCAGGCCGCCTACCAGGCCGTGATCTTCGACTGGGACGGCACCCTGCTGGATTCCACCCATCACATCACCGGCGCCCTGATCGCCGCCTGTCGCGACCTCGATCTGCGCGAGCCCAGCCGCGAAGAGGCCGGCTGGGTCATCGGCCTGTCGCTGCAGGCCGCCTTGTATCGCCTCGTGCCCGAGTTGCCGGCAGGGCAGGTGGAACGCTTCGTCGAGCGCTATAAATTCCATTTCATGCAGCTGCAGACCGACATGCACCTGTTCGACGGCCAGGCCCAGCTGTTGCGCGATCTCCACGCCCGGGGCGTGATCCTGGGCGTGGCTACCGGCAAGACCCGCCTGGGCCTTGATCGTTCCATCGAGCTGCTGGGGCTGGACGGCATCTTCCAGGCCACGCGCACCGCCGACGAGGCGCGCGGTAAACCCGACCCCGACATGCTCGAACAACTGCTCGTCGAACTGGCCCTGCCGCCCGAAGCCGCCCTCATGGTCGGCGACACCACCCACGACATCCTCATGGCCCACGCCGCCCACGTCGACAGCCTGGCCGTGTCCTACGGCGCCCACCGCGCCAGTCTGCTGGAAACCGCCAACCCCACCGCCCAAGTCGCCACCGTCACCGACATGCAAGCCTGGGTGCGCGCCCGCGCCCGCGGGGTCCGTGAGCCGCAGCCGACCGCAGCCGACAGTAATCTCAGCTAGCCAGACTCAGTCAGCCAGACTCGGCTGGCCCGATTCAGCTGGCCAGAAACAAAAACAGCGTCGGCTTCTTCTCGAAAGCCGGCGCCCCCGCCTTGCGCCACTGCGCCACCGTGCGCGTCTGGATGCTCTCGTCTTCGCACGTCAGTGAACTGGCAATGCACACGCGCGTCGTCTCGCGCAGCGTCGCTGTCAGCGCCTCGAACATCGCCCCATTGCGATACGGCGTTTCGATCAGGATCTGCGTCTGCTGCAGCTTGTGCGACGCCGATTCCCAGCTGCGCAACTGCGCATCGCGCTCGTGCGCCTTCACCGGCGCGTAGCCGTGAAACGCGAAGCGCTGCCCCTGCAGCCCGCTGGCCATCAGGCCCAGCATGATCGACGAGGGCCCCGTCCAGGGCAGTACCCGCAGCCCCCGGACGTGCGCCCGCGCCACCACCAGCGCCCCCGGATCGGCCACAGCGGGACAGCCCGCCTCGGACACCAGCCCCACATCCTGATCTGTCGGCACCGCCTTGAGCCAGCCGTCGATCTCCTGCGCCGTGGTGTCCGGCTTCAGCGTTTCGATGGAAATTTCCTGCAGCGGCACCGTCGTGCCCACCAGCTTCAGGAAAGCGCGCGCCGTCTTGGCGTTTTCGGCAATGAAATAGCGTAAGTGCGTCGTGATTTCACGTGCGGCCTGGGGCAGCCAGCGCTCGGGGTCGGCCTGTCCGAGGCCCACGGGGATAAGGTGCAGAATCGTCATGATCGAAGCAAAGTCAAAGAAACGTCGTCGGAGCGACACGTCAAAGCTGAAAGGCGGCGGGCTGCAGCGGGTCGAGGCCGAAATCGCGCAACAGACGGCAGACCGTGATCAGGGGCAGGCCGATGATCGCCGTCGGGTCGTCGCTGCGCATGCGCGCCATCAGCGCGATGCCCAGCGCCTCCGCCTTTGCGCTGCCCGCCGTGTCGAACGGCTGCTCGGCGCGCAGGTAGTGCTCGATCTGGCCCGGCGTCAAGGGCAGAAACTCGCACTCGGTGCTGACGTGCTCCAGCGCCTGGCGGCGCCCATCCGTCACGCAGACCGCCGTCTCGAACGACACCGTCCGTCCCGCAAAACGGCTCAGTTGTTGATAGGCGGCTTCATAGGAACCGGGCTTGCCGATAGGCGCGCCGTCAAAGACCGCCACCTGGTCGCTGCCGATCACCAGTGCTCCCGGGTGGTCGGCGGCCACGCGGGCGGCCTTTTCCCGCGCCAGCCGCCTGGCCAGTGCCAGCGGGGCCTCGCCCGGGCGCGGGTGTTCGTCGATGTCGGGGGCTTGCGTGTCGAACGGCAGCTGCAGGCGCTCGAGCAGCGCGCGCCGGTAGCGCGAGCTGGAAGCTAGAATCAGGGGCATGGTGGCGGCGTGCGTGGTCAAGTCGGCAGTGTACTGCGCCCCTGGTGTGCCAACCCCAAAATTGACTACTGCCCCAGAAGCCGACTAGAATCTAGAGTTTTCCTGGAAAACAGTTTTCATGATCATCGACGCCATGGAATTTGCGCGCGCCGGTCAGGTGCTGGAAGGCACCGCCGTTGCAAGCACCTTTGTGCGTCTGTGTGAAGGGCTGCCCCAGCCACAGGACGCACAAGTGAGCTGGCGGCTTGCCGGGCGCTGCGATGCCGGTACTGGCCAGCTGTGGCTGGAC
This sequence comes from Castellaniella caeni NBRC 101664, assembly GCF_001592225.1. Taxonomy (GTDB): domain Bacteria; phylum Pseudomonadota; class Gammaproteobacteria; order Burkholderiales; family Burkholderiaceae_B; genus Castellaniella; species Castellaniella caeni. The sequence goes on along the minus strand of NZ_BCWN01000006.1, from coordinate 141,039 downwards.
GTACAGGCGCAGGGCCGGGTGCGGGTGGTCTGCCAGCGCTGCATCGAGCCCTTTGGTCTGGACTTGCAGGTGGACAACACGCTCGGTCTGGTGCGCAACACCGCCGAACTCGAAGCCATGGAAGCCCTGGAAACAGCGGCAGACGACGCGGGCCCCGAGTACCTGGTGGCCGAGCGCCATCTCGACGTGCTGGCCCTGATTGAAGACGAGCTGATTCTGGTGCTGCCCTATGCCCCCCGGCATGCGGTGTGCCCCGAACCCTCGGACGAACCTTCGCCTTCCAGGCAAAGCAAGCCTTCGCCGTTCGCAGTCCTGGAACAGCTCAGGAAACACTGAATTTTCACTTACCCAGCGGGCTCGTGCTTACCTTACAATGAGCGGCCCCGAACACAGGAGTCATCATGGCTGTTCAGCAAAACAAAAAGAGCCCGTCCAAGCGCGGCATGCATCGTTCGCACGATTTTCTCGTGGCTCCGGCAACCGCCATCGAGCCCACCACGGGCGAGCTGCATCTGCGCCACCACATCAGCCCCAACGGCGTGTATCGCGGCCGCAAGGTTCTGAAGACCAAGAACGACGAATAATCCGGCGCACCGAGAACACATCGCGCCCGATGTCCGATCGTACAATCACCGTCGCCATCGACTGCATGGGCGGCGACCATGGCCTGCCGGTCACCGTGCCGGCCGCCATGGCGTTCGCCCAGGCTCACCCGGACACCCGCTGTCTGCTGGTGGGCGACGAATCCCAAATCCGCCAGGCCCTGCAGCAGAATGCGGCGCCCGCCGGTCAGTTTGAAATCCTGCACGCCTCCGAAGTCGTCACCATGCACGACCCCGTCGAGGTTGCCTTGCGGCGCAAGAAAGATTCTTCCATGCGGGTGGCGGCCCAGGCGGTCAAAGATGGCCGCGCCGATGCCGCGCTGTCGGCCGGCAACACCGGCGCCTGGATGGCGATCTCCCGCTACGTGCTCAAGACGCTCGAAGGCATCGACCGCCCGGCCATCGCCACGGCCCTGCCCAATCAGCAGGGGGGTTCCACCACCGTGCTCGATCTCGGTGCCAACGTCGATTGCTCAGCGGAAAACCTGCTGCAGTTCGGCCTCATGGGCGCCGCGCTGGTGTCCACCGTCGATCGCAAGGCACAGCCCTCCGTGGGGCTGCTCAACATCGGCGAAGAAGTCATCAAGGGCAACGAGGTCGTCAAGCAGGCCGCCGAGCTCTTGCGCACCAGCGGCCTCAACTTCTACGGCAACGTCGAAGGCGACGACATCTTCAAGGGCACGGTGGACGTCGTGGTCTGCGACGGCTTCGTCGGCAACGTCGTGCTCAAGTCCATCGAGGGTCTGGCGCGCATGATCGGCACCATGATGCGCGAAGAATTTCGCCGCAACGCGCTCACCATGGCGGCGGGCCTGGTGGCCACGCCGGTGCTGCAGCGCTTCCGTGCCCGCGTGGACAATCGCCGCTACAATGGCGCAGCCTTGCTGGGCCTGCGCGGCATCGTCATCAAGAGCCACGGCTCCGCCGACGCCTATGCCTTCGGACAAGCCCTGTTGCGAGCCCGCGAAGCCGTGCTCAATGGCCTGCTCGAGGGCACCATCCAGCGGCTCGACGTCTTGCGCAGCCGCATGCCATCGCCCGCGACGGGCGATGCTTCGCAGGCTGTCTAGTCTCTTTTTCGGAATCGATATGCCTTACGCCAGGATCACCGGAACGGGCGGCTACCTGCCCCCTCGCATTGTCAGCAACGACGACCTGGCTGCCGAGCTGGCCACCCGAGGCGTTGAAACCTCGGATGCCTGGATCGTCGAGCGTACCGGCATCCGCCAGCGCCACATTGCCGAGCCGGGCACCAAGACCAGTACGCTGGCGACGGCCGCCGCGCGTGCCGCGCTGGACAACGCCGGTCTGCGGGCCGAAGACATCGATCTCATCATCGTCGCCACGTCCACCCCCGACTTCATCTTCCCCAGCACCGCCTGTCTGGTGCAGGCCAATCTGGGCGTGGGCGGCGCGGCGGCCTTTGACGTACAGGCTGTCTGCAGCGGCTTTGTCTACGGGCTGGCCACCGCCGACGCCTTCATCCGCGCCGGGCGCGCACGCCACGCCCTGGTGATCGGCGCCGAAGTCTTCTCCAGCATTCTCGACTGGAGCGACCGGCGCACCTGCGTGCTGTTTGGCGATGGTGCCGGGGCCATGATCCTCAGCGCCGCCGACGAGCCCGGCATTCTCGCGGCGCGCCTCAACGCCGATGGCCGCCAGCAGCACATCCTGTGCGCCGCGGGCAATGTGTCGGGCGGGCAGGTGACGGGCGACCCCTTTCTGCGCATGGATGGCCAGGCCGTCTTCAAGCTGGCGGTCAATTCGCTGGTGCGCTCGGCGCACGAGGTGTGCGACGAGGCCGGGGTTGAACTCTCCCAGCTCGACTGGATGGTGCCTCATCAGGCCAACGTGCGCATCCTCAACTTCATCAGCCGCAAGCTGGGCCTGCCTGAAGAAAAACTCATCGTCACGCTCGACAAGCACGCCAACACCTCGGCGGCCAGCGTGCCGCTGGCCTTCGACGTCGCCTGGCGCGATGGCCGCATCCACGCGGGCCAGCTGGTGCTCCTGCAAGGGGTGGGGGGCGGCTTCACCTGGGGCTCCGTCCTCGTGAAACTCTGAGGTTTCAGACTCATGAAAATCGCATTTGTCTTTCCCGGTCAGGGCTCGCAAACCGTCGGCATGATGGATGCCTGGGCGCAGGACGCCGGTGTCCTGGCCACGGTGCGGCAGGGCAACGCCGCCCTGGGCGAAGACCTGGCACAGTTGATCGCGCACGGCCCGGCCGAGGCGCTCAACCTCACCACCAACACACAGCCCGCCATGCTGCTGTGCTCGGTGGCCATGTACCGTGCCTGGCGGCAGGCCGGTGGGGCGGCCCCCGCCGTGGTGGCCGGCCACAGCCTGGGCGAATACTCGGCCCTGGTGGCGGCGGGGGCCTTGGGCCTGGACGATGCCGTGCGCACTGTGCGCGTGCGCGCCCAGGCCATGCAGTCCGCCGTGCCGGTGGGCGTGGGCGGCATGGCCGCCATCCTCGGGCTGGATGACGACGCCGTGCGCCAGGCCTGTGCGCAGGCCTGCGGCGCGGATGCCGTCGTCGAGGCCGTCAATTACAACGCACCGGCCCAGGTCGTGATCGCCGGCCATGTGGCCGCCGTCGAACGCGCCTGCGAGCTGGCGCGCGCCGCGGGTGCCAAGCGTGCGCTCGTGCTGCCGGTGTCGGCGCCTTTCCATTCGCGCCTGCTCAAGCCCGCCGCCGACGTGCTGGCCGATGCCCTGGCCAAGGTGCCGCTGGCCGTGCCCGCCGTGCCACTCATCAACAACGTGGACGTGGCTCAGCCCACCGATCCGGCGGCCATCCGCGACGCGCTGGTGCGCCAAGCCTGGCATCCCGTGCGCTGGGTCGAGACCATCCAGCGGATGAAGCAGCAAGGCGTCACGCATCTGGTCGAGTGCGGTCCCGGCAAGGTGCTCACCGGGCTGGTCAAGCGCATCGACCGCGACATCGCAACGTTCAACATCACTGATCCGGCGTCTCTGCAACAGACGCTGGCGGCTTTGGGAGACTGATATGTCCGAGACCGATCTGAACGGCAAGATCGCCCTGGTCACCGGGGCATCGCGCGGCATCGGCCGTGCCATTGCACAAGAACTGGCCGCCGCGGGCGCGACGGTCGTGGGGACGGCGACGTCCGCGGCCGGGGCCGAAGCCATCACCGAGGCGCTGGGCGCCCAGGGCGGGCGCGGCGTCATGCTCAACGTCGATGACGCCGCGGGCTGCGACGCCGTGCTGGCCGAACTCGCCGCCCAGGGTGGCCCGCAGATTCTCGTCAACAACGCCGGTATCACGCGTGACGGCCTCATCCTGCGCATGAAAGACGACGATTGGGCCGCCGTGCTCGGCACCAATCTGTCGGCGGTGTTCCGCCTGTCGCGCGGCGTGGCCAAGACCATGATGAAGGCCCGCTGGGGGCGCATCATCAACATCACTTCGGTGGTGGGCTACAGCGGCAATCCGGGGCAGGCCAACTACGCGGCGGCCAAGGCCGGCGTGGCCGGCATGTCGCGTTCGCTGGCGCAAGAACTCGGCAGCCGCGGCATCACGGTCAACTGCGTGGCGCCCGGCTTCATCGACACCGACATGACCCGCGCCCTCAACGAAGCCCAGACGGCGGCCATCCTGGGGCAGATCCCTCTGGGGCGCCTGGGTTCCGCGGCTGAAATCGCGCACGCGGTGGCCTATCTGGCCAGCCCTCAGGCAGGGTACGTCACCGGCACGACGCTGCACGTCAATGGTGGTATGTATATGTAGTCCCCGGAACGGATGCCGGCGGTCTAAGGTAAAATCCGTTCAAACTCAGTCTGCAGGTCTCGGTGCTTCTGTCGTGCGGTACGTTTGTGCCCTGGTGTCCGAGCTGCTTTTTTTGATCAAAACCCGCAGCCCAGCAGTATTCATTTGGCTATAATTCGCGGGATTTTTCCTTACTGGAGATATGCATGGAAAGCATCGAACAGCGCGTCAAGAAGATCGTCGCTGAGCAACTCGGCGTCAACGAAGCCGAGATCAAAAACGAATCTTCCTTCCTTGACGACCTCGGTGCCGACTCGCTCGATATGGTCGAGCTCGTGATGGCGCTCGAAGACGAATTCGAAACCGAGATCCCCGACGAAGAAGCCGAAAAGATCACCACGGTGCAGCAGGCGGTCGATTACATCACCTCGCACAGCAAGCAGTAATCTCATTCAGACCCGGCGCCGCAGGCGATGCGGCGTGGGGCCACGGGCAGTTCACGACGGGTGATCATCGGGCCGGCAGTCTTGCGGGTCCGACCTGATGATCTGCCTTGAACTGCCTTTTTCCATTTCAGGAGCCGTATGTGAAACGACGAGTCGTCATAACCGGGTTGGGCATCGTGTCGCCCGTAGGCAACGATGTCGAGACCGCATGGGATAACCTCATCCATGGCCGCTCGGGGATCGGGCGGGTCACACGATTCGACGCCTCAGTGCTCAACAGCCAGATTGCCGGTGAAGTCCGCGGTTTCGAGGTCACCGAGTACGTCGGTGCCAAAGAAGCCAAGCAGATGGATACCTTCATCCACTACGGGGTGGCCGCCGGGGTGCAGGCCTGGCGTGATTCCGGGCTCGACATCGACACCGAAGACGCCGACCGCATCGGCACCATCATCGGGTCGGGCATCGGCGGCCTGCCGCGCATCGAAGAAACCCAGATCGAATTCCTGCAGCGCGGCGCGCGACGCATCTCGCCATTCTTCGTACCGGCTTCGCTCATCAACCTCATTTCCGGGCAGCTGTCCATCATGCTGGGGCTCAAGGGGCCCAGCTATGCCGTGGTGTCGGCCTGCACCACCGGCCTGCACTGCATCGGCGACGCCGCGCGCCTGATCGAATACGGCGATGCCGACGTGATGGTGGCCGGGGGCGCGGAAAGCTCGGTGTCGCCGCTGGGCATGGGGGGCTTTGCCGCCATGCGCGCCCTGTCCACCCGCAACGACGACCCGGCCACGGCCTCGCGCCCCTGGGATCGCGACCGCGACGGCTTCGTGCTGGGCGAGGGCGCCGGCGTGCTGGTGCTCGAAGAATACGAGCACGCCAAGCGCCGCGGCGCACGCATCTACGGCGAATTCCTGGGCTACGGCATGAGCTCCGACGCGCACCACATCACCAGTCCCGACCAGGACGGGCCGCGCCGGGGCATCCTGCACGCCCTGCGCAACAGCAAGGTCAACGCCGACCAGATCAGCTACGTCAATGCGCACGGCACGTCCACGCCCCTGGGCGACAAGAACGAAACCGAGGCCCTCAAGCTGGCTTTCGGCGATCATGCCTACAAGCTGGTGGTCAACTCCACCAAGTCCATGACGGGGCACCTGCTGGGCGCCGCCGGGGGCATCGAGGCTGTCTTCACCACGCTGGCCGTGTATCGGCAGGTTTCCCCGCCCACCATCAATCTGTTCAATCAAGACCCCGACTGCGATCTCGATTACTGTGCCAACCAGGCGCGCGATCTGAAAATCGATGTGGCCTTGTCCAATTCCTTCGGTTTTGGCGGCACCAACGGTTCCATGATCGTGGGGCGCCTGTAAGCGGGGCCGGGCATGAGCGAGCGCGAGGTTGACCTCGCGCTGGTCGAACGCGTGCGGCGCGGCGACCGGCATGCCTTCGATCTGCTGGTCATCAAGTACCAGCGCAAGATCATGCGCCTGCTGGCGCGCATGATCCACGACCCCGCCGAGGTCGAGGACGTCGCGCAAGAGGCTTTCATCAAGGCCTACCGGGCTCTGCCGCAGTTTCGCGGCGACAGCGCCTTCTACACTTGGCTGTACCGCATCGCCATCAATACGGCGCGCAACTGGCAATCGGCCAGCTTCCGGCGGCCCGTCACCGTCTCCACGCTGGAAAACGAAGACGGTGAAACTTTTGAGCAGATCGACAGCCTAAGCGATCAGAGTACGCCCGAGTCGATGATGGCCAGCCGCCAGATTGCGCAAACCGTCAACGAGGCCATCGACGCCTTGCCCGATGAGCTGCGCACGGCCATCGTACTGCGGGAGATCGAAGGAATGAGTTATGAAGATATCGCCAGCACCATGCAGTGCCCGATCGGCACCGTCCGATCCCGTATCTTTCGGGCTCGCGAAGCGATCGCCGCGCGCCTGCGGCCCGTCATGGATCAAGACTCGGCGCGCCGCTGGTAAGGAGCCATCATGAATGCCCATCGTGAACCTGTCGCCGACGCCTCCTGGGAGGCCTCCGTGTCCGCCTGGGTGGACGGCGAGGCCGAGCTGCGCGCCGAAGAACTGGATACGCCCTATGGCCGTCAGGTGTGGGACACCTATCACCTCATCGGCGACGTCATGCGCAGCCACGACTTGGCCATCCAGCCCTCCGAGCGCTTCTACGCGCGCCTCACCACGGCGCTGGACGCCGAACCGGCCATCGTCGCCCCGCTGGCGTTGCCGCGGCACCCGGCGTGGCGTCTCGGCCTGTCGGGCCTGGCCGTGGCGGCGGCCGTGGCGTCGGTGGTCTGGATGGTTCGTCCCCTGATGTCGGGCACGCCTACGCAGCCCACCGCCGCGCCCGTGATGGCGCAGGCCGACGACACCGAGGCGCCCGATCCCACCCTGGCCGACTACATGTCGGCGCACCAGGACATGGCGGGTGCGGGCCCGGTGCGGCAGGTGTCCTACGACAGCATGGGGTCGCGCTGATGAGCGCATGGCGTGGCGGGGGATGGCGCGCGATCTCGTGGCGCCTCCTGCTCGGGGCTTGCCTGTGCCTGACGGGCCCGGGGCAGGCCGCCGCGGCGGATCTGCTCAATTTCCTGCAGCAGGTGCAGGAAGCCGCCCGCACCCTCGACTACGCGGGCATCTACGTCTATCAGCAGGGGCATTCCCTGCAGGCTTCGCGCGTGGTGCACGTGGTGGACGGCACCGGCGAGCGCGAACGCCTTGAAGTGCTGGATGGCGCGCCGCGCGAGTGCCTGCGCCAGAACGGCCTCGAACAGTGCCTGCGCCCCGACCACAAGCTGGTGGTCATCCAGCCCGCCCGCAGCGACCACTTTCCGGGCCTGCTGCTGGGCAACGACCAGGCCATTGCCGACCACTACTCGTGGCAGCCGTCGCCGCACACGTACCGTATCGCGGGGCGCGACTGCGCCGTCTCCGACCTCAAGGCGCGCGACCACCTGCGCTACAGCTACCGCATCTGCACCGATCTCAAGACGCACTTGTTGCTGAAATCCCAGACGCTCGACGCGGCGGGCCACCTGGTCGATCAGGTGGCCTTCAGCAGCATCCGCCTGGGGGCCGACGTGCAGCCCGCCGCGCTCACGTCGCCATGGAACACCCGCGACTGGCGCCTGCTCACCGAATCCAGCGAAACCATCGATCTCAAGGCCCAGGGTTGGCGGTTTTCCCTGCCCGCGGGGTTTGCGCCGGTGGCTGAACTGTCCCGCCAGATCGGGCCCGATCACGCCGTGGATCAGCTGGTCGTCTCCGACGGATTGACGGCCATTTCAATTTTTATTGAAACCTTTGACCCGAAACGGGATCAAAACATCAGACAGGGAGGCCTGCGGCAGGGCGCGGTGAATATTTACCGCTTGCGTCTTGCTTCCTACTGGTTGACGGCTGTCGGTGAAGTGCCCGCGCAAACGGTTCGCGACCTGGCACGCGCCGTCCAGTACGTGCCGCGGGCCGCCCACTAAAACACACTTTCTCTTCCAAGGAGAACTCCATGGCTTTTCATTTGCCAGCTGGTTCAGGCATCAAGCGAGTGGTGGCTGGCGCGGCGGCCAGCGTCTTGCTGGCCAGCACTTTGCCCTTGGGCGTGGCCCAGGCGGCCAGTGCGTCGGCGCCCACGGTCGCTTTGCCCGACTTCACCCAGGTCGTGGCCGAAACCGAGGGCTCGGTCGTCAACATCCGCACCACCGAAGCCGTGCCCGTGCGCCGCTCTTCGCCCATGGGGCCGGGCGGCGATCCCTCCGATCTGTTCCGCTGGTTCTTTGGCCCCGACTTCATGCCGCCGGGCTACGGCCCGCAGCAGCAACAGAAGCCGCATGCGCAGCCCAATCAGCCGACGCCCAAAGAGCGCACGGTGCCGCGCGGCATCGGCTCGGGCTTCATCATTTCCAGCGACGGCTACGTGCTGACGAACAACCACGTCGTGGATAATTCCAACGGCATCTTCGTCACCATGACCGATGGCAAGGAATACAAGGCCAAGGTCATCGGCACCGACGCTCGCACCGACATCGCCTTGCTCAAGATCGATGCCAAGGGCCTCAAGCCGCTGGTCATCGGCGACTCCAATACGCTCAAGAAAGGGCAGTGGGTGCTGGCCATCGGCTCGCCCTTCGGTCTCGATTCCACGGTGACCGCGGGCATCGTCAGCGCCATCAACCGCGATACGGGCGACTATCTGCCGTTCATCCAGACCGATGTCGCCGTCAACCCGGGTAATTCGGGCGGCCCGCTCATCGATCTCAACGGCCACGTGGTCGGCATCAATTCGCAGATCATCTCGCGCAGCGGCGGCTTCATGGGCATCTCCCTGGCCATTCCGATCGACGAGGTGATGCGCGTGGTCGATCAGCTCAAGGCGCATGGCAAGGTCACGCGCGGGCGCATCGGCGTGCAGATCACCGAGGTGCAGGACGACGTCGCCAAGGCCCTGGGCCTGGGCACGGCGCATGGCGCGCTGGTCAGCAGCGTCGAGCCTGACGGCCCGGCAGCCAAGGCCGGCATCCACGCGGGTGACGTCATCACCGCCTTCAACGGCGAGAAGATCGAACACATGACCGATCTGCCGCGTCTGGTGGGGGCCACCCGGCCAGGCACCGAAGCCACCATCCAGGTCTGGCGCAAGGGCAAGGCGGTCGATCTGAAAGCCAAGGTGGCCGAGCTCGACCAGAAGGCCGCCGGCCAGCAGGGTGAGCAGGCGCCTTCAGCCAGCGGGGTGGATCGCCTGGGCCTGAGCGTCGAGGCGCTGCCCGCCGATGCCGACCAGAATCAGGGCGTGGCGGTGGCCCAGGCGCAAGGCCCGGCAGCCGATGCCGGTATCGAAGCGGGTGATATCATCTTGCGCATCAACGATACCGACATTACCAGCCCGAAGCAGTACGCCAGCGTCGTCAAGGGGCTGGACAAATCCCGCCCGGCCGTCCTGCTGGTCAGCCGCGATCAGCAATCCCAGTGGGTGATCGTGAAGCCCCAGTGATCCCTCGGGTGGGAAAAAGCTAAAATAGCGGCTACACGAGAGGGGGCGCCCCGCGGCGTCCCCTCTCTTGCGTATGGGCGGGCCGTCGCGGCGCGCGTCTTTCTTTCAATTTTCCGATTTCTTCCTCGCCGTCTATGGACAATATCCGCAACTTTTCCATCATTGCGCACATCGATCATGGCAAATCGACCCTGGCCGACCGTCTGATCCAGCGCTGCGGAGGGCTGCAGGATCGCGAAATGGCCGCGCAGGTGCTCGATTCCATGGACATCGAGCGCGAGCGCGGCATCACCATCAAGGCGCAGACGGCAGCCTTGCGCTACACCGCCGACGATGGCCAGGTGTACGAACTCAACCTCATCGACACCCCGGGCCACGTCGATTTCTCCTACGAAGTCAGCCGCTCGCTGTCGGCCTGCGAGGGGGCCTTGCTGGTGGTCGATTCCACCCAGGGGGTCGAGGCGCAGACGGTGGCCAACTGCTACACCGCCATCGAACTGGGGGTCGAGGTGGTGCCGGTGCTCAACAAGATGGATCTCCCCTCGGCCGACCCCGACGCCGCCGCCGCCGAGATCGAGGACGTCATCGGCATCGACGCCACCGACGCCATCCAGGCCAGCGCCAAGACGGGGCTGGGCATCGATGAAATCCTCGCGGCCATCGTGGCCCGCGTGCCCGCGCCACAGGGCGATCCGCAGGCGCCGCTGCAGGCGCTCATCATCGATTCCTGGTTCGACAACTACGTGGGCGTGGTGATGCTGGTGCGCATCGTCAACGGCACGCTGCGTCCCAAAGACAAAATCCTGCTCATGGCCACCGGGGCCACCCACCTGTGCGAACAGCTGGGGGTCTTCACGCCCAAGTCGCAGGCGCGCACGGCGCTGTCGGCGGGCGAGGTCGGCTTCATCATCGCCGGCATCAAAGAACTGGAACACGCCAAGGTGGGCGACACCGTCACCCTGGCGGGCAAGCCGGCCAGCAAGGCGCTGCCCGGCTTCAAAGAAGTCAAGCCGCAGGTGTTCGCGGGGGTCTATCCGGTCGAGTCCAGCGAATACGACCAGCTGCGCGATTCGCTCGAAAAGCTCAAGCTCAACGATTCTTCGCTCATGTTCGAGCCCGAAGTCTCGCAGGCCCTGGGTTTCGGCTTTCGCTGCGGCTTTCTCGGCCTGCTGCACATGGACATCGTGCAAGAGCGGCTCGAACGCGAATTCGACATGGACATCATCACCACCGCGCCGTCGGTGGTCTATGAAGTGCTGGATCGCAGCGGCACCCTGCTCATGGTGGACAGCCCGGCGCGCATGCCCGAAGTCGGGCACATCCAGGAAATCCGCGAACCCATCATGACGGTGACGCTGTTCATGCCGCAAGAGTACGTCGGGCCGGTGATGTCGCTGTGCACCAACAAGCGCGGCGTGCAGCTCAACATGAGCTACCACGGTCGCCAGGTGCACCTCACGTATGAAATCCCCCTGGCGGAAATCGTGCTCGACTTCTTCGACCGGCTGAAGTCCGTGTCGCGCGGCTATGCCTCGATGGACTACGAGTTCAAAGAATATCGCGTGGCCGACGTGGTGCGCGTCGATCTGCTCATCAACGGTGACAAGGTCGATGCCCTGTCCATGATCGTGCACCGCGCCAATGCGCGCATGCGCGGGCGAGATGTCGTCACGCGCATGCGCGGCCTCATCCCCCGCCAGATGTTCGACATCGCCATCCAGGCCGCCATCGGCGCCGAGGTCGTGGCGCGCGAAAACGTCAAGGCCCTGCGCAAGAACGTGCTGGCCAAGTGCTACGGCGGCGACATCTCGCGCAAGAAGAAGCTGCTCGAAAAGCAGAAAGCGGGCAAAAAGCGCATGAAGCAGGTGGGCAACGTGGAAATCCCGCAAGAGGCTTTCCTTGCCGTGCTGCAGGTTGAAGACAAATAAGGATCACCGATGAGTTGGGATTTCGCCCTGTTGCTGTTCATTGCCCTGGTGGTCACCGGCATCGTCTGGCTGCTCGACCGCCTGTGGCTGCGCGCTGGCCGCCGCCGACGCGCCGAGGCGCAGGCGCAGGCCTGCCGCAATAACGCGGCGGGGCTCGATGCCGAGGCGCTGAGCGCCGAGTGCCAGCAGGTCTACGAGCGGGCCAACCGCGCGCCCTGGTGGGTCGAGTACTGCGTCAGCTTTTTTCCGGTGATTTTGTTCGTCTTCGTGCTGCGCTCGTTCGTGGTCGAACCGTTTCGCATTCCGTCTGGCTCGATGCTGCCCACGCTCGAAAACGGCGACCTCATCCTGGTGAACAAATTCCAGTATGGCCTGCGCCTGCCGGTGATCGACCGCAAGGTGGTCGAGCTGGGCTCGCCCCGGCGCGGCGACGTGGTGGTGTTCCGCTACCCGGTCGATCCCTCGGTGGATTACATCAAGCGGGTCGTGGGGCTGCCGGGCGACGTCGTCGAATACCGTAACAAGACGCTGTCCATCAACGGCACGCCGGTGCCGCACACGCGCGATGGCGACTACTTCGAGCCCGACCGCGCCGCCTACGTGGGCCAGTACCAAGAGCAGCTGGGCGACGTGGCGCACCGTATTTTGCTCAATGCCAACGCGGCGCAAGATTTCATGCCCATCACGCGCTTTCCCAACTTCAAGGATTGCAGCTACCTGGCCGATGGCGTGCGCTGCACGGTGCCCGCGGGCAATTACTTCATGATGGGTGACAACCGCGACAACAGTCTCGACAGCCGCTACTGGGGCTTCGTGCCCGATCGCAACATCGTCGGGCGCGCCTTCTTCATCTGGATGAACTTCAGTTCGCCCAGCCGCATTGGCGGGTTCCACTGATGGCCCGGCTCGATACCCTGCAGGACGCGCTGGACTACCGCTACCAGGATCAGGCCCTGCTGCGGCAGGCGCTCACGCACCGCAGCCACGGCATGCCGCATAACGAGCGGCTCGAATTCCTGGGCGATTCCGTGCTCAATTTCGTGGTGTCCACCTTGCTGTTCACCGAACACGCCGAAATGAACGAGGGCGACCTGTCCCGGGTGCGCGCCAACCTGGTGAAAGAATCCGCCCTGGCCGAGATCGCGCTGGGCCTGTCCCTGTCCGATCATCTGCGCCTGGGCGAGGGCGAACTCAAAAGCGGTGGCTTCCGTCGTCCGTCCATCCTGGCCGACGCGCTCGAAGCCATTTTCGGCGCGCTGTACCTGGATGGCGGCTATGCGCAGGTCAGCCGCGTCATCGAGCGCCTGTACCGGCCCATCCTGTCGCACCTCGACGTGCGCACCTTTGGCAAAGACCCCAAGACCCTGCTGCAGGAAATGACGCAGGGCAGGGGGCTGGCCTTGCCGCACTACGAAGTGCTGGCCACCCGCGGGGCGGCCCACGACCAGACCTTCGACATCGTCTGCACGGTCGATCAGCTCGACATCCGCGTCGAGGCCTCGGGGGCCAGCCGCCGCGCGGCCGAGCAGACGGCGGCGCGCGAAGCCATTGCGCGCATCGAGGCGCTCGGGCCGGCCCGCAAATCGGCCCGGCGGGCGCCGCGCAAGCACGTCCAGGCATCCGTCGGCACCCAGGAGCAAAAATGAATACAGCCAGCCGTTGTGGTTTCGTGGCCCTGGTCGGGCGGCCCAATGTGGGCAAGTCCACCCTCAGCAATGCGCTCATCGGCGCCAAGGCCTCCATCGTCTCGCGCAAGGCGCAGACCACCCGCCACCGCATTCACGGGGTGCTCACCCAGGGGGCGGATCAATTCATCTTCGTCGATACGCCTGGCTTCCAGACGCGCCACGGCGGGGCCATGAACCGCATGATGAACCGCGTCGTCACCCAGGCGCTGGCCGAGGTGGACGTGGTCGTACACGTCGTCGAAGCGGGCAAGTGGTCGGCGGGCGACGCCGCCGTGGTGCCCCTGCTGCCGCGCCAGCGGCCCGTGATCCTGGCCGTCAACAAGGTGGACACGCTCAAGGACAAGAACAGCCTCTTTGCCTACGTCACGCGCCTGACCGGGCAGTTCCCCTATGCGGCGGTGGTGCCGGTCAGCGCGGCCCGCTCGGTGCAGCTCGATGTCCTCACACAAGAGGTCGCCCAGCACCTGCCCGAGGCCGAGCACCTGTTCGAGGCCGATGCCTTCACCGACCGCCCGGTGCGTTTCCTGGCCGCCGAACTCATCCGCGAGAAGATTTTCCGCCTGGTGGGCGACGAGCTGCCCTACGGCTGCACGGTGGTCATCGAGCAATGGGATGAAAACGAAACCGGGGTGCGCGTTGCCGCCTGCGTCGTCATCGAGCGCGAAGGCCACCGGCCCATCCTGCTGGGGGCGGGCGGCCAGCACATGAAGCGCATTGCCACCGAAGCCCGCCAGGACATGGTCAAGCTGCTCGACAAACCCGTGTTCCTGGACGTCTACGTCAAGGTGCGCAAGGGCTGGTCGGGCCGCGACGCGACGCTGCGCGAACTGGGGTATGACTAAACGAGGCCAGCGCGTCCAGGATGCCCCCGGCTACGTGCTGTACGCCAGCCCCTGGCGTGAGACGTCGCTCATCGTGCAGTGCTTCAGCCGCGATCATGGCCTGATGGCGCTGGCGGCCAAGGGGGCCAAGCGGCCCTATTCGGTGCTGCGCCCGGTGCTGGTGGCCTTCCAGCCGCTCTGGCTGTCGTGGTCGGGGGCCGCCGAAGTACGCACCCTGGTGCGCGCCGAAGCCGGGCCTGTGCGCCTGCTGGCGGGGCGCGCCATGATGTCGGCCTGGTATCTGAACGAACTGATCCTGCGCCTGCTGGGCCGGGAAGACCCGCATCCCGGCGTCTATGATGCCTACGAGATGGCCCTCGATCAGCTGGCCGACCCACGGGCGCGCTCGCATGCGCCCGCCTTGCGCCGCTTCGAGTGGCTGCTGCTCGCGCAGGCGGGGTACGGTTTCGATCAGCCCGATCCCGATTTCGACGATCCGGCGCTCGAACCCATCTTGCGCCAGCAGCTGCGCGAACGCATCGATCAGCTGCTGGAGGCCCCCTTGCGCACGCGCCAGGTGCTGCTCGACTTGCAGCGTTACTGAATACCGGGATCGCAGCGGCAGGCGGCTTTCCTTTCACTTTCAACCCCCTCTGATTCGCGGGTCTCTCATGAAGCACGGCATTGCGCTGTCGGTCGCCTCGTCGATCCTGTTTGCCACCATGTACTTCTACGCCACGCTGATGCAGCCCTTCGACGGCGATCTCGTGTTTGCCTGGCGCGTACTCATGGGCCTGCCGATGATGGCGCTGGTGGTACATCGGATGCGCGGCTGGCCGCAGCTGCGCGCGACGGCCCATCAATTCCGGCACGGGCGCTTCCTGCTGCTCATGCTGGTCTGTTCCGGCCTGATGGGCATCCAGCTGTGGCTCTTCGTCTGGGCGCCGTTGCACGGCTATGCCCTGGACGTTTCCACAGGCTATTTTCTGCTGCCGCTCATGATGGTGCTGGCCGGGCGGCTGGTCTATGGCGAACGCCTCAGCCGCTGGCAGGCCTGGGCGGTGGCCTTTGCCTTGCTGGGGGTGGCGCACGAAACCTGGCGCGTGGGGTCGGTGTCCTGGGCGACGGCGCTGGTGGCGCTGGGGTATCCGCCCTACTTCATGCTGCGCCGCCGCCTGCAGGTGGATGCCCTGAGCGGTCTGTGGTTCGACATGCTGTTCCTGCTGCCGGTCGCCGTGTTCGTGCTGCAGTCCCAGGCCACGGCGGTGGGCCATATTTTCGCCGCCCACCCGCGCATGTTTCTGCAGGTGCCGCTGTTGGGCCTGCTCAGCGCCGTGTCGCTGTCGATGTATCTGGCGGCCAGCCGCATCATCCCGCTCTCTTTGTTCGGGCTGCTGGGGTATGTCGAGCCCGTTTTGTTGTTCTGGGTGGCGTTCCTGCTCATGGGCGAGCCCGTGAGCCCGGCGCAGTGGCTGACCTACGGGCCGATCTGGCTGGCCATCGTTCTGGTCGCGATCGAAGGCGCGCAAAAATGGCGAGCCGAGGCTCGCCAGCGGATGCAGCAGCGCAAGGGCTGACGGCCCGGGCGCGCCGTTGCGGCGGCCCGGTGCGGGGTCAGTCGCGGTTGCCGCCGAAGATGCCCAGCAGCATCAGCAGGTTGGTGAAGATGTTGTAGAGGTCGAGGTAGACGGCCAGCGTGGCGGTGATGTAGTTGGTTTCGCCGCCTTGTACCACGCGCTGCAGATCGACCAGCAGGAACGCCGAGAAGATGCCGATGGCCAGCACCGACAGCGTGAGCATCAGGGCCGGGATCTGGAAGAACAGGTTGGCGACCGAGGCCACGATGAGCAGCACCACGCCCACGAAGAGAAATTTTTGCAGATGGGTGAAGTCGCGCTTGGTGGTGGTGGCCACCGTGGCCATGGTGCCAAAGACCGCCGCGGTGCCACCAAAGGCCAGCATGATGAGCTGCGAGCCGTTGCCCATGCCCAGCACGAAGCTGAGCAGGTTGGACAGCATCAGGCCCATGAAGAAGGTGAAGCCCAGCAGCAGGGCCACGCCCAGCGATGAATTTTTATTGCGTTCGACCAGGAACATGAGGCCGAAGGCGCCTACCAGGAAGACCAGCATGCTGGTCCCCGGGTTGGTGGACATCAGCTGGGCCATGCCCAGGTGCAGGCCGACGGCGGCGCCCAGCACGGTGGGGATCATGGAGAGCGCCAGCAGCCAGTAGGTGTTGCGCAGCACCTGGTTGCGAGCGGCGACCGAGGTGTCGTACGCGCCGGGGCGGGGAAGGGTTTGGCGAAAGTCGGACATGGTGTTTTCCTGTCGTCGAGGCGGCCTGGACAGCTGCCGCCAGTGTCTATGTATGCTTGAATCTTACAACAAGCTGAATTGATGCGTCCATCGAATCCATCCGGATGGCGTCGCGCGGCAACACGGCGTGCCGGATGGCCGATGGCGGGGGGTCGAGGGTTGGACTGCTTTAACGGCTGTGGGTTCCCTCGGGTGCTGTCTTGGGCAGCGGGTGGCTGCGGATTTCGTAGCCCGCCTGCTTGTAGGCGGCCCAGCGCGCGCGCGCGGCCTGCTGGTCGGCCTCGTGGCCCGAGACGATTTCCAGGATGCGGGTGTGGCGCCGGGCGTCGGGCGGGCAGTCGAGATCGAGGTTGAGCAGCCAGCCCGTCGCGGGGGCCGCCGCCAGGGCGGCGGCATCGGCCACCAGCACGACATCGGCCTGTTCCGCCAGCGGGTCGTCGGCCCGTGCGTGGGGGATGAAGCTGACGGGGTCGAATTCCCAGAGCAGGGTGTCGAAACGCTTCAGGCGCCGCGGGTCGGTGCAGTACACCAGCAGGCGGTGGCCCGCCTGCGCGTGGCGCGCCGCCGTGCGACAGGCCGCGCGCAGGCGATGCGCGGCGCCATAGGCGAAATCGACCCGGCTCATGCCGCGCACTGGCCCAGCAGGTATTGCACGAGCAGCGGCACGGGGCGCCCGGTGGCCCCTTTCTGCTTGCCTTCGAGCCAGGCGGTGCCGGCGATGTCGAGGTGCGCCCAGCGGTACTTGCTGGTGAAGCGCGACAGGAAGCAGGCCGCCGTCACCGAGCCCGCGGGCCGTCCGCCGATATTGGCCATGTCGGCGAAGTTGGACTTGAGCAGGTCTTGGTAGGCGTCTTCGAGCGGCAGGCGCCAGGCCGGGTCTTGCGCCTGACGGCCGGCGGCCAGCAGTTCGTCGGCCAGGGCGTCGTCTTGCGTGAACAGGCCGCTGTTGACGTGGCCCAGAGCGATCACGCAGGCCCCGGTGAGCGTGGCAACGTCGATGACGGCGGCGGGCTTGAAGCGTTCGGCGTAGGTGAGGGCGTCGCAGAGGATGAGCCGCCCTTCGGCGTCGGTATTGAGGATTTCGATGGTCTGGCCCGACAGGCTGGTGACGATGTCGCCCGGCTTGTTGGCCGTGCCGCTGGGCAGGTTTTCGCAGCTGGGGACGATGCCGATGACTTCGCGGGGGAGGTCGAGTTCGGCCACGGTGCGCATCGTGCCCAGGACGCTGGCCGCGCCGCACATGTCGAATTTCATTTCGTCCATGCCCGGGCCCGGCTTGAGGGAAATGCCGCCCGCGTCGAAGGTGATGCCCTTGCCCACCAGGACGATGGGGGCCGCCTTGCGGGCCGACGCCTGGCTGGGCGTGTGGCGCAGCACGATGAAGGCCGGGGGTTCGGCCGAACCGCGCGCCACCGACAGGAAAGAACCCATGTTCAGGGCTTCGATCTTTTTCTGATCGAGCACTTCGGCCTTGAGCGTCTTGAACTGCTTGGCGAGATCCTTGGCGGTCTGCCCCAGGTACGTGGGGGTGCAGACGTTGGGGGGCAGGTCGCCCAGCAGGCGTGCCAGGTTGACGCCCGCACCGATGGCCGCGCCCTGTTCGAGGCCGGGCTTGGCCTTGGCCGCCTGGGCGCGGGAGAGGTGCAGGCTGAAGCTGCGCAGCTTGACGGCGGGCTTGGCCTTGCTGAAAGTGTGGTCGTAGCGGTAGGTGGCGGCGCTGACCAGGCGCGCCGTGGCCCGGGCGAGGTCGGCCAGGCTGGCGTCGGCGCAGTCGAGGGCGCACAGGGTGGACACCGCGGTGCCGACGCCGGCGCGCACGCAGTAAGCGGCCAGGGCCTGGTGCGCGCGGGACACGCTGGCGGCCTTGAGGCTTTCTTGCGATCCGAGTCCGAGTAAAATGACTCGGTCTGCGGTAATGCCCGCCGGTGCGTGCAAGGTCAGGATGCTGCCGCTGCTGGCGTCGAATTCGGCTTTGATGGCGGCGCGCAGGGCCCCCTTGGAGGCCTGGTCGAGCGCATCGGCAGCGGGGCTGAGCATGCCGTCCGTGAACACCCCCACCGCCAGGGCCTGGGTCTTGATCGTGTGCAGGGCGGTGGCGGTCGTTGTGCTAAATTCCATTCGTTTTTCCTTGGGCGCGATTCCGGATGTTGCCTGCCGGGCCTGATGTGCAACAGCACGCCAGCGGCAGGCGAACCGGGGGGTGACGATCCATTATTCCGCATTTTCCCATGACATTGTTCAAGCGCGCCGTTTTTTCCGAGATCACCAGCCACGCCGGGATCGTCTTTTCCACGCTGCTGGTGGTCTGGCTCAGCGTCTTGATCGTACGCCTGCTGGGCCAGGCCGCCGAGGGCGACATCGGCGCCAACGTCGTGCTGGGGCTGGCCGCGTTTTCCAGCATCACCGCCTTGCCGGTCATCCTGTCGGTGGCCCTGTTCGTCGCCGTGCTCACCACCGTCACGCGCAGCTACCGCGAATCCGAGATGCCCGTCTGGTTCGCCAGCGGCCTGTCGCTGGCCGACTGGCTGCGTCCCGTCATGCTGTTCGCCCTGCCGGTGGCCGCCGTGGTGGCCGTACTGACGCTGTCGGCGTCGCCGTGGGCCTACGGGCAGATCGCCGAATATCGCCAGCGCTTCGAACAGCGCTCCGATCTTTCCAAAGTGACGGCGGGGCAGTTCATCGAAACCGAAAACGGTCGGCGCGTGTTCTTTGCCGAATCACCCACGCGCCCGGATGACGAGCTGGGCCGGGTGATGGCGCGCATCGTCGAACCCGACTGGCTCAGCGTGGTCACCGCCGACAGCGCCGCCATCCGCACCGAACCCAACGGCGACCGCTTCATCGTGCTGGGGCCGGGCCACCGCTACGATCTGAAGCCGGGCACACCCGAATTGCGCATGCTCGACTTCGACCACTACGGGGTGCGCATCGAAAGCCGCACCGACCCTGGGGCGCTCGAAGCCCAGCGCCAGAAGGCCCTGCAAGAGATCAAGGCCCGCCCCACGCTCGACCTCTTGCAGCGCGGCGACCCGGAATCCCTCTCGCAGCTGATGTGGCGGCTTGCCCTGCCCATCGCGGTGCTCAACCTGGCGCTCATCGCCCTGCCGCTGGGGGCGGTCAACCCGCGCCTGGGCCGCTCGGGCGACCTGCTCATCGCCGGCCTGCTGGCGCTGCTGTACATGAACCTCATCAATCTGTCGCGCGGCTGGATCGTCAATGGCGTGCTGTCGTTCGGCGTGGGTGTCTGGCTGGTTCATGCCGCGTTTCTGGCGCTGGCCGTGGGGCTGCTGTGGCGGCGCATGCGCATGCCCAGGCCACGGCGTCGTCGGGCGCTGAGCCAGACGTGATGATTGCCCGTCAAGCGCATGTGGCGGGGGCGGACGGGGTTTGCAGCTGCGTGCTGCGGCCCTGCAGCAAGGCCTGATTCAGGCCGACCGCCTGCTTGAGGTAATCCCAGAGCGCCATCACGCGTCGGGTGTGGCGCAAGTCTTCATGGCAGTACATCCAGAAGCTGCGGCTGACGCGCAAATCGTTTTCCAGCACGGGCACCAGGCGCGCGTCCTGCGCCGCCAGGAAACACGGCAGGATCGCCAGCGCCTGGCCGCCCAGCACGGCCTGGTATTGCGCCAGGATGCTGGTGCTGCGGAAGATCACCCGCTTGGCCTGCACCAGGTCGTCCAGATAGCGCAAGCGGTCGCTGAAGAGCAGTTCGTCCACATAGCCGATGAAGGTGTGCTGGTCGAGATCCTCGCGCCGTCGCAGGGGCGGGTGGCTGGCCAGGTAGGCGCGGGTGCCGTACAGCTTGAGCGTGTAGTCGGCCAGCTTGGTGCACAGATAGGGCCCGCGCTGCGGGCGTTCGAGGGCGATGGCGATGTCGGCTTCGCGCTTGGACAGGCTGATGTAGCGGGGCACGGGCATGATGTCCAGCGTCATGCCGGGGTGACGCTGCTGGAAATCCACCATCAGGGGCGTGAGTACCGTGCTGCCGAAGCCTTCGGTGGAGCCGATGCGCAGGTGCCCCGACAGCTGTCCGGCGGCGCCGGACAGGGTTTCTTGCGCGGCCAGCAAGGTGCTTTCGATCTGTTCGGCGTAGGTGAAGAAGCGCAACCCGTCTTCGGTGAGCGTGAAGCCGCTGGCGCGGGATTTTTCAAACAGGGTGGCTTGCAGGCTTTGTTCGAGCGCGCGGATGCGCCGCGTCACGGTGCTGTGCTGCACCCCCAGGCGCTGGGCTGCGGCGCTGGCCCGCTGCGTGCGGGCCACTTCAAGGAAATAGCGGATGGCGTCCCAGTCGGGCATGGTGATCCTTGTGCAAATATCGTCAACTGATGTGCAAATATTTTGCTGGCTTTAAGTTTTTTACACAACTACACTGGGTCAACGAGCACGCCTCGCGCGGCATCATGCGCTTGGCCGCAGCCACAAGACAAGAGTCCATCAAAAGTCCATCCCCACCCAAGATACCGAGGAGGTTTGCATGAGCGATATCCCACGCGTCCCGCTACTGATCGACGGGAAACTGGTTCAGTCCGAGACCACCGAATGGCGTGACGTCATCAACCCGGCCACTCAAGAGGTCGTCGCCCGGGTGCCGTTTGCCACACCCGCCGAAGTCGAGCGGGCCATTGCCAATTCCAAAGAAGCCTTCAAGACCTGGCGCATGGTCAGCCAGGCCAAGCGCCGCCTGATCATGACCGATTTCGCGCGCCTGCTGCGTGACAACACCACCAAGATCGCCGAAGTGCTCTCACGCGAGCACGGCAAGACCTTGCCCGACGCCGAGGGCGAAGTCGCGCGCGGCCTCGAAGGCGTCGAGCACGCGGTGTCGGCCAACGTGCTGCAACTGGGCGATTACGCCGAAAACGCCGCCACCGGCATCGACGTCTACAACGTGCTGCAGCCGCTGGGCGTGTGCGCGGGCATCACGGCCTTCAACTTTCCGGTGATGCTGCCGTGCTGGATGTTCCCCATTGCCGTCACCATGGGCAACACCTTCGTCTACAAGCCTTCCGAGCAAGACCCCACCGCTTCGCTCATGGTGGCGCAGCTGGCGCTTGAAGCCGGCTTGCCGCCGGGCGTGCTCAACGTGGTTCATGGCGGGCCCGACGTCGCCAACACGCTGTGCGACCACCCGGACATCAAGGCGGTCTCCTTTATTGGCTCCACCCGCGTGGGCACCGAAATCTACCGCCGCTCCTCGCAGGCGGGCAAGCGCTGCCAGGCCATGATGGGGGCCAAGAACCACAGCGTCATCATGCCCGATGCCGACCGCGATGCCGCGCTCAACTCCATGCTGGGGGCGGCCTTCGGCGCCGCGGGCGAACGCTGCATGGCCATCTCCGTGCTCGTCCTGGTGGGCGAGGCGCAGAAGTGGTTGCCCGATTTCGTCGAGCGCGCCAAGAAGCTCAAGGTTAACGTCGGCACCGACCGCAAGGCCGATCTCGGCCCCCTCATTTCGCCCGCGGCCAAGCAGCGCGTCGAAGGCTACATCCAGAAAGGGGTGGACGAAGGCGCCGAGCTGGTGCTCGATGGCCGGGGCGTCCAGGTGCCGGGCTACGAAAAGGGCAACTTTGTCGGCCCCACCGTGTTCAGCAAGGTGAAGGCGGGCATGAGCATCTACGAGGCTGAAATCTTCGGGCCGGTACTCTCGGTGGTGCTGGTCGATACGCTCGAAGAAGCAGTCGATTTCATCAACGCCAACCCCAATGGCAATGGCACGTCCATCTTCACGCAAGATGGCGGTCACGCGCGCTACTTCCAGAACCACGTCGATGTCGGCCAGGTGGGCATCAACATTCCCATTCCGGTGCCGGTGGCCTGGTTCAGCTTCACGGGGTCGCGCGGCTCCAAGCTGGGCGATCTCGGCCCCAACGGGCGCCAGTCCATCTACTTCTGGACGCAGACCAAGACCATCACAGCACGCTGGCAGGCGCATCCCACGGATATCAACACCACCATCGCCATGAAATAATTGTCTGTCGTCCGCCGATCGGCTTCGGCTCGAAGGCGGCGTCTGGCACACGGCCCGAGATGCTGGCGCGGATCATGCCTCGTCAGCATCTCGGGCCCTTTTGATGGCTGACCACAATCGTCCAGCCGGTGCGTATGGCTTGCCGTGGACGGTTGCCGCGCATCCATGAAGTGTCTGGTGCGCGTCAGGCAGGCTGCCGCAGCGCTTCCAATGCGCAATCACCGCGCCTAAACTAATAACTAATATTCATATGAACTGTGTTTCATATTCCATATAATGGCTTATCACCTGGGGCCATGGCATATGAATCTTCAGCAATTCCGATTTGTCCGCGAGACCATCCGACGCAACTTCAACCTGACGGAAGCCGCGCGCACGCTTTATACCTCGCAGCCCGGGGTGTCCAAGGCCATCATCGAATTCGAGGACGAGCTGGGCATCAAGATCTTCGAGCGCCATGGCAAGCGCCTCAAGGGCCTCACCAAGCCTGGCGCGGCGGTCTCCACCGTCATCGACCGCATCATGCGCGAGGTGGACAACCTCAAGAAGGTGAGTGACGAATTCGCCCAGCGCGACGAAGGCGCCCTGGTGATCGCCTGCACCCACACCCAGGCCCGTTACCTGCTGCCGCGCGTCATCCCCCAGTTTCGGGCGCGTTTTCCCAAGGTGCACGTCTCGCTGGCCGAAGGCAACCCCGAGCATCTGGCGCGCCTGGTATTGCACGAACAGGCCGACCTCGCCATCGCCACTGAAACACTGGCTGCAACACCTGGCCTCGTCGCCTTGCCGGTCTATTCATGGGAGCACACCCTGGTGGTGCCGCCCGACCATCCGCTCACCAGTCTGACGTCCAGCGCCGCGCGGCATCTGTCGCTCGAACACCTGGCGCAATACCCCATCGTTACTTACGATCGGGCCTTTTCGGGGCGGCGCGCCATCGATGCCGCCTTCGAGCAGGCGGGCATCACGCCCGACATCGTGCTCGAAGCCATCGATGCCGACGTGGTCAAGACCTATGCCGACATCGGCCTGGGCATCGGCATCATCGCCGGGGTGGCGTTCGACCCCCGACGCGACAAGGGGCTGGTAGGCCTGCCCGCGGGGCATCTGTTTGGCCGCCACACCACCAGCGTGGCCATCAAGCGCGGCGTGTTTCTGCGTGATTACGTGTATGTGCTGATGGAAATGCTGGCGCCAGAACTCTCGCGCGACCGCGTGGCCGAGGCCGTGGCCCAGCCCGCGCCCGCCGTGCGCGAAGTGGCCTGACGCGGCCCACAGGCCGTCCGGCCTGCCTACACGCCCAGGTAGGCGCGCTTCAGTTCCGGGTCTTCGATCAGGTCTTTGGCCGGGCCTTCGCGCACGATGTTGCCGGTTTCGAGCACGTAGGCACGGTCGGTGCCCGCCAGGGCCAGGTGGATGTCCTGTTCGACCAGCAGCACGGTGACCCCTTGCCGACGGATGGCGGCCAGGTTGTCCATCAGCTGATCGACGATGATGGGTGCCAGCCCCAGGCTCATTTCGTCCACCAGCAGCAGGCGCGGGCGCGCCATGAGCGCGCGCGCCATGGCGCACATCTGCTGCTCGCCGCCCGACATGCTGCCCGCCAGCTGGCGGCGGCGCTCGGCCATGCGCGGAAACAGGGTGTACACCCGATCGAGGTCGGTGCGGACGGCTGCCTTGTCGGTGCGCCGGTAGGCGCCCATCAGCAGGTTGTCTTGTACCGACATGCGCGGAAACAGTTGGCGCCCTTCGGGCACCTGCACGATGCCGTGGCGGAATATCTGGTCGGGCGTGAGCCCCTGGATATCGGTTCCCGACCATTGGATGCGGCCCGACTGCACCGGCAACAGGCCGGAGAGGGTACGCAGCAAGGTGGTCTTGCCGGCGCCGTTGCTGCCCACCAGGGCGAGGAATTCGGCTTCGCGCACTTCGAGCGAGACGTCGTGCAGCACCTGCACCAGGCCGTAGCCCGCGCAGAGGCGTTCGATGCGCAACAGGGGGGCGGTGGAACTCATGTGCGCTTCTTCCCGAGGTAGGCTTCGACCACGCGCGGGTCGCTCAACACGCTGTCGGGAGCGCCATCGGCGATTTTTTCGCCGTGGTGCAGCACCATGATGCGGTCGGACAGGTTGCGGATGGCCTTGATGACGTGTTCGATGACGATGATGCTGATGCCCGTGTCGCGCACCTTGCGGATGATGTCGATGACTTCGTCGATCTCCACCAGGTTGAGGCCCGCCATCACTTCGTCGCACAGCAGCACGCGCGGCTGCATGGCCAGGGCCTTGGCGAGTTCGAGCCGCTTGCGGTCGGGGCCGCCGAGGTCTTCGGCGCGGTGGTCGATGTGCTTGCCCAGGCCCACGAACTGCAGGCACTCGCGGGCGCTTTCACGCGCCTTGGCAAGCTTGGACTGCCCCTGGCCGCGCCCAAAGAGCGCGCCCACCGCCACGTTGTCGAGCACCGACAGGCCCGGAAACGGTTGCATGATCTGGAAGGTGCGGCCGATGCCCAGGCGTGCCCGACGGAATGCGGCCAGGCGGTCGATGCGCCGCCCGTCGAACCAGACTTCGCCTTCGGAGGGCGGCAGGGTGCCGCTGAGCAGACTGATGAGCGTGGTCTTGCCCGCGCCGTTGGGGCCGATGAAGCCCAGGATCTCGTTTTGCGCCAGCGAAAAGCTGACGTCGTGCACGGCCACCAACCCGGAGAACCGGCGCGTGAGCTGGCGGGCTTCGAGAATCGGGCTCATATGCGGTTCGTCCGGACGTTGTCGATGAAGTAGTGCCAGCCCAGGCGGTGGAAGCGCCGCACGACGTCGGCCAGGCCGCGCGGCATGAGGACGACGGCCACCACAATGACGATGCCAAAGAACAGGCCCGCGATGCTGGTGACTTCGCTGGACAGCAGCTCGGAGACGGCCGAGAGGATGAAGGCGCCCACGATGGGCCCGAGGATGGTGCCCGGCCCGCCGAAGACGGCCATGATGATCATCTTGACGTTGAGCGTGATGTCGAAGGCGCTTTCGGGGTCGAGAAAGGTGATCCAGTAGGCGTGGATGCCGCCCGCCAGCGCACTGAAGATGCCCGCCAGGGCAAAGGCCAGCACCTTGTAGCGGGTGGTGTCCACCCCCATGACGACCGCGCCTTCCTCGTTTTCGCGGATGGCGATCAGGCCGAAGCCGAAGCGGCTGCGGGTGAGCCACCAGATGGTGAGCGTGGCGGCCACGAGCAGCAGCAGTGAGAGTTCGTAGAACAGGCGGTCGTCGTTGAGCGGCGGCAGCACCAGGCCGATGTTCTGGCCCGCGAGCGGGATGTTGGAGGTGATGGCCGCCATGATCTGCGCCAGGGCCAGGGTGGCGATGGCGAAGTAGTGGCCTTTCAGGCGCAGCACCGGCACACCCAGCAGGAAG
Source organism: Castellaniella caeni NBRC 101664 (assembly GCF_001592225.1). Taxonomy (GTDB): domain Bacteria; phylum Pseudomonadota; class Gammaproteobacteria; order Burkholderiales; family Burkholderiaceae_B; genus Castellaniella; species Castellaniella caeni. Next base: position 115,127 of record NZ_BCWN01000006.1, on the reverse strand, counting down.
GCGAAGGCCACTGCCAGCACGACCCCGAAGCCCATGCCCACGGCAAAGGGCAGCTGCCATTGCACCATGGCGATGCCCACGCCGTAGGCGCCCAGGCCGTAGAACACCGAGTTGCCGAAGGAGGGATAGCCCGTGTAGCCGCCGATGATGTTCCAGCCCTGGGCCAGCACCGCCAGCAGCAGGGTGCTGATGCCGAACTGGATCATGAGGTCGGAACCGTACCAGGGCAGCAGCGCCAGGGCGACGAAGACGACAAGGACGAGCAGGATGCGCCAGGCCTTCATGCGGTTCTCCCGAGCAGGCCCGTGGGCCGGAAAATCAGCACCAGGATGAGCACGCCGAAGCTGGCCACGTCGGCGAAGGTGGGGCCGATGTAGAGCGTGGTGAGTGATTCGATCAGGCCCAGGATGAGGCCGCCCGCGATCACGCCCAGGGGGGTGTCGAGCCCGCCGATGATGGCGATGGCGAACGACTTGGCGGTGAGCGTGGCGCCGATGTAGGGGTTGATCTGCGAGACGGTGCCGTACAGGCCGCCCGCGGCACCGGCCAGCGCCAGGCCCAGGCCGAAGGTGACGGCGTACAGGTGGCGCGGCTCGACGCCGTACAGGCGGGCCGCCGAGAGGTTCTGCGCCGTGGCGCGGATGGCGCGCCCGAGCCGGGTGCGCAGCAGGAAATACCACATGAGCACGGTGAGACCGACCGCCACCACGCAGGCGGCCAGCCGCACCAGGGGGATCGTGACCCCCGCGAGCGTGATGTTGCGCCCCGAGTAGCCGGGGTTGATGGTGCGGAAGTCAGCCGAGAAGACCAGCTGCGCCAGGTACGTGAGCACGACCTCCATGCCGAAGGTGATCAGCAGGGTGTTGAACATGGGCGAGCGCACGATCAGGTTGAGGATGCCGCGCTGGATGGCGTAGCCCAGCACGAACATCAGCACCGCCGTGAGCGGCAGGCCGAGAAAGGGGTCGAGGTGCAGCCAGTGAAAGCTGTACCACGACAGATAGGCGCCCACCATGATGAAGGCGCCATGGGCCAGGTTGACGATGTTGAGCACCCCCCACACCAGGGCGAGGCCGAGCGCCACGATGGCGTACAGCCCGCCTTGCAGGATGCCGTTGATGAGGACTTGCAGCAAAAGGTCCAAGGCGAGGGCTCCGGGCGATGGGGGGTGGCGTGCTCAGTTGGGTGCTTGCTCAGCGCTTGGCCCAGTCGGGCATGGGGTACTGCGGCTGCTGGAGGAACTTGCTGCCGTCGAAGATGGCCACCGGCTTGCCGTTTTGCACCTGGATCACGGTCTGGTCGAGGTGAATCTGGCCGTTGGCGGCAAACTTCACGTGCCCGTACAGACTGTCGAAATCGCTGGCGGCCAGGGCGTTGCGCACGGCCTTGGGATCGAGCGTGCCGGCTTTTTCCACGGCCTTGACGATGGCCTCGACGTCAGAGACGCCCGAGGCGGCATGGTAGTCGGGCTCGTAGTGGTGCTTGGCTTCCCAGGCCTTGGCAAACTGCGCGGCATCGCCGAACCAGTCGTCCTTCAGGGCGTCGGAAGGCAGCCAGGCGCTCATGCCGAAGGCGTAGTCGGCATCCTTGCCCAGGGCCTTGCGGAAGTCTTCGCTGGGCACCCCCACGGTGAAGGAGTAGAACTTGGGCGAGACGTCCAGGCTCTTGGCCTGACGGATGAAGTTGAGGATCTCGGTCTCGTGCCCGGCCACCAGCACCGCGTCGGCCTGCTTGGACTTGATCTGCGACAGCAAGGTGTTGAAGTCGCTGGTGTTCGAGCTGTAGCGTTCGTCCAGCACCGTATCGACCCCGGCTTCCTTGAGCATGGGCCGCGTGCCCTTGGCCACCGATACGTCGAAGGAATCGTCGGCATACAACAGGGCCACCGTCTTGGGCTGCGGCTTGAGCTGCTTGAACATCTTCAGCGTGCTGCCGAAGTAGTCGCTGGCCGGCGCCAGCGTGCCGAAGACGTATTTGAAGCCGCGCGAGAAGATCTGGTCGGAGGCGCCGCCGCCTTGCACCATGGGTATCTGGTACTTTTCAGACACGGCGGAGTCGGCCAGGGCGAAATTGCTGGCAAAGGGGCCAAGCAGGAAGTTCACCTTGTCTTGCGTCACCAGCTGCGTGTACTGCCGCACGCTGAGGTTGACGTCCGACTGATTGTCGTACAGCTTGAGCGCCAGGGTGTATTTCTTGCCGTTGACGGTGACGCCGCCCTTGCTGTTGATCTGCTCGACAGCCAGTTCGTAGGCATCTTTATAGTAGCGGCCCGTGTTGGCCACCGGGCCGGTCAGCTGCACGGATGCGCCCAGCACGATCTGGTTGTCCGCCGCCTGGCTGATGCCGCTGCTCAGCCCCAGGGCCAGCGCGACCGCAGCGCATGGAAGGGCATGCCGAAATAGCGTATGCATGGAACAGTCTCCTGTGTATGGTTTTATGTGACATTGTGCGCTGGGCAACGTAACAAGTTTCTGAATGAAATCTGACTGATTCCTGAAAATGCGTGAAACGTGGCGCTAAATCGTCCGTAATCTCGGTGGAGATTCGCGTGCGAAACTTGACTTTCGTCGAGACTGTTGCAGGGTTTTTCCCCCTTCGGTCTTGATTTTTATTGCGTTTATAAATAGGAATGATTATTATTTAGAAACTGCCGGAGGATGTCTCATCCGGCAGGTTCAACCCCTCTCAGGAGTTCCCCCATGGCGCAGTCTCAGGTCAGCGCACTCATCGTCGGTGCCGATCGATTGGGCAATATCCCCGATCTCCTGCTGGATCACAACATCGCCATCAGACATCACATCAGCGGGCGCGACCCCGCGCACCAGAAAAAGTCGCCCGCCTTGCCGTCGGGCACCGATCTGGTGATTCTGCTGACCGACTTTCTCGGCCACAACGTCATGAAGACGTTTCGTGCGGCCGCGCAGCGGGCCGGTATCCGGGTGATGACGTGCCGCCGGTCGGTCTGCAGCATGCAGCAGGCGCTGGATCAGTGCGGCTTCTGTAAAGCGTGCCCCTTGCGCCAGACGGCTGACGCTCGCCAGCCTGCCAAGGTACGCCTGCACTAGTCGTGCATCTGAGGTTCGGGCGCGCGGCTGTGGCTGCGACTGCCTGCCGCGCGAGACCGGCCATGCAAAAGGCCCCGATACGATGATCGGGGCCTTTTGCATGGAGCGCCCCGCTTGGGGCTCTGTCGTGGTCTTGTCTTGCCAGGGTGCCACGCGGGGTCAACCCTGCGTGGGAAGCAGGCTTAGCGCCGGGCTGTGTCGGTCTGGGTTTGCAGGCGGCGCGCGCCGTTGTAGCGTGAGCGCCAGTAGGCCATGTCCATGCTGTCTACGCGGATGGCGGCACCGGTGCGGGGGGCATGCACGAACTTGCGGTCGCCCAGGTAGATACCCACATGCGAGTAGCGCCGACCCAAGGTGTTGAAGAAGACCAGGTCGCCGCGGCGCAGTTCGTCGCGATCGACCGAGATGCCGGTTTGCGCCTGGCCGCTGGCCGTGCGCGGCAGCTTGAGACCCAGTGATTTTTCGGCGGCGTAGGCCACCAGGCCGCTGCAGTCGAAGCCCTGACCCGGCGCGTCGCCGCCGTAGCGGTATTTGACGCCCAGGAATTTCATGGCGGTGGACACCATGGTCTTGGGGGCGGTAGAGCTGGGCCCGGCGCTGGATTGGGGGTAATCGATGGCCAGGCTGTCTTTGCTGTCGAGCCACGCTCCCAAGGGGTCGGATTGGGTTTTCAGCAGGTAGTTGTCGCGCAGCAGGCGGTTGCTGGATGAGGCGTCCGCGGTCTGCTGCGGCTGGGTGGCGCATCCTGCCAATGCAATCGCGCTGGCGCACAACACCCATTTCAAGAGGCGGCCCATGGAAAACAGGGCGGGCAGGTGGGATGCGGAAGCGGAATGTGGTGGTGGCATGGATGGTGGAGTTCGTTGGTAGGCACTACCCCAGAGCCAGATGCGTGGCCCGAAGTGAACACCGGGGGGTTAAAAAAGATGCCCACCATGCGGGCAACTGGCTGATTCTATCGGAAGAGGGGCCTCGGGTAAAGGCTGTTTTTTCACCCAGCCTGTGTTTCCCGCCAGGGCTTCAGGTGGGCATCCAGCCAGCCGCGCAGGGCGTTGGAGATGCGCAGGGCGGGGGCCGCGCGCAGGTCGGCGCTGCTCAGGCGTGCCTCCTGGACGAGGCCGTGTTCCAGCAGCCATTGGCGCTGCACGCCCGGCAGCAGGCCGCAGGCCAGCGGTGGCGTCAGCCAGCGGGCCTGCTCGTCCTGCGCGTAGAGGTTGCTGCGGCTGCCTTCGCAGACGTTGCCGCGCGCGTCGCAGAAGATCAGGTCGAAGTACTGCGGATGGGTCTGCAGCCAGCCTTGCGCGCCAACAAACCAGGGGCGGTGCGTGGTCTTGTGCGACAGATAGCGGTGGCCCATGCGCTCGGGAGCTTCGACGCCCGCGTCCCGGGCCAGCGCGATGCTCACTGGGCTGGCCGTGGGCGGCAGTGGCTGGACGTCGAGCGTCACCTGCCCGTCCGGGGCCAGCAGCAGGCGTGCGCGCCAGGCGGCGTCGGCCTGGGCGGCATTGGCCTGGGCGATATCGCCGGGGTGCTCCGCCGCAGCCTCGTGGGTGGCGATATTGGTGGCGGCCGTGCCGTGGAGGACGATGTCCCCCGGAGTGCCCGCGGGCGGCACCGTGCCGACTGCCGCCCGGCGGGACGGCCCGAGCGCTTCCGCGATGCGCGCGTCGAGCGCGTCCATGTCCAGCTGGTAGCCCAGCGCCCGCGCCGACGCCAGCAGGCGCGCCCGGTGCCAGGGCCACAGCGCGATCCGCCCGCTTTGCAAGCGCATGGTTTCGATCAAGGATGGCAGGTCGTTGGGCGTCACGGCGGGTATCAGGTGTCGGGTGTCGGGTCGGATGTCAGGTATCGGGTCGGGTATCAAACATCAGGTCAGGTATCAGATATCGGGTCGGATATCGGATGTTGGGGATCCTCGAACGTCCAGCCTTGCAGAATGCGGGCTTTCCACAGGCATTCCTGCCATTCTTCGTCGGCCTGCGAGTCGTGGACAATGCCGCCGCCCACGCCGAACTGTGCCTGTCCGTCCCGCAGCTCGATGGTGCGGATGGCGACGTTGAGGGAGAAGTCGCCGTCCGGCGCCAGCCAGCCGACGCTGCCGCAGTAAATGCCGCGCGCCCGCTGCTCCAGTGCCTCGATGGCCCGCATTGCGGCGATCTTGGGTGCCCCGGTGATCGAGCCGCAGGGAAAGAGCGCTTCGAGCACGCGCTGCAACGGCACGCCGGGCGCCTCGGCCTGCACCGACGAGGTCAGCGTCCAGACGGAGGGGTAGGCTTCCAGCGTGAAGAGCGCCGGGACGCGGACGCTGCCCGGCGTGGCGATGCGGCCCAGGTCGTTGCGCAGCAGATCGACGATCATCAGGTTTTCCGCCCGGTTCTTTTCGCTGTGCAGCAAGGCCTGAGCCACTTGCCGGTCGCGTTCGGGGTCGCGGTGGCGTGGCGCCGTGCCCTTCATGGGCCGGGTATGAAGGCGGCTTGCCTCGCGGGCGACGAACAGTTCGGGGGAAAGCGAGAGTATCCAGCGGCCTGCGTCATGGATGCAGGCCGCGTGCGCCACCGGATGCCGCGCGAGCAGCCGCTCGTAGGCCTGGACGGGATCCAGCGAGTCAGGCCAGTCCAGCCGCAGGGGCAGGGTGTAGTTGATCTGGTAGTAGTCGCCGCGCGCGATGCCCGCGCGGATCGCGCCGATCGCCTGCGCGTGGCGCGCCTGGGTGATGCCCGGACGCATGCTGCGGGCCGCATCCGTGGGATGGGCGGCGTCCCCGGTTTGCGCGTCGGCGGCGGGGGCGGGCGCAGTCGCCGGGGCTTGACCGGAGCCGACCGCACAGCGGGGCCGGGTGCCGCGCTCGTCCGCCTGGGCGAAGACCAGAGCGGTGAGCGGCGGAGCGTCCGGGGGCGGATTCGGGGGCGAACCGGGGGATGCGTGCGAAGGTAAATGCGAGCCCGAGCCCGAGCCCGAGCCCGAGCCCGAGCCCGAATCTGAACCTGGGTTCGGGGGGGCTGAACGGCCGGATTGTGCCGTTGGCGGGTCGAGCAGCCAGGCGCCCAGCTCGTAGTTCAGCAGCAGCGCCACCCAGTGGCCCGCCTGGCGCGCCGCTTCGATGGCCTGCCAGGCGGCGGGCAGTTCGTCGCGCTGGCGGGCGGTGATGCGTCGCACGGGTTGTTGCAGTTCCAGCGACCAGCCGACCAGGCGGTTCTCGAAGCGGCAGACCGGGCGCTCGCGCCAGACGGCGGATGTCCCATACTCTGTGGACGTGGACGTGGACGTGGACGTGGACGTGGACGTGGACGAAGTCGAAGGCCGCCCGCCCCCTGCCGACGAGTCGTTCAGGTGGTGTGCGGCAGTGGGAGTTGGGTCAAACATGCAATATGGGCGTCGGGCGGGTGGCGGGTATATTGATCGTCAGGTTCAGGTTTGGCTTCGAGCTTCAGGCGGGCGAGTGTACGCGTTGCAGGAATTCGGCCAGGATGCGCCCGGTGTGGGTGCTGCTGGCGCAAAGATCTTCGGGGCTGCCTTGCGCCACCACCTGACCGCCCTGGTCGCCGCCTTCCGGGCCCAGATCGACGATCCAGTCGGCCTCGGCGATGACATCCAGATTGTGCTCGATGACCACCACCGTGTGCCCCGCCTCGACCAGGCGGTGCAGCACGCGGATGAGCTTCTCGACGTCGGCGGTGGAAAGCCCCACCGTGGGCTCGTCCAGCACGTACAGCGTATGCGGTATGCGGGACGCCCGCCCCGTGCGCAGCACGCCTTCGTCCAGGTGTGCCTTGGTGAGCTCGGTCACCAGCTTGATGCGTTGCGCCTCGCCGCCCGACAAGGTGGGTGAGGGCTGCCCCAGCGTGAGATAGCCCAGGCCCACGTCTTGCATCAGCTGCAGGGCACGTGCGATCTTGCGGTGCGCCGCGAAGTGGCCCACGGCGTCGTCGACTTCCATGCGCAGCACGTCGCCCGCGCTGTGGTCGTTCCATTGCACGCCCAGGGTTTCTTGATTGAAGCGCGCGCCGTGGCAGGCGTCGCAGGGCACCTTGACGTCGGGCAGGAAGCTCATTTCGATGGTGCGCATGCCCTGGCCTTCGCACTCGGGGCAGCGGCCATCGCCTGTGTTGAAGGAAAAGCGCGAGGCTGTCCAGCCGCGCAGGCGCGATTCGCGCGTGCTGGCGTAGAGCTTGCGGATGTCGTCCCAGAAACCCACGTAGGTGGCCGGGCACGAGCGCGGCGTCTTGCCGATGGGGGTCTGATCGACTTCAAGCACGCGGTCGATGGCTTCCCAGCCGCGAATGTCGCGGCAGCCCTGCCAGGGCGTGGACAGCTTGCTGCCCACGCGGCGGCTGAGGTTGTCGAGCAGCACCTCGCGTGCCAGGGTGGATTTGCCCGAGCCGGAGACCCCGGTGATGACGGACAGCCGCCCGAGCGGAATGCGGGCGTGCGCGTGTCGGAGGTTGTGCAGCGAGGCGTCGATGATCTCGACCGATGGCGTGTCGGCGGCCACGGCCCGGCGCCCGTTCATGGGGTGCACCAGAGGTTCGCGCAGATAGCGTCCGGTGAGCGAGGCCGGGTTGTGCATGATGTCGTCCACCGAGCCCTGCGCGACGATCATGCCGCCGCGCGTGCCGGCCCCCGGGCCGACGTCGATGACATGTTCGGCGCGGCGGATGGTGTCCTCGTCGTGCTCGACCACCACCAGGGTGTTGCCATTGCCTTCCAGGCGGCTGAGGGCGCCCAGCAAGATGCGGTTGTCGCGCGGGTGCAGGCCGATGGTGGGCTCGTCGAGCACGTAGCACACGCCTTGCAGATTGGAGCCCAGCTGCGCGGCCAGGCGGATGCGCTGGGCCTCGCCGCCCGAGAGCGTGGGGGCCGCGCGGTCGAGCGCCAGGTAACCCAGCCCGACCTCCAGCATGAAGTTCAGGCGCCCGCGGATTTCGGCCAGGATGTCGCGTGCGATTTCGGCTTCGCGCCCGCGGGTGTCGAGGCGGGTGAAGAAGTGCTGGGCTTCGCTGACCGGCAGGGCGGCCAGCTCGGCGATGGATTTGTCGTGCCACAGAAAGGCCAGCGCCACGCGATTGAGCCGCTGTCCGTGGCATTGCGGGCAAGTCTGCAGCCCCTCGCCCGCGTCGAGCCAGGAGGCCTCTTCGCCGGTCTGGTCTTCGGTGAAGCCGGCCAGGGACAGACCGGTGCCGAAGCAGGCCGGGCACCAGCCGTGGCGCGAGTTGTACGAGAACAGGCGCGGGTCGGGTTCGGGAAAGCTCGTACCGCAGCTGGGGCAGGCGCGCTTGATGGAGAAGGTGAGCAGCTGCGGATCGGGCGCCAGGCCCGCCGCGCGGCGGGCCTCGATGGTGGCCGGGCCCGTGGCGGTGAGGCCGGACAGCACGCGAAAGCTGCCGTGGCCCAGTGCCAGTGCGGCGCGCACGGCCTCGCGCAGCCCGGCCTCGTCGCGCACATCCACGATGAGGTCGCGCACGGGCAGCTCGATGGTGTGCTCGTGATAGCGGTCGAGGCGCGGCCAGGGACTGACCGGGATGAATTCGCCGTCCACCCGCAAATGGCTGTAACCGTGCGCGGCGGCCCACTTGGCGAGGTCGGTGTAGTAGCCCTTGCGCGCCACCACCAGCGGAGCCAGCAGGCCGATGTGCTCGCCCTCGTGGTCGCGCAGCAGCTGCGCTACGATCTGCTCGGGCGTCTGCGGGGCGACGGGCACGTGGCAGTCCGGGCACGTCTGCGTGCCCAGGCGCACGTACAGCAGGCGCAGGAAGTGGTGGATTTCCGTCATGGTGGCCACGGTGGACTTGCGCCCGCCACGGCTGGTGCGCTGCTCGATGGCGACGGTGGGCGGGATGCCGTAGATGGCATCGACGTCGGGCTTGCCCGCGGGCTGCACGATGGCACGCGCGTAGGCGTTGAGCGATTCCAGGTAGCGGCGCTGGCCTTCGTTGAAGAGAATGTCGAAGGCCAGGGTGGATTTGCCCGAACCCGACACCCCGGTGACGACCGTGAAGGCGTTGCGCGGGATGTGGACGTCGATGCCGCGCAGATTGTGCTCGCGCGCGTTGACGATGTGGATGTCCGCGCTGGCCGCCATGGGCAGCCGTGGGGCCGGTTCGCGCAGGGTCAGGGCCGGGTTTTCCAGCTGGCGCGCATAGTCGCCCAGGGCCTGCCCGGTGTATGACGTGGCCGCCCGCATGATGGTCTCGGGCGTGCCCTGCGCCAGGATCTGGCCACCCTGGTCGCCGCCGTCGGGGCCCAGGTCGATGATCCAGTCGGCGGCGCGGATGACGTCGAGGTTGTGTTCGATGATGAGCAGCGAATGACCCGCGGCCAGCAGCTTGCGAAAGGCGCGCATCAGCCGGGCGATGTCGTCGAAGTGCAGGCCAGTGGTGGGTTCGTCGAAGAGCAGCAGGCTGCCCTTGAGCATGCCCTGGGGCGCGCGCGACTTGGCGGCGGCCGCCAGGTGGCCCGCCAGTTTCAGGCGCTGGGCCTCGCCGCCCGAAAGCGTGGGCACGGGTTGGCCCAGGCGCACGTATTCGAGCCCGACGTCGGCCAGGGGCGCCAGGCCCCATTGCACGTCGCGCAGGCCCTTGAAGAAGTCGAGCGCCTCGCTCACCGTCATGTCCAGCACTTCATCGATGGAAGCCGTGCGCCCCATGTGTTCGATGCGCACTTCGAGAATCTGCGGGCGGAAGCGTCGGCCATTGCAGTCGGGACAGCGCAGGTAGACGTCCGACAGGAACTGCATCTCGACGTGTTCGAAGCCCGTGCCGCCGCAGCCGGGGCAGCGCCCGTCGCCGGTGTTGAAGCTGAAAGTGCCTGCCGTGTAGCCGCGTTCTTGCGCCAGCGGGGCGGCGGCAAACAGCTTGCGGATGGCGTCGAAGGCGCCCACGTAGCTGGCCGGATTGGAGCGCGCCGTCTTGCCGATGGGCGTCTGATCGACCATCACCACGTCGGCGATCAGCTCGGCGCCCAGCAGGGCGTCGTATGCGCCGGGGGCTTCGGTGGGGCGGCCCAGGCGCTTTAGCAAGGCGGGGTAGAGCACGTCCTGCACGAGCGTGGATTTGCCTGAGCCCGACACCCCGGTGAGGCACACCAGGCGTCCCAGCGGCAGGGAAAAATCGATGTTTTTCAAGTTGTTGGCGCGCACGCCCTGCAGCAGCAGACGCGGCGTCTTGTCGGCCACCGGCAGGGGGCGGGGGGCTTCGATGCGCTGGCGCCCGCCGAAGTAGCGCCCGGTGAGCGTGTCGGCCACCGCAAGTTCGGCGGGTGTGCCGTCGAACACGATGTGTCCGCCGCGTTCGCCTGGGCCCGGGCCGATGTCGAGAATGCGGTCGGCGGCCACCATCACCTGCGGGTCGTGTTCGACGACGACCAGGGTGTTGCCGTGGTCGCGCAGGCGCTGCATCACCTGGACGATGCGGTGGATGTCGCGCGGGTGCAGGCCGATGGAGGGTTCGTCCAGCACGAACAGGGTGTTGACCAGCGAGGTGCCCAGCGCGGTCGTGAGGTTGATGCGCTGCACCTCGCCGCCCGACAAGGTGCGGCTTTGACGGTCGAGCGACAGGTAGCCCAGCCCCACGTCGCAGAGAAAGCGCAGCCGCGTGCGGACTTCGTCCAGCAGGTCGTCGAGGGCTTCGTCCAGCGCCTGGCCGAGTTCGATGTGCTCGAACCAGTCGCGCACGCGCGCGATGGGCAGGCGCATGAGGTCGTGGATGCCCAGGCCGGGCAGTTGGGCCAGCTGGGTGGGGGTCCAGTGCGCCGCGGCGGGCTTGAAGCGCGGGTAGCCGGGGATGGCGTCACTGTCGCGCCCCAGACGCCACAGGGTGGCTTCGGGCTTGAGGCGCGCGCCCAGGCAGACGGGGCAGGGCGTGTAGCTGCGGTATTTGGACAGCAGCACCCGCACGTGCATGCGGTAGGCCTTGGTTTCCAGCCAGTCGAAGAAGCGCTGGATGCCGTACCACTGATGCTTCCAGGCCGATGGCCCGCCTTTCCAGTCGGGCGCGCCGCCGATGACCCAGGATTTTTCGGCGGCGGTCAGCTGGCGCCAGGGGGTGTCGAGACGGATGCCGATCTTGGCGGCGTAGTGTTCCATCTCTTGCTGGCATTCTTTATAGCTTTCGGTCTGCCAGGGCTTGACGGCGCCCTGGCGCAGGCTGCGGCTTTCGTCGGGCACGACCAGGCCGTAGTCGATGCCCATGACGCGGCCAAAGCCCTTGCAGGCTTCGCAGGCCCCCAGGGGGGAGTTGAAGGAGAAGGTGCTGGGCAGGGCCGTGCCGTATTCGATGTCGCACGCGGCGCAGTGCAGGCCCGAGCTGAAGCGCCAGGCTTCTTCGTGGTCGTCGAACAGGGCGTAGACGGTGAGGCGGCCATTGCCCTGGCGCAGGGCGATTTCCAGCGCCTCGTCGATGCGCGCGTCTTCGGCGTTGCCCAGGCGGAAACGATCCTGGACGACGTGCAGGCGGCGCTGTGCCGCTGCCGCCTTGGCTTTCTTGCCGGATTTTCCCGGCTTGCCGGTTGCGATCCCATCCCCGGCCGCGCCCGCCGCCGCACCATCGGCGATTACGGTCGCGCCCTCCGCGGCGGGTGTGGCGCCGCCCGGCGTGTGCACGCGCGTATAGCCCTGTTGTTCGAGAAAGCTGCGCACCTCGTCTTCGGTGAAATTGCCCGGCACCGTGACCGGAAAGGTGACCACCAGGCGCGGATCGGTGGCGGCACACAGGGCGTCGAGCTGCTGGCGGATGGTGGCGGGGTTGTCGCGCAGCACCGGGCGCGCGCACTGGGCGCAGTGCAGGTGGCTGGCGCGCGCGTACAGCAGCTTGAGGTGGTCGTTGAGCTCGGTCATCGTGCCCACGGTGCTGCGCGAGTTGCGCACCGGGTTGATCTGGTCAATGGCGATGGCGGGCAAAATGCCCTCGATGCGATCGACCTGCGGCTTGTCCATGCGGTCGAGAAACTGGCGCGCGTAGGGCGAGAAGGTTTCGACATAGCGCCGCTGGCCTTCGGCGTACAGGGTGTCGAATGCCAGGGACGATTTGCCCGAGCCGGAGACCCCGGTGACGACCAGCAATTCGCCAGTCTGGATGGTCACGTCCAGGTTCTTCAGGTTGTTCTGGCGGGCGCCGAAAATGCGGATGGGAGCGTTCATGCCGTCATGATAATCTGCCCCCGCGGCGGGCGGTGGTTTGGGCCCGGTGGCGCTGGGGATATCGTGGGCGGCTTGGTCGGCGGCTTTGTTACCGGCCGCCGTTACTTGGCAAGGAAGTGTATGCCGCGGCCTGTCCGCGCTGACGGCCACCGGGTGCCCGCCGGGGGACGGGCCGGGCGATTTGACTTGTCCGTTTAAAGCTGTCAGGCAATCTTTGCTAAAATGCTGTGTTTTGCTTCAAAGCCCCCGCCTTATCCCAGGAGAATCTCATGGCAGAAATCAAACGCACGCGGCGCAACACGCTTGAGCGCCGTTGCCTTGGCAAAGCGTTCAAACGTCTTTTCGTGCGCGCCCCCAAGGGCGTCTTCAAGATGCTCGAAAAGGTCAAGCGCGTCTAAGCCACCGCTTGGCGGGTCGTATTGTTTACATACAATTCGGCCTCAGGGAAACCACGAACACGTGCGTTCGTGGTTTTTTTTTGCCGCTATCATGGGGTAACTGCAGACAGGAGGAGTTCACCGGCATGGCTTGCTGGCGCCATTTGTTCTCCGTCGTCACCCCCACCTTCAATCGGGCGCAGACGCTGGGTCGCGTCTATCGCTCGCTGCAAGAGCAGTCCTTCCAGGACTTCGAATGGGTGGTGGTCGATGATGGGTCAACCGACCATACCCGCGCTTTGGTGCGCGGCTGGCAGCAAGAAGCCAGTTTCCCCATCCGTTACGTCTGGCAACCTAATCAACATAAGAAAACAGCGTTCAACCACGGCGTGCGCGAGGCGCGCGGCGAGTGGCTGGTGGCCATCGACAGCGACGACGAACTCAGCCCCGATGCCCTCTACCAGATGGCGCTGGTCTGGGAACAAATCCCCCCCGCGCAGCGCGGCCAGTACGTCGCCATCACGGGGCTGTGCGCCCGGCCCGATGGCCGCATCGTCGGCGACATGTACCCGCAAGACGTGATGGACATCACGTCGCTCGACATGACCTTCCGGCATCACGTGCGCGGCGAGAAATTCGGCTGCCTGCGCACGGACGTCCTGCGCCAGTTTCCGTTTCCCGAAGACATCCCCGGCTTCGTGCCCGAAAGCCTGGTCTGGCGGGCGATGGCGCGCGCGGGCTACCTCACGCGCTTCGTCAATCAGGTGTTTCGCGTGTACCACGACAGCGCCGACGGTCTGTCGCACCAGGGCCGCCAGACTGACGGCGGGCGCCATGCCCTGGGCCTGTGGCTGCTGGCGCGCGACACCCTTGAATCCTGTCTGCCGTGGCTGCGCTACCAGCCTCTGTCGTTTCTGGCCGCCGCCGCGCGCTATACGCGGTTTGGCCTGCACCTGAAAGCGCGCGGTCTCATCCCGCCGCAGGGGCGGCGTCTCACCGGCACGGTGTCGCGCGCGCTGGTGGCGCTGATGTGGCCGGCGGGCGCCGCCCTATATCTGCGCGACCGCCTGCGCGGCCCGTCGGCGCCCCACAAACAGGCCGTGACGGGCGTGCCCCAAAGCCGCAAGCCCTGACCGAAGCCTTGTGGCTTGAAGCACTGTGCGGGTCGAACAGCGGTGCGGTTGGCGCAAAGCCAGGGATGCATCCAGCGCGACGGCTTGTTCAGAGGCTTTTTAGGCCTCGGTTTCGTCCGTGTCGTTCTCGTCTTCGTCTTCGTCTTCGTCTTCGTCCAGTTCTCCGGCGTCGTCCTCGTCGTCGGGCTGTTCCGTTTCAGAGAGCTGGAACGGCAGCAGTTCCGACAGCTCGTCCGTCCAGCCTACTTCTTCACCGTCGGCATCCACCTTGATATAGCGGCAGCTGTCCAGGTCGGACAGCTGGATGGCCCAGAGAAACTCGCAATCGATCGGCTGGCCGTCGCTCAGGTCGAGGCCGCCGCAGTTGCCCAGAAAGCGTGCGCCGGGCCCGCCCACCTGCACGTGCGGTTTGTCCTCGGCTTCGTCGCCCGGGTTCAGGGGCAGGGCAAAGAGCGCCCATTCAAAGCCTTCGTCGGGCTCGGCCACGACCTCGGCGATGACGGGCTTGCCCATGTAGGCGCACAGGGCGTCGGCCGTGCGGCCCAGCAGCTGGGCTTCGGCGGCGGTAAAAGAAAGTGGCAGTGTCATGGCGGCACCTGAGGGATCTATTGGCTGATACCGGTAGTGTAATTCCGCCGGTGGCAACGCGATCCATTCCGTCACGGCCTACAATCGACCCTTTGTGCGGCCGAATTCCTCGGCCGCAGCTTTGACGGTGACGCCATGGCACAGTACGTATATTCCATGAACCGGGTGGGCAAGATCGTGCCGCCCAAGCGCCAGATTCTGCGCGATATTTCCCTGTCGTTTTTCCCCGGCGCCAAGATCGGCGTGCTGGGCCTCAATGGCTCGGGCAAGTCCACCCTGCTGAAAATCATGGCCGGGGTTGATAAAGACATCGAAGGCGAAGCCATCCCCATGGCGGGCCTGAACATCGGCTACCTGCCGCAAGAACCGCAGCTTGATCCCGACCATACCGTTCGACAGTCGGTCGAGGCCGGTCTGGGCCAGGTGTTCGAGGCGCGCAAGCGGCTGGAAGAGGTGTACGCGGCTTACGCCGACGAAGACGCCGATTTCGATGCCCTGGCCAGCGAGCAGGCCGAACTCGAGGCAGTGATTGCGGCGGCGGCCACCAGCGGCAGCGACGACATCGAAACACAAATGGAAATCGCCGCCGACGCCCTGCGCCTGCCGCCCTGGGACGCCGTCGTCGGCCAGCTGTCGGGGGGTGAAAAGCGCCGCGTGGCCTTGTGCCGTCTGCTGCTGTCCAAGCCCGACATGCTGCTGCTGGACGAACCCACCAACCACCTGGACGCCGAATCGGTCGAGTGGCTGGAAGTCTTCTTGCGCCAGTTTCCCGGCACCGTGGTGGCCGTGACCCACGATCGCTACTTCCTGGACAATGCCGCCGAGTGGATTCTGGAACTCGACCGCGGCCACGGCATCCCCTGGAAGGGCAATTACAGCTCCTGGCTCGAACAGAAAGAAGACCGTCTCAAGCACGAAGAAGCGGCCGAATCCGCCCGCCAGCGCACCATCAAGAAAGAGCTGGAATGGGTGCGGCAAAACCCCAAGGGGCGTCAGGCCAAGGCCAAGGCGCGCCTGGCGCGCTTTGAAGAGCTGTCGTCGCACGAATACCAGAAGCGCAACGAGACCCAGGAAATCTTCATTCCCGTGGCCGAGCGCCTGGGCAACGAAGTCATCGAGTTTCGCAACGTCTCCAAGTCGTTTGGCGAGCGCCTGCTCATCGACGATCTCAGCTTCAAGGTGCCCGCGGGTGCCATCGTTGGCATCATCGGCCCCAACGGCGCGGGTAAATCCACGCTGTTTCGCATGATCGCCGGGCAGCAGGCGCCCGACGCGGGCGAGGTGGTGCTCGGGCAGACGGTCAAGCTGGCCTTCGTCGATCAGTCGCGCGACTCCCTGCCGGACGACAAGACCGTGTTCGACACCATCGCCGATGGCGCCGACTTGCTCACCGTGGGCCGCTTCGAGATGCCCTCGCGCGCCTACCTGGGCCGCTTCAACTTCAAGGGGGCTGACCAGGGCAAGCAGGTAGGCAAGCTCTCGGGGGGCGAGCGCGGGCGCCTGCACCTGGCCAAGACCCTGATCGCGGGCGGCAACGTACTGCTGCTCGACGAACCCTCCAACGACCTGGACGTGGAAACCCTGCGGGCGCTGGAAGACGCGCTGCTCGAATTCGCGGGCTGCGTCATGGTCATCAGCCACGATCGCTGGTTCCTGGATCGGATTGCCACACACATCCTGGCCTTTGAAGGGGATTCCAAGGTGGTCTTCTTCGATGGCAACTACCAGGAATACGAGGCCGACAAGCGCCAGCGCCTGGGCGAAGAGGCCGCCCGGCCGCACCGGATCCGCTACAAGGCGCTCAAGTAGGCTCACGGGGCGTGGCAAGCGCCGGCCCCTGGAATGGATGGGCTCCGGGCGGGCCGCGCCTGCCCCATGGGCACATAATGAGGCGTGCGCCCGCCCCGTCCTGTGCGGCGGGCGCCCAGGAGATCGAATATGAGATACACCAATCTGGACGAGGCCCTGCTGAGCGCCTCCAAGAGCCTGCTGCTCATCGTGGACATGCAGGAAAAGCTCTTGCCCGCGATTCACGACACCGAGGCCTTGCGCGGACGCGTGACGCGCCTGGCGCAGGCCGCGCGCCTGCTGTCGGTGCCGGTCTGGGCTACCGAGCACTGGCCGCAGAAGATCGGCCCCACGCATCCCGACCTGGCCGCGCAGGTCGATCGCATCGTTGCCAAGACCCATTTCAACGCCTGTCGCGAGCCCGAATTCCTGGCCGCATGGCCTGCTGAACGCCCCCGGGTGTTGCTGACAGGCACCGAAGCGCACATCTGCGTGTTACAAACTGGCCTGGGCCTGGCACAGGTCGGCTACGAGCCGGTGCTGGTCACCGACGGGGTCGGCTCGCGCCGCCCGGACGACTGGGACGCCGCTCGCCAACGCTGGCAACGCTACGGCCTGGAGACCATCACGGCTGAAATGGCGATCTACGAGTGGCTGGAAACCCCCGCCCACCTGGCCTTCCGCGAGGTGCTCAAGCTGGTTCGGTAGGCGGCGTGCCCATCTTGAAGATTCTGCGTGTCGAAACAACTGTAGCCTTGGCTCACAGCATCGGATGCGGGGCTCGTCTATAACAGAGCCAGGACGTCAGACCTTGACGAGCCGTCCGCCTGGCTGGGGCTTCGCGGTCTGTCGTCATTGCGCTTCACTGAATCAGAAGGAGAATCTCATGACATTTCAAACGCTCGCAAAAGCAGGGGTCGTGCTGGCTCTGGCGGGTGCCATGGCAGGCTGCTCGTCCTGGGACAACATGAGCCATCGCCAGAAATCCGCCGTCACGGGCGCCGGCATCGGCGGCGTGGCGGGTGCCGTGGTCACGGGCGGCGGTATCCTGGGTACGGTCGGCGGCGCCGCCATTGGCGGCGTCATCGGCGATCAGGTGGGCAAGAACCGCTAGGCCGTCCCGAGAGACACCGCTGCTTTTTTGCAATTTCACAGTCCAGTCGCGCGAGCGCCAGACCGCATCCCATCGCAGGTTCTGACCCGGCCGCAGTCCGCACCCCGATGGACGGATATGGATCCGGCCCGTCGGGGTGTTTTTTTGCCGCTGGGCCGCTCCAAGGCAAAAAAGCCCCGCCTGTGGAATAGCGCGTCGCCTTGACTTCTTCGGGCACTTTCTCTTAAATTCAAACATTCGTTTGAATTTTTCAGAATGCGTGCCTGCAGACCTGCAGCGCCCCGAAGTTCCTCAGGAGACTCACGATGCCCGACTACAAAGCCCCTCTGCGCGAAATCCGTTTCGTGCGCGACGAGGTTCTCGACTACCCCGCCCATTATCAATCCCTGCCGGGCTGTGAAGACGCCACGCCCGACATGGTCAATGCCATTCTTGAAGAAGGCGCCAAGTTCTGCCAGGAGGTGCTGGCGCCGCTCAATCAGGTAGGCGACCGCGAAGGCTGCACCTGGTCACCCGAAGGCGTGACCACGCCCAAGGGCTTCAAAGAGGCGTATGCCCAGTATGTCGAAGGCGGCTGGCCCGCCCTGTCGCACGACCCCGCCCATGGCGGCCAGGGCCTGCCGGAATCGCTGGGCATGGCCATCAGCGAACTGATGGGCGAGGCCAACTGGGCCTGGGGCATGTATCCGGGGCTTTCGCATGGCGCAATGAACACCCTGCAGGCGCACGGCACACCCGAACAGCAGAAGACCTATCTCGAACCGCTGGTGTCGGGCCAATGGACAGGCACCATGTGCCTGACTGAGCCGCACTGTGGCACCGACCTGGGCATGCTGCGCACCAAGGCCGAGCCGCAGGCCGATGGCAGCTACAAGGTGAGCGGCACCAAGATTTTCATTTCCGCGGGTGAGCACGACATGGCCGAGAACATCGTGCACATCGTGCTGGCCCGCCTGCCGGATGCGCCGACGGGCACCAAGGGCATTTCGCTCTTCATCGTGCCCAAGTTCCTGCCTGACGGGCAGGGCGGCCTGGGCGCGCGCAACGCCGTCAGCTGCGGCTCGATCGAGCACAAGATGGGCATCCACGGCAACGCTACCTGCGTGATGAACTTCGACGGCGCCACCGGCTACCTGATCGGCCCGGCCAACAAGGGCCTGAACTGCATGTTCACCTTCATGAACACGGCGCGCCTGGGCACGGCCATCCAGGGTCTGGCGCACGCCGAGGTGGCTTTCCAGGGAGCCAATGCCTATGCCCACGAGCGCCTGCAGATGCGCGCCCTGAGCGGCCCCAAGTTTCCTGATCAGCCCGCCGACCCGATCATCGTGCACCCCGACGTGCGCCGCATGCTGCTCACCATCAAGTCGTTTGCCGAGGGCAACCGGGCGCTGCTGTACTACGCCGCCCAACAGGTGGACATTGCGCATTACAGCCAGGATGCTGAGCAGCGCGAGCTGGCCGAGAAGCTGCTGAGCTTTCTCACTCCCATCGCCAAGGCCTTCATGACTGAAACCGGCTTCGAGGCGGCCAACCATGGCGTGCAGGTATTTGGCGGCCATGGCTACATCTCCGAGCACGGCATGGAGCAAAACGTGCGCGACAGCCGCATCTCCATGCTGTATGAAGGCACGACTGGCGTGCAGGCGCTTGACCTGCTGGGTCGCAAGGTGCTGATGACGCAGGGCGAAACCCTGCGCGCCTTCACCAAGGTGGTGCACAAGTTCTGCAAGGCGCAAAGCGGCAACCGGGCGATCTCGGAATTCGTCAAGCCGCTGGCCGAGCTGAACAAAGAGTGGGGCAGCATCACCATGAAGATCGGCATGTCGGCCATGACCAACCGCGAAGCGGTGGGTGCGGCATCTGTCGATTATCTGATGTATTCCGGCTATGTCACCCTGGCGTATTTCTGGGCCGACATGGCGCGCGTGGCCGCCGAGAAGCTCAAGACGGGCGAGGGCGACAAGGCCTTCTACCAGGCCAAGCTGCACACGGCGCGCTTCTACTTCACGCGTATTCTGCCGCGCACCCGCGCGCACGTCGAAACCATGAAGGCCGGGCCCGACGTACTGCTCGACCTGCCCGCCGAAGACTTCGCGCTGGGCTACTGATACGCCAAGCTGAAATCCCGCACCCCGGCGCACGCCGGGGTTATTCTTCTGTGCCGCGCCCGAAGCGAAATTCTGTGATCATGTTCTGATCAGTGACGGTCATGAGCGGGCGTGGCGACTCGGCCACCACCTGTTCAATGCGGGTGAACTGCGTGCCAGCCAGGCTGGCCAGTGCCTGTTCATATACCGGTGTGTCAGGCAGCAGCGGCTGGCCGTCGAGCTGAAACTGCCTGATGCGATCCCGCAGGTGGGGTAATTGGGCCGCCAGATCGTGATCCGCCGTGTAGACAAAGCTTCTGAAACGGTAGGTGAAAGGGAAAACCTGGGTGGCTGTGTAGAACGCGTCGCGGGAATCCGTGGCGTTGAAGGCGAAGACCCCGCCGGGGGCGAGGGCCTGGCGGATCATCTGCATCATCTCGCGGGAGAGCAGGTTGGTGGCGTTGGCGCGCCAGTGAAACGTGGTGTTCATGACGATCAGGTCGAACTGGCCGTGATCGCGGCGTAGCCAGCGACGTCCGTCGTCGATGTGGAGCCTGAGCCTGGGGTCGTCCAGCAGCGGCGCCAGGTGTGGGTAGGATCGGATCATTTGCAGGTAGCCGGGGTTGATCTCGACCACGTCAATCGATTGCACACCGGGGATGCTGGTGATCAATCGGGTCCATGCCCCAGAGGACAGACCGATGACGAGTACCCGCCTGGGGTTTGGGTGCAGGCCATACAGCAGATAGGCGCGGTCGATGAGATTGTCGTTGATCGCCAGATCCGTGTTGGTCCGCCCGTCGTAGACGTTGCCGCCAAAGACGATGTCATCGTGCGGGCCTTGTACCGAGTGAATGATGCCGTGGCGGTTTCCGATCAGCATCCGGATGGGGGCGCCATCCGGGGCCATGGCCAGGCGCCGCGTCAGGTTGTCACCTGTGGGATGCACCCAGGGCAGCAGGGCCAGCGCGCACAGGCCATACACCCAGGCGGCGTGGTTCAGGCCGCGCCGTTCGCTGCGCAAGGCAACGGACAGGGCCGGGATCGAGACGGCCAGGCACAGCAGCCCCAGCAACTGCAGGCTGGTGCCGGAGGGAAAGGCGTCGAGCAGGATCAGGCCGGTCACCAGGGGGCCCAGCGTCGAGCCCAGGATATTGCTGAAATAGGTTCGGGAAACGGATTGGCCCAGGCTTTGGGAGAGGCTCGAGCCCAGATGATGGACGATGGGAAACAGCGTGCCTTTCAGGGCCGCCCCAGCCGTGATCATCACCAGCATCAGGAAGATGGAGCCGGGCTGGACGCGCGCCCAGGCAATCAGGTTCGGCAGGAGCAACAGCAGGGTGCCGGCCAGCAACAGCAGCCATGCGGCGGTCAATGGCGTGGCCCGCTGCTTTTCCGACAGGCGTTTGCCGACAATCGCGCCCAGGGCGATGCCGACCAGAAACGCCGTGAGCACGACGGCGAAGGCGCGTGGCGTGCTTTCATAGGCGAAACTGATGAGGCGAACCCAGATGATTTCTTCCGACAGGCTGATGAAGCCCGTCCAGAAGGACAAGAACCATGCAAGATGGACGATGGTTTTGGGTTTCATGATCCGGCCCTCCGCAAGCCGAACCAGATCAGGGTTGCCACAGATCCATTGAGGGCAGCCGCCAGGTGGATCGCCTGATCCAGCGTCATGACGTGAAATAGCCAGAAGACGGTGAGAGCGCTGCCCAGCATGGCCCCCAGCGTATTGACCGCATACAGGTGCCCAGTGGCGGCGCCGATGTTTTTCCAGAAGGAAGCCAGAAAGGCAATCAGGATGGGCAGGGTGGCTCCCATGAGAGTGGTGGGTATCAGCATGAGTGCGAAATTGGCCATTGCGGTGGCCGGGAAGGATGCGTCGTTCATCCATATCCCCAGCGTGCGGATCAGCAGCGGACTGGCCAGGCCAAAGAGGCCGATGCCAAACTCGCAGCAGGCGAAAATATGCAGTGATCGGCTTGGATAGCGATCACCCAGCCAGCCGCCCGCCAGCGCCCCCAAGCCCAGGCCCAGCATGAAGGTGGAGACGATGATGCAGACCGAGATCAGATCGACCCCGAAAGCAGTGAACAGCAGGCGCTGCCAGGCGATCTGGTAGATGAGGCCGGCGGCCCCCGAGCCCAGGAAGGCCGTGCCAAGCAGGGTGACCTGCCGTGTGGAAATTTGGCTGCGGGACGTGGTGCCGCGGTTTGGCGGGGATGCTGCTTGATCGGTCATGGCGGGTTCCTGGATCGGGCTGGTCATGACAGAATGTAATCAGCTTCCCGAGCTTCTGGCTATCGGGTTCGTCGTCTGTCAAAAGGCCGAGTGATCATGGCTCGCCAGTGCCCTGTCAATCGGCTGTTTGGCCCAGGAGAGGGAGCTGGTGGCGGCCAATCCTCGGCGCAGTGTCTGGGCGCTGTACACTCGACTCTTTGCCATCCAGATCCTGTCTCGCGCCGGTGGTCGGTGCCGTACGGCGACAATACGCAGTTTTCACTTCATGCTTTTCACCCTGCTGAACATCGTCCTGCCGGTCTTCGTCGTTGCGGGTTTGGGGTTCGTCTTCGGGCGCCGCCAGCGGCGCGCGCCGGACATGGACTTCATCAACCATGCCAATGTCATGGTGTTCTGTCCGGCGCTGGTGTTTTCCGCCTTGCTGGACAATCCCGTCAATCTGGTGCGTGGCTGGCCGCTGGTGGCGGCGGGCGTGCTCATCATCCTGGTGCCGGGGCTGCTGCTGGCCCTGGTGCGCCGCCCGGGCCTGACGCGGCCCGCGTTTCTCGTGCCCGGCATGTTTCGCAACACCGGCAACATCGGCATTCCGCTCATGATGCTGGCCTATGGAAATGACCAGCTGGGCGACATCGTCGTGCTGTTCGTGCTGTCCAACCTGCTGCATTTTTCGCTGGGCCTGTTCTTGCTTTCGCAGGGCAGCAGCCGCTGGATGTGGCTGCGCAATCCCAATATCTGGGCGGCCTTGCTGGGGGTGGCCCTGGCCCCGCACCGTGACTGGCTGCCGCCGTTCGTGACGACTTCGGTGGACTTGACCGGCCAGATCGCCATCCCCCTGATGCTGTTTGGCCTGGGTGTGCGCCTGTCGCAAGACCGCATCGAGCACGTGGGGTTGGCCTTGCGCACCAACGGCCTGTACCTGCTGGCCGGGCTGGTCACGCTGCCTCTGGTGCTGTGGCTGCTGCCGCTCACGCCCGCGTGGTCGCGCCTGGTGGCCTTGTCCGTGATGCTGCCGCCCGCCGTGCTCAATTACCTGCTGTGCGAGCAGTACCGGGTGGAACCCCGCACGGTGGCCAGCGTGGTGCTGCTGGGCAACCTGCTGTCGGTCGCCACCATCCCGCTGGTGGTGTGGGCCACGCTGACGTGGATTTGAGCGGGGTGCGCTGCTGGCCTGCGCAGGCCAGCCCGGCGCGTTTCAAGTGGCTTTTCAGCGCCCTTCGGCCTGTGGCATTTCGATCTTGACTTCCAGGACTTCGAGGGATTCTTGCCGGTCGAGGTTGACCTTGATGTCGTCCGGATTGATCTGCACGTATTTGGAGATCACCTCGATGAGCTCGCGCTGCAGGTTCTGCAGGAAGTCGGGGCTGTGGCCGCTGCTGCGCTCGTTGATGAGGATGAGCTGCAGGCGGTCTTTGGCGATGTTGGCGGAGTTTTTCTTCTGGCCACGCAGGAAATCAAAGAACGACATGATCACTTGCCTCCGAACAGGCGCTTGAAGAGGCCCGGCTTTTCATAATCGACGAAGCGCAGCGGCTTTTCTTCGCCCAGGTAGCGTGCCACCACGTCCTGGTAGGCCTGGGCGACGTCCGATTCGTGCTTGTGGATGGCGGGCACCCCTTCGTTGGAGGCCTGCAGCACGATTTCCGATTCGGGGATGACGCCGATCAGGCGGATGCGCAGGATGTCTTCGATGTCGGTGAGCGACAGCATTTCGCCGTCGGCCACCCGTTTGGCGTTGTAGCGGGTGAGCAGCAAGTGTTCTTTGACCGGTTCTTCGCCTTTTTCGGCGCGCCGCGACTTGGCCGACAGAATGCCCAGGATGCGGTCGGAGTCGCGCACCGACGAGACTTCGGGGTTGGTGACCACCAGGGCGTCGTCGGCAAAGTACGAGGCCATGAGCGCGCCGGTTTCGATGCCCGCGGGAGAATCGCAGACGATGTATTCGAAATCCATGGCGATCAGGTCGTCGAGCACTTTTTCGACGCCTTCTTTGGTGAGCGCTTCTTTGTCGCGCGTTTGCGAGGCCGGCAAAATATAGAGGGTATCGACCTGCTTGTCGCGGATCAGCGCCTGGTTCAGCGTGGCCTCGCCCTGGATGACGTTGACGAAATCGTAGACCACCCGGCGTTCGCAGCCCATGATGAGGTCGAGGTTGCGCAGGCCGACGTCGAAGTCGATGACCGCCGTCTTGTGGCCGCGCATGGCCAGCCCGGCCGAGAAACTTGCACTGGTGGTGGTCTTGCCTACCCCACCTTTGCCCGAGGTGACTACAACAATGCGCGCCATGGTGTCGAAATTCCCCTGTTTTCAAAAATTCTTGACATCGTAAAGCAAAAAGGTGCCTGAACATCAGGCAAATGACCTTTCAACGTTTCCGCGTGTGACTGAATGTCGGCCTATAAGGCCCGGATGCGCAGCGTGCCGCCTTCCAGCAGTACTTGCGCCGCGTGGTTGTGCAGGGTGTCGGGCAGGTGTGTTTCAACCACCCGGTAGACCCCGGCGATGGCCAGCAGCTCGGGATCGAGCTGCGTGGTGAGGATCATGGCGTCGGTGCGCCCTTGGGCGCCCGCCATGGCTTTGCCGCGCAAGGGGCCGTAGACGTGGATGTTGCCATCGGCAATGACTTCGGCCCCCTGGCTGACCATGCCCATGACGATGAGGTCGCCGCCTTTGGCGTAGATGCGCTGGCCCGAGCGCAGCGGGTGGCGGATGACCAGCGTCTGCCCGGCAGTCTTGGCGTCGTCGTGTGTCGGCGTGGCGTCGGCGGCTTGCCGGGGCGAGGGGGCCTCGGGGTGCCGTGCGGCGGGCGCGGTGGTTGCGGGCTGGGCCGCTGCCGCCGGGGCGCTGGTCGCGTCGCCATGCGCGGGTCGGCCCGACCCGGCATCCAGCGGGGCCAGGTCGGCTGCCTGAAGGGAGGCCTGCAGCGCGGGCCCGGCCTGCACGCCGATGGGATACAGGTGGTGCTTGCGCAGGGCCGCCGTCAGGGCGCGCCAGTCGGGTGCCGCGTCGAGCCCCGAGGCGTCGAGGATGACGGGCTCGTTTTCATAGAAGGCGCCCGCCTCGTGCATGCGCTGATCGAGCGCCTGCAGCAGGGCGGACGTGTCGTCGGTGTGCAGCACGGCCCGCAGGGTGTAGAGCGTGGCGCTTTTGAAGTCCAGCGGGGTGGATAAGGTAGACATGGCGTGCGTCAGGCCCAGGTATCGCGCAAGGTGACCGCCCGATTGATGACCGGGTGGTCGGCGCTGGAGTCTTCGCGATCGGCCACGAAGTAGCCCAGACGTTCGAACTGCCAGGTGGTGCCGGGCACCGCCTGTGTGCCGGGCTCGAGCCAGGCCTGCACGACGTGGCAGGAATCGGGGTTGAGCGCCTGCAAAAAATCCTGGTCGCCGCGGTCGGGGTGCGCTTCGCGGAACAGGCGGTCGTAGAGCCGCACTTCGGCGGCCACGGCATGCGCCACGCTGACCCAGGTGATGGCGCCCTTGACCTTGACGCTGTCGGCCCCCGGCGTGCCGCTGCGGGTGTCGGGCAGGTATTCGCAATGTACTTCGGTGACTGCGCCGGCTTCGTTCTTGACGCAGCCCGTGCAGCGCACCACATAACCGTATTTGAGGCGCACCAGGTTGCCGGGGAAAAGGCGGAAGTATTTCTTGGGCGGTTCTTCGCGGAAGTCGTCGCGTTCGATCCAGAGTTCGCGTGTGAGCGGGAACTGGCGCTGACCGGCCTCGGGGGCGTGCGGGTTGAGCGGGGCGGAGCAGGGCTCGACCTGGCCTTCGGGGAAGTTGGTGATGACCAGCTTGATGGGGTCGAGCACGGCCACGGCACGCGCCGCGCTGGGGTCGAGATCATCGCGCAGGGCTTGTTCGAGCACGCTGTAGTCGATGCGGGAGTCGGCCTTGGAGACCCCCAGGCGCTCGCAGAACAGGCGGATGGCGCCCGGCGTGTAGCCGCGCCGCCGCAGCCCGGCCAGCGTGGGCAGGCGCGGGTCGTCCCAGCCATTGACGTGGCCTTCGGTGACCAACTGGCGCAGCTTGCGCTTGCTGGTGACGACGTAGCTGAGGTTCAGGCGGGCGAATTCGTACTGATGGGGCAGGGGCTCGGCCAGTTGTCCGAGTTCGGCCAGACGTTGCAGAATCCAGTCGTAGAACGGGCGCTGGTCTTCGAATTCGAGCGTGCAGATGCTGTGGGTGATGCCTTCGAGCGCGTCTTCGACCGGGTGCGCCCAGGTGTACATGGGGTAGATGCACCAGGCATCGCCCGTGCGGTGGTGCGTGGCGTGGCGGATGCGGTAGAGCACCGGGTCGCGCAGATTGATGTTGGGCGAGGCCATGTCGATGCGCGCGCGCAGGGCCATGCGGCCGTTGGGGTGTTTGCCTGCCCGCATTTCGCGCAGCAGCGCCAGGGATTCAGCCACCGGGCGGTCGCGCCAGGGCGAATGGGTGCCTGGCTCGGTGAGCGTGCCACGGGTGGCGCGCATCTCGTCGGCGGATTGTTCGTCTACATAGGCATGGCCCGCCTGCACCAGGGCTTCGGCAAACTGATACAGGGTTTCAAAGTAGTCGCTGGCGAAGTACTGGTGTTCGGTGCCGTCGTGCGTCCAGTCGAAACCCAGCCAGCGCACCATGTCGATGATGGCCTGTACGTATTCGTCTTCTTCTTTTTCGGGATTGGTGTCGTCGAAGCGCAGGTGGCAGATGCCCTGGTAGTCGTTGGCCAGACCGAAGTTGAGGCAGATGCTCTTGGCGTGGCCGATGTGCAGGTAGCCGTTGGGCTCGGGCGGAAAGCGCGTGCGGATGCGGGCGGGGTCGATAGGCCCGGCGCGCCGGGCGGCGGCCGTGCCGGGCGGCGTGGCCCAGTGGCGGTCTTGGTAACGGCCTGATTTCAGGTCGTTGTCGATGATGGTGCGCAGGAAATTGGAAACTGGCGCGGAGTCGGTGGTCATACAATCCGGTGCATAATAAACTAGCGCACATTATGACTCAAACCGCATGGGTTCTGTCGCTCACCCAGTTCTACCTGGGCCTGGGCTTCATGTTGTTCTTTCTGGCGCTGGAGCTGGGTTTGTCCTGGGTGCTGCTGGTGCTGCGCATCCGCGCGCGCCACGAGGCGGCCCCCCTGCTTGCGTACCGCTTCTGGGTGCGCATCTACGCGCTCACCCTCATCATCGGTTTTGCCGCCAGTCTGCCCCTGCTGTTTCAGCTGGGCACGCTGTGGCCCGATTTCATGGATCGGGCGGGCGAAGTGGCCGGGCCGCTGCTGGGCATGGCGGTGCTCACGGCCTTCATCTTCAAGTCGTGCTTTCTGGGGGCCATGCTCTATGGTCAGCGCTCGCTGTCCGAGAATGCCCATACGGTGGTTGTGGGGCTGGTCGCCATCGGGACATCGCTGACTGCCTGGTGGGTCATCGTGCTGCTGGCCTGGCTACAGCATCCGGTGGGCGCGGTGCTCACCGAAGATCACTATCAGGTCGTCGATTGGCTCAAGTTGCTCGGGGGCGCCGCGCCGCCGCTCTTTGGTGTGCTGCTCAGCGGCGGGCTGCTGCTGGCCGCCACGCTGATGCTGTCGCTCACCGCCCAGCGCACGCGCACCCGGCCCAGCGACGCGGGCGACCGCACGGTGCTCATCGGCGGCACCTGGCTGCTGCTGGGGGCGGTGGTGCTGCAAGTGGTGCTGGCCGCCTGGCTGGGGCGCATGTTGCTGCCCGTGCAGCCGGCCCGCACGGCAGCGGTGCTGCCGCAGTGGACGACCGGCCCGGTCGAGCGGGTGTCCGTGTTCGCCTGGCTGGACGTGGCCGGGGGGCGCACGGTCTGGGCGCTCGAAGGGCCCGATCTGCTGTCCAACTGGCTGACGCAGCCGCAAGAGGCCGTGGTGGCGTCCGGGGCGCATCGAGATGCATCCCCGCAGGCGGGCGCGGCAAAGGCGGGTCCGGGCGCGCAGGTGGCGCCTGCCGATGCCGCGCCCGCCGCAGCAGGTGCTTCCGAGGTGCAGGGTCTCAACGATCTCATCGGCATGCGCCCGCCCGTCTGGTTCACGTATGCCAGTTCGCGTCTCGCGGTGCTGCTGACGGCGGTCGTGGGGCTGATGGGGCTCTGGGCCCTGTGGCGCGGCTACCGCCTGGGGTTCGAGGCCGACAGCTTCCGGGCCCGTACGCGCACGGGGTTTCAGGCCCTCGTCTGGGTGGCCCTGCTGTTGCAGGCGGTGGGCTGGATGCACGTGCTCGTCGGCAGCCTGCCATATGCTGTCTACGGCACGGTCACTTTGCGCGAGATCGGGTCGGTGCAGGATGAATTCGGCCTGTGGCTCGTCACCGGGCTGCAGGTCGTGATCTACGGCGCCCTGGGCCTGGGGTTCAGGCAGTTGCTGGGGCACACCATGCGCTACGGGGTCGTGCCCGTGGCGCGTCATCGGGGGCGGGCATGATCGATTCTCTGGCTGCCCTGTTGGGCCTGGGGGCGCAAGACCCCGCGTTCTGGATGCCGCTGGCGCTCATGCTCATCTTCTTTGCCCTGGTGGTGGCGGGGGTGCTGCTCGATGGCTTCGACATCGGCGTGGGCTGCGTTTCGCTGGTGGCGCCAGCCCCGCTGCGCCCGCGCATGTTGTCGCTGCTCAGCCCCTGGCGGGATGCCAACGAATTCTGGATTTTCCTCGGGGTGGGGCTTTATGCCGCCGCCTTTCCCTACGCCTGGTCGCAGACGCTGGGTCGCCTGTATCTGCCCTTGTCGCTGTTGGGCTTGGGCACCTTGCTGCGCTCGGTGTGCTTCGAATGGCGCCTGCGCGCGCCCGCGCATCAACAGGGACGCTGGCTTTTTGGCTTCGGGGCCGGGGCGGTGCTGGTGGCGTTTGCGCAGGGCTACCTGCTGGCCCGTGTGGCCGTGGCCTATGAAGAGGGGTCGGGCTACGTGGGTTTCGCCGTGCTCATGGGCATTTGTGCCGTGGCCATCTACAGCCTGCTGGGGGCCGCCTGGCTGATGATGCGCGAGGCGGGCGAGCTGCGCGTGCGGGCGGTGGGCTGGGCGCGGCGTACCCTGCGCTGGAGCGCGGTGGGGGCGGTGGGCGTGTCCGTCGTGCTTGATTTTTCCAATGCCGGGGTGTTTCTCAAGTGGGGCGACGGGCAGCACTGGTGGGCCGTGGGGCTGGTCTGGGGCTCGCTGCTCTTGTGCTTCGTGCTCACCGAAATGACCCTGCAGCGCATGATTGCGCACAGCTACCGTGCCTCGGCGCTGCCTTACGCGCTGGTGCTGGTCATTTTCGGCGTGCTGCTGGGCGGCCTGGCCTACAGCTTTTTCCCCTATCTGGTGCTTGACGAGGTCACCTTGTGGGATGCGGCGGCACCCGTGGCCACCCTGCGGCTGACGCTTTCGGCGACGGTGGTGGCGTTTCCGGTGGCGCTCATTTTCAATCTGTGGGTGTACTGGCGCATGCTGGGGCGCTCGCGTCCGCCCAGCCCGCCGCGCTTTCGCGGCTAGTCGTTGACCCCACCACATAAGCGGACAGGAGACTGGTTCGGGCATCATCATGCAGGCAAATCCACGGATTCAGATGGATGGCGTCATCGCCATGTTGTGCTGGGCGGCGCTCTGCGGCCTGGGCGGCGCGCTGGTCACCATCGCTTTTCATGCGGGCATCCACGGCATGCAGCAGCTGTTTGCCGGGCGCTCGGGGCTCATCACCGAGGTCATGGGCGGCCTGTCGTGGCCGCTGCGTCTGCTGGTGCCCGCCGTGGGCGGCCTGTGCGCCGGCCTGCTGCTGGTGACGTCCAAAAAGGTGTCACACGACAAGCACTCGGGCTACATGGAGGCCGTGGCCATCGGCGATGGCCACATGTCGGTGGGGCAGGGCCTGCTGCGTTCCTTGTCGTCGCTGTTCACCGTCGCCAGCGGCGGTTCTATTGGCCGCGAAGGGGCCATGGTGCATCTGGCGGCGCTCTGGTCGTCGGTGCTTGGACGGTTTTTGCGGGTGGACACCGCGCGCCTGCGCCTGCTGGCCGCCTGCGGGGCGGCGGCGGGGGTGTCTGCCGCCTATGGCGCGCCGTTGGCCGGGGCGGTCTTCGTGGGCGAGATCATCCTGGGTTCGATGTCATTTCAGAATTTCGGGCCCTTGCTGATGGCGGCGGCTACCTCGGGCCTGGTGATGCACCTCACCGGCAATTATGCGGCGCGTTATCCCCTGCCGGATTTGTCCGGCGCACCCGCCGATCTGCTGCTGCCTTGCCTGGTGCTGGGCGTGCTGGCGGGGCTTGGGGCGGCGCAGTTTCTGCGCACCATTCATGGGGTCAAGACCTTGTTTGCGCGCACCGGCCTGGGTCTGCCGCTGCGCCTGGCGCTGGGCGGCCTGCTGCTGGGGGCGCTGCTGACGCAATTGCCTGAAATGGCGGGTAATGGCAACCGGGTGGTGCTGTCGCTGCTGCACGACGACTGGGCCTGGCAGACCGTGCTGCTGATGCTGCTGTGCAAGGTGCTGGCCACGGCCCTGACGGCGGGCTCGGGCGCCATCGGCGGGGTTTTCACACCCACGCTGTTCGTGGGCGGCGCGCTGGGCGTGCTGTTTGGCCAAGTGCTGGGGTTCGTCTGGCCCGCGCTGGCGGGGCATGGCCCGGTGTTTGCCCTGGTCGGCATGGGCGCGTTTCTGGCTGCCGCCACCAGCGCGCCGTTCATGGCCATTTTGATGGTCTTCGAGATGACACTCAGTTACCAGATGGTCTTGCCGCTGGTGCCTGCCTGCGTGGTGGCGTATTTCGTCTCGCGCGGTCTGGCGCAGAAGGTGATGTACGAGGTCACCCTGCACCATGAGGACAACCAGGCCTTGCGCCAGCGCCTGCGTCACGCGCGTCTGGACAGCCTGCTCAAGCCCGCCGAGACCGTCGTGCACACGGACGCATCTGTGCGCGAGGCCCAGGAGATGTTTCTCGATTATCCGGTGAAGTATCTGTATGTGGTGGATGCCGAGGGCAATTGGCAAGGTGTGATCGCCCAGCAAGATCTCACCCGCATGATGCTGGGCGAAATCGACGTACGCTCCAAGACCTGCGGCGAGGTGCTGCGTCTGGATTTCGTCAAGCCGCTGTATCCCGATTTGAGCCTGGACGAAGCGCAGACCCTGTTCAGCGCCTTCCAGGGCGAACGCCTGCCCGTGGTCAGCCGCGACCGGCCCGCGCGCCTGCTGGGCGTGGTGTACAAATCCGACTTGCTGGCGCGCTATTCGCAATTGAAACGGGCGGTGGACAGCGAAGACGCGTTCGTGCTGTCGCCCCGGCGGCGGAAGTAGTCCCTGTTGAGCGTGCTGGTGAGGGAAATGCCGCGTCAGAACAGGCGGGTGGGATCCCAGGCCTGGGCGTTGGCCAGCAACTCGCGCAGATCGTCGTCGTTGTAGTTTGCCAGCAGGGTCTCGGCCTCGGCCATGTTTTCGGCGCCCAGCAGCTGCTGGCGGATGTCCTGCCCGCGGGGTTGGCTGAAGATCAGCAGGATGTTGCCGTATGAGGCGTCCAGCAGGGCGGCGTCCCAGGGCTGGCCGTCGGGGTCGGTGAAACTGCGCATGGTTTTGAGTCGGGGTGGTTCATGGCAGTATAAGCAGCCGACGGTGGCTGCAGCGGTCTTGCCGCTGTCGGGA
This sequence comes from Castellaniella caeni NBRC 101664, assembly GCF_001592225.1. Lineage (GTDB taxonomy): Bacteria > Pseudomonadota > Gammaproteobacteria > Burkholderiales > Burkholderiaceae_B > Castellaniella > Castellaniella caeni. Next base: position 83,995 of record NZ_BCWN01000006.1, on the reverse strand, counting down.
ATAGGGGCAAAGAGCGCGACGGGGGCCGGGGTGCCGATAAGCTGCTGTTGTCTCGGCTCGGTGCGTTATGGGCGATCCACTGGTCGTGCCGGGAGACAGGGGCTGGCGGCCCTGGTGCCCCCTTGGGATATACTGTGCTTTTGCACAGCACGCCCTTGCTGCGCAGCCTTCCGGCACTTCCCTGATTACCCATGGCCATTCAACCCGATTCCCTGTCGTCCGGAGCCTTTGAGCCTCGCCTGGTGACGCCCGACGTGGCCTCGCATGCCGAAGATTCCATCGAACGCGCCTTGCGCCCCAAGTCGCTGGGTGATTACGTGGGCCAGCAGCGGGTCTGCGAGCAGCTCGACATCTTCATTTCCGCTGCCCGCCAGCGAGGCGAGGCGCTCGATCACGTGCTGCTCTTCGGGCCGCCCGGCCTGGGCAAGACCACGTTGGCGCACATCGTGGCCCATGAAATGGGCGTGCAGCTGCGGCAGACCTCGGGCCCCGTGCTCGAACGCCCGGGCGATCTCGCCGCCATGCTCACCAACCTCGAACGCAACGACGTGCTGTTCATCGACGAAATCCATCGTCTGTCGCCCGTGGTCGAAGAAATCCTCTACCCGGCGCTCGAAGATTTCCAGATCGATATTCTCATCGGCGAAGGCCCGGCCGCGCGCAGCGTCAAGATCGACCTGCAGCCGTTCACGCTGGTGGGCGCCACGACGCGCGCGGGCATGCTCACCAACCCCTTGCGTGATCGCTTCGGCATCGTCTCGCGGCTCGAGTTCTATTGCGCCGAAGACCTCACCCACATCGTGCAGCGCAGCGCGGGCCTGTTGGGCGCGGACGCCACCCTCGAAGGCGCCGCCGAAATCGCCCGGCGCTCACGCGGCACGCCGCGCATCGCCAACCGCCTGTTGCGGCGGGTGCGCGACTACGCCGAAGTGCGGGCCGCAGGGCGTATCGATACCGCCACGGCGCAGGCGGCCCTGGCCATGCTCGAAGTCGATCCCCAGGGGCTCGACCTCATGGATCGCAAGCTGCTCGAAGCCATCGTGCACAAGTTCGACGGCGGGCCGGTCGGGGTGGACAGCCTGGCTGCCGCCATCGGCGAAGAGCGTGACACCATCGAAGACGTGATCGAACCCTATCTCATCCAGCACGGCTACCTGCAGCGCACGCCCCGCGGGCGCACCGCCACGCGCCGCTGCTGGCAACACCTGGGGCTCAAGGCGCCGTCCGGCGGCGACGAGCCGCAGCTGTTTTAGGCGCTTAATCCCCCACTTCGCCAATGCATTCGATCACGGCGGGCCCGTAGGTTTCCAGCTTGCGGGCGCCGACGCCGCTGACGCCGGCCAAGGCTTCGACCGAAGGCGGATTCTGCAGGGCGATTTCGCGCAGGGTGGCGTCGTGGAAGATGACATAGGCGGGTACGCTGTGTTCGCGCGCGATGCGCCCGCGCCAGGCGCGCAGGTGCTCGAAGCGGGCCAGGGCCTCGGGGGGCAGGGCGTCCAGCTGGGCTGCGGTGGTGGTGCGCTGGCGACCGGATTTGGCGCGTTTGACGGCCACCGGGCGCAGCATCAGGGTGCGCTCGCCCTTCAGCACGGCGCGGCTGGCCTCGGTCAGCGCCAGCGTGCCGTAGCCCTCCAGATCGACCGTCAGCAGGCCCAGCGCCAGGGCCTGGCGCAGGATGCCACGCCAGGCGTCCACCGACAGGTTTTCGCCCACGCCGAAGACGCTCAGGCTTTGGTGGTCGTGTTGCTTGACACGCTCGGTGAGCTGGCCGCGCAGGATGTCGATGAGGTGCCCGCCGCCGAAGCGCTGGCCGCGCTCGCGCCACAGGCGGTAGACCGCCGAGAGCAGCTTTTGCACTGCCACCGTGCCGTCCCAGGCGGCGGGCGGTTCGAGGCAGGTGTCGCAATTGCCGCAGGGCTCGATGGTCTGGCCAAAGTAGGCCAGCAGGTCGCGGCGGCGGCAGGTGACGGTTTCGCACAGCGCCAGCATGGCGTCCAGCTGGCGCATCTGGCGGCGCTGGTGCAGGCTGTCGCCCGCCGAGTCGTCGATCATGCGGCGCTGCTGCACCACGTCTTGCAGGCCGTAGGCCAGCCAGGCGTCGGCGGGCAGGCCGTCGCGCCCGGCGCGCCCGGTCTCCTGGTAGTAGCCTTCGATCGACTTGGGCAGGTCGATGTGCGCCACGAAGCGCACGTCGGGCTTGTTCACCCCCATGCCAAAGGCGATGGTGGCCACCATGACGATGCCGTCCTCGCGCAGAAAACGCGCCTGGTTGGCGGCGCGGGTGGCCTGATCCAGGCCCGCGTGATAGGGCAGGGCGGTGATGCCGTGGCCCGAGAGGAATTCGGCGGTCTGCTCCACGCGCGAGCGCGACAGGGCGTAGACGATGCCGCATTCGCCCGCGTGTTCCGCGCGGATGAAGTCCAGCAGCTGGCGGCGCACTTCGTGCTTTTCGATGATGCGATAGCACAGGTTGGGCCGGTCGAAGCTGGCGATGAACTGCGGGGCGTCCTGCAGCGACAGGCAGGCAAGGATGTCGCTGCGCGTGGCCGCCGTGGCCGTGGCGGTCAGCGCCACGCGCGGGATGGCGGGCCAGCGTTCGGCCAGCAGGCTGAGGCTTTGATATTCGGGGCGGAAATCGTGACCCCATTGCGAGACGCAGTGCGCCTCGTCGATGGCAAAGAGCGCAATGCGCCCGCCGTCCAGCAGCTCGAGGCAGCGCGGCGTGAGCAGCCGTTCGGGGGCCACATACAGCAGGTCGAGCTCGCCGCGCAGAAAGGCGCGTTCCACTTCGCGCGCCTGCCCCGGCGTTTGCGACGAATTCAGAAAGGCGGCGCGCACGCCCAGCTCTTGCAAGGCGTCCACCTGATCCTGCATCAGGGCGATGAGCGGCGAGATGACGATGCCCGTGCCAGGACGCACCAGGGCGGGGATCTGATAGCACAGCGACTTGCCGCCGCCCGTGGGCATGAGCACCAGGGCGTTGCCACCCGCGACGATGTGCTCGATGATGGCCTGCTGCTCGCCGCGAAACGCGTCGTAGCCAAAGACCTCGTGCAGGGCGTCGAGGGCCGATTCATAGCGCGCAGGCGTGGCGCGGGGGCCTTCTGGGGCAGACGCGGGGTGCAGTTCGTGCCCCTGTGCATCCCAGAGCGGCATCCGTTCGTCTTCAGTCATGGTGTGCATGGCCTCAGGCCCGCGACAGCGCCTTGAGCGCCTGGCGGATGCTGTCGGACACGTTCAGGCCCTCGGGCAGCGTGGCCATGGCCCGTCGCGCCTCGGCGGCCGAATAGCCCAGGGCCTGCAGGGCGTTGAGCACGTCGCTGTCGCTGTGCACGACGGTCGAGCCGTCGGCGCGCAGGGTGCCCGCAAAGGGTGTGAGCTTGTCGCGCAGTTCGAGCAGCAGGCGCTCGGCGGTTTTCTTGCCGATGCCCGGCACCTTGATCAGGCGCCCGGATTCCTGCCGGTCGATGGCGTCGGCCAGGTCTTCGACGCTCAGGCCCGAGAGCACGGCCAGGGCCGTGCGCGCGCCGATCCCGCTGACCTTGATGAGCGCCCGGAAAGCGCTGCGCTCGGCGGCCGAGGAAAAGCCGTAGAGCACGTGGGCATCTTCGCGGATGGCCAGGTGCGTGTGCAGCGTAACGGTCTGCCCCACGGGGGGCAGCTTGTAGAGCGTGCTCATGGGCACGTCCACTTCATAGCCCAGGCCGCCCGTCTGGATGCAGACCGTGGGTGGCGTGAGTTCGATGAGGGTGCCGGTGATGCGGCCGATCATGCGGGGCTCCGACAAAAAAATGAGAAGGTTATGGATGAAAACAAGGGCATGCCGACGGGCGGGTGAGCAGCGCGCCTGGCCCGATGACGGGCCTGGCGGCAGGGCTCAGGATATCAGACGCCCGGTGCGCAGGCGCCGACTGCGCAACGAAAGTGTCTCGGGAGCCAGGGCCTGCAGCCGCCCGGCCAGCGGCGCGCAGTGCGCGTGGCAGATGGCGCAGGCCAGGGCGTCGGCGGCATCCGGCGCGGGCACGCCGTCGAGCGCCAGCAGGTGGCGCACCATGGCCTGGATCTGTTCTTTGCTGGCGCGCCCGGTGCCGACCACAGCCTTTTTGATCTGCAGCGCGGTGTATTCCTGCACCGCCAGGCCGCTGTCGGCCAGGGCGCACAGGGCGGCCCCGCGCGCCTGGCCCAGCAGCAGGGTCGAGGCCGGGTTGGTATTGAGAAACACCTTTTCCAGCGCGGCCTGGTCGGGACGCGTGTCGCGCGCCACTTCGCGCAGATTGTCGAGGATGACCTTCAGGCGGGCGTGCAGCGCCTGGGCGGGCGGCACCACGATGGTGCCGCTGGCCACATAGCGCAGGCGCGGGCCGTCGACGTCGATGACGCCAAAGCCCGTGCGCCGCAGGCCCGGATCGACCCCGAGGATGCGCATCAGTGACGGAAGTGCCGCGTGCCGGTGAAGACCATGGCGATGCCGCGTTCGTTGGCGGCGGCGATCACTTCGTCGTCGCGGATGCTGCCGCCCGGCTGGATGACGCAGGTGGCACCGGCTTCGGCCACGACGTCCAGGCCGTCGCGAAACGGGAAGAAAGCGTCGGACGCGACCGCCGAGCCCTGCAGCGAGAGACCGGCCTTCTCGGCCTTGATGGAGGCGATGCGGGCGGAGTCGATGCGGCTCATCTGGCCCGCGCCCACGCCCAGCGTCATCCCCTGACCGCAGAACACGATGGCATTGGATTTCACGTATTGCGCGACGTTCCAGGCAAAGAGCAGGTCTTGCATCTGCGCGGCGGTAGGCGCCAGGGTGGTGACGACCTTGACGTCGGATTCGCTGGCCGGATGACCGTCGGGGTCTTGCACCAGCCAGCCGCCGCCCACGCGCTTGACGTCGAAGGCGTTGCGCGCCGTGCCCAGGGGCAGAGTCAGCACGCGCACGTTCTTCTTGGCGGCCAGCACGGCAAGCGCTGCGTCGGAGTAGGCCGGGGCGATGAGCACTTCGAGAAACTGCGTGCCGACGGCCTGGGCCGTGGCTTCGTCCACCGGGGTGTTGAAGGCGATGATGCCGCCAAAGGCCGAGGTGGGGTCGGTTTTGAAGGCCTGCTGGTAGGCGTGCAGGGCGCTGTCGCCCAGAGCCACGCCGCAGGGGTTGGCGTGTTTGACGATGACGCAGGCCGTGGTGGGGAAGCTGCGCACGCATTCCCAGGCGGCATCGGCGTCGGCGATGTTGTTGTATGAGAGCTCTTTGCCCTGCAGCTGCTGATAGCCCGCCAGCAGGCCCGGGCCCACTTGCAGGTCGTGATAGAAGGCGGCGCCCTGGTGCGGGTTTTCGCCGTAGCGCAGGGCCTGCTGGCGCTGCATCTGCACGGTGAGCACGCGCGGCCAGGTGTCGCGCTCGGGCACGGCGGCCGGGGCGGGCTCGCGTGCCGACAGGCTGCTGAGGTAGGCGGCAATGGCGCCGTCGTAGGCGGCGGTGTGGGCATAGACCTTGGCGGCCAGTTCGAGACGCAGGCCGTACGAGGGCTGGTGCGTCGGGCCGTCCATGTCGGCCAGCACGCGGGGGTAGTCGGCGGGGTCGATGACGACCGTGACGCCGCCCGCCGCCGAACCGTGGTTCTTGGCGGCGGAGCGCAGCATGGCCGGCCCGCCGATGTCGATGTTCTCGATGGCGTCGGCGAGGATGCAGTCGGGGTTGGCGATGGTCTGCAGGAAGGGATACAGATTGACCACCAGCAGATCGATGGGGGGGATGTTCTGCTCTTTCAGGGTGCGCATGTGCTCGGGGTCGTCGCGCCGCGCGAGCAGCCCGCCGTGGATGCGCGGGTGCAGGGTCTTGACCCGCCCGTCGAGGATTTCCGGCGAGCCGGTGTGCGTGGCGACTTCGGTCACTTGCAGGCCGGCGTCGCGCAGCAGCTTGGCGGTGCCGCCGGTGGACAGCAGAGCCACGCCGCGCTGGGCGAGGGCCTGGGCAAATTCGACGACGCCCGATTTGTCGGACACGGAGATCAATGCAGTCTGAATGGTCATGGCAGTAAGGGTGGGAAGAAAGAGGTCTCAGGCGCTCAGCTGGTGGGCCTGCAGCTTTTTGCGCAGCGTGCCCCGCGTGATGCCGAGCATGTCGGCGGCGCGTGTCTGGTTGCCTTCTGTGCGCTCGAGCGCCACCTGCAGCACCGTGCGCTCGACGCAGGTGTTCACCATGGCGAGCATGTCGCTGGGCGCGGATTCTCCCAGGTCTTCAAAGTAGCGGTCGAGCTGGTCACGTACGGCTTGTTCCAGAGGCGTGGTGGTATGCATGAGTCAGGAGTGAAGAAAGATCGGTCAGTGAAATACTTTCAGTGCAGGGCCGGTGCGACGGGCGCATCGGCGGGTTGTTCATCGAGCCAGCGCTGCAGAACCTGTGATTGTGCCGCGGTGCTGTCGAGCGCCATGATGCGGGGCAGCAGTGTATCGGCGCCCGGGAGGTCGGCCAGATACCAGCCGATGTGCTTGCGCGCCGTGCGCACCCCCGTGTGCTCGCCGTAGAAGCGGTAGTGGTCTTCGAGGTGACTGAGCAGGTGCTCGCGCAGTTCGCCGTACGTGGGCGGCGGCAGATGCGTGCCGTGCGCCAGGTAGTGGGCGATTTCGCGGAAAATCCAGGGGCGCCCCTGGGCCGCGCGACCGACCATGACCGCATCGGCTCCAGTGTAGTCCAGAACGGCGCGCGCCTTCTCGGGGCTGTCGATGTCGCCGTTGGCGATCAGCGGAATGCGGATGGCTTCGCGCACCGCGCGGATGGTGTCGTATTCGGCCTTGCCCTGGTAGAGGTCGCAGCGGGTGCGCCCGTGCAGGGTGAGGGCGGCGATGCCGCAGTCTTCGGCCAGGCGCGCGATGCGCACGGCGTTGCGGCTGTCGCGATCCCAGCCCGTGCGCGTCTTGAGCGTGACCGGGATGCCCTCGGGCGCACAGGCGGCCACCACGCGTTGCAGGATGCGGGCCACCAGGGCCTCGTCGCGCAGCAGGGCCGAGCCCGAGGCCACGTTGCATACCTTTTTCGCCGGGCAGCCCATATTGATGTCGATGATGCGCGCGCCCTTGCGCACGTTGAACAGGGCCGCCTCGGCCAGCATGTCGGGGTCGGCCCCCGCGATCTGCACGGCGATGGGGTCGGGTTCGCCTTCGTGGTCGGTGCGCCGGGCGGTTTTCACGCTGTCCCACAGGCGCGGGTTGCTGGCCGCCATTTCGGAGACCGCGTAGGCCGCGCCCAGCGCCTTGCACAGGCGCCGGTAGGGGCGGTCGGTGACGCCCGCCATGGGGGCGGCGCACACCGGATGGGGCAGCGTCCAGCGGCCGATGCGCAGCGGTGCGGCCACCGGGTGGTTGGCGGGGCTCACAGTCTTTGTCCCTGCAGCAGATGCCGGGCCAGGGGCTTGCGCAGGACGGGCAGCACGTCGAGCGCCGCCAGGCCCAGGCCGCCCGCGTGACGCATCAGCGGATTGTCGGTGGCGAAGACGCGCGGCAAGGTGTCGGTGATGGCCAGCGTGAGGCCGCGATCCAGGCGCCGCTGGCGGGCGTATTGCGCCAGCAACGGCTGCACGGTGTCGGCGGCGGGCGCCGCCAGCCAGGGCTGCAGCGCGTGGGCCAGCTGGGCCGCGTCGCGCAGCCCCAGGTTGAGGCCTTGGCCCGCGACGGGGTGCAGCGTCTGGGCGGCGTTGCCCACGGCCACGACCCCCTGTCCCTGGATGCTGGGGCCCGCGTGCATGGACAAGGGGAAGGTGTGGGCCGCGCCCAGGCGCCGCAGGCACCCCAGGCGTTGGCCGAAAGCGGCCTGCAACGCCTGGTTGAAGGCCTCGTCAGGCAACTGGGCCGTGGCCTGGGCCTGGTCTGGCGGCACGCACCAGACCAGGCTGTAGAGCTTGCTGCCCGCCGGATGCGGCAACAGGGCCAGCGGCCCGCTGCGGGTGAAGCGCTCGAAGGCGCGCCCGGCAATGGGCGCATCGGCCTGGATGGTGGCCAGTACGGCCTGCTGCCCGTATTCGCGGTGTACCCCCTGGGGGCGCGCGCCGTCGGAGATCAGCGCGACGTGCGCACTGAGGGTGCCCTCGGCCAGTTGCATGGTGACCGGGCTGCCCGCCAGGGGCCGCGCCGGGCGCTCGGTGATGCGCCGCACGCCGCTGCGCGAGACGGCGGCGTGCAGGGCGTCGAGCAGCGCGTCGTAGGCCACGACGCAGCCCAGGCGCGGCACGCCGAGCTCGGCCTGGTCGATGAGGGTGCGGCCCAGGTGGCCCGCCTGCGAGACATGCACGGTAAGGATGTCGGCGGCGTGCGCGGGCCAGGCGCCCAGGTGCCGCAGCAGCTGGCGGCTGCCGTGGTTCAGTGCCAGGGCGCGCGGATCGATGGCCTGCCCGTCCGCCCGGGGGGCGGGATCCGGCCCCATGAGCGCGATGCGTTCGGGTTGCGCACAACTGCGGGCCAGGCCCAGCGCCAGCGCGCAGCCCACCGGGCCCGAGCCCAGAATCACGAGGTCGAAGGTTGGCGCAGACATGGCAGGCAATCACCACTCACTAGGGAAAATGCTCATTTTAGAATGCTTTACACTAAGCGGATCACGTGACTTCGATCCATCGCCCGTCATGGACCTGCTTGCCTGGCTGCAGCCCTGGGAATTCTCCCCGCTTCTGGTGCTGGCCTTCGTGGCCTCGGCCTGGCTGTTCGCGCGCGGCCGCGCCGTGCATCGGGTGGGCCGCATCCGCCAGATTCTGTTCTGGGTGGGCTTTGCGCTGCTGTACCTGTCGCTGCATACGCGCATCGACTACTACGCCGAGCGCATGTTCTTCATCCATCGCCTGCAGCATCTGGTGCTGCACCACCTGGGGCCGCTGCTCATCATGGGGGCGTATCCGGGGCAGGTGTTGCGCGCGGGCCTGCCGTCGGCCTGGCGCGTGCGCCTGGCGCGGGCGCGCCGACGCCCCGCCATGCGGCGCCTCGAAACCCTGGCCACGCACCGCATTTTCATCCCTTTTCTGTTCGTCTTGCTGGTACTCATCTGGCTCGAGCCCACCGTGCAGTTCTATTCGATGCTCGACTGGCGCATTTACCGCTTCATGAACTGGTCGGTGGTCATCAGTGGCCTGCTGTACTGGAACCTGATCCTCGATCGCCGCCCGCATCCGCCCGCGGCGTTGACGCCCGGTGGGCGCATTCTGTCGCCCGTCTTCACCATGGCGCCGCAGATGGTGGCGGGCGCCGTCATTGCATTTTCTTCAACCGATCTGTACCCGGTGTTCGACCTCTGCGGCCGGGCGCTGCCCGGCATCGGCGCGCTCGACGATCAGGTGATGGGCGGGCTCATCATGTGGGTGCCCGCCGGGCTGATCGAAACCTTCGGGCTGCTGTATGCTTTGGGCACCCTGATGCGGCTGTCTTCCCGGGGCCGGCTGCCGCCACCCCGGCGGCGCGTGGCGCGGCCCACGGCGCGGGCCGTCTGAGCCGGACGACGGCGTATCCAAACAACCTCATGCCAGTGCGGGTGTCTATGTCCTTTGTGAGTAATGAGTCGGGGGGCGGGGCCTGTGTGTCGCGCCCGGTGGCGGGCACGCGCCCGAGGGCTTTGCGCAGGTTGGGGCAAGGCCTGTGCCTGGCCGGGGCGCTGGCTTGTGCCTTCCCGACGCTGCCCGCGTTTGCCCAGCCCATAGGTCTGCCCTCGATGGGCGCGGCGTCGTCCGCCGAGCTTTCTCCCGCGGTGGAACACACGCTGGGCGAAGCCATCATGGAACAAGGCCGCCACGACCCCACCTACATTGCCGATCTGGACGTCAACCAGTATCTCACCAGCCTGGGCCGCAAGCTGGCGGCCCATGCGCCGCAGCCGCTCAGTCAGCCCATTACGGTCTTTGGCGTGCGCGATCCATCCATCAACGCCTTCGCGCTGCCGGGCGGTTTCATCGGCGTCAACAGCGGGCTGGTGGTGGCGGCGCAAAGCGAATCCGAACTCGCGGGCGTGCTGGCGCACGAAATCGGCCACGTCATGCAGCGCCACATCGCCCGCGGCATCACCCAGCAGGCGCAGGGCACGGGCCTGATGGTGGCCACCATGATCGGGGCCTTGCTGGCCGCGCTGGCGGGACAGGGCAATCTGGCCATGGGGGTGGCGGCGTTCGGCCAGGCGGCCACCATCGACCGGCAGTTGGGCTTTTCCCGCAGCGCCGAGCAAGAGGCCGACCGGGCCGGTTTCCAGATGATGCGCCAGGCGGGGTTCGATCCGCGCGGCATGGTGGACATGTTCCGTCGGCTCATGAACGCCTCGCGCCTGAACGAGGGCACGGGCGGCGGCTATGCCTCCACCCATCCGCTGTCCATCCAGCGGCTCTCCGACCTCGAAAACCGTCTGGCCGAACTGCCCGCCATCGCACCGCGGCTCGATCCCGATTTCTGGTTCGTGCGCGCGCGGCTGGCGCTCATCCAGGCGCGCAGCAACGAAGATCGCCAGCGCCTGCAACAGACGCTCAAGGCCGATGCGCGCACACAGCAGGCCGCGCGCCAGGCGGCGGCCCTGTACGGCCTGTCCTGGCTGTCCTGGAAAGCGGGCGACAGCGCCGCGGCGGGGCGCCTGCTGGATGAGGCGCGCGCGGTGCGCGCCGCGCCCGAGCTGGACATCCTTGCCATCCAGCTGGCGCGTCAGCAAAGCGCCACGGCGGCGGTGGACGTGTCCGCGCAAGCCTGGTCGCGCTGGCCGCACAGCCAGGGCGTGGCCTACGAGCGTGCCCAGGCCTTGCAGGCCGCGAGCCAGGATCAGGCCGCCGTCACTTTTCTCAAGGCGGTGGTCGGGCAGTGGCCCGACATTCCCGAGTTTCAGCAGCTGCTGGCCAACAGCCTGGAGCGCCTGGGGCACAAGGTCGAGGCGCATGAGGTGATGGCCACGTATTTCGAGCAGACCGGCGCCCTGCCCACGGCGGTCGAACACCTGGAACAGGCGCGCAGCCTGTCGCACGATTTTTACGCGCAGTCGCGCCTGGACACGCGGATTCGCAGCGTGCGCGAGCGCCTCGAAGCCCAGCGGGCCTTGCTGGCACCGTTCAAGAAATAGCCTGAAGCCTTGCGGGGCGGTGCACGCCGGCCGGGAATCTCCGGCACGGCACCGCGAGCGTGCGGCTGCCCATGTGGTACGGAACCGGGCGGTGCGTGCTTGTTGCTTTTATTGCCCGCTTTGGAAGAAGCGCAGCAGGCGCGCGGGCAACCAGTGCAGATTGCCGGGGAACATGCCGGTGACGAAGCTGGCGTGGCCTCCCTGGCCCGGCTGGTGCAGCAGCACGTCGGGCGACACGTCGCGGCTGCCCGGCAGCGAGGCCTCGGGCACGAACGGATCGTTGCGCGCATTGAGCGCAAGCGTGGGCACGCGGATGCCCGGCAGCAGCGGGAAGCTGGCGGCGCGCGTCCAGTAGTCCAGCGCGTTCAGGTAGCCGTGCATGGGCGCGGTGTACAGGTCGTCGAGGTCGCGCAGGCTGCGCATGCGCTGCGTGCGCAGGACGTCGACCGAGCCCGGAAACTGCTGCGCCTTGTCGAAAATCTTGCGCCGGATGCTGTGCAGGAAGTAGCGGGAATACAGCTGGCGGCCGCTGAAGGTGTCGGACAGGCGCTGGCCGCAGGCGGGGAGATCCATCGGCACGGAGACCGCGGCGGCGGCCCGCAGGCCCGGCACGTCGTGGCCGGATTCGCCCAGCAGCTTGAGCAGGGCGTTGCCGCCCAGCGAGACGCCGACGGCGTGCCAGCGCGCCTGCGGCAGGCGCTGGCGCACGTGGCCCAGCATGAAGGCGATTTCGGCGGAATCACCGCTGTAGTAGGCGCGCGCCATGCGGTTGGGCACGCCCGAGCAGGTGCGAAAGTGCGCCGCCACGACCACCCAGCCTTGCTGGCGAAAGGCGTGGGCCATGGCCTGCATGTAGGGGCTCAGGCTGCTGCCTTCGAGCCCGTGAAAGAGGATGACGGCGGAGCATTCGGCGGGCAGGGCGGCCCAGTCGCCGTCATTGGCCCAGCGGCTGGCGGCGGTGCCCACCAGGCTGGATTCGTGTGCGGTGGCTTGGCCGTCCGCCGTGCGGTGGGGATCGAGCCCCGGCCCGCACCAGTCGAGGTCGATGAAGTCGCCGTCGGGCGTATCGACCCGTTCGCGGGCGAAGTGGATGGACGGATGCTGCGCGCAGAATGCACCGTAGAGCGTCTGCGCGTGCCCGCCTGGAAGCCAGGCGGGTACGGGGCAGGCGCTGGTGTCGAGACGAGCGGCGGGCTTAGAGACGGATGCCGGCCTGCTCGTGTCCATGGGGGTGGTCGCCTTCGCGCAAGATGTACTCGGTGCCGCAGTACTGGCACTTGGCGACTTTGTTCTTCAGAACCTCGATGTAGGTGCGAGGGTGCATGCGCCACAGGGGGGCATCGGGGCCCGGGCAGTAGACGGGCAGGTCTTCTGCGCTGACCTCGATGGGCGCGGGTTTCTGACGGGGTGTTTCGGTCGTGCTGCTCATGGGGTTTCCTTAGACCTTCGAGAGCCAGTGATGGTATTTGGGCGTCTTGCCCGAGACAGCATCAAAGAAGGCTTTTTGCAGTTGAGCGGTGATGGGGCCGCGTTCGCCGGCGCCGATCTGGCGCCCGTCGATTTCGCGGATGGGGGTGACTTCGGCCGCCGTGCCGGTGAAGAAGGCTTCGTCGGCGATATAGAGATCGTCGCGGGTGAGGCGGCGCGACACCACCTGCAGGCCCAGGTCGTCGGCGATCTGGTGGATGGAGGCGCGCGTGATGCCGGTGAGCGCGCAGGCGATGTCGGGCTCGTAGAGCACGCCATCGCGCACGATGAAGAGGTTTTCGCCCGAGCCTTCCGCCACGAAGCCGTTGGTGTCGAGCAGGATGGCCTCGTCGTAGCCGTGGTCTTGCGCCTCGGCGTTGGCGAGGATGGAATTGGCGTAGGTACTGGCGATCTTGGCGCGCGGCATCGTCACGTTGACGTGCTGGCGTGCGTACGAGGAAATCTTGACGCGGATGCCCTGCTTGAGGGCTTCTTCGCCCAGATAGGCGCCCCAGGCCCAGGCGGCGATGGCCACGTGCACCGAGGCGCCCTTGGGCGAGACGCCCATTTTTTCGGAGCCGTAGAACACGATGGGGCGGATGTAGCAGGATTCGAGTTCGTTGCGGCGCACGACCTCGATCTGGGCTTCGGAGATGGCCTCGCGGGTGTAGGGAATCTTGATCTGGTAGATGTGCGCCGAATTGAACAGGCGCCGGGTATGGTCTTCGAGGCGGAAGATGGCCGTGCCGTGGTCGGTCTTGTAGGCGCGCACGCCCTCGAAGACGGACAGGCCGTAGTGCAGTGAGTGCGTGAGAACGTGGGTGGTGGCGTCGCGCCAGGGCACGAGTTTGCCGTCATACCAGATCACCCCATCGCGGTCAGCCATGGACATTGCCGTCTCCCAGAATATTGGTCTCTCATTGTACCAATTGCCCGCCTTCGGGCGTTGCACGTTAAAATACACGGATCATGAATGCACGCGGCCCATTCTGGCGCCCGTGCTCTACTACGACGAATGACCGAATCCACCCCCCAAGACTCCACAGCTGAACAGCCCGTGCCGTTTAGCCAGTTTGGCCTGCACCCGGGCATCATGCAGGCTATCGAGGCCACCGGCTACGTGTCGGCAACCCCCATTCAGGCCAAGGCGATTCCCATCGCGCTCACCGGGCGCGACGTCATGGGCGCGGCGCAAACGGGCACCGGCAAGACCGCCGCGTTTTCCCTGCCCATCCTGCATCGCCTGATGCCGTTTGCCAGCAACAGTGCCTCGCCCGCCCGCCACCCCGTGCGCGCGCTCATTCTCACGCCCACCCGCGAGCTGGCTGATCAAATCCACGAGAACGTGCAGCGTTACAGCCAGTTCGTGCCGCTGCGCGCCGCCGTGGTCTTCGGTGGCGTGGACATCCGCCCGCAAAAAGAGGCGCTGCGCCAGGGCTGCGAAATCCTCATCGCCACGCCGGGGCGCCTGCTCGACCACGTCGAACAGCGCAACGTCAACCTGGGCCAGGTCGGCATCCTGGTGCTCGACGAAGCCGACCGCATGCTCGACATGGGGTTTCTGCCCGATCTCGACCGCATCATGCGCCTGCTGCCGCCGGGGCGCCAGGGCCTGCTGTTCTCGGCCACCTTCAGCCCCGAAATCCGCAAACTCGGGCGCAGTTTCCTGCGCAATCCAGTCGAGGTCGAAGTCGCCCGGCCCAATGCCACGGCCGATACCGTCAGCCAGATCGCCTATCCCCTCGAAGGCGATGCCAAGCGCCATGCCGTGGTGCATCTGGTCAAATCCCGCCAGCTCAGCCAGGTCATCGTGTTTTCCAACACCAAGCTGGGCTGCAGCCGCCTCGCGCGCCAGCTTGAACAAGACGGCGTGCGCGCCGAATCCATCCACGGCAACAAGTCGCAGATCGAACGCATGAAGGCGCTCGAAGCCTTCAAGGAAGGCACGCTCGAAGTGCTGGTGGCCACTGACGTGGCGGCCCGTGGCCTGGATGTCGCGGGCATTCCGTGCGTCATCAACTACGACCTGCCGCGCAACCCCGAAGACTACGTGCACCGCATCGGCCGCACGGGCCGCGCGGGCGCCCAGGGCGAGGCCATTGCCTTCTTCTCGCCCGACGAAGAGCGCTACCTGCTCGACATCGAAAAACTCATCAAGACGAAGATTCCGCGCGGCGAGCTCGACGTGCCGCGTCCGCCGCGCCGCCGTCTGGCCGAACATCGCACCGGCCGTTCGCGTTGGCAGGCCCCCGAGGCCCCGCTCGACGACTTCTTCACCAAGCCCTACGAACCCTCGCCATCGACGGCGCCGGTGGCGACGCCCGAGACCCGGCTCGTGTCCGCTCGCCGCCCCGTCGGGGTGCTGCTGGGCGGCGGCCGCAAACCAGCCTGAATCCGGCAGCGGGGCGCATCATCCTGGGCGCGCCGTGCCTTATCGGGCTTGCGTCTGATTTGAGCGCTGTGTCCGGTTCGGCTGGGCTTTTATTCGGCCTGGGCCAGCGTGTCGATACGACCTGGCCCCGTGTCTGTCGCGGGCAGGCGCGTCGCCCCTTCGAGCAGACGCAGCAGGTGCTCGATATAGGGCAATTGAACCCCCCAGAAGCGGGTGCCTTCGCGGTCTTGCACCAGCACGGTGGGAAAATTCTCGACTTCTTCATCGCCCAGCCAGTCGGGCGCGTCCTCGACGTCCACCCAGATGAACGTCCAGTCGGGCATGCGCGCCGCCAGATCGCGCAAGGCGGGCTGGTAGGCGTCGCAGGTGCGGCACCAGGCCGCGCAGTAGCAGACGACGCGCCGACCCTGGTCTTGCGCCAGGCGGGCGCGCAGGGCGGCGAGGTCGGTGTGGGGGTTGTAGAGTTCCATGGGCAAGGCGCATCCGGGGACATCGAAGGGCTATAGTATAAAAACTGTCTTTTACGGTCGCCGTTTCGCATGAGCCATCAAGATCTCGCGCTTCGATCCTCCCATGCCCCCAACGGCCTGGCCCTGGTGGCCCAGGCCTTCCGGCGCGCCGCGGCCAGCCAGCTGCACCCGCGCATGATCGCCGCCCTGTTCCTGCCTTTCATCATCGCCTTTCTGGGGGCGGTGGTGCTGTTGTGGTTTTTCTGGACGCCGCTGACCGGCTGGCTCGATTCCGAGGCGTCTTCCTGGGGCATGTTCAACACCCTGGACGGCTGGCTGGTGGCCGTCGGGCTGTTCTCGCTCAAGCTGTGGCTGGTGCCCCTGATGGCCGCCGGCCTGCTGCTGCCCATGGCGGGCATCGTCGGGCTGGGCATCGCGGCCATCTTTGTCATGCCCATCGTGCTGCACCACCTCGAAAAGCGCAATTACGCGGGGCTCAGCCGCCAGGGGCAGAACGCCACGGCGCTGGGCACCTGGAACGCCATCTGGGTGGGGGTGCTGTTCTGCCTGGGCTGGTTTTTCACCATGCCGTTGTGGCTGATTCCACCCATGGCGCTCGTCTTGCCGGTGTTCTGGTGGGCGTTCGCCCTCAATCGCATGTTGCGGGTCGATGCCATGATCGAACATGCCAGCCCCGCCGAGCGCCGCCTGCTGTGGCGCCGCCATAACCGGCAGCTCTGGCTGCTGGCCGCCTGCCTGGCGGTGATCAACCTCATTCCCCTGTTCTGGCTGGTGATGCCGGTCTTTTCGGCACTGGTGTATGCGCACTTCTGCCTGGATGCCATTGGCCGCCTGCGCGCCGAAACCGTGATCGATCTGTAAGGACTGCATGATGACTTCCGCCCAATCCACCGCAACCTCCGCTTCGACGCCCGCTGCCGCGCCCGGCTCGATGCCGCGCGTGCGCCTCATTGCCATCGGCGACGAACTGCTCTCGGGGCGGCGCCAGGACAAGCACTTCAGCAAGCTGATCGAGCTGCTGCAGGCGCGCGGCATGCGGCTGCAGGCCGCCGAGTTCATTTCGGACGACGAGGACGACATCGTAGCCTGCTTGCGGCGCAGTTTCGCCACCCCGGACATCGTCTTTTGCTGCGGCGGCATCGGCGCGACGCCCGACGACCGCACCCGCCAGGCCGCGGCGCGCGCGCTGGGAGTAGGCCTGGCGCTGCACCCCGAGGCTGAGCGCCTCATTGGCGAGCGCTGCGCCGAGATGGCGGCCAAGGGGCAGGGCAGTGCCGACATGTCCACTCCCGAAAACCAGCAGCGCCTGCAGATGGGCGTGTTTCCGGTGGGCGCCGAGATCATTCCCAATGTGTACAACCGCATTCCAGGGTTCTACATCCATAACCACAGCTTCATGCCCGGCTTTCCGGTGATGGCCCATCCCATGATGGCCTGGACGCTCGATACGCGCTACGCCCAGTGGCACCACCGCGAGGCCCGCGTCGAGCACTCGTTCCTGGTCTTCGGGCTGCCCGAGTCGCGCATCACGCCCGCACTCGAGACGCTTGAACAGCGCTGGGCGGGCATCCACGCCTTCAGCCTGCCCAACGTGGGCGATTCAGGCGGGCATCCGCATATCGAACTGGGGGTCAAGGGGGCGCCCGAAGCCGCGGCACAGGCACTTGAATGGCTGCGCGAGCAGGTGCTGTCCCTGGGCGGGCGCCTCAGTCCGCCCGCCTGACGCCGCCTGGACTCGCTGTGGCGGGGCCTGGGCCGTCCCGCCGTGGCGGACGCGGCGGTGCCCTGGTGTTCAAGAAATTTTGCAAAAAACAGGGCGGATCACCGCCGAACTGCTTGCCATCAGGAATAGATTTTCATAATATGGAATTGTGGCAATGCAGCAATGCAGCAATTCAAACTGATGGCGCGTACTTCAAGTTCTCTCTCCTCGCAACACTCGGCTTTGGCCGGCGCAGCTCTGGTGGGTGACCAAAACACGGTCACCATTCAGGTGCTCGACCGCGCCATGCGCATTCTCGACGTGTTGGCCGGGCAGCGCGACCCCGTCGCGCTCAAAGACCTGGCCGCCGCCACGGGTCTGCACGCCTCCACCACGCACCGCATTCTGGCCGACCTGGCCGTCGGGCGCTACGTCGAGCGGGTCGATAGCGGCCTGTATCGGCTGGGCATGCGCCTGCTCGAACTGGGCTCGCTGGTGAAGGGGCGCCTGGACGTGCGCGCCGCCTCGATGGGCCCCATGCGCGAGCTGCACCGCCAGACGGGGCAGACGGTCAACCTGTCGCTCGCCCAGGGCGACGAGATCGTCTACATCGAGCGTGCCTGGAGCGAACGCTCGGGCATGCAGGTCGTGCGCGCCATCGGGGGCCGCGCGCCACTGCATCTCACCTCCACGGGCAAGCTCTTTCTGGCCACCTGGGATGCGCGCGCAGTGCGCAGCTACGCCATGCGCACCGGCCTGTCGGGCAATACGCGCAACAGCATCACGCAGCTTGACCAGCTCGAACGCGAACTCGCACTGGTGCGGCGGCATGGCTATTCGCGCGACAACGAAGAACTCGAACTGGGCGTGCGCTGCATTGCCGCGGGCGTCTACGACGACGGCGGCACGCTGCTGGCCGGGCTGTCGCTGTCCGCGCCCGCCGAACGCATGCGCGACGACTGGATTCCCCTGCTGATGTCCGCCACCAGCAGCATTTCCGAAGCCCTGGGCTACGAGGCGCCGCATTAGGCGCCGCACTAGGCGCGACGATCGCCCGGCGGGCGGCTCGTGTTCCGCGCTGGCGCTGGCGTTGGTGCCGATGCCTGCGCGGCGTGTTGCGCCCGCCGCATGATTCGGGCTGTTCAAGCCGCTGTCACCGTTTGAATTGTTGCGTTGCAACAAAAATGCTTGACCTGGGGTTTCTTTCCTCTATAATTTGATTTGTGCGCTGCAGCATCGTGCGAGCAGCAAAGAAGGTAAAGGCGTGATGCCTCAGAGCCTTCTACCCATTCAGGAGTCATCATGAGCGCAAACACCCAATCCCTGCTGGCCTCGCAAAAGGCCGTCATCGACAACATTCTTGCCGTGCAAGGCACGTTCTTCAGCGGCTTTGAAAAGCTGGTCGACCTGAACCTGAAGGCCACCAAGGCTGTCTTCGAAGATGCCGCGCAAAAGTCGCAAGAAGCCGTCGAACTGAAAGACGCGCAAGAGCTGCTGGCCTTCACCTCGGCGCTGGTGCGTCCCGAGCAAGCCGTCGCCTATGGCAAGGACGTCTACGAAATCCTGTCCAACGTGCATGGCGAACTCAGCAAGCTGGCTGAAGCCCAACTGTCGCAAGGCCAGGATCGCGTGTCCGAAGTGGTCGAACAATTCGCCCGCAATGCCCCCACGGGTTCCGAAGGCGCGGTCGCCCTGCTGAAGTCGTCGCTGGCCACGGCCACCAACGCCTACGAATCCGCCGCCAAGGCCGCCCGCCAGGCTGCCAGCGCCGCCGAGTCCAACTTCGCCGCGGCCACCAACGCCACGTTGAAGGCTGCCGCCGACGTGTCCAAGGCCGCCAAGGCTGCCCCGCGCGCCGCGCGCGCCAGCAACTAAGCTGCTGAGTCGTGCCGGGCATCTGCCCGGCATCGCCGACAGGCCAAAGCAAAGGGCCGCTCCATTTGGGGCGGCCCTTTGCTTTGAGTGTGCCGTTTGGCGGTGGGCGATGGGCCAGGCCGTATGTACATAATTCCTCCATTTTCTGCGCCATGCTTTTTCGTATACTCGCACAGGATGCCGCGCCCGTTGCGGTGAATGAATTTGACCCTTCTCACCATGTCTTCTGTGCGTCGCTCCCTGTTGTTTGTTGGTCTGCCGGTTCTGTTGGTGCTGGGCGCGCTCGTCTGGTGGGTCAGCCGCACGACGGCAGCCCCGGTGCCCGCGTCCGCTGGCGCCGACGCGCCGGTGCGGGTACACACGGCGCTGGTGCAAGCTCGCAACGTCCCGATGCGGCTGCAGGGGCTGGGGGCGGTACAGGCCTGGGAAACCGTCACGGTGCGCTCGCGCATCGACGGCCAGCTTGAAAAGGTGGGTTTCAAAGAAGGCGACACCGTGCGCCGGGGGCAGCTGATCGCCCAGCTCGACGACCGCGCCCAGCAAGCCCAGCTGGCCCAGGCGCTGGCGCAAAAAGCTCACGATCAGGCGCTGCTGGACAACGCCCGCCGTGATCTCAAACGCTATACCGAACTGGCCCGTCAGTCCGCCATCGACCGCCAGACGCTCGATACGCAGCGGGCGCAGGTGGCGACGCTGCAGGCCACGTTGCAGGCCGACGACGCCCAGGTGCAGGCGGCCCGGGTGCAGCTCGACTACACCCGCATCCTGTCTCCCCTCACGGGGCGCACGGGGGCCCGGCTGGTCGATCCCGGCAACCTGGTCAAGGCCAGCGATACGCAGGGGCTCGTGGTCATCAACCAGCTCGACCCCGTGGCGGTCAGCTTCACCGTGCCCGACACCGCGTATGCCCAGGTGCGGGCGGCCCTGCGGCGCACCGCCGGGCAAGGCCCTGACGTCACGGGGGCGCAGCCGCCCGTCGTGGCCGCCCGCCCGGATGCCACGGCACCGCAGCCGCCCGCCACAGCCGCAAGCCCGGACGTCACAGTGCGGGGCCCGATCCGGGTCGAGGTGTTCGAGCAGGGCAAGAACCGTCTGCTGGGCCAGGGCGAGCTGGTGCTGGTGGACAACCAGATCGATGCCAGCAGCGCCACCTTGCGCCTGAAGGCGCGGCTCGACAACGCCGGGCATGTGCTGTGGCCCGGCCAGACGGTCGATGTGCGCCTCATCCTGGGCGATCATGAAAACGCGCTGGTCGTGCCTGATTCCGCCGTGCAGCGCAGTGCCAGCGGCCTGTTCGTCTATGTCGTGGGGGCCGATGACAGCGTGCGCGCACAGCCGGTGCGCGTGCTGGTGTCGCAAGATGGCCACAGCCTCGTCGCCCAGGGCCTGACGCAAGGCGAGCGGGTGGTGACCGACGGCCAGTACAAGCTCAAACCGGGTGCCCGGGTGGCTGAAATCGAAGACGCCGCACCTGCCGCCGCCCCGCGCCCGGCGGCTTCCTGAGCCCGAGCGCCAAGCCCATGGACATTTCCAAGCCTTTCATTCAGCGCCCGATCGGCACTTCGCTGCTGGCCCTCGCCGTGTTCTTGCTGGGGCTGGCGGTATTTCCGCTGTTGCCGGTGGCGCCTTTGCCGCAGGTGGATTTTCCCACCATCCAGGTGACGGCCAAGCTGCCCGGCGGCAGCCCCGAGACCATGGCCACCAGCGTGGCCCAGCCGCTCGAACGGCAGTTTTCCACCATCCCGGGGCTGGCGCAGATGAGCTCGCAAAACGCCCTGGGGCAGTCGAGCATCACCTTGCAGTTCGATCTCGATCGCAACATCGACGGGGCGGCGCTGGACGTGCAGACCGCCATTGCGGCGGCGGCGCGCCAGCTGCCGTCGAACATGCCCAGCCCGCCCACCTTTCGCAAGATCAATCCGGCCGACTTTTCCATCCTGATCCTGTCGGTGCAGTCGGACGTGCTGCCCATCACGGTGGTCAACGACTACACTGACAACATCCTGGCCCAGCAGCTGTCGCGTGTCGATGGGGTGGGGCAGGTCAATATCTTCGGCCAGCAGAAGCCCGCCATCCGGGTGCAGGTCGATCCGCGCAAGATCGCCTCGCTGGGGCTCGACCTCGAAGCCATCCGGGGGGTCATCGCCACCACCACGGTGAGCCAGCCCAAGGGCACCATTGACGGCGCCAGGCAAAGCTTCACCATCTACACGAACGACCAGATCGTCGATCCCAACCCCTGGAACGACACCATCGTGGCCTGGCGCAACGGGGCGCCGGTGCGCATCCGCGACATCGGCCAGGCGGTGGACGGGCCCGAAGACGCCAAGCAGGCGGCCTGGGCCTTTGCCGGCAAGGCCGCGGCCCAGGGCGATGCGGCCCTCAATGGCCGTTCGCTCGTGGTGGGCATCACCAAGCAGCCGGGGGCCAACGTCATCGATACCGTGGCGCGCATCCGCGCCGAGCTGCCCACGCTCATGGCGTCCATGCCGGCCAGCATCCACGTCAGCACGCTGGTCGATCGCACGCAGAACATCCAGGCTTCGGTGCACGAGGTCGAGTTCACCCTCATCCTCTCGATCGTGCTGGTGGTGCTGGTCATCTTCATGTTCCTGCGCAACGTGGCGGGCACGTTGATCGCCAGCGCAGCGGTGCCGCTGGCGCTGTTCGGCACGTTTGCCCTCATGTATCTGGCGGGCTACAGCCTGGACAACCTCTCGCTCATGGCGTTGACGATTTCCGTGGGCTTCATCGTCGATGACGCCGTGGTCATGCTGGAAAACATCTGGCGCCACGTCGAAGAAGGCATGCGACCCATGGAAGCCGCCCTGCGCGGGGCGCGCGAAATCGGCTTCACCATCGTTTCCATTTCGGTCTCGCTCATGGCGGTGTTCATCCCGCTGCTGCTCATGGGGGGCATCGTCGGGCGCCTGTTTCGCGAGTTTGCCGTCACCGTCATCATGACGATTGCCGTTTCGGTGGTGGTCACGCTCACGCTGACGCCCATGCTGTGTTCGCGCTTTCTGCGCGACCTGCAGCACGCGCGCCACGGGCGCATCTACCAGGCCTTCGAGCGTGGCTTCGACGCGCTGCTGGATGCCTACCGCCGGGCGCTGGACGTCGTCCTGCGGCATTCCTTCATCACCCTGTGTGTGTTCCTGGCCACGGTGGCGGCTTCGGTGGCGCTGCTGGTCGTCATTCCCAAGGGCTTTTTCCCGCAGCAGGATACCGGCACCATTTTCGGCCTGGCCGAGTCGGCGCAGGACAGCTCGTTCGAGGCCATGAACGAGCGCATGATGGCGCTGGCCGACGTGCTGCGCCAAGACCCCGACATTGCCGGTTTCGGCATGACCAGCAATGCGCCCACCTTCAATACCGGGCGCTATTTCATCAGCCTCAAGCCCCGCAGCCAGGGCCGCACGGCCAGCGCCGACCAGGTGATCCGCCGCTTGAACCCCGAGCTGGCCAAGGTGCCGGGGGTGCGCCTGTTCATGCAGGCCAGCCAGGACATCAATGTGGGTGGGCGCCTGGCGCGCACGCAATACCAGTACACGCTCACCAGCGCCGACCTCGACGAGCTGAATACCTGGGCGCCGCGCCTGCTGCAGCGTTTTCACACGCTGGCGCCGCTCGCCGACCTGGCCACCGACCAGCAGAGCAACGCCAACACCGCCGTCGTGACCATCGACCGCGCCCGGGCGGCCATGTTTGGCATCAGCCCCGCGCTCATCGACAGCACCATCTACGATGCCTTGGGGCAGCGCCAGGTGGCGCAGTACTTTACCCAGATCAACAGCTACAACGTGGTGCTCGAAATCACGCCGCAGTGGCAGCGCGACCCGGACGTCTTCTCGCATCTGTACGTCAATTCGCCACTCACGGGTGAGCAGGTGCCTCTGTCCAGCCTGGTGAAGGTAGACACCAGCAAGACGGGCTTCCTGTCGATCAATCACCAGGGGCAGTTTCCTGCCGTGACGATCTCCTTCAACCTGGCGCAGGGTTACTCACTGGGGCAGGCCGTCGATGCCATCCGCCAGGCCCAGGCCGAGATGGCCGTGCCCATTTCGATCCAGGGCTCGTTTCAGGGGACGGCACAGGCCTTCGAACAGTCGCTCGCCACGCAGCCCTATCTGATCACCGCCGCGCTCGTGGCCGTGTACATCGTGCTGGGGTTGTTGTACGAAAGCTATATCCACCCGCTGACGATTCTGTCCACCTTGCCCGCGGCGGGGGTGGGAGCCTTGCTCATCCTGATGGCCAGCGGCTTTGATTTCAGCGTGATTGCGCTCATTGGCATCTTGTTGTTGATCGGCATCGTCAAGAAAAACGGCATTTTGCTCATCGACTTTGCCATCGTGGCCGAGCGCGAGCAGGGCCTGTCGCCGCGCGAGGCCATCTACCAGGCCTGCCTGCTGCGCTTCCGGCCCATCCTGATGACCACGCTGTGCGCGCTGTTTGCCGGCCTGCCGCTGATGCTGGGCACCGGGGCGGGGTCAGAGCTGCGCCAGCCGCTGGGCTATTCGATGGTGGGCGGGCTCATCCTGTCGCAGGCGCTGACCCTCTTTACGACCCCGGTGGTGTATCTGTATCTCGACCGTGTACACCATCATTACGTGCGCGGGCGGGCGCTGAAGCAGGCGCGGCGCCTGCGTGCCCGACGCCTGGCGGCGCGGGCGGCATCCTGAGCGGCAGCCCCGAGGCGTGACCTGTCGGCAAGGCCATCGGCGTCTGAGCGGTCGTGCACGCCCCATGGGGTTTTCAGGCATCCATCTGATCTTTTCAGCGTGACGTAGCCTCGCCCGTGGGAGGCGTGGCCGGGGTGTGGCTGGCCAGCAGGGCCAGCCAAGCCTGGGCCGCTTGCGACAGATAAGCCTCTTTGTGCCAGACCATGGCCATGTCCCAGCGGATGTCGGGTTCGTCCAGCAAAACGGCAGTCAGCCCTGTCTGCCGGGGCTTGTCGATGATGAGCCGCGGCAAAAAGGCCAGGCCCAGGCCGCTGGCCACCAGGGCGATCAAAAATTCCACCTGGCTGCTCTGGGCGGCAATCGTGGGCTCGAAACCGCGCTGGGTGCAGGCCTGGCGCAGCATGCGGTGCATGACGAAGCCGCTTTCCTGCAAGACCAGCGGTTCGTCTCGCAGGTCGTTCAGGCGCAGGGTTGCGCGCCCGGCCAGTGGATGGCTGGCGGGCATGAGCACCATCAGCGGCTCGCGGCGCACCACCTGAAAATCGAAATCGTCGGCGACGGGCAGCAACGACGCGGCCAGTTCCAGTTGGCCCGCCCGCAGCAGGGTTTCGAGCTGCAGGCTGCCGTGTTCGCTCAGCTGGATGTCGATGCCGGGGTGCTGCTGGCGGTAACGGGTGAACAAGGGGGCGAAGAGCAGGCTCGAACCCACCAGCGGCAGGCCGATTTTCAGCGTGCCGCGCGCCAGACCGGCGAGATCTTGCAGCTCGGCCTTGAGTTCGTCGCGCAGGGCCAGCATGCGGCTGGCGTGGCGCAAGACGATGTCGCCGGCGGCGCTGGGCGTGATGCGGTGACCGTGCCGGTCGAGCAGGGGAAGACCCAGCTCGTCTTCCAGCTGGCGGATGGCCTTGCTGATCGTGGGCTGGGTGACGAACAGCGCCTTGGCTGCCGGGGAGAACCCGCCTTGCCGGACGACTTCGACGAAAGCCCTGAGCGTTCTCAAATCCATTCTTGATTGGAATATTGTTGATTCAAATAATTCATTTGAAGAATATTATCGCCAATCTTACACTGATGTCGTTCACATTCAGTACTCGAGCGGTAAGCAGGATGAAGTTGCGGGCGTTGCCCGTCTGGTCGCGCCGGGGCTTGCGCCACCGGACGTTGATGCAGGTGGGTCTCATTTTTGGATTCTGGGGCGCGGGCCAGGGGCTTGCGCACCTCAGCGGGCTACCCATCCCGGGGGCCTTGATCGGCCTGGTGCTCCTGTTGCTGGCCTTGTCCAGCGGGCGCCTCAGCCATCTCAGTGCGCGCCGTGGCGCGCAGTGCTTCCTGGCCGACATGCTGCTGTTTTTCGTGCCCGCCGTGCTGGCCGTCACCGACCACCCCGAGTTTCTCGGCTGGCTGGGTCTCAAGCTGCTGGTGGTTGTGCTGGGCGGCACCCTGGTCGTGATGGTGGCGACGGCTCTGACCGTGGAATGGTGCTACCGGTGGCTGACGGCGCGCGGCGCGCAGCAGCGCCCGGACGTGCCGCGCCAGCCGTTGCGGCGGGTGGCGAGCCAGGCACCGGTCGAGGGGCGGTCATGATCCACCTGCCGAATTCGGCCTGGCTGGGTTGGTTGCTTGGGCAGCCCGTGCTGGGCATGGTGTTCTGGTCGGCCGTCACGGTGCTGGCGTACCTGTTCGCCAAGAAGCTCTATGGCCGCTACCGGCAATGGTGGCTGATGCCGCTGGCGCTGGCCCCGGCGCTGCTCATCATCGTGGTGCTGCTCACGGGGCTGAGCTACCAGCAGTACATCCGCGACACGGGCTGGCTGGTGGCCCTGCTGGGGCCCGCCACGGTGGCTTTTGCCGTGCCCATCTACGAGCAGCGCGCCCTGATCCGCACGCATTGGCCAGTGCTGCTGGTGGGCATGCTGGTCGGCAGCCTGACGGCGCTGGCCACGGCCTGGGGTCTGGCCAATCTGATGGGGCTGGACGACAGCCTGCGCCTGAGCCTGATGCCGCGTTCAATCAGCACCCCGTTTGCCATGCAGATGTCCGGCGACATCGGCGGTGTGCCCGATCTGACCGCGGTCTTCGTGGTGGTGACCGGGGTGTTTGGCGCCCTGGTGGGCCACGTGCTGCTGGCGTGGTTGCCCACGCGCTCGGTGCTGGCCCGGGGCTCGCTGCTGGGCGTGGGCGCCCACGCCGCCGGCACGGCGGCGGCCTATGAGCTGGGCCGCGAAGAAGGGTCGATCGCCGGCCTGGTGATGGTCTTGATGGGCCTGCTCAATGTGGTCGGCACCGTGGTGGTGATGGCCCTGTGAGGTGGCGACGGCGCGTGCAGCCTGGCTGTCGCCAAGACGCGCGATCTGCTGCGATGGCAACGCGACATTTGCCTGGTGGGCAATCACCCCGTTCTAGTTGCGCGCCACCGATGTCAGCCCGGCCACCAACTGGTCGATGAAGAAGGTGTACAGCACTGCGATGGGGATGCTGGCGATCAGTGCCCCAGCCAGCAGAGGCCCCCAGTGGTAGACGTCGCCGCGGATGAGTTCGGTGGGCACGGCGATGCTGATGGTCTTGTCGGCGGTGTGGGTGACGAAGGCCAGGGCGTAGATGAATTCGCTGGTGGACAGCGTGAAGGCGAAGACCACCACCGTCATGAGCCCGGGCAGGGCCAGCGGCAGCACTACGTGGATGAAGGCGCTGAAGCGGTTGTGACCATCGATCATGGCCTGTTCTTCGATGTCGCGCGGAATGCCCTTGAAAAAGCCCATCAACAGCCAGGTGCAGAACGGCACGGTGAATGTGGGGTAGGCCACGATCAGCGCCCAAAGCGAATTTTGCAGACCGAGAAAGGCGATTACCTTGGAAAACGGGATGAACAGCAGGGTGGGCGGCACCAGATAGCTTAAAAAGATGCCGATGCCCAGGGTTTCGCCCCAGCCGCCGGCAATGCGCGCCAGCCCGTAGGCGGCGGGCACGGCCAGCACCAGGGTGATGAGCACCACGGCCAGCCCCACCCAGACGGTATTGAGCAGCCACTGCACGAATTCGGTCTGCAGGAACAGCAGCTTCACGTTGGCCAGGGTGGGGGCTTCGGTGAACCAGAACGGGTTGTTGGCGGGCGAGAAGATGTCGCCCTGCGTCTTGAACGTGGTGATGAGCATCACGTAGAAAGGCAGCGCCGAGAACACCACGAACAGCAGGGTGGCGACGTACAGGCCCGAGGTGCGGGCGGGTGAGCGGGTGGCGGGCTGCATGGGCTCAGATCTCCCGGCGGCGGATGATGGACAGGATCACGATCGAGACGGCGGCCAGCACCGGCAGCAGGAACAGCGCCGTGGCCGCCCCCTGGCCCAGCGAGCCGCCCTGTACGCCGGTGAAAAACGCCAGTGTGGGCAGCACCTGGGTGGCGTTGGCCGGCCCGCCCCGAGTGAGGATGAAGACCGTGACGATGTCGGTGAAGACGAACACGAACGTGAACAGGATGGTGACCCCGAACACCGGAATGAGCATCGGCAGGATGATGTGGAAGAGCCGTCGGAAGTAGCCCGCGCCGTCGATTTCGGATTGTTCGAGGATGTCGCGCGGCACGCCGTTGAGGCCCGCCAGAATGATGACGGTGGCCAGTGGCAGCAGCCGCCAGACGTTGACCAGGATGATGGAAAACAGCGCCAGGCCGCTGCGCCCCAGCCAGAAGGTGTTGTCGAAATCGCCGAACAGCGCCCCTGGATGCCCCAGCAAACCGACGTTGCGCAGCACCCAGTCGAGCGGGCTGAAGGTGGAATCGAACATCCACAGCCAGGCGATCGAGCTGAGCGACGCGGGCGCCGTCCAGGGCAGCAGGATGAGAAAGCGGATGAGCCACTTGCCGCGCGTGGGGCGCACCAGCAGTTCGGCCTGAATGGTGCCCAGGATGAGCACGCCGATGAGCGTGCTGATGGTGATGACGAAGGTGTTGCCGACGGCACGCAGGAAGTCGGGGTTGTCGAGCAGGGCGCGGAAGTTTTGCAGGCCGATGTAGCGCATCACCGGGCTGCCGGTGGTGACGTCGTTGAGGCTGTAGACGATGGCCAGCACGATGGGGATGCCCAGCAGGAGCACGATGTACAGCACGGCGGGCAGCACCATGCCCATGGCAAGCAGGGTGTCGCGCTGGTTGAGCGTGAGCGATGAACGGGCCATGGCGTCAGCCCTTTGCGCGCAGGCCGGTGCGCGGGTCGAAGCGGCGCATCAGGGCGTCGGGCACGCAGAAGGTGCAGCTTTGCCCGGCGACCAGGCCCTGGGCCATGCGTTCGGGCAGCTTGATGATGAGGTCGGTGCGGTTGGGCGTGAAGACCCCGTAGATGAGGGCGTCGGCCCCCAGGTTTTCGACCTGCTGGATGTCGACGGGCAGGATGTGGTGCTGGGGCAGTTCGGATTGCTCGGTCACGCGGGCGTCTTCGGGGTGAAAGCCCAGCAGCCAGTCGCCTGCCGGGATGAGATTCATGGGGGGCGAACCCATGAACTGGGCCACGAAGGTGTTGGCCGGTTCGTGGTAGATTTCGTGCGGCGTGCCGATCTGCTGGATTTTGCCGTGGTTCATGACGGCGATGCGCTGCCCCAGGCCCATGGCCTCGACCTGGTCGTGCGTGACATACAGCGTGGTGATGCCGGTTTGCTGGTGCAGGCGCTTGAATTCGCGCCGCGCCGAGTGGCGCAGCTTGGCATCCAGGTTGGACAGCGGTTCGTCCATGAGAAACAGGGTGGGGGTGCGCACCATGGCGCGCGCCAGGGCCACCCGCTGGCGCTCGCCCCCCGAGAGCGCGCGGGGCTTGCGTTCGAGCAGATGGCCGATGCCGAAAAGCTCGGCCGACCACTGCACCTTTTTCTGGATATCGTCCGCGGACATCTTGATGGCTTCGAGCGGAAACGAGATGTTGTGCGCCACGGTCTTGTGCGGGTACAGCGCGTAGCTTTGGAAGACCATGGCGATGTTGCGCTTGCGCGGAGGTTCTTCGTTGGCGACTTCGCCGTTGATGCGGATGATGCCGCTGGTGGGGTGTTCGAGCCCGGCGATGGTTCGCATCAGGGTGGATTTGCCCGAGCCCGAGGCACCCAGCAGCACCAGGAATTCGCCATCCGGGACATCCAGATTGACGTCGTCAACCGCCTTGACGCGGCCATGGTTGTAGGTGGTGCACAGGTGCTCGATGCTCAGGCTGGCCATGAAGTCTCCTTGAGATTGTGAAGAGCCGGAATCAGGCTTTCTTGCCGCCGATCAGGCCGCGGCCCCGCCACTGGGCGTAGATGGCCGCGCACTGCTTGGCGGCTTCGTCCACCGCCTGTTCGGGGCTGAGGTCGCCGCGCGCCGCCTTGGCCATCATATTGGGCAGGATGAAGGTGTTGAAGACTTCGCCCACCGCCGGGTTGGAGTAGCCCGGATGCCCCAGGTTGGTCGTCCAGTCGGGGGCGGGCACCAGGGGCGCGAGCTTGCCGTCGGCCTCGCCGGGCAGCTTGAAGGGGTCGTGCGCGAACCAGGCGTCGTTGAGCTCTTTGAGTGTTTTGGCGTCTTTGACGGCGGTGTAGCCGCGGTCGCCCGTGGGCACGGGCGTGCCGAAGAAGCTGGGCGAGTTGTACAGCTTGCTTTGGTACATGGCCTGGTCGTAGTTGGCGGCCAGGTGCAGGATGAACTGCTTGGCGAGGTCTTCGCGCGCCTTGGCGAACTTGGGGATGATGTAGTTGTAGAGCACGTGGACGTTGGCCCAGCGGTCGCCCTTGGGGCCGGCCAGCGGGCCGGTGAAGAACACGTCTTTGGCGATGTCGGGCTTGGCTTCTTGCGCCGAGCGGTAGGCCGAGATGGAGTTGACGATGTACGAGGCCTTGCCGGCGATGAGTTCCTGGTTGTTGGAGGCCGCGTTCCAGGAGAAGATGGCGGGCGTCATGGTGCGGTGATAGAGGTCGGCCATGTACTTGACGGCCTCGATGGCGCGCGCGCGGTTTTCGCCCTGGCCCAGGATGACGTTGTCCTCGGCGTCTTGCACCGACGCCCCCCACGACCACAGCACCGAGCGCGCCACCATGTTGGAATCGAGCTCTTGCGACATGCCGATGCCCACCTGCACGCCCTGTTCTTTGCGGATTTTCTCGCCGACGTCGAGCAGCTGCATCCAGGTGTCCGGCCCGTTGGGCATGCCGGCCTTGTCCCAGAGCGATTTGCGGTAGTCGCCGCAATCGACCGTCCAGCCGTGGCAGAAGGCGTACCAGGTCTTGACCACCGGGTTGTAGGACACCCGCTTGGTGATGGGGAAGATGGCGCCGAACTGCTTGGCCGCTTCCTGGTTGATGTCGGCCATGTCCATGACGTTGGGCGTGAACTGGGCGGCTTCGGGGCCCAGCTCGATGATGTCGTGGCCCGAGTTGGCCGAGAGTTCGGAGGTGGTGGCGGTGACCAGGTCGCCGATGTTGATGTGGTCAACGGTGACCTTGACGCCGTTGGCCTCGCCCCAGGCCTTGGCAAAGGCGTCGAACCAGGTGTCGTAGGTGGGGACGAAGTGGCTCCATTGCAAAATCTTGAGGGTCTTGTCGGCGGCGAGCGCACGCAGCGGGTAGAGCGGTGCGCCGATGGCGGCCAGCCCGGCCAGGCCGCCCGCCTGCAGAATGCGGCGCCGAGAGGGAGAGTTGAGCGCATCGGAGCGATGGCGCATGGTGGGTTGCGGGGTGGAGCGTGTGTACGACATGACCTGCCTCCTCAAGGAAAGGGCAGGTCGTCAGACCGGATTGACTGGCGGCTCCACCCCGAACAGAAGAACGTGCAGTTGCGTAGCGGTCGCGTGCTGAATGGCGCGTCACGCAAGGTGAATACGTGATCGAGTGTAACGCGCCTTTGTCGGCCCGAGGCCCTGTTTACAGGTAAACCCTGATCGTTGCTTGAGGTGTCAAGTGGTTGGCGAGGGCGGCTGCGCGGGTGTGGCCGCGGCTCGATGGTTCAGTCGGGTCGATAGGCAGCGAGGGGCGGCTGCGCGGGACGGACAGGGCGCGGCTTCAGACGCGTTCGATGGCGTCCACGCAGGCCTTGATGAGCGCCGGCCCTTCGTAGATGAGGCCGGTGTACAGCTGCACGGCATCGGCCCCGGCCTGGATTTTCTCGGCGGCCTGGCGGCCGGATTCGATGCCGCCCACGCCGATGATGGCGGTGTCGTGTCCCAGGTGGGCGCGCAGGCGGCGGATGACGGCCAGCGACATGGCGTGCACCGGCGGGCCGGAAAGCCCGCCCGCCTCGTCGTCGTAGGGCAGGCCGCGCACGGCCTCGCGCGACAGCGTGGTGTTGGTGGCGATGATGCCGTCGATCCCATGGCGCGGGATGAGCTCGGCCACGGCATCGACTTCGTCGGTGGAGAGGTCGGGGGCGATCTTGACCACCAGCGGCGTGCGTCGGCCATGTTGTTCGGCCAGCGCCAGGCGGCGCGCTTGCAGCGCGGCCAGCAGTGCGTCGAGCGCATCGTGGCTTTGCAGGCTGCGCAGGTTCTTGGTGTTGGGCGAGGAAATATTGACGGTGATGTAATCGGCGTGCGGGTAGACGCCGTCGAGGCAGCGCAGGTAGTCGTCCACCGCGTGCTCGATGGGCGTGGCGGCGTTCTTGCCGATGTTCAGGCCCAGGATGCCGCCCTGGCGGCGCCACTGGCTTTTTTGCACGTTGGTGATGAAGGTGTCGAGGCCGTCGTTGTTGAAGCCCATGCGGTTGATGAGGCAGCGCGCCCGCGGCAGGCGGAACATGCGCGGCTTGGGGTTGCCCGGTTGCGCGCGCGGGGTGACGGTGCCCACCTCGATGAAGCCGAAGCCCAGGGCGGCCAGGGCGTCGATGTGGGCGCCGTTTTTGTCCAGCCCGGCGGCCAGGCCCACCGGGTTGCGCAGCGGCAGGCCCATGAGGGTGCGCGGCAAGGTAGGCTGGTGCGTGGCGGTCAGCAGCCGGGTGACGGTGCAATCGTGGTTGTGCTGCAGGGCGCGCAGCGTCCATTCGTGTGCCTGTTCGGGGTCCATGGAAAACAGGGCTTTCCGGGCCAGGGGATAGGTACGAAACAGGAGGGACATGGCTGTCGTGGATAGGCTAGGGTTGACCGGGCTGCCGCGGGCGCGCAGCCGCGGGCGCGCAGCCGTGCACAGAAGCGGGTGGTTTGGTTTGAGGCCCGTTTGGGCCAGGTGGCATCAGACGTCCGGGGGTTCTGCCCACACCCCGTCGCGCAGAATCTGGTGGGGCCGAAACCGTGACTTATAGGCCATTTTACGGCTTTCTTTGATCCAGTACCCCAGGTACAGCCAGGGCAGGCCCAGCTGTCGGCAGTAGTCGAGCTGCCACAGGATGCCGTAGGTGCCCAGGCTGCCGTGCCAGTCGGGGTCGTAGAACGTGTAGACCGCCGAGATGCCGTGGTCGATGCGATCCATGATGGCCACCATGCGCAGCACGCCGTCGGTGCCGCGGAATTCGGCCATTTCGGTGCGCACCCGGCTGGTGAGCAGAAACTGGGTGTACTGCGCCTGGTCGTCCTGATCCATGCCGGCCCCAGGGTGGCGCTGGCGCTGGTAGCGCAGGTAGAGCTCGTAGTGGCGGGCGTCCCAGTGCAGGGGCGCGCGCTGCACCGTGAGGCTGTCTTGCATGTGGCGCCACAGCTTGCGCTGCGTGCGGTCGCGCTGGAAGCGTTGCACATCGACGCGCAGCGGTATGCAGGCCTGGCAGCCGTCGCAGGCGGGGCGGTAGGTGAACAGCCCGCTGCGGCGAAACCCTTGTTC
This sequence comes from Castellaniella caeni NBRC 101664, assembly GCF_001592225.1. GTDB lineage: Bacteria > Pseudomonadota > Gammaproteobacteria > Burkholderiales > Burkholderiaceae_B > Castellaniella > Castellaniella caeni. The sequence goes on along the minus strand of NZ_BCWN01000006.1, from coordinate 51,600 downwards.
GATCAGGCGTGAATAGGCGGCGTCGTCCACCAGGTGGGCGGGCGCGGCGACCTCGGAGCGAGCCATGCGGCCCGGCAGATAGCTGCAGGGATAGGCCGCCGTGGTGTAGAACTGCAGGCGGCGGAAGATGGATTCGCTGGGTTTGCTCATGGCCGTGGCCGGAAGGTGGCGGTGGGGTCGTCGATGCTGTGGGCGGGTGATCTCGAAACGTCTGATGCGTTGCCTGTTTTCATTGTGGCACCGACCTTGACGGAAGGCCAGCCTGACGACGACGGCACGGTTGCCGATGCGGGGGTCTGCGCGTACCCTACCGGGCATGAATCTCGCAAGGAACCATGCCATGGAAGTCGAGCATCCCCAAGTCGTGCAGCTGGCCTCGCTGGGCAGGCGTTTCGATGCCCAGCTGGCGGCGCGCTGGCGTGTGTTGCCCCTTTATCAAGAGGATGACCCTCAGGCCCGCCTGCGCGCCTTGGCACCGGATGCGCCGCTCATCGTCACCTCGGTCAGAATCGGGCTGCGACCCGAGGTGCTGGCCGCATTGTCGGCGGTGCGGGCCATCTGCAGCTGGGGGGTGGGGTGCGACATGCTGCCACTCGATGCCGCGCGCGCACGCGGCATTGCTGTCAGCAACACGCCAGACGTGCAAAACGAATGCGTGGCGGACATGGCCTTTGGGCTGCTGCTGGCCAGCGCCCGGCGCATTCCGGCGTGCGATCGTTACGTACGAGATGGCCGCTGGAACACCCTGGGGCATTTCCCGCTGACCACCCGGGTATGGGGCAAGCGCCTGGGCGTACTCGGGTTGGGCCGCATCGGTAAGGCCATTGCCCGGCGCGCCCAGGGGTTTGGCATGCCGGTGCGCTACCACAACCGGCATGCCCGGGCCGATCTGCCCGCCTATGGCTTCGAGCCTTCCCTGACGGCGCTTGCCGCCTGGTCGGATTTTCTCGTCGTGGCGTGTCCCGGCGGGGCCGAGACCCGGCATCTGGTCGATGCTGCCGTTTTACGCGCTCTGGGCCCCGGCGGGACGTTGGTGAATATCGCGCGCGGGACAGTCGTGGATGAAGCCGCCCTGGTGCAGGCGCTGCAGGCGGGCGAGCTGGGCGGGGCCGGGCTGGATGTCTTCGAACACGAGCCTGCGGTGCCTGCCGTGCTGCAAGCGCTCGATCAGGTCGTGCTGGCTCCGCATACCGCCAGCGGAACACATGAAACCCGCGCCAGCATGTCGCAATTGGTGCTCGATAATCTGCTTGCCTGGGAAGAGACGGGCCGCTTGCTGACGCCTGTCAGCCTTTGAGGATGGCGCCGCTGGCTGAGGCTGCCGTCGTGGGCAGCAGTTGCCCGGCGGCCGTCAGGTGGCCGCGCCCCCAGCCTGGCTGCGGGGCGTTGCGCCCGGCCGCCAGCAAGGCCATGAACGCGGGCCTGGAAATCGGCGCGGCGCCCAGGCTGGCCAGGTGCGGGGTTTCCTGCTGGCAGTCGATCCACGGCACCTGCTGGGCCTGCAGGTAGCGCACCAGATAGGCCAGGGCCACTTTGCTGGCGTCCGTGGCCAGGCTGAACATCGACTCGCCGAAAAAGCAGCGCCCCAGGCTGACGCCGTACAGCCCGCCCGCCAGGCGCCCGTCGATCCAGGTTTCCACGCTGTGTACGTAGCCCATGCGGTGCCACGCGGCATAGACGGCGATGATGTCGGGGGTGATCCAGGTGGCATCGCGCGCCGTGGCGGATCGAGCGCCGGGCCAGTCGGCGCCGCTGCGCGCCTGGCCCACGCTCAGGCGCGGCGTGCCGCGATGGGCGCAGTGTGCGATCACGTCATCGAAGGCGAGATTGAGCGTCACCTGTGGTTGGCGGCCTACGTGCCTGTCGCCAGGCGGCTGTGCCGTGTCGGACGGCTGGGAGGCCCTTGCCATCCCCGCCTTTGTCGCCAGGCCTGCGCCGGTGGTCGTGACCGGATGGTCGAACTGCCGCATGCGCTTGGCCAGCGAGCGACTGATGCGCAGCTGGTCGCAGTGCAGCACCATGCGCGGGTTCGGGCTCCACCAGAGCACGGGGTCGCCTGGGCTGTACCAGGGAAACATCCCCTTGCCGTAGGCTTCCAGCAGGCGCGCCGGAGACAGATCGAGCCCGGCGGCAACCAGGCCATCGGGCAATGCCCGGCTGACGTCGGGCAGCGGGGTGTCGGGTTCGAGCCAGACGATGGGCATGGCGGTGCCGGGTCAGCCGGGAAAGCGCAGGTCGATGGCGTAGTGGTGCGTGGGAAAGCGGCCTTGCGGGCGGTCTTGCAGGTAGTGTTGCAAGGTGGTGCTGACCGTGCGGAAGGCCAGCTCGTCCCAGGGGATGTCGGCAAAGTCGAAGAAGGCCGCCTCGATGGTCTCGGGGCCGGGAGCCAGTTCTGGCCCGAGCACGTCGGCCAGGTAATACAGATGCACCTGGTTGACCGACGGGACGTCGATGATGGTGAGCAGCGACTGAATCTGCACGCGCGCGCCGGATTCTTCCTGGTTTTCGCGGGCGGCGCCTTGTTCGGTGGTTTCGCCCAGTTCCATGAACCCGGCCGGCAGCGTCCACTTGCCGTAGCGCGGCTCGATGGCGCGCCGACACAAGAGCACCTGCTCGCCCCAGATGGGCACGATGCCCACCACGTTGCGCGGATTCTGGTAGTGCACGGCTCCGCAGTGCGTGCAGAGGTCGCGCATGCGGGTGTCGTCGGGGGGAATCTCGCGGGTGAGGGTGTGGCCGCATTGCGAGCAGAATTTCTGCGTGCGGGGGGCAGGGTGGTAGAAGGCGGGATCAGACGGGTTCATGCCCTGATTTTAGCGTGCGGGCGTGGCTCTGGCATGCTGGGTCGAGGGCTTGTCAGACAGATTTTTCGGGCGTGCGGACAGGCGTGCCGGGTGTGGCGGAGGGGCGGCGGACGAAGCCCAGGACGGCTTCGATCCGGCCGGGTTCGATCAAGGCCAGCGGCACCGCCGCGTCGGAGCTGGAGGCGGCGGGCGCGTCCGGCAGCATGACGGCGAGGCTGCGCACAGCCGGGCGGGCGTGTGGCGAGACGCCGTACGCGGTGAGGCCGGATTTTGTGGTGCCATGGGTTGCGACGCCGGATTCCGCTGTGTCGGGCTTGGCGGCGCCGTGTGGTGCCGTGTCTGGCCCGAGGCTGCCGTCTTCCAGATGGCGGATCAGCGGTGTGCCGTCTTCGCAGACCAGCGCATCGATGACCTGGGCCAGGTCGCGATCCGAGATCAATCCCGCGCCCTGAGCAGCCTGGGTGTAGAGGTTGCCGTCGGTATCCAGCCACCAGTAGGTGACTGGGCCGTAGGGTTCGCCCGTGTGGGTGCGCAGTTGCAGCTGCCCGTGGGGTGAGATGTGGGTGGTGAGCACCCAGGGGGCCCCGTCCAGGCGCACGTAGACCCGCTGCGGGCCGTTCTGGAAGAACCAGCCGCCGTGCGCGTCGGCCAGGTAGTTGCGCTGGATGAAGGCGATGATCTGCGCGTTGCTGATGGCCTCGCCGGGTTCGTCGGTGGCGCCGCCCCAGGCCTGCCCGTGCGGATGCAGCAGCCAGTGCCCGCGGCGCGACAGCGACAGCCAGCCGTAGGCCGCCGGCACGTTGGGCCAGCGGGCCAGGGCGGCGAGCACCTGTGCGTCCATGGCTGTGCTCAGCCTTCGGACAGGCCGGTGGGCATGGCGGCCATGGCCTGGGCCACGGCCGCCGTCAGGCGCTTGGCGTAGGCGATGTGCAGGAATTCGTTGGGGCCGTGCGCATTGGATTGCGGCCCCAGCACCCCACAGACCATGAACTGTGATTGCGGAAAGCCTTCGAGCAGCAGGTTCATGAGGGGGATCGTGCCGCCCTGGCCGATGTAGCCGCAGGGTGCCTGATAGTACTGCTGCGAGGCTGCCTCGAGCGCGTTGGCCAGCCACGGGGCGGTGGCCGGGGCGTTCCAGCCCTTGGCCACCCCCGGGTCGGGCTGGAACAGCACGCGAGCCTGGTAGGGGGCGTTGTCTTCGAGCAGGGTTTTCAACTCGTGGGCCGCCTGGGCGGCGTCCACCAGCGGCGGCAGGCGCAGCGACAGCTTGAAGGCCGTGCGCGGGCGCAGCACGTTGCCCGCGCTGGCCAGCGGCGGCAGACCCTCGGCGCCGGTGACCGACAGCGCCGGGCGCCAGGTGCGGTTGAGCAGCGCCTGCTGCGGGTCGCGCGTCATGGGCAGCACGAAGCCGCCATCGGCGCCGCAGGCCCAGGGAAAGCGTTTCCAGACTTCGTCGCCCAGGATGGCCGCGGTGGCGCGTACCTGGTCTTCGCGTTCGCCAGGGATGTCGCAATAGAAACTTTGCGGCAGCACGCGCCCGGTGGCGCTGTCTTCGAGGCGGTCGAGCAGCTGGCGCAGAATGCGGAAGCTGGATGGTACGACGCCGCTGGAATCGCCCGAGTGCACGCCTTCGTCGAGCACCTGCACTTCGAGCGTGCCCGTGACCAGGCCACGCAGAGAGTTCGTCATCCACAGCTGGTCGTAGTTGCCGGCCCCCGAGTCGAGGCAGACCACCAAGGCGATGCGCCCCAGGCGATCACGCAGGGTGTCGATATAGGGCAGCAGGTCGTAGCTGCCCGATTCTTCGCAGGTTTCGATGAGGCCGATACAGCGCGGACGCGGAATGCCCTGCCGGTCGAGCGCCTGGATGGCGGTGAGCGAGGCATAGGTGGCGTAGCCGTCGTCGGCGCCGCCACGGCCATAGAGCTTGCCGTCCTGGATGACGGGCGTCCAGGGCCCCAGGCCGTTGCGCCAGCCGGAGAATTCGGGTTGCTTGTCGAGGTGGCCGTACATCAGTACGGCTTCACCGTTGTCCTTGCGGGTGGCGGGCGCTTCGAAGAAGAGCACGGGTGTGCGGCCCGGCAGACGCAGGATTTCAACCTTGAGCCCGGCAACGGGCTGGTGTTCGAGCCACTGCGCGGCGTTGCGCACCACCTGTTCGATGTGGCCGTTTTTTTCCCAATCCGGGTCGAAGGCCGGGCTCTTGGCCGGGATGGCGATGTAGTGCTGCAGGGCGGGGACGATTTCGTCGTCCCATTGTGCATCGACGAAGGCCTGCAGCGTGGCCGGATTCAGGCCGACAGGCGCGGCAGCGGCGGGCGTGTCCATGGCGGTTTCCTCGTATTCTTTGGGGGGTAGCCTGTCATTTTACGCCGCGACTTGTCGTACACGCTGTCTGCGGATGGTGACGTCGGCTGCGCCAGATGCGCGGCGGGGGCCTGCCGCAGCGCAATCAGCGGCTGGCGTCGGATGGTCGCGCTGGATGTTTGCGAGCGCTCAGATCATCGGCAGGTAAGCCGGGCGGCGCCCCCGGGGAAAGGCCGCGTCCAGCTGGGCGATGTCGGCGGCGCTGAGCGCCACCTTGTCCGCCCCCGCGTTCTCCCGGGTGTGGCGTGCGCTGGCGGCCTTGGGGATGGTGAAGACCCCGTCCTCGCGTGTGAGGAAGGCCAATGCCACCTAGCGGGACGTGGCCTCGTGCGCCTGGGCGATGGCCGCGAGCGCGCGCCCGCCGCGCGAATCGGGCTCGGGGAATTCGCCGTGCCCAAAGGGGCTGTAGGCCACCACGGCCACCTGGTGTTGCTGGCACCAGGGGATGACGGCGTGTTCGATGGCGCGTTCTTGCAGGTGATACAGCACCTGATTGCAGGCCAGTTTGCCGGGGCCCAGGATGCCGAGGGCCTCTTCGAGATCGTCCACGTCGAAGTTGCTGACGCCAAAGGCGCGGATCTTGCCCGCCGCCTGCAAGTCTTCGAGCGCCCGGAAGGTTTCTTCCAGCGGCACCGAACCGCGCCAGTGCAGCAGATAGGCGTCCAGGTGGTCTGTACCCAATGCTTTGAGTGAACGTTCGCAGGCGGCCACCGTGCCGCGACGCGACGCGTTGGAGGGCAGCACCTTGGAGACGAGGAAGACCTGCTCGCGGCGCCCGCGGATGGCCTCGCCCACGATCGCTTCCGCAGCCCCCGAGCCGTACATCTCGGCGGTGTCGATGTGATTCATCCCGGCATCCAGACCGGCCTGCAGGGCGGCAACGGCCTGCGCGCGGTCGGCTTCGTCGATGTACCAGCTGCCTTGGCCGATGATCGTGACTGGCTGGCCGCTCGGGCCGAATGGGCGGGTGTGCATGAGGGTTCCTCTTGTTCGTGCGCACGGGATGTTCGTGCGGCCTGACCGCACGCTGTCGTGTGTCGTTGTGGGTGAGGATACTCCGCCAGACAGGCGCGGCTGGCTTTGCAGCGTGATAGTGGAAATTTGGCTGGCGGGCTTGCGAAATGAAAAAGGGCTGACGCGTGATGCGCAAGCCCTGGATTCAGTCTGGAGGCGCAAGCCGGAATCGAACCGACGTTGACGGATTTGCAGTCCGCTACATAACCACTCTGTCATTGCGCCTGAGTTGGCCGCTTGTTGCGGCCAAGTCCAGCATTATACGGTATTTTTACTCAACACATGTTCAATGCATGTTCAACGCATCTCGAACGCCTCGCGATGCACGGTGGCGTCCTTCAGGCCCAGGCGTGCCAGCCCGTCTTCCAGGTGGCGTGCCAGGCCTGCCGGGCCGCAGAACCAGACATCCAGCGGTTCGTCCGACTGCCCCTGGCTGGCTTGCCGCAGTGCCTGGGCGTCGAGACGCTGGCCGTGACTGGCGTCGTAGACGTGCAAAGCGACGTGCGACAAGGTGGCGCATAGCATCCGCAGCCGGGCGACGAACGGGTCGCGGGCGGCGTCGCGTACGCAGTAGTGCAGCTGGACGTTTGGCGCCGCATCCGGCTGGTGCTGCAAGGATTCGAGCCAGGCCAGAAAGGGGGTGATGCCGATGCCGCCCGCCACCCAGACCTGAGCGGCGGCGCCGTGCCGATGGTCGAAGCGCCCGTAGGGGCCTTCCACCGTGACGGGCTGACCTGCTTTCAGGCTGTGGGCAAGCGTTCGGGTGTAGTCGCCCAGGGCCTTGATCTGGAAGCTCAGGCGGGTGCCCCGGTGGGCGCTGGCGATGGTGTAGGGGTGGGCGCCTTCGCGCGGGTCGAAGGTGACGAAGGCAAACTGCCCCGCCCGGTGTCCCGGCCAGCCGGCTTCCAGCGTACAGTTCACCTCGGTGATGCCGCCCTCCAGTGGGCGTACCGATTCGATCGTGCCCGCGTAGCGGCGCTTGCGGCCAATGCGGTGGCGCAGGGCCGGGATGGCCGACAGGCTGCCCGCCAGCATGAGGAGGCCCAGCATCAGGCCCAGCGGCTGCAGCCACCAGGCCGCTGGCGTGAGCGCCACCGCGTGGAACACCAGGATCAGGTACAGCAGCGGCATGACGCGGTGCAGAAGGCGCCAGGATCGGTAGGGGAAGGCTTTCCACAACGTGATCACCAGCGAGACGATGAGGGCGTAGATGGCCCATTCACCCACGTCCTTGGCCAGACCGTGGCTGGTTTGCAGGATGTCCAGCACGGCGACCTTGGGCGGCTTGTTGACGGCGGCGCCCACTAGGCTGCGCAGCATGCCGCCGCCGATTTCCATCAACCAGTGGACGATGCCGATGCTGATGGCGAGGATGCCCGCCCATTTGTGCAGCCGGTAGACGCGATCCATGCCGCCCAGGGCGGATTCCAGCCAGGCCGGGCGGGTGGCCAATACCATGATCAGGGACATCAGGCCCATGGCCCAGACGCCAGTCAGGTAGATGCCCTGCTTGCGCACGACCCAGATGGCGTCGCCAGGCATCGGGTTCAGCACCCAGGCGTCCCAGGCCCAGCCCAGGGTGAGTACTCCCAGAAAAATGAACAGAATGTGGCGTGTCTTCATTGCGTTTTCCCACGTGCCGGTTAAAGAGAATCCGGCGATGTGGGCAGTATGGCCAGGCCCGTCTGAACCTTTTGTGAAGCGCGTATTCATTGCGCATTCATCTTGTGATCCGCCAAATAGGGTGCTGGGTGCAAGCGGTGATGGCCCTGTAACCAGCATGAGTATCGGCAACGCAGTAGACCGTCTGAATGCGCGGGTGACCGCGACACTGGGACTGCGACGGATCCTCACGTTAAGATTGATCGTTGGCAAATCCAGACTTTGAATGCAGGCCTTGCGATGGGAAAACTTTTACCTTTGGTAATGGGGGTTTTGTGGCTGTACGCGGTGTGGCGTTTCGTCTGGCCGCTGTCGGCGCCCTGGGCAACGCGGCTGGTGCTGGCCCTGGTGCTGTTGCTGGCCGCCCAGTATCACCAGATCACGGGGCGCTATTTCGGCACGCTCGCGTCGCCCGAATTGCCGCAGCCCGTGCTCATTGCGTTGGCCTGGGTCTTTGGCGTGTTCTTTCTGCTGGCGTTGCTGCTGTTGTTGCGCGACGTGCTGGGGGTGCTGCTGTGGCTGCCCTGGCGTGGCGCCGGGCGCTTTGTTCTGCAGGCGCCCGCAGTGCGGCTGGCCGTGGGCGCCCTGGCGCTGGTGCTGTCCACCGTGGGGGTCTGGCAGGCGGTTCGCGTGCCTTACGTCAAGACCATTGCCGTCACGATTCCCGGCCTGCCGTCGGCCTTTGACGGCTATCGGCTGGTGCAGCTCACCGACCTGCACGCCAGCCGTCTGCTGCCCGAAGCGTGGCAGGCCGCCGTGGTAGCGCGCACCAACCGGCTCGATCCCGACCTGATCGTCATCACTGGCGATCTGGCCGACGGCACGCCGCAGGCGCGCGCCGCCGACGTCGCCCCGCTGGCTCGACTGCGCGCGCGCGACGGGGTAATCGCCATTCCTGGCAATCACGAGTACTACGCGGATTACGTGCACTGGATGTCGGCCTATCGGGCGCTGGGCCTGGCGATGCTGGAAAACGCCCACGTGCTCATCTCGCATGAGGGGCGGACGCTGGCCGTAGCGGGGCTGACCGACCGTCAGGCGGGCGCCTTTGGCCTGCTCAAGCCCGATCTCGGTGCCGCACTGAAAGGTATCCCCGAAGGCGTGCCGGTCATATTGCTCGAACACCGTCCGGGCGACGCCGTGCGCAATGCCCAGGCTGGGGTCGCCCTGCAGCTCTCCGGCCATACCCACGGGGGGCAGATTCTAGGCTTGCACTGGATCACGCAGTGGGCCAATGGCGGCTTTGTCTCGGGGCTGTATCGGGTGGGGGGCATGACACTGTATGTCAGCAACGGCACCGGGCTGTGGAACGGCCTGGCGCTGCGCCTGGGGCGGCCATCGGAAATCACCCAGATTGTCCTGAGGGCCCCCTGAGGGCCGAGGCGGGCGTCAGGCCGCGTTGTCGTGTGGTGCCGTTGTGCGCCCCCTGCCGACGGCCGCGCCCTGGTGTCAGCCGCGCGGCTGGAGTGCACGGGGGCTGCTGGCGTGTCGACGCCCCACCCATTGCCGGTAGCCCTGCGCCCGCAGCTGGCAGGCGGGGCACGTGCCGCAGCCGTAGCCCCAGGCGTGCAGCGCGTCGCGCTGGTTGAGGTAGCAGGTGTGTGTTTCGGTGCGGATCAGTTCGACCAGGGCGGTGCCGCCCAGCTGATGGGCCAATTGCCAGGTGTCGGCCTTGTCCAGCCACATCAGCGGGGTTTCGAGCGTCAGCGGCCGGTCGATCCCCAGGCTGAGCGCCACTTGCAAGGCTTTGATCGTGTTGTCGCGGCAATCGGGGTAGCCGGAGTAATCCGTCTGCGACATGCCGCCCACCAGCACCGTCAGCCCGCGCCGGTAGGCGAGTGCCGCCGCCAGGGTGAAAAACAGCAGATTGCGCCCCGGCACGAACGTGTTGGGCAAGCCGTCGGCCTGGGTGGTGATGGCGATGTCGTCGGTCATGGCCGTGGCGCCCAGCTGCTTGAGCACGTCAACGCTTAACAGGTGATCGTCGCCCAGGCGCGTGGCCCAGTCGGGCTGCAGCGTGACGATGCGGTTGCGCAGCGTGGCCCGGCAGCCCAGTTCGACCTGGTGGCGCTGACCGTAATCGAAGCCCATGGTCTCGACGCGCTCGAAGTGGGTGAGCGCCCAGGCCAGACAGGTGGTGGAATCTTGCCCGCCGGAAAACAGAACCAGGGCGTGACGGGCGGACTGAACGGAGGTATTCATGCGGTGGGTAGGGAAGCGAGTCGCTGGGGCTTCATGAAACGGATGATGGCGTTGAGCATGATGCCATACAAGGGGACGAACAGCAGCAGGCTGACGGTCAGCTTGATGGCGTAGTCCACCAGGGCGATCTCACCCCAGTGCGCCGCCATGAACGGATTGCTGCTGCGCCAGAAGGCAATCCAGAAAAAGGCAAGGGTGTCCAGGGCCTGCCCCAGCACGGCCGAGGCGGCGGGCGCCACCCACCAGGCCACCGTACTGCGCCGGATACGGTCGAAGACCTGCACGTCCAGCAACTGTCCCAGTACGTAGGCCATGAAGCTGGCCAGCGCGATCCGGAAGACGAAGGTGTCGAACTTGCCCAGCGCCCCGATGCCGCCGAACAGGCCGTCGTGAAACAGCACCGAAACCAGGTAGGAGGCAACGAGCGCCGGCACCATGGCGCGCGCGATCACCCGGCGTGCCTGCCGCTTGCCGATCAGGCGGACGGTGAGGTCGGTGGCCAGGAAGATGAAAGGAAAGCTGAACGCGCCCCAGGTGCTGTGAAAGCCCAGCAGGGTGATGGGCAGCTGCACCAGATAATTGCTGGCGATGATGATGAGGATGTGAAACGCCACCAGCAAGGCCAGGTAGCGGGAGGTGCGCGCAGGCGCCACGAGAGCAGTCATGAAGAACCTTTTTGGTGGATGGGGTGAGGGAACCCATGGACGTGTTGCAGGCGGGATTATAGCCTGGCCGCCTGTCCTGAGACCATAATGCTCATACTTGTCGGAGGTCTCAGCCCATGGCGTTTCAGCGCATGCCCAATATCCATCACCAGGAAGTCATCGACCAGCAGCTGGCGCAGCTGCTGGAACAGGATCGTCGTCTGGCGCCCGTCAGCCAGGCGGCAGGCCCTTTGCACCCGCGCATGCACCCGCCGGGGTTCGAGGGGCTGGCGCGCGTCATCTGCGGCCAGCAACTCTCGGTCGCCAGTGCCGGGGCGATCTGGCAGCGGTTTTCGACGCGTGGCGACGCGGCGCGCGATCCGGGCAGCTATCTGGCTCTGTGCGATGCCGGGCTTGACGGCGTGGGCCTGTCGCGCAGCAAGGTGCAGACCCTGCGCACGGTGGCGCGGGCCCTGGTGGATGGCCAGCTCGATCTGGCTGCGATTGCCGGCCAGCCGGTCGCCGACGCCCTGGCCGCGCTGACGCGGTATAAGGGCATCGGCCCGTGGACGGCTGAAATCTACCTGATGTTTTGCGCGGGCCACCCCGACGTCTTCCCCGTGGGCGACCTGGCCCTGCGCAAATCCGTCGAAATGGCGCTGGGCCTGGACGAGGCCGCGCAGCCGTCGGCGCTGGCCCGCATCGCCAGCGCCTGGGCGCCGTACCGCTCGGTGGCGGCGCTGCTGTTCTGGCGCTATTACGGTGCGGTGCGCAATAAAGAAGTCATGCCGGTGTGAGAACCGGCATGCGTGGGTGGTGTCGTGGTCGTGGCGGGGTCGCAGGGCCTTGTCAGGTGGCTGGTGCCTCAGGTGCCTGGCGGCCTGTCGGCCCGTTGACCACGCGCTCAGGCGGCGATGGCCTTTTCGTCGCGCGCCGTCATCAGGCTGACGAACTGGTCGAAGCGGTTGACCCAGTTGTCCAGGAAGGCGCGCGTCTGCTCGTCGGTGACCTGGAACTGCGCGTCGATCAGCCCCGGCTTGGTCTGGAAGTAGACCTCGGGCTGGCCCATCAGGTGCATGTCCAGCGTGGGCAGGATCGCGCGCAGGTGCGATTGCGCCGCGGCGGTGCCGATGGCGCCCGGCGAGGTGCCGACGGTGGCGACCGGCTTGCCCACCCAGGCGCTGTCGCCATAGGGGCGTCCGCCCCAGGCCAGCGCGTTGAGCAAGAGGCCCGCAGGGGCGCGGAAGTATTCGGGGGTGATGAGCAGGATGCCGTCCGCCTGGCGGATTTGCGCTTTGAAGGCCGTGACCGCGGCGGGCGGGTTTGCCCAGCAATCATCGTTGTAGTGGGGCAGGGCGCCCAGATCGGCGTAGACAAAACGGAAACGATCGGCGCCCAGCACTTCGAGTGCCTTGGCCAGACGCTTGTTGATGGAATCCTGGCGCAGGCTGCCGACCAGTGCGAGTATGGTGTTCATGTGAAACCCAAGTGTTAATTAGAAACCGAAGCTTGTATTCTAAAGAGAATATTGCGGTGCGCAAGAACGCACTTTTTCCTGACCGGAGTTACCTGGATGAAACCAAGCCCTCAGCAAGCGGAGGCGCAAGGCGCGCGAATTCACGGAGTCGATTGCCGCCCCGTGCGCGAGCTGATCGCCAAGATCGGCGCAAAGTGGTCGATGATGATCATCACGCGCCTGAGCCACGGCCCCATGCGCTTCAATGCGCTCAGGCGGGACATCGGCGGCATCAGCCAGAAGGTGCTGACCCAAAGCCTGCGCGAACTGGAAAGAGATGGGTTCGTCACCCGCACCGTCACCCCCGTCATCCCACCGCGCGTGGACTACGCGCTGACCGACCTGGGCCGCGATTTGCTGGTGCCGGTGAACGCCCTGGGCGCGTGGGCAGTCGCCAACCAGGCGCGAGTGGCGGCTGCCCGCGCGGCCTACGAGCAGAAAGTACCGGTCGTTTGACAGGCGCAAAATTCATGTTGTATAGTTCGGCCTTCGCTTGATTCCGTATCGGCGGCAGCGCACAAAAAGGCGGGTCGCACACCAGTTTGAATCGACACTGATTTGACAGGTTGAAAAATACGAAATACAATGCTGAGCTTAGCTGGTTTGCTAAGCAAGGCAAACAAGCGGTGCAGTACCATGCGGGAATAGCTCAGTTGGTAGAGCGCAACCTTGCCAAGGTTGAGGTCGCGAGTTCGAGACTCGTTTCCCGCTCCAAATATTTATCCATGGACATCCACAGAGGTACATGGAATGCAGAAAAAAGGAGCTTCGGCTCCTTTTTTTGTTTCTGGATCATCCACTGAACTCCAAAGCGTCTATCTGCAGCCAGCCTTTTTAAGGCACGTTTTGAAGCCACCGTCCGCCCCGCATTGGGGCGGTATTTACAGAGGCCGCGCTGGCCACCGGGCCAAGAACCGAGCCCACGCCGAAGGGGCAGATGCTTGGGCGGTCTATCGAGCCCTCTCCACCTCAACGGCTCGGCTGTCGGGTCATTCGCCTTTGGCGATCGTGGCGGCGGGGGCGATCCTCGATGTTGGGAGCATGGTCTGCGGGTCGTTTCATCGTGCATAGAGATGAAGGTCACGGCCAGCACACCGACGTCGACGTCTTGGCTATCCGGTTCGGCGTTACTTATCCCATTCGGATGACGGAACGCTGGCGCATCCTTCGGCCAGCCGCACAACTTTCCACTGCCGGAGTTTGCCCGGCTGGCGAACAAGTTGCGCTAGCAGATCTACAAGGATCTCGTTTTAGGTCTGAGCGCACGCTCACATCGAGGCTGTGATCGCGCGACCCTGCTGGAGAACTCGGCAAGAACCATGTGTCCGTATTGCCCCTGAACGAGGTGGGTGACAGATGTTAGATTTTTAACTAGAATACCTAACAACCAAGGTCAATTCAGCTATGAGCACGTCCCAAGCTATCCGTGAACGCATCGCCTCGCAACCCGCAGGCGAGCCCTTTACCCCCGCATTGTTCGCGGGGCTGGGTTCGCGCGCGGCCATCGATCAGGCCTTGATGCGGCTGGCGAAGGCGGGCCGCGTCGAGCGCATCGGTCATGGTCTGTATATCGTGCCCAAGCCCGGGCGGTTCGGCATTAATGCGATGCCCGCGCCTGAACTGGTGGCGCGAACCGTGGCCGAGACGGAAGGGGCGACGATCGAGGTTCATGGGGCGGAGGCCGCACGGCGCCTGGGGCTGACGACACAGATGCCGGCACAGGCGGTATTTCAGACCACGGGCTCCTCCCGTCAGATCCGGCTGGGCAAACTCGTCGTCCGACTGCGGCACGTGGCGCCGCGCAAACTGGCGCTGGCCGGTCGGCCTGCGGGGCAGGCGCTGTCGGCCCTCTGGTACTTGGGGCGCAGCCAGGTCACACCGGACACGTTCAAGCAGATCGCGAAGAAACTGCCAGCGGGCGAGTTCGCGGCGCTGAGCGGAGCCAAGGCGTCGATGCCAGCCTGGATGGTGGAAGCCCTGACCCGCTACGAGCGAAGCGAACCGGCCGATGCCTGAATCCACGGCACACTACTTCGATTTGTCCCTGGCCGAGCAGGCCGAGTTGTTGCATGGCCTGGCACCGGTGCTGGGCCGCCGTGCTGAAATTCTGGAAAAAGACATCTGGCTGTGCCAGGTGCTGGGTGTCTTGTTCGCGCTGCCGATTCGCAAGCCGATGGCGTTCAAGGGTGGCACTTCGCTGTCCAAGGTCTATCAGGCCATCGAACGTTTCTCCGAGGACATCGACGTCACCATCGACTACCGGAGTCTGGTGGCCGATGTGCCTGACCTTGCAAGCCTTTCCAACACCCAGCGCAAGAAGCTGTCCGATGCGCTCAAGGTGGCTTTGGTGAAGCACGTCACCGAGGAACTGGTGCCGACTCTGCGACAAGCGCTGGCGCAAGCGCTCCCAGCGCATGAAGTCACCATCGAGGTCAGCGATGACGCGGAGAAGCTCTGGCTGTACTACCCCAGCGCGGTGGAGAACACGGATGCCTATCTGCGGCCGAGCGTCCTGCTCGAATTTGGCGGGCGCAACGCCACGCTGCCGCAGGACACCATGACGATCGTGCCGGATGTGGCTGCCCACGTGCCGGTGCTGACGTTCCCGACTGCCCAGGTGGCGGTGCTGTCGCCGATGCGAACGTTCTGGGAGAAAGCCACGCTGATCCATGTCGAGTGCCATCGTCCTGACCTGCGCGTTGGCGCCGAGCGGCTGTTCCGGCATTGGTACGACTTGGCGCGTCTGGCCGATCACGAGGTCGGGCGCAAGGCGCTGGCCGATACCGCGCTGCTGCACGATGTACTGCACATCAAGGAGACCTTCTACCGCAGCGGGTTCAGCTATTACGAGCAATGCCAGGCCGACGGCCTGCGACTGATTCCCGATGCCGCGCTGCTCCGTGCGCTGCAACAGGACTACCAGGCCATGCTGGACGCCCAGATGTTCTACGGCGAGGCAATGACTTTCGATCACATTGTCGAGCGCCTGACCGCATTGGAGAGGGAGATCAATCGCCAAGGATGAGCTGCGGCTCGCAGCAGATAGATAGGGGCCATTGTTGGATGCTGGAGAACCCCAGTGGGGCCTCATATTGATTAGGTAAGGAATTATCCTTACAACACAGGCATTGCGATCAGGAGAGCCGCCATGCCTGCCATTCACGAAGTTGCCACCCTGACCTCCAAAGGTCAGATCACACTGCCCAAGTCCATCTGGCAAGCGCTTGACGCCGATACCGGCAGCAAGCTCGCGTTCGAGCTTCGAGGTGATGAAGTCGTCACCACCCGCGCCGATGCCGAACTTTCGATGAAGACGTGGAAAACCGCGCTTGCCCGATTGATTTCAGGCGGGGTTTTGTGGCGTGGGCCTGCGGGAAGTGCTTAAAAGGATTTCAGCGGCAGGAACAACCGACGGTGACCGCCTGGGCCCAGCGGCGAGAAGCCGAACTGCTCATAGAAACGCTGCGCCTGTTCGTCAAGCGCATCGACGATCATGGCATAGATGGCGATCTGGTCGCTGACCGCCAATGTGCGCTCAATGGCGTTGACCAGCAGCATTCTGCCCACGCCGTGACCTCGGGCCTGCCGATCGACGGCAAGCCTGCCCAGCAATGCGGCCGGGATCGGATGTCGGGGTAGCTTGCGGGCGAGCTTGTCAGGCAACTGGCCCAGTTCGATCGAAAGCGTGGACAGCGTGTAATAGCCCGCGATAGCCCGAGGATTCGCCGGTGTCGTCGCGACAAATACGCGGCTGATGCGGCGCTTCACATCCTGGCCGGCCTGCTTGTGCAGGTAATCGTCCAGCGCGGGCACGCCGCAGTGAAAACCAGATCGGTCGTGGCTGCCGTCCAGCGCCAGGATGGACAGAGACGAATAGCTTGTCATCCCCGAGTCACGCGCTGCTCATGCTCCTTGAAGGCGGTGGCGAGCTTCTTGTTGAATCGCACAGGCTTGACCAAGGCATTGAAGAACGCCTCGGAATCCTGAGTGTTCAAGTGCATGACTTGATGCGCATCGATGGTTTTTTCCGCATGTGCCAGGGCGCTGGTCAGGATGAAGCTGCTGACCGTTTTCCCCTCGAAGCGCGCGGCGCGCTCCAACACCTGCTTGGCGCTTTCCTTTAGCCGCAGATTGATTCGTTCCTGTTTGGTATCGGTGGCCGCGCTCATGGCGAATACCTCTACACATTGAAAATGAATAGATAGTTATTGTACGTCAAACCGGTGCCTTTATCACACCCTGTCATCACAGACAGGGGCTGCGCCTTGCGATGGCCGCTAGAAGCGGCGGGAGCACACTTGGCGTCCAAGGGCCAGGGCCAGTGGGGTCGCTTGCGCGAATGTCGGCGAAAGGCCTGCAACTGGATTGGAATGGAAGGACGTTTCGGTTCCATGGCATGCTCCGGCCGTTATTGCGGCAGGTTCAAGGCGGGCGACTCGCTGCCGCGCGCCTGCGCCGGGCGTGCCGCGACCAGCACCGCCAAGTCGGGTGCGGCGGGTCTTAGCGGGCGTTGTATTGCTCATCGGTCACTTTCTCCATCCACTCGACGCTCTTGCCGTCCAGCGCCTCCTGGATGGCGATGTGCGTCATGGCCGTGGCCGCGTCGCCGCGTTGCTCCAATCCTGTTTGCTTCCCGATGACCGCAGGGTTTGCTCGTCGTTGACGGCTGGGCGGAGCCAGCCCGGTGAAGAAGCGGCACCCGTTGTACGGGCTCCGTGGCGGGGGAAGGCTTTTGTGCCTGTTGGCCCGATATTGCCGGCGCCGCTGGGCACACCGGTAAAAAGCCGGGCCTCCTGTTTCAGGAGGCCCGGCCGCATGTGATGTCTGGTGGATCACCCGCCGTGGGCGGCGATCCGCTGGACATCAGAGAATCTGGATCTTGGTGGCTTGCGGGCCTTTCTGTCCGGGAGCGGACACGAAAGAGACGCGTTGGTTCTCTTCAAGGGTTTTGTGCCCGGAGCCCTGGATTTCCGAGTAGTGCGCAAAAAGATCCTTGCCGCCGGATTCGGGCATGATGAAGCCGAATCCTTTTTCGTTGTTGAACCATTTCACGATGCCGATTTCTGTAGTCAATGTCATTCCTAAAGGTAAAAGGGAAACTTTCCCCAGTCCCACTATGGGGACTTACTGCATGCGACACAATCACACTTTCAATTTGTCGCAAATAAAGAGCCGGACGGATTTGATATTCCTGTCGGCGTAGTGACGCCGACAGCGCGCGTCCGGATATAGCTGAAAGCCTCAGCCTTGGCAAAATCGACCGCCGCCTGGGCGGATTCGAAAAGCGGCGTGAACCGCATCAGACGATCCTGAGTCATGCTGGCATGGCCGCTGCGGATTGAAACGGAGGCGATGTATTGCCCAGCCTGATCGCGGCGGATCAGCGGAGACACCAGGTACTTGCCGACCTGTATGGATGGATACATGAAAAACCTTTCGATGCCGACGATGGAGGCCGGGCATCCGATGAAAAACGATAGGGGCGCGAAGCGCGTGCGGTCGAACTCTACCCGCGGCTGGCCCGCAGGGGTGTTCGCTGCGGGCGAGAGCTTGCCGAAACACAGAACCCGGGAATCGGGAACGCCTGGCAAGGGAAGAAGGACAGAATCGTGTGCCGCGCGTTTTTCATGGAATCATTCTGCACGTCGCGGCAAACTTTGTGAAGCATATCACGTCCAGCGCGAATTGTCTCTTCGGAAGTGGGCAGCAGCCGCAAAAGCGTGCCTGGTTCGTTCAAGAACCGGCACGCCCGGAGGCTTTACTTCTTGGGCACTGCGGCAGTCAGGGCCACGGCAGCCTCGGGAGACAGCAGCCGGAAGGTGAAACTTTCTTGCAGGTACAGGTGCACCATGCTGTCCGTGTGGGACTGATAGCCGATCGAGATGTCCTGCCCCAGGTGCAGCGCGAAGTCTCCGCCTCGCGTGCTGAGCAGCACGCCGCCTTCGATGCCCGGCGCCCAGATGACATCGCCGTCCAGCAGCGGGCGGATGTGCTTGAGCAGGGGATACCCGTCGTCGCTGGCGCCGCTGACGGCGGCAAATGCCTTTTCGCCCAGTGCCAGGATATAGGGGCCGTTGACGCCAGCCGAGCGCAGCTGGCTGAGCGCCTGGGCCACGGCGGCAGGGTAATGTTTGATGTCTTTTGGCAGCATCACCGCCGCGCTCTCGGCGTTGGGTCGAATGCCGCGGATGCCGGCGGCGGGGTAGCCGTCGAACACGGCCCTGTCTTCGGCATAGGCGATCTTGCGTGCGGCATCTTTGAGCGCTTGCAGGTCGGGGTCGTCGGAACCGCGCTCGACTTCGTCGAGCGTCTGGCGCGACAGCTGGAATGGCACGCGCAGCTCGACCAGCGCCTGCACCTGGTGCTGCGCGGCGTGTACGCCCTCGTCGGTGGAACTGATCGTCTTCAGATGGCCGGTGCCGACCGCGGCAAGGGCCGCCCCTTGCGGATCGGTGACGTCCACGATACGGCGCGCGGCAAGATAGCGCTTGAGCGTGCGCGAGGCTTCTTCTTCGATTTGCCGCCAGGCGGCGTCCGATATCGGTGCAAGTTCACGGTGCAGGTTATTCATGCGAGGGCTCTCCTTTGAGTGAACCGATGCCCAGCGAGCCATCGGGTGCGCTGTCGCTTGGCGAAGTTTCAGCCGACGCCTGTGCCTGTGGCGCGCCAGGTTGCGTCACGGCGTCCAGGAAATCAGCCGAGGGGACGAAAAACAGCGACCCCGTGGTGGCGCGGCTGAAGTCCAGCAGGCGGTCGTAGTTGCCTGGTGGGCGGCCCACGAACATGTTTTCCAGCATCTGCTCGATGCGGCTCGGGGACTTGGCGTAGCCGATGAAATAGGTGCCGAACTCGCCCTTGCCCACATCGCCGAACGGCATGTTGCTGCGCACGATGTCCAGTTCTTCGCCGTCTTCTTCGATGACGGTCAGCGCGTTGTGGGCCCAGCTGGGTTTCACGTCGTCGGCCAGTTCGATGTTGGTCTGCTTGGTACGGCCGATGATGCGTTCCTGCATTTCTACTGGCAGCGCGTTCCAGCCAGCCAGATCGTGCAGGTACTTCTGCACGATCACGTAGCTGCCGCCGGAGAATTCGTCGTCCTCGGCGCCGATGACCGTGGCGGCGAGCGCGGCAGGGCCGTCGGGGTTTTCCGTGCCGTCCACGAAGCCGACCAGGTCGCGGGCATCGAAGTACCGGAAGCCGTGCGTCTCGTCCACGACGGTGACGGCATCCCCCAGCCGTGAGATGACCTGTGTGGCGAGCTCGAAACACAGATCCATGCGTGTGGCGCGGATATGCAGCAGGAGGTCGCCGGGCGTGGACACGGCGTGATGCACAC
Source organism: Castellaniella caeni NBRC 101664 (assembly GCF_001592225.1). Classification (GTDB taxonomy): domain Bacteria; phylum Pseudomonadota; class Gammaproteobacteria; order Burkholderiales; family Burkholderiaceae_B; genus Castellaniella; species Castellaniella caeni. Next base: position 32,055 of record NZ_BCWN01000006.1, on the reverse strand, counting down.
CCTGGATTTCCTGGAACGGGTGCAAGTCTTTGGGGCGGGGCGAGCCGAACAGGCGATCCCAGGCCTCGGAACCAAAGCCCAGGATGCAAGACAAGCGGCCATCGAGGTCGCGGAACCCGACCGAGCGCACCAGGCCGGGGAGATCCGGGCACAGCGCGCGCACCGCGTCCAGGGCTTCTGGTTCGGGGCGGATGGTCAGGACGAGGAACATCGCCGCTGGCGTGAGCGGCGTATCAACGGGCTGGTGCGTCGCAGAGGACACATTGCTCTCCTTGCAGATTCGATGAACCAAGAGCGACAGTTTACCCCGTGGATGGGGAGCGTCGTCGAAGGGGGCTTGCCCTGGCGGCACCGGGCTCTTTGCCGGTGCCGCGTGTCGGTATCGTGGCGGATTTTGAGCGTGGAAAGCCTGGCTGCCCCTCGGAAATGCGGTACATTGATCCATAAATGGAGATGGCATTCTCCTCCTGACCGCCGACACAAGGTCGGCTGATGATGCCTACGAGTTCCCGGATCGGGCGCCGTAGGCTGTGCGTAGCGCGATCCGGACATGAAGACCTTTCATTGCGAGGTGATCCATGCACAACCGTTCCTGCGCCATCGCGGCGCTGGCCGCCGATGAAATTCTCGATTCGCGCGGCAATCCCGCATTGCAGGTGACTGTCACGCTCGAAGACGGCACCGAGGCTGTGGCGGGCGTGCCGTCGGGGGCTTCCACAGGCGCTTTTGAAGCCTGCGAGCTGCGCGACGGCGACAGCCTGCGGTTTTCCGGCAAAGGCGTACAGCGAGCAGCTGCGCACGTGACCGGCCCCATCCTCGATGCCCTGCGTGGCACCCGCGCCGACGCCCAGCGCCAGGTGGATCAGCAGTTGATCCAGCTCGACGCGAGCGAATCCAAGTCCCGCTTGGGTGCCAATGCGCTTCTCGGGGTTTCCCTGGCTTGCGCGCGGGCAGCCGCGGCATTTCACGGGCTGCCGCTATATCGTTATCTGGGCGGGGTCGATGCTCACGTGCTGCCCGTTCCCATGTTCAATGTGCTCAATGGCGGCAAGCACGCCGCTCATGGACCCGATTTCCAGGAATTCAAGCTGATTCCGGTGGGGGCACCCACCTTTGCGCAGGCGCTGCGCTACGGCGCCGAAATCTATCACGCCTTGCACGATCTGCTCGTATCCAAGGGCTTGTCGGCCAACGTCGGCGATGAGGGCGGTTTCGTGCCCGAGCTGCCCGACAATGAAGCGGCCATGAGCCTCCTCATGCAGGCGATCGAGCGGGCGGGTTACCGGGCGGGCGAGGATGTCTGCCTGGGGCTGGATCCCGCAGCCACGTCGTTTTTCGCGGGCGGGCGCTACTGTCTGAAGCGCGATGGCCGCACGCTGGATTCAGCGGAAATGACGGCCTATTGGGCTGATTGGGCGCGCCGCTATCCGCTGTTGTCGCTCGAAGACCCGTTGGCCGACGACGACTGGTCGGGTTTCGCCCAGCTGACGGCGCAGCTGGGTTCCAGCTTGCAGATCGTTGGCGACGATCTGTTCGTCACCAACCCGCGCTTTTTGTCCCGCGGGCTGGCCGAGCATTGCTGCAACAGCATCCTGATCAAACCGAATCAGATAGGCACGCTCACGGAAACACTGGGGACGGCCCGTCTGGCGCTGCGCGCTGGGTACACCTGCATGGTGTCGCATCGTTCTGGCGAGACGCTGGACACCAGCATCGCCGACCTGGCTGTCGCGCTGAATTGCGGGCAGATCAAATCAGGCGCTCCGGCCCGTGGAGAGCGCGTCGCCAAATACAACCGGCTGTTGGAGATTGAACGGCAGCTGGGGGCGGCGGGCGTCTACGCCGGAAAATCCGCCTTCCCGCGACTTCAATGAACGTATCCGCCAGTGCGGCGGCAGCGGAGTTCATCCAGCCCTGTTACGCGGGGCAACACACTTGACTTCAACACGGTACGTAGTATGCTCGCAGCTAAGGCGATGGAGTTCGCCGCGGCGCTGGCCGAAACCGCTGAAAAGCTGATGACTCCTGACGATGCGAACAACAAGAAGCTAAAAACCGTCAGGAAATGCCATGCAGCCGTTTGCCCGGTTTGTCATCATCAATCTGATCCAAATCGCCTTTCTGCTGGCGTTCGCGCCATTGCTCGATGGCGTTTTGGCGCGCCTGGAAGAAATCATCCAGGGCAAGCACGGGCCCAGTATTTTCCAGCCGTACTACGATTTGCGAAAGCTCTTTGGCAAGGACGAAATCGTCTCGCGCGAGAGTACCTGGGTATTCCGGTTTGCGCCGATCATCCATTTCGCGATGCCGATCTTCGTCGTGATGCTGATTCCGGCACTCACCGACTATCCTCTGTTTCTCGCCTTTGCCGGTGACATGATCGCCGTCGGGTTCCTGTTCTCGGCCAGCGGCTTTTTCGTGGCGCTTGCCGCCATGGACACGGGTAACGTCTACGGCGCGGTCGGCGCAAGTCGCACGCGCATGGTGGGCTTTCTGGCCGAGCCCGTCTACATGGTGGCATTCTTCGCGCTGTCCTTCGTGGCCAACTCCACCATTCCCTACACCGTGAACGCCAGTTGGGCGCTGTCCTGGGCCAGCATGCTGCAACCCGCGCATCTGCTGGTGTTCGTCGCCTTCCTGCTGCTGGTGCTGGCGGACGAAAAACGGCTGCCGGTCGATAACCCCGCCGGCAAGGCCGAGACGGCGATGATCGGGCATTCCAGCAGCCTGGAATATTCCGGCACCGGAGCAGCCCTCATGAAGTGGGGCAGCGCCATGAAGTTCATGGTGGTGCTGATCGTGTTCCTGAACGTCATCATCACGCCCTGGGGACTGGCGACCACGCCGCATTGGGCCGACGTGCTTCTGGCGATTCCCAAGGTGTTGGGCAAGATGCTCGTGTTCCTCGTCGTGCTGGCGGTGATCGAGACCACGCTCGCCAAGCTGCGGCTGTTTCGGATCAGTGAATTTCTGGCCTCGGCTTTCGTCATCTGCGTCTTCGCCATGGGCGTGCGCCTGGTGGGAGTGGGCTGATGGAGACGGCACTCGCTCTGAACGGCTTCATCGCGGCGCTGTTCGTCGTCTTCAGCCTGGGGGTCATCGTCCAGCGTCAGATGCTGAGCACGTTGTACCTGTTCATGCTGCATGCCGTGGCGCTGACCGCCTCGGCCATCGTCCTGGGTTTCGCCCTGGGCAGCGTACACCTGTTCTGGGTGGCGGCCATCACCTTCGTCACCAAGGTGATTGCCGTTCCCCTGGTGCTGCGCTATTCCGCCGGCGGCGAAATCTATGAGCGCCGCGAAGTGGATCAGGTGCTCACCATTCCGACCTCGGTGCTCATCGCCGCCGTGCTTGCCCTGATCGCCTGGATCGTCGCGCAGCCGCTGGCGCAGGCGATCCCGGATCGGCCCTTTGCCGCCATGAATCTGCCCACAGGGCTCATTGCCGTGTTCTTTGGCGCTTTCACCATCGCCGTGCGCCGCGAAGCGGTGGCGCAGTTGATGGGCATCCTGGTCATGGAGAGCGGGGCATTCTTCGCCTCGATCGCCATCGTCAACGAACTGTCCATCATTGCCGAAGTCGCCGCCGCCGTGGACGTGCCGATTGCCGCGCTGGTGATCGGCCTGCTGATCCGCAGCATCCACCATGTGACCGGCATGACCCGCGTGGGTCTGCTTGCCGAACTCAAGGAGTGGCGGTGATGCTCGCCTGGATCCTGCTCATCCCCGTCATTGCGGCGCTGGTGGCGCTGGCAAGTCAGCGTGCCGCGCCCTGGATCACGCTGGCGACAGCCATTGTCGTGTTTGCGCTGTCCGCAGCCGCCGCCGCGCAAACAGGGCAGGGCGCCGCGCTGCAATCCTTTGGCGGCGGCCTGTCGCTCGACGCCTTCTCGGCCGTGTATCTCGTACTGGTGGCTTTCGTCGGTGTGACCGCCGCCCTGTATTCCATCGGCTACCTGCCCGCGCATTATCCGGAACGGGAAGGCGTGGCGCCGCGCTATCGGGCATATTGGCCGCTCTACAACCTTTTCATGGCGTCCATGTTGGCGGTGCCGCTGATCGCCAATCTGGCGGTCGTCTGGATCGCCATCGAACTCACCACGGTCTTTTCGGCCTTTCTGGTGGCCTACGAAGATCGCCCCACGGCGCTCGAAGCCGCGTGGAAATACGTGGCACTCACCAGCATGGGGGCGATGATTGCGCTCTTTGGTGTGCTGGTGCTGTATTACGCCGTGCACGATGCGGGTCAGCCGGTCACCTGGCCCGGGCTCATTGCCGCAGCCCCGCGCATCAAGCCCGCGCTGCTGTCCGTGAGCTTTGCGCTCTGGCTGGTGGGGTTTGGCACCAAGGCCGGACTGGTGCCCATGCACACCTGGTTGCCCGATGCGCACAGTCAGGCGCCCGCCTCCATCTGTGGCCTGCTCTCGGGGGTGGAAGTCAGCGGTGCACTCTACATGCTGCTGCGTATTCATCCCGCGCTCATGCGCAATCCCGCAGGCCTGCATTCGCAGATCTGGTACTTGGCCGCCGGTCTGCTGAGCGTCGCGGCGGCCGCCTTTCTACTGCTGCAGGTGCACGACTTCAAGCGCCTGTTCGCTTACTCGACCATCGAACACATGGGGGTGATCCTGGTGGCCTGCGGCCTGGGTGCCAATGCGCAAGAGCTGGGCACCGTGTATCAGTTCTTTGCCCATGCCTTCACCAAGTCGTTCTGCTTTTATGTAGCGGGGCTTGCGACCATCGTTTGTGGCACGCAGGAGATTGCCGCCGTGCGAGGTCTGATGCACCGTGCTCCGCTGCTTGGTTGGGGCCTGCTGCTGGGCGGCCTGGCCATCGCCGGTGCGCCGCCCTTTGCGTTGTTCGTGTCTGAATTCCAGATTATTGCCACGGGTTTTGCCGCTGGCGAATATGCGGCCACCGCGCTATTGACGGCGCTGCTGGTGCTGGCTTTCGTGGCAATTTTGTACCAGATCGGTCGCATCGTCTTTGGCGGATCGGTTGCAGCCAAGGCGCACGCGGCATTGCCCGCGACCAGCCTGGCGGCCGTGGTTCTCGCCTTCGTGCCGATGTTCATCTTCGGTTTTTATGTGCCCCCGCCGCTGCTGGCGCTGTTGCGGCAGGCGGCGGCGCTGCTGGGAGGTGCGGGATGAGTGTGCATCGGCAATGGCTGGCCAGACTGTGTGCACAGCTGCCCAAAGCAGGCGTCCAGGACGTGGGCCCCTGGGTTGAACTGCGCCCGCCGCTGGCGGCCTTGCGGACGGTCGCGGCGGCTTTGGTCACGACCTTCGGTTGCGAGTTTGCCACGCTGGTGACGGAAGCCTGTGATGCCGACGATGCGTACGTGTTGCGCTACTTCTTCTACCAGCCGCAAGAGAGCGTTTTGGTTGCGATCCGCCTGGCGGCGACAGGCGAGACCCCGTTGCCCGCGATCGGTTCGCAGGTGCACGCCGCCGCGTGGCATGAGCGGGAGACCGAGGACTTGTTTGGCATCCCGTTTGCGGGCCACCCTTTTCTGGGCGACTACGTTTTGCATGATGCGCTCTGGCCCGAGCACCTGGCGCCCATGCGCCACGGCTTCGATGCGCGCCAGCGCGTGGCGGGATCGGGCGTCGGTGCGGCATGGCAGCCGCGGCGCATTTTGCAGCAGGAGGGCGCCATCACTTTTCCGGTAGGCCCGATCTGGGCGGATGACAACGAAGCCGGGCTGTGGCTGCTGGAGACGCCTGGCGAACAGATCCTCGGTGGTCTGACCCGCCTGTTCTACAAGTACCGCGCCGTGGAGAAAATTGCCGAAGGCCTGGCGCCAGGGCGCGCGCTGCTGCTGGCCGAGCGCTTCAGCGGCAGCGCGGCGTTCGCGCATGCATATGCTTTTTGCCGTGCGCTGGAGGCCGTGGCGCGCTGTCAGGTGCCGCCGCGCGCTCACGTGCTGCGCGCGGTGTTCGCCGAGCTGGAGCGCATTCGCTACCACGCGGCCACGATCGCGGAGCTCGCAGGCTCCACCTCCCTGGCGGTGGGCAAGTCCATGTCGCAGGAACTCGAAGAACGGCTTTTGCGCCTGTCCGCGCAGGTGTGCGGACACCGCTACCTGTTCGGGCTCTGCGTCCCGGGCGGGCTGGCGCTGTCTCCGGGTGCCGATGCGTTGGCCGTCCTGCGGGCGGGCATCGCCGACGCAGCGGACGAGTTCGCTCGCCTGGAGCGCCTGTTTGTGCGCACGTCCAGCTACCTGGATCGTATCGAGGAGATGGGTGTCCTGCGTCCGGACGTGGCCGACCTGTACGGGGTGGTTGGCCCGGTCGCGCGTGCTTCGGGACGCACGGTGGATCTGCGCCGGGCCCTGCCGTACGGCGTGTATGCGACACGCGTGCCTGAAATTGCGTGCGAGACGGAGGGCGATGGTTACGCCCGCTTGCGCGTGTATTTTGCCGAAGTCCGCGCCAGCGTGGCGTTGATTCAGACCTTGCTTGCGCAGCTGCCCCAGGGGGCCGTGAGCACCAAGTGCCGACCAGCCGCTGGGGCGGCGATGGGCTGGGTCGAGGCCCCGGCGGGCGGCACCTTCCATTGGTTGCGCGTGGACGAAGACGGCTTGATCCGCCGTTGGCGCATTGCGCCGCCCGGGTTCCGTAATTGGCATGCGTTTCATCGCGCACTGGAGGGGGCCGCCTTTCAAGATTTTCATATCATCATGGCAAGCTTTGGCTTGTCGGTCGCGGAGAGTGATCGCTGATGGCCAATTGGACTTTGATCAGCCTCGCGCGCGGCATGCGCACGCTGCGCTGGCCGCGCGAAGATGATCTGCCGCCCGGAGCAATACCGGCGCGTCTTCACGGCCTGGCTGCCGAGCCGCTGGCGGACGGAGGCGGTGCGCCCTGGGTGCTGCGCACGGCAGACTCGCGCGGCCCGCTACCGTCCCGGTTTCGTCATTCGGTGCACGTGCGCTTCGTGGATGCGGGCGCCGACAGCGCCCTCATCAGCGAGGTACGGCTGATCGATGCACCCCCCTACAACCTGCACCGCTTCGGCATTTTCATCACGGCAAGCCCGCGCGATGCCGACGTGCTGCTGGTGGGCGGCCCCGTCACCGAGGCCATGCGCGGGCCGCTGCTGAAAGCCTACGAGGCCATGCCGGAGCCCAAGCGGGTCGTGGCGATCGGCGATGAGGCGATCGACGGCGGGGTCTTTGGCCAGAGTTTCACCAGTGCGGGCGGCGTGGGAGCCGTCATCCCCGTGGACTTCGTCGTGCTGGGCTGCCCGCCGCCGCCCGCCGCCATCATCCAGGGCTTGCGGGCTGCCGCGGGGCAATGTGCGGTGCTGGAAATCGCAACACGCCGGGCCCCCGCGCCCGTCGCGGCGGCCAGCGGGGCCATGGCCCCTGAAGGCCCGGTGCGGTCTGCCCGTCCCGACAAAGATGGAGACAAACCATGAACGTGCTCGCCTGGGCCTACCTTGCCTTGCTCTTCACGCTGCTGGCGCTGGCCGTGTCCAGCCGCAAAGGCCAGCGGGCCGGCTTTCTTGCCGGCCTTTGGGTGGCGTGCGGCTTGGTGGCCATCGCCGCCGGGCGGGTACTGGTCACCGGCACGGTTGCGTCGGCGGGGGCCGCCCACCTGGCCATCCTGCCGGGCTTCAGCTTTACGCTTGACCCATTGCGGGCCTTCTTTCTGATCGTTGCGGCAAGCGTGTCTGCTTTGTCGGCGGCCCTGGTTGCGCGGGATTCACAGCGCTTCGCGCAGGCGCGCGCCCGCCTGATGCTCGCCTTCACCACGCTGCTGTTCGCAGGGATGATCACGGTGCTCATCGCAGCGGGTCTCACGAGCCTCATTTTCGCTTGGGAGATCATGTCGCTGGCGCTGGTGGCCCTGGTCTTTCTGGGGGGGGATTCCGCGCCTGTCGTGCGCGCCGGGTTTCTCACCCTGGCCTTATCCGAGGCCGGCGCTTTGGCGGCACTGACCGGCCTGTTGCTGCTTGGACACGCGGCAGGCTCGTGGTCGCTTGCCGATATCGCGCGGGCCGCGGCGCATATGCCGCCCGCCGTTGCCTGGGCCGGATTTCTGCTCACTTTTTTCGGCTTTGGCGTGAAGACCGGTATTCTGCCCGTCAACATCTGGATGGGAGACGGCTACATTGCCGCTCCGCGCGGCGTGCTGCCCATCTTTTCGGGCGCGACGCTGAACCTTGGCGTGTTCACGCTCTGGGTGATCGATGGTCCGATTGCCATGCATCAGCCGACCATCGCGCTCGTGATGCTCGTCACCGGGGCGCTGACGGCGATCCTGGGCATCATCTATGCGCTGGCCAGCCATAGCCTGATCCGGCTGCTGACACAAAGCTCGATCGAGAATCTGGGTATCATCGTTGCCGCCTCGGGAGCGGGATTCGCCTTTTGCGCCTTGGGGCATCCCGTGTTGGGCAGCCTGTCGCTGGTCGCGGGCCTCTACCACATGCTCAATCACTCCGCCTGCAAGACGCTGTTGTTCCTGGGGGCGGCAGCCATCGGCGAAGCCGCGAACACGGACGATCTCGATCGCCTGGGGGGCCTGATGCGCCGGGTGCCGCTCTTCGGGACGCTGTTTCTGTTCGGTGCGTTTGCCATCGCCGCGCTGCCGCCCTTCAACAGTTTCGTGAGCGAGTGGCTGATTTTGCAGTCCTTGCTGCGCGTGGTCGAACTGAGCCCGGTTCCCGTGCGTATCGTCTTTGCGCTGTCCGGGGCGCTGCTGGCGCTGACGGCGGGTCTGGCGGTGACTTGCTTTGTCATGTTGTCGGCCTCGGCGCTGCTGGGGCTGCCGCGCTCCAACGCGGCGGCGCATGTGCGGCGCATGCCTGGCAGCGCCACATTTCCGATGGGTGTGTTGCTGGCCATCTGCCTGGCGCTGGGCGTACTGGCAACGGGTGTGATTCCGTTGCTGGGCCGACTGACCGGTTTTCTGACCGGAACCGATCCCACGGCCTCTCTGGTGCCTGCGTTCCTGGGGCAGGTGCAGGGCCTGGGCGCGGGGCTCGTGGACGATCTTGCCGCGATTGGGGCACGGCTTGGGCGCGGGCTGGTGCCGCTGCGTGGCCTCGTCATTCTGCATTCTGGTGGTGCCGCAACCCCGGTGATCTATGCCATGTCAACGGCGTTCATATTCGTCGTGCTGGCTCTCCTGTTGTTTCTGACGTGGCTGCTGGCACGCAAGCTGCGCGACCATCACCGCATCACGCGGCGCACTGTGTGGGATGCGGGCCTGGTGCGGCTGCAGCCCGAGATGACTTACACGGCCACGGCCTTCGCGGCGCCCGTGCGTGTGATTTTCGACAAGATCCTGCGTCCGGTCGTCGCTGAGCATGTCGAGCGCCAGGGCGCCTTCATCACGGCGCGGCATCGGGAAGATGACTTGGTGCACATCGTGGATCGCCTGACACTGCGTCCGCTGACAAGGGCGGGCACCTGGGTCGCCACGCAGCTTGCGCGCATGCACCATGGGCCGGTCACGCTGTATGCGGGCTACATCCTGGTGGTGCTGACGGCAGTGTTGCTGGCGGCTGCCGCCAGCCTGGATTGACCATGCAACGCCGCCTTTCGCGCGTCACGGATTCGGGTTCTTCGACCCTGGTTTTTCGGGCCTCCAGGCCCTCCAATCCCCCCTGTGTTTCAATTTCAATATCAGGAGTTTTCACCCATGAGCTATCAGGACATCCCCGCCGGCGATGACGTCCCCGATCACATCAACGTCTACATCGAGATACCGGCCCATGGACTGCCCATCAAGTACGAGCTGAATAAAACCAGCGGCACGATTTTCGTGGATCGGTTCCTGAGCACGTCCATGGCCTACCCGGCCAACTACGGCTTCATTCCAAATACCCTGAGCGAGGATGGCGACCCGTTGGATGCCCTGGTGATCAGCCCCTATCCCGTGGCGCCCGGCGTCACCATTCCCAGCCGTACGATTGGTGTGATGCAGATGAGCGACGAGCACGGGCCCGACGCAAAGATCATTGCCGTGCCTGACGACACGGTCAGCCCGCTGTATCGCAGCGTGGGGTCTTGCGACGACTTGCCACGGGCCTTGCTGGACGAAATCAGCCATTTCTTCGCCAACTACAAGACGTTGGAGCCTGGCAAGTGGGTGAAGGTCGAGCGCTGGGGAACCCTGGAAGAAGCCAGGGCGGAAATCCTCAAATCCATCAATGCCCACACGAAGGCTCATGCGGGCTGATGGACGGGCCTGACAAGACTTGTCGGACTATCCGCCCGCGCCGCTGCGCAGCCAGCGCAAGTACGCCTGGCGGGTCTCGTCCGATACGGAGTCCAGCACTTTCTGGCGCGTGACCTGGTGGCGTACCGAGAGCCGGACGTCGGCCACACTGCGCGATTTGCAGTACCAGTGGCAGCTGTGCTGCATCAGGTACAGCTCGGCCGAGAGGTGATAGGCGCGCTCTTTCGGGCCCCAGCGGTCTGCGTTGTCCACGACGCGGCGCAGGCCCTGGGCATGGATGTCCAGCAGCGCGCGGAAGTCGCGTGTCGAGGTCGGCAGAAAGCGTTCCAGGTAAGGCACGCAAAAGGGCAGGATGCCCATGCGCGTGGCCTGTTCGTCTTCTGTGCGCATGGCCTCGGCCAGCGTCCGCAGCTGCGCCGCCACGGTGCGCTCGGTCTGGCTGAAGCCGTCCAGTATCTGCAGCTGGCGGCTGGTATCTTTTTCGTGGATGGCGCGGGTGTAGCCCTGCGTCAGGGTTTCCATGTGGCGCTCGATCTGCAGGCGGGCCAGATGGCGCCCCAGCAGGGCGATGTGGCCGCGCTGGTACTGCAGGCACAGCAGCCGCCATGCCACCACGATGGCGAGCAGGGTCAGTACGATGTCCATCGCGTTCGCAGCGTCCCGATCTTGAACAGAAAGCTGGCATTGTAGAGGAGCCGACGCGGGCGCGGCGCCTTGCCCCTGCGGCCCATGGGCGCTTGACCTGCGCCTGGCATGTCGGCGCGGTGTGCGCCCTGGTTCATGCTGGCCGAGGCGCGCAGTATGCTTACGCCTTTGTGGATCACGCCCCCTTTCGACGCTATGACGCCTCTCGCCTTTGCCCGGCAGCCGCTGCAGGGCTGCAACACGCTGGGTCTGCCTGCCTGGGCCCAGGTCGCCGTGCTGGCGGATGAGGCGCACCTCCCCGAGGTGTGCCGCTGGTATCGGGCACAGCCGGAAGACGGCGCGCCGCTGTTCGTGCTGGGGGGCGGCAGCAACGTCGTGGTGCAGCCGCAGCCGCGGCATCGGGTTTTGCGCGTGGCCTTGCGCGGCATCCGCCTGTGGCGCGAGACGGCGACGCACTGGTTCGTCGAGGCCGCGGCGGGCGAGCCCTGGCATGGTTTCGTGACGCATTGCCTGGCGCAGGGCTGGCCAGGGCTGGAAAACCTGGCGCTCATTCCGGGCACGGTGGGCGCGGCCCCGGTACAGAACATCGGCGCCTATGGGCTGGAAGTGGGCGAGCGGCTGCATTCGGTGCTGGCCTGGGATTTGCTGGCCGGACGCGAGCAAGCGCTGTCGGCTGCCGACTGCGCGTTTGCCTATCGGGACAGCGTGTTCAAGCGGGCCGGGGCAGGGCGCTGGCTGATCGTGCGCGTGCGCTTTGTCCTGCCCAAGGCCTGGCAGCCTCGACTGGATTATCCAGATGTCCGCGACCATCCCGCGCTGCGGGTGGCGCCGGGTCAAGGGATGGCGCCAGATGTACTGCGGCAGGCCGCGCAGGAGCTGGCGCGGTCGCAGGCGAGTCTCGCCAAGGCCCGTCAGATCTATGAGGCGGTTTGCGACATCCGGCGCCGCAAGTTGCCCGATCCAGCCGTGCTGGGCAATGCCGGCAGTTTCTTCAAGAACCCCGTGGTGCCCGCCGCGCAGGCGCAGCAGCTACGGCAGCGGTTTCCTGAATTGCGCACCTATCCGCAGCCGGATGGCCGGGTGAAGCTGGCGGCGGGCTGGCTGATCGAACAGGCGGGCTGGAAGGGGCGCCGCCTGGGGCCGGTGGGCATGCACGAGCGGCAGGCGCTGGTGCTGGTCAATCATGGCGGTGCGCAAGCCAGCGACGTGCTGGCCCTGGCGCAGGCCGTGCGCGGCGCCGTGCGCGAGCGCTTTGGCGTCGCACTCGAGCAAGAGCCCGTCATTCTGGATTAGGTTCGTTTCGCCTGCCCGTTTAGCTGGCCAGCACGTCCTGCATGTCGAACAGGCCGAACTCGCGGCGTGCCAGGTAGCGGGCGGCGCGCAGGCTGCCTTGCGCGTAGGTGGCGCGGCTGCTGGAGCGGTGGGTGATTTCGATGCGCTCGCCGGTGCCGCAGAAGTACACCGTGTGGTCGCCCACGATGTCGCCCCCGCGCAGCACTGAAAAGCCGATGTGGCCGGTTTCGCGCGCCCCGGTATGGCCGTGGCGCGCCCAGTCGGCCACGTCGTCGAGCTGCACGCCCCAGGCGTGCGCCACGGCTTCACCCATGGCCAGCGCCGTGCCCGAGGGGGCGTCCACCTTGTTGCGGTGGTGTGCTTCGAAGACTTCGACGTCGTAGCCGCTGTTGAGCAGGCGCGCGGCCATGTCCAGCAGCTTGATGGTGGCGTTGACGCCCACGCTCATGTTGGGCGCGAAGACGATGGCCGTTTTCTGGGCCGCCGCGCGGATGGCCTGCTTGCCCTGGGCGTCGAAGCCCGTGGTGCCGATGACGCATTTGACGCCGTGGGCGGCGCAGACTTCGAGATGGGCCAGCGTGCCTTCGGGGCGGGTGAAGTCGATGAGGCAGTCGGTGTCGGCCAGCACCTGCAGCTGGTCGGTGATGAGTACGCCCGTGCGGGTGCCCAGAAACGCGCCCGCGTCTTCACCCAGGGCGCTGCTGCCCACGCGGTCGAGCGCGGCCGCCAGCGTGAGGTCTTCGGTGTCGAGGACGGCCTGGATCAGCATGCGCCCCATGCGGCCCGAGGCTCCGGCAATGGCAATGCGCATGATCACTGGCCCTTCTTGGTGTTGCCGACGCCCGTTTCGATGGTGGCCTGGGGCGTATCGGTGGAGATGCTGGCATTGGGCGCCGCCGCGTCGTTGGTGCCGGGGGAAGCGGCCTGCTGGGCGGCATCGTCGGCGCGTGCCTTGTCGGCGGACTGAACCGCTTCTTTACCGGAATCGTTCTTCTGGAAGGGTTGGCGATCGGGTTGTTCGTCACCCGACCAGCGCGTCAGGCGGTCGTTCTCGAACCAGACGGTGAATTTGCGCAGTTCGTCCTTGCCGTAGCCCGGCTGGTTGTAATAGGGGTAGTCCCAGCGCTCGGCGTGGAAGATGTCTTCGAGCGTCGGCGTGCCCAGAATGAAGCGCACCTGGTCGCGCGTCATGCCGACTTCGAGCTGGGCCACCTGTTCGGAGGTGATCCAGTTGCCCTGCTGGACGGTGGCTCGATAGGGAAAGCCCCAATTGTTCGAGCCGCAGCCTGCCAGGCCGATAGTCAGCAGACTTGCCGCCAGACAGATGCCCGCGGTGCGGGAAAATTGACTCGCTCGGATACGCACACATGCCCCCGTGATCGATGACCGGCCCCGGATTGTGGCCGTCAAAACCGCTATCATAAAGGGAATTCGGATTTGCGCATGTGCAGGGCGGGGGCCAATGCCTGTCAAGCTCGCTTGCATTCCTCCGCCCGACCCAGGATACTTGAACCATGAATGATCAAATCGAGCTCAAAAACATGGGGCTGAAGGCGACGTTTCCGCGCCTGAAGATTCTTGATGTGTTTCGCAAGGCCGAAACCCGCCACCACAGTGCCGAAGACGTCTATCGTGCTCTCATCGCCGAAGACGTCGATATCGGTCTGGCCACGGTCTACCGGGTACTGACCCAGTTCGAGCAGGCCGGCATCTTGCTGCGCAGCCAGTTCGACGGCGGCAAGTCGGTCTTCGAACTCAACGACGGCGATCACCACGATCACCTCATCTGCACCAACTGCGGCCGGGTGGTCGAATTCTCCGACCCCGAAATCGAAAAGCGCCAGCACCGCATCGCCAAGGAAAACGGCTTCACCCTCGAAAGCCATCACATGATGCTCTACGGCGTGTGCCCCAAGTGCCACGAGGCCAAGAAGGCCTGACGCCGCCCGCCCGTCACCCTTTTGTCCGGGACAAGGCCCGCACGCGGGCCTTCTTCTTTACAGGGACGGGGGCGCGGGAAACCCGCGGCTTCAGCGGCTCGACAGGCGCAGCATCTCGCGTGCGTGGTCGCGCGTGGCGTCGGTGATTTTCAGGCCGCCCAGCATGCGGGCGATTTCCTGTACGCGCGCGTCCGCGTCCAGCGCCTGGATGGAGGACAGCGTTTTATGGGCGCGGGTTTTCTTGCTGACCTGAAAATGATGCCCGGCGCAGGAAGCCACCTGGGGCAGGTGCGTGACGCACAGCACCTGGTGGCGCTGACCCAGCTGGGCCAGCAGGTGGCCCACCACTTCGGCCACGCCGCCGCCGATGCCGCTGTCCACTTCGTCGAAGATGAGCGTCGGCACGCGCGCCGCCTGGCTGGCGATGACCGACAGGGCCAGTGAAATGCGCGCGAGTTCGCCGCCCGAGGCCACCTTGCTGAGCGGACGCGCGGGCACGCCGGCGTGCCCGGCCACCAGGAATTCGACGGTCTCCAGCCCGTGCGCGCCCGGCTTGCAGGCCGCCAGCTGAACCTGGAATGTGCCGCCTTCCATGGACAGGGTCTGCATGGCCGCCGTCACCTGCTCGGACAGACGCCGGGCCGTGGTCTGGCGCCGGGCGCTGAGCGCCTGCGCGGCGGCCTGGTAGCGCGCCTCGGCCTGGGCGCAGGCCTGGGCCAGGGCGTCGATGTCGTGCTGCGCCGCGCTGTGCCGCAGTTGCGCCGCCAGCTGCCGGTGCAGCTCGGCCAGCGTTTCGGGTTCGACCTGGAAGCGGCGCGCGGCGGCGAACATCTCGCTCATGCGGGCGTCGGCCTGGGCCAGGGCGTCGGGGTCGAGTTCGAGGCGGTCGGCGTAGGCGTTGAGCCCTGAGACGGTTTCAGCGCACAGGATGCGGGCCGATTCGAGCGCCTGGCAGTGTTCTTCGAGGCGCGGGTCGTGGCGCACCAGTGCCTGCAAGGCCTGTAAGGCCGCCTGCAGCGCCTGGCTTGCCGAGCCGGATTCGCCGTCCAGGGCCTCGGCGGCCTGGCTGGCGCCGGCCAGCAGCGCCTGGGCGTGCGCCAGGCGCGACTGCCGCGCGCACAGCGTGGGCCATTCGTCGGGATCTGGCGCCAGTGCGTCGAGGAAGGCGACGTCGTCCTGCAGTTTTTCGAGCGCCGCCGCCTGGCCCGCTGCGTCGCGACGGGCGGATTCCAGCGTGGCGAGCGCCGCGCGCCAGGCATCCCAGGCGGCTTGCAGGGCGAGCGCGTCCTGGCCGTGGCCCCCCTGGGTGTCGAGGATGTCGCGCTGGCTGGCGCTGGCCAGCAGGCTTTGGTGCGCGTGCTGGCCGTGGATGTCGATCAGCAGGGCGCCCAGGTCGCGCAGCTGGGTGAGCGTGGCGGGCAGGCCGTTGATGTAGGCCTTGCCGCGGCCCTGGGCGTCGATGACGCGGCGCAAGATGAGTTCGGTGCCCTCGATGGCCTGTTCGGCCAGCCAGCGGGCGGCGGCGGGGGGCGTGTCAAAGACCGCGCTGATGTCGGCGCGGGCGGCGCCCTCGCGCACCAGGCTGGCATCGCCGCGCCCCCCCAGCGTCAGGGAGAGCGCGTCGATCAGGATCGACTTGCCGGCTCCGGTTTCGCCGGAAAAGACGGTGAAGCCCGGCTCGAAGGCGATTTCCGCCTGATCGACGATGACGAAATCGAGAATGTGCAGGGTGCGCAGCATGGGCCTTATCGGGAGTTGTCGTCGGGGTCGTCCCAGGGGTGCAGCATGCGGTTCCAGTTGAGCTTGCTGCGCAGGGTGGAGAAGTAGCTGTAGCCTTGCGAATGCAGGAAGCGCACCCGGTGCGGGCTGCGGCGCACGTCGATGCGGTCGCCTTCCTGGCAGTTGGAAAGCGTCTGCATGTCGAAGTGCACACTGGCCCCGGATTCGACCCGCCCCAGCGCCCGGATGGTGATGTTGAGGATGGAGTCTTCGGGCAGGGTAATGGGGCGGTTGGACAGCGTCTGCGGTGCCACGGGCACCAGCACCAGGGCATTGACCTGCGGATGCAGGATAGGCCCGCCCGCCGAGAGCGCGTAGGCGGTGGAGCCGGTGGGGGTGGCGATGATGAGGCCGTCGGCGCGCTGGCTGTGCATGAAGTTGCCGTTGCATTCGACGCGCAGTTCGATCATGCCGCCGCGCCCGGCGCGGTTGATGATGACGTCGTTGAGCGCCAGGCCCGAGACCATCTGCTGGTCGCCGCGCATGACGCGGCCTTCGAGCAGGATGCGTTCGTCTTGCACGTAGGCGCCGTTGAGGATGCCGGTGATGGCTTCGTCGGCGCTGCCCAGCGGGATGTCGGTGATGAAGCCCAGGCGTCCGTGGTTGATGCCGATCAGCGGCACGTCGAAGGTGGCCAGCTGGCGGGCGGCGGCCAGCATGGTGCCGTCGCCCCCCATGATGATGGCAAGATCGGCGCGCGCGCCGATCTCGGCGAATGATGCCGGGGTGAAGTGCGTGACGCCGGTGTTTTGCGCGGTTTCTGCTTCGATCAGCACCGTGCAGCCGGTGTCTTGCAGGACGGCCCCCAGCCTTCGCAGGGGCGCATCCAGCCCGCTATCCTGGTAGCGGCCGACCAGAGCCACGGTGTTGAAGTGCATGGAAGCCTGTCCCTCGTGCGATTAATGGAATAATAAGGAGTATCCGATTATAGGGGGATGAAGGCGTGCCTGCGGTTGGTGGCGTGTCGCGCTTGTCCCGGGTGATGGGTGGACAGGACATGGATGATCGAGCAAAGGCTTTGCTCAAGGCGTTGGTAGAACGATACATCGCGGATGGGCAGCCCGTCGGTTCGCGCACCCTGTCCAAGGTGTTCGACCTTTCTCCCGCCACGATTCGCAACGTGATGGCCGATCTCGAAGACCTCGGGCTCATTCACAGCCCGCACACGTCTGCCGGGCGCGTGCCCACGCCGCGTGGCTACCGCCTGTTCGTCGATACCCTGCTTACCGTGCGGCCCTACGAGCTCAGCCCCGGGCTGCGGATCGCCGACTGCCTGCCCGCCGCCGAGCCGGGCCGCGCCGTCACGGCGGCGGCCTCGCTGCTGTCCAACCTGTCACAGTTCGCCGGGGTGGTGCTCACACCCAAGCGCACGCAGGTGTTTCGCCACATCGAGTTCATCCGCCTGTCCGACAAGCGCGTCCTGCTCATCATCGTCACGCCCAACGGCGACGTGCAGAACCGCATCCTGTTCGTGCCGCGCGAATACACCGAGGTCGAACTCCTCGAAGCCTCCAATTTCTTCAACCGGCATTTCTCCGGCAAGTCGTTTCACGAGGTTCGCCTGTCGTTGGCCGCCGAACTCGCGTCCCTGCGCTCCGACATCACGCGCCTCATGCAGCAGGCGGTGGATGCCGGCATCGGCACGCCCGATACCGCCGACGAGGCCGTCGTCATTTCGGGCGAGGGCAAGCTGCTCGAAGTCTCCGAAATGACCGCCGACATGGATCGCCTGCGGCGCCTTTTCGCCTTGTTCGAACAAAAGACCGACCTTCTGCACCTGCTGGACGTATCCAGCCATGCGCAGGGGGTGCAAATCTACATCGGCGGCGATTCGCGCCTGGTGCCGCTGGAAGACGTCTCGGTCATCACGGCGCCCTACAGTGTCGATGGCCAGGTCATCGGCACGCTGGGCGTCATCGGCCCCAGCCGCATGGCCTACGAGCGCGTCATCCCCATCGTGGACATCACCGCGCGCATGCTGTCCAACGCGCTGGGCCAGGCGGCCTCGTAGCGTGTGCCGCCAGGGGCGCGCACATGAGACGACCGGCCGGGGGCAATTCTTGGCGTCATGCGGGGATGCCCCAGGTGGGCAGGGCACCCTGCGGTTTACCCTTATCATTGAGCCTTTGCATCTGCCTCGATCCGCCCGAGAATTCCTCTGCCTATGACGCGCTTCATCTCTGACCCCCAAGGCCCGGACGCCTTGAACCCCGCTGTAGCGGGCCCTGGCCGCGGGCCGGTGGGCGTGCTGCTGGTCAATCTGGGCACGCCCGATGCGCCTACGCCCGCCGCGGTGCGCCGCTATCTGAAAGAGTTCCTGTCCGATCCGCGCGTGGTCGAGCTGCCCCGCTGGTTGTGGCAGGTCATCCTGCGCGCCTTCGTGCTCACGCGCCGCCCGGGCGCGATTGCGCCCAAGTACGCGCAGGTCTGGCTCGACCGGGGCTCGCCCCTGCTCGTGTACGGCCAGGATCTGGCCGCCGGGGTGGACGACGCGCTGCGGTCGCAGGGCCTGGACGTGCGCGTCGAACTGGCCATGCGCTACGGGCAACCCGCCATCGGGCCGCAGCTGGAAAAATTGCGCGCCGCTGGCTGTGGACGCATTCTGGTGGCACCACTTTACCCACAGTATGCGGCGGGTACGACCGCCACGGTGGTGGATGCCGTGACGGCGCACCTGGCCCGGCTGCGGCATCAGCCCACGCTGCGCTTTCTCGACCGCTTCAACGAAGAGGCGGTGTACATCGATGCGCTGTACGACAGTCTGCAGGCGCACTGGCAGGCGCATGGCCAGGCCGAGCGCCTGGTGCTCAGTTTTCACGGCCTGCCGCAGTCCTGTGTACGGCAGGGCGACCCCTATTTTCGCGATTGCCAGCGAACGGCGGCAGCCCTGCGCGCCCGCCTGGGCGCTGATGGCGCGCGCCTGCACGTCTGCTTCCAGAGCCGCTTTGGCGCGGCCCCCTGGCTGCAGCCGTATACTCAGCCCACGCTTGAAGCCTGGGCGCGCGCGGGCGTGGCGTCCGTGGATGTGCTTTGCCCGGGGTTTCTGGCCGACTGCCTCGAGACCCTCGAAGAAATCAATCTGGCCTGCCGCCACGCGTTTCTGGCGGCGGGTGGGCGCGAGTTTCACTACGTGCCCTGTCTGAACGCCCAGCCCGGCTGGGTGCGCGGGTTCTCGGACTTGCTCGCGCGCAACCTGGTCGGCTGGATCTGATCGGTGCCCGGCCGCATGCAGCCGCTTGCGCCTTGTCGTTGAGTGCGCGCTCGGCCTGGCAGGCGGCTACGACGCGCGCGGGCTCTTGGGCCCTTGAAATCCCTGTTTTTCCCCTCATATGCAGCACCATTCGCATTCATCAGTTTTTGGAGAATTCACCATGTCGGCACCCCAGGAAGAGTTGGACCCGAAGGCCGCGCACGCTGCGGCGGCGTCGGGTTCGGCAGACGCTCCGAAGGCCCCCGAAACCTCGGCGGACGCCCCGCTCGAGCTGCCCGGCGAAGACCTCGCCACCCTGCTGGCTGAAGCCCAGGCCAAGATTTCGGACTACCACGACCAGCTGCTGCGCGCCCATGCCGAAGTCGAAAACGTGCGCCGCCGCGCCCAGGACGACGTGACCAAGGCGCGCAAGTTCGGCACCGAGTCGTTTGCCGAGAGCCTGATTCCGGTGCGCGACAGCCTCGAAGCCGCCCTGGCACAGGAAAACCAGACGGCCGACGACTGGCAAAAGGGCGTCGAGGCCACGCTGCGCCAGCTGAATACGGCCTTCGAGCGCAATCAGATGCGCGAGATCGCACCGCAGCCGGGTGAAGTCTTCGACCCGCACCGCCACCAGGCCATCTCCAACGTGCCGTCCGAACACCCCCAGGGCGCCGTCGCGCAGACCCTGCAAAAGGGCTACCTCATCGCCGACCGCGTGCTGCGGCCCGCCCTGGTGATGGTGTCCTCCGGGCAGTCGTGATCTGCGGGCCGCGCGCGCCGTCGCGCCGCGCCGCCCCGGAAAAAACGGCGGGCCGGCCTTGAAATCGTCCGGGCCAGCCCCACATCAGAGACATCGGCGGACGCACTCCGCCCCCCATTCAAATATCGACAGGATCACAACACATGAGCAAGATCATCGGGATTGACCTCGGGACGACCAACAGCTGCGTGGCAGTGCTGGATGGCTCCAAGGTTCAGATCATTGAAAACTCCGAAGGCGCGCGCACCACGCCGTCCATCGTGGCCTATATGCAAGACGGCGAAGTGCTGGTGGGCGCGCCCGCCAAGCGCCAGGCGGTCACCAACCCCAAGAACACCATTTTCGCCGTCAAGCGCCTCATTGGCCGCAAGTTCGACGAAAAGGCCGTGCAGAAGGACATCCACCTGATGCCCTATCAGATTCTCAAGGCCGACAATGGCGATGCCTGGGTCGAGGCGCAAGACAAGAAGCTCGCGCCGCCCCAAGTGTCGGCCGACATCCTGCGCAAGATGAAAAAGACCGCCGAAGACTACCTGGGTGAAGAAGTCACTGAGGCCGTCATCACGGTGCCGGCTTACTTCAACGACAGCCAGCGCCAGGCCACCAAAGACGCTGGCAAGATCGCCGGCCTGGAAGTCAAGCGCATCATCAACGAACCCACGGCGGCGGCCCTGGCCTTCGGCCTGGACAAGGCCGAGCGCGGCGACCGCAAGATCGTGGTGTACGACCTGGGTGGCGGCACGTTCGACGTCTCGGTGATCGAAATCGCCGACGTCGATGGCGACAAGCAGTTCGAGGTGCTGTCCACCAACGGCGACACCTTCCTGGGCGGCGAAGACTTCGACCTGCGCATCATCAACTACATCATCGACGAGTTCAAGAAAGACTCCGGCACCGACCTCTCCAAGGACGTGCTGGCCATGCAACGCCTGAAAGAAGCCGCTGAAAAGGCCAAGATCGAACTGTCCTCGACGCAGCAGACCGAAATCAACCTGCCGTACATCACGGCGGATGCCTCGGGCCCCAAGCACCTGAACCTGAAGATCACGCGCTCCAAGCTCGAAGCCCTGGTCGAAGACCTGATCGAGCGCACCATCGAGCCTTGCCGCATCGCCATCAAGGACGCCGGCATCAAGGTGTCCGAAATCGATGACGTGATTCTGGTGGGCGGCATGACGCGCATGCCCAAGGTGCAGGACAAGGTCAAGGAATTCTTTGGCCGCGACCCGCGCAAGGACGTCAACCCGGACGAAGCCGTGGCTGCCGGTGCCGCCATCCAGGGCTCGGTGCTCTCGGGCGATCGCAAGGACGTGCTGCTGCTCGACGTCACCCCGCTGTCCCTGGGCATCGAAACCCTGGGCGGCGTGATGACCAAGATGATCAAGAAGAACACCACGATCCCCACCCGCTTCTCGCAGGTGTTCTCCACGGCGGACGACAACCAGCCTGCCGTGACCATCAAGGTGTTCCAGGGCGAACGCGAAGTGGCCGCCGGCAACAAGGCGCTGGGCGAGTTCAACCTCGAAGGCATCCCGCCCGCACCGCGCGGCCTGCCGCAAATCGAAGTCACCTTCGACATCGACGCCAACGGCATCCTGCACGTGTCGGCCAAAGACAAGGGCACGGGCAAGGAAAACAAGATCACCATCAAGGCCAGCTCGGGCCTGAGCGAAGAAGAGATCGAGCGCATGGTGAAAGACGCCGAGGCCAATGCCGAGGAAGATCACCGCGTGGCCGAACTCGCCCAGGCGCGCAACCAGGCCGATGGCCTGGTGCACGCCACGCGCAAGTCGCTCACCGAATACGGCGACAAGCTCGAAGCGTCCGAGAAGGAAGCCATCGAAGCCGCGATCAAAGCGCTTGAAGAAGCCGCCAAGGGCGACGACAAGGCCGAGATCGACGCCAAGTCCGAGGCGCTGGCCACGGCCTCGCAAAAGCTGGGCGAGAAGATGTACGCCGACATGCAGGCCAAGGCGGCGGCTGAAGGCGCCACGGCTGCGGATGGCGCGAAACCGGCTGATGACAACGTCGTGGATGCCGACTTCAAGGAAGTCAAGCCCGACTGATTGCTGACGCCCGCCGGGCTGCCGCGTGCCGCGGCGGGCTGGATGGGCGCCCACTCACGCACCAGCCCGGTTCCGGCCTTTTGGTCGGCCCGGGCTTGTGTCCTTCCATCAGCAGCGATTCAAGCAAGTAATCAAGACCAATGGCAAAACGAGATTTTTACGAAGTCCTTGGGGTGGCCAAGAACGCGTCGGATGACGACATCCGCAAGGCCTACCGCAAGCTGGCCATGAAGTACCACCCGGATCGCAACCCGGGCAGCAAAGAGGCCGAGGACAAGTTCAAAGAGGTCAAAGAGGCCTACGAGATGCTGTCCGACGCTGAAAAGCGCGGGGCCTACGATCGCTTCGGCCATGCCGGGGTCGATCCCAATGCCGCCGGTGCGGGCATGGGTGGGGCGGGCGGCTTTGCCGATGCCTTTGGCGACATCTTCGGCGAGATCTTCGGCGGGGCCGCCGGGCGCCGTGGCGGTGGTGGGCCGCAGGTCTATCGTGGCGCCGACCTCAAGTACAACCTGGAGATCAGCCTCGAACAGGCCGCCAACGGCTTCGACACTGAAATCCGCATCCCCAGCTGGGAAACCTGCGATACCTGCCACGGTTCGGGCGCCAAGCCGGGCACCAAGCCGCACACCTGCCACACCTGCGGCGGCAGCGGTGCCGTGCGCATGCAGCAGGGCTTTTTCAGCGTGCAGCAGACCTGCCCGACGTGCCACGGCAGCGGCAAGGAAATCTCCAACCCCTGCGCCGAGTGCGACGGAGTGGGGCGCATCCGCAAGAACAAGACCCTGCAGGTGAAAATCC
This sequence comes from Castellaniella caeni NBRC 101664, assembly GCF_001592225.1. Taxonomy (GTDB): domain Bacteria; phylum Pseudomonadota; class Gammaproteobacteria; order Burkholderiales; family Burkholderiaceae_B; genus Castellaniella; species Castellaniella caeni. The sequence continues at coordinate 9,386 of NZ_BCWN01000006.1, read as the reverse complement.
CGGCCGGGATCGACGACGGCATGCGCATCCGTTCGTCGGGCAACGGTGAACCAGGTGTCAATGGCGGGCCCGCGGGCGACCTGTTCGTGGAAATCCGCATCAAGCCGCACGGTATTTTCCAGCGCGACGGCGAAGACCTGCACTGCGAGCTCACCATTCCGTTTACCAAGGCGGCGCTGGGCGGCACGCTCGAAGTGCCGACCCTGGCCGGGCGCGGCGAGATCACCATCCCCGAAGGCACGCAGACTGGCAAGACCTTCCGCTTGCGCGGCAAGGGCATCAAGGGCATCCGCTCCAGCTATCCCGGTGACCTGTACTGCCACATCGCCGTCGAGACGCCGGTGCGCCTGAACGACGAACAAAAGGCCCTGTTGCGTCAGTTCGAGGCGTCCCTCACCACGGGCGGAGATCGCCATTCGCCCAAAAGCGAATCGTGGACGGACAAGGTGAAGAACTTCTTCTCCTAGTGCGAGTCGGCGGCAATGGCGATGCTGAACGCGTCGGGCTTGAGCACGGCGCGCATCGCGTCATTGACCTGGGCGGCTTGCAAACCCTGGAGCGCGTCAAGGATGTGCTGCTGCCAGGCGAAACTGCGGCCCGTGTCCAGGTAATCGAGCCAGCGATCGGCCAGCCAGGTGTCGCTTGAGCGGCCCAGCTGCAGATAGTTGGCCAGCGAGCGCACGCCTTCATCCACCTCTTTTTGCGTGAAGCCGTCTTTCAGCGTGGCGGCCAGCGTGTCGCGCATGGCCCGTTGCAGTGTTTGGGCGTTTCGCGCGGCCGTGGTGGCAAAAAGCGACCAGGCGCCCGAGGGTTCGAAGGCCGAGGCCCGCAGATTGCTGCCCACGCCGTACGACAGGCCCTGCTTGACGCGGATGCTTTGCCACAGGCGCGAGTCTTCCGAGCCGCCCAGCAGGTAGTTGGCCAGCATCAGGGCGGGCCAGCGCGGGTCGCTGTCCTGGATTTTCAAGGGCAGGGTGGCCAGGTAGTTGGCATTGGCCTTGCCCGGCGCCGGGATGTGGAAGGTTTTCGGCGTCACGGCGTACCAGGGATCGGGGATGCGCGTGTAGGCGGGCGCCCGCTGCCAGCCCGCCAGCCCCGCTTGCAGGCTGTGGCGCAGGGCCTGGGGATCGAAGTCGCCCACGAGCGCCACGCTGATGTCGCCCGCGCCGTAGAAGCGGTCGTGAAACTGCCGCAGCTGCGCGCGGGTGAGCGTCCTGGTCTGTGCCAGTAGTTCGGACGTGGTCGGGGTGTAGCGAATGTCGTCGGGCTGCCAGGGCTGGCCGTAACGCTGCAGGGTATTGCGCACCAGATAGGCGGGGCTGACGGCCTCGTCTTCTATGCTGCCGCTCAGGCTGTGCTGGATTTCGGCCAGTTCGGACGCCGGGAAGTTGGGATGGCGCAGCGCCTGGAAAGCCAGTTGCAGCAGTTCGGACAGGTGGGTGCGCGTGCTGCGCAGGCCGATCGTCAGTGTGTTGCCGTCAGCCGTGAAGGAAAGGTCGGAATCCAGTGCGTTCAGGCGGTCTTCGATCTGCTGGCGCGTGAGGCTGTCGGTGCCGCGCAGCAGCATGGCTGCCGTGACCGAGGGCACCAGCCCCAGGCCTCGCATGGCCTGGGCCGTGCCAAAGTGCAGGCGAATGAAGCCGTGCACCTGCTCGCCGGGCGTGGCCTTGGGCAGCAGGGCCAGCGCCACGGTGCCATTGTCCAGGGTGAGCGTGCCGCGCTGCGTGGCCGCGTCGATGGCCTGGGGACTGGTATCGAATGCCGCGACGGCGGGACGCGTGGTGCCTGTCTTCAGCTGTTTGAGCCAGGGCTGCAGATCGGCGCGGGGCGGCGCGGGTGCGTCGTGCGGCTGGGGCGTGGGCAGGTACAGGCCGCTGGTGCGGTTGCTGGGCAGCAGCCACGCCGCCAGCGCCTGTTGGATGCCGGCCAGCGTCAGGGCCTTGACGCGCAGCGGCTCGATGAAGAACAGCTGCCAGTTGCCGCGCGCAACGGCGTTGGACAAGGCATCGGCCAGGCTGGCGGGCTGGTTGTAGACCTGTTTCCATTGGTTCAGCCAGGCCGTGCGGTTGCGCTCCAGCGCGGCGGCGTCCAGTTGCTGGATGCCGCTGGACTCGAGCGTCTGTTCGAGCGTCCGCAGGGTGGCTTCCGGCTTGGCGCCGGGCTGCAGCTGGGCGCCGAAAACGGCGTAGCCGGGCTGCCGCAACCCGCGGGCAAAGCCGAAGACGCTGCTGGCCTGGCCCGTCTTGACCAGAGCCTGGTAGAGCGGCCCGGCAGGGGTGTCGGCCAGCATGTCGGTGCCCATGGACAGTGCCGTGTAGGCATCGCTGTCAGCCGCCGGGTAGTGGTACTGCACGATGGCGATGGGGCTGCCACCGATGCGGCGCAGGGTGATGGCGCGTGCGCCCTGCTGCACGGGCTCGACCGTGTATTCCGGCGGCAGGGTGCGCGCGGGTTTGGCCAGGGGGCCGAAGTCGTCGGCGATCCACCGCAGCACCTGCCCGGCGTCGAAGCGGCCCGTGACGATGAGCGTGGCGTTGTCGGGCTGGTAGTAGCGGTGGTAGAACGCCCGCAGCTGGGCGACGTCCACGTGCTCGACATCGGAGCGCGCGCCGATCACGCTGCGGCCATAGGGATGCCAGACGTAGCTGGCGGCGTCGGTCTGCTGCAGCAGCATGCTGAAGGGGCTGTTTTCGCCGCGCTCCATCTCATTGAGTACGACTGGCATTTCGGCGTCCAGGTCGGCGCGGCCGATGCGCGCGTTGAGCATGGCGTCGGCCTGCCAGGACAGATACCAGCGCAGGGTGTCCGGGTCGCTGGCGAAGGTGGCGTAGAAGTTGGTCAGATCGACCGTGGTCGAACCATTGGCGGCCAGGCCGCGGCGCGAGAATTCGGCCAACGCGTCCGGGTGCTTGGGGCTGCCGCGAAACAGCAGGTGTTCGAGCAGGTGCGCCATGCCGGTTTCGCCCGGCCCTTCGTTGCGCGAACCCACGCGGTAGCTCATGTTGACGGTGGTCTGCGCGCGCGAGTCGTCGGGCGCCAGCAGCACCTGCAGGCCGTTGGCCAGGCGGTATTCGGTGACGCCCTCGATGAGCACCACGCGCTGGATGCCCTTGGGCAGGATCGCGGCGCCGGTGGATGTGCCCGAAGGCGTATCGGCGTCGGGCGCCGTGCCGCGTGTTGCGCTGGTGTCCGTGGCGGCGCTGGCGGGCGTGGCGGTGCCGGCCAGGCTGGCGGCAACCAGGGCGCCGGCCAGCAGCGCGCCCGACGCCAGGCGAACGAGGGTGGAAAGAGAGCGTGTCATGGGGGGGCACTCGGTGGTGTATTGCGCATAACGTTACCGCAATTGGCGCGGCCACGCGGGTGCCGGGGCGTGTCTTTGGCCGACTGTGTTCAGCGCCCGGCGGGCGGCGCCCCCAGGCTGGCGCCCGGAATCAACGTGGGCCGCAGCGGCTGCTGGGGCGGCACGGGCAGGTCGGCCAGCAGATCGACGATGATGTGGGCGGCCCGGGTGCCGATGTCGCTGTCGGGGATGCGGATGGTGGTGAGCTCGGGCTGCATCATGGCGGCCTCTTCGAGGCCGTCGAAACCGATGAGCGAAATGTCGTCGGGTACTCGGATGCCCAGGCGGCGGCATTCGTGCAGGGCACCCATGGCTTGCAGGTCAGTGCCAAACAGCACGACTGTGGGACGCGGCGACATCTGCCAGATGTGCCGGATGGCCTGGCGTCCGCCCTCGTAGGAAAACGCGTGCTCGATGATCCATTCGGCGGGAATCGTGAGCCCGGCTTCGTGCACCGCGGCCAGGATGCCGGCGCGCCGGTAGCGGGCGCGCTCGTTGCCGACGATCGTGCCGCCGCAGATGCCCAGGCGGGTGTGGCCCTTGCCCAGGGCCAGCCTGGCCAGCTGGTAGGCCGCATCGAAATTGGAAATGCCGACGCAATACGGGTGCTGGCTGCCGTCCACCGACCAGGTGAGCACATAGGGCAGCTTGTACTGGCGCAGCAGGCTGAAGACCGCGTCTTCGTGGTCGGTGCCCACCATGATGATGCCGTCCACGCCTTTTTCGAGGGTGGCGCGGATGAGGGAGACCTCGGTCTCGGTATGGTATTCGTGGCTGACGATGAGCAGCTGGTAGCCCTGGGCCCAGAGCGTCTGCTGAATGGAATGCGTCGAGTGGGCGAAGATGGGGTTGTTCAGCGTGGGGTAGACGGCGGCGATGGTCTGGCTGCGACGCGAGGCCAGGGCGCGCGCCGCGCCGTCGCGGATGTAGCCCAACTGGGCCACCGCATTGTGTACGGCTTCGAGCGTTTTGGGCTTGACGCGATCGGGCACGGAAAGGGCGCGCGAGGCGCTGCCCAGCGATACGCCGGCCAAGCGGGCGACATCGGCCAAGGTGGGTCTGCTGTACGTCATGGCGTGCTTGAAGACTTCGGGTGTTTACTCATTGACAGTGTCTGAGCGGCCCATGGTAACCTATGCCGGCACAGATTTGAAACGCTTCATTTTTCTCTATTCTCATACAGCAGCATTGTAACTGCTGTTTTTAAAACATTAGAGTTGAAGCGCTTCAAAAATGCGGTATTGAAAACGGACGCGAATCCCGGAAGAGGGTTCCACCCGAAAACCCGAGGAATCAAGGAGTGTAGGCATGAAATTCAAAAAAGCGGTTCTGGCTATCGCATTGGGCACCCTGGCGCTGGGGGCTGCCGCGGCATCCGCGGCCACGGTGAAGGTGGGCGCCCTGTTTCCGTTCAGCGGCGGGCTGGCGCTGTTGGGACAAGAAAGCTTTCGTGGGGTCGAGCTTGCCGTCAACGAGGTGAACGCGGCGGGCGGCATCAACGGCGACAAGATCGAACTCGTCAAGGCCGATGCCGTGGATCCCAACCAGGCGGTGTCGGGCGCCAAGCGCCTGGTGTCCGACGGCGTGGTGGCGGTGTTCGGCAGCTATGCCTCGGGCCTGTCGTATGCCGCGTCGCCAGTCACCGAGCTGGCGGGCATCCCGTATTTTGAACTGGGGGCCACCGCGCACAAGGTCACCACGCGCGGCTATCAGTATCTGTTTCGCAGCAACCCGAACACCGCCAAGTACGGCGTGGCCGTGGTGGATGCCCTGCATGGCCTGATTGCGCCGGGCATGGGGCTGGACGCCAAGGACATCCGCATCGGCATCATCCATGAAGACGGCCCCTATGGCACCGACGTGGCGGCCACCGAGAAAAAGCGCGCCGCCGAGCTGGGCTACAAGGTGGTCGAGACGCTGTCTTACTCGGCCAAATCGGTTGACCTGTCGTCGCTCATCTTGCGTCTGAAGGGGGCCAAGGCCAATGTGGTGCTGCAGACGTCATACCAGAATGACACGATCCTGTATTTCCGCCAGGCCAAAGACGCCAACTTCCACCCAAAGGTGGTGATCGGCGCGGGGGGCGGCTATTCGCTGATGGACACCGCCAAGGCCGTGGGGGCGGACATCAATGGCGTTTTCGACCTGGATTTCCCCCAGGCGTCGATCAACCCCAAGGGCGCGCCGGGGCTGGAAAAATTTCTGGCCGAGTACAAGGCGGCCTACAAGGGCGCGCCCCAGTCGGGCCACAGCCTGGCCAACTACGTGGGGGCCAAGGCGTTTCTGGACATCCTGGCCCAGGCCAAGTCGTTTGACAAGGACAAGATCCGCGCCGCTGTGCTGGCCTACAAGAAGCCCGCGGGCGAAAGCGCTAATGGCTGGGGCTTTGACTTTGCCCAAGATGGCCAGAACGAGGCCTCGGACTTCTACGTGATGCAGTGGCAAAACGGCGAACTGGTGACCATCGAGCCCAAGAACCTGGCCCAGGGCACGCCCGAGTTCAAGAAGTAGGCAAGACGCCGTCGCTGCCATGCCTGGCGCCCGGGCTGACTTTCCTCCCCGGCACGGAACCTTCATTCTTTCGCGAGATTGACCATGGATATTTTTTTCCAGTTGATCATCAATGGTCTCCTGCTGGGGGGGGCCTACATGATCATCAGCCTGGGCCTGACGCTCATCTTCGGTGTCGTGCGTGTCGTCAACTTCGCCCACGGCGAATTTCTGATGATCGGCATGTACTTCGTCTATCTGATGGCGGCGCACCTGGGTGTCCACCCTTACATCGGCCTGGTGCCCGCGGCCATCGTGTTGTTTGCCCTGGGGGCCTTCGTGCAGAAAGTGGTGATCGAGCCGCTGCTGGACGCGGGCGAAGAAATCCAGATTTTCGCCACGGTGGGTGTGTCCACCATTCTGCTCAACCTGGCGCTGGTGATCTTTGGCGCCGACGTCTTCCGGGCGCATACCTCGGTGGGCACAGGTTCGTTCGAGGTGGGCCCGTTTTCCCTGGTGACGGGGCAGGTGGTCACGTTTGTGATCGCCATCGCCCTGGCCGTGGGCCTGCACCTGTTCATGCACCGCACCTATCTGGGGCGCGCGCTGCGGGCCGTGGCCCAGCAGCGCTACGCCGCCATGCTCATGGGGGTCAACGTCAAGTTTGTCTACGTGATCGCCTTCGGCCTGGGCTCGGCCTTCGTGGGGGTGGCCGCCGGCCTGCTGGCGCCGCAGTATCCGGTGTTTCCCACGGTGGGCACGTATTTCGTGCTGACGGCTTTCGTGATCGTGGTGCTGGGCGGCATGGGGGACCTCTACGGCGCGGTCGTGGGCTCGCTCATCATCGGCGTGGTGGACACCCTGGCGGGCTTCTACATTGCGCCCGATCTCAAGGAAGTCGTCTATTTCGGTATTTTTTTGCTGATTCTGATCCTGCGCCCCAGCGGGCTGTTCGGGTTGGGCACTGAATAAGCAGGAGCGCCTCATGTTCCCCGATTTTCGCAATCCAAAAGCGTACGTCAGTCTAGCGGTTCTGGTGCTCGCGTTTCTCGTGCCTCTGGCGCTGGACACGGCCTTCTGGACCAATCTCTTCGTCCTCATCTTCGTCTTTGCCGCGCTGTCGATCGCCTGGAACATCGTCGGCGGCTTTGCCGGGCAGCTCTCGCTGGGCCATGCCGTGTTCTACGGTATCGGCGGCTATACCGCCACGCTGCTCACGCAGGCCTACGGCATCAGCCCCTGGATCGGCATGCTGGCCGGGGCGGTGATCTCCGGCGTGGTGGCCGTCATCATCAGCTATCCCACCCTGCGCCTGAAAGGCCCGTTCTTCGCGCTGGCCACCATCGCCATCCTGGAAGTGGTGCGCCTGCTGGTGATCCACGAGGAAAGCTGGACGGGCGGCTCCAGCGGCATCAGCCTGCCGCTGAACATCGGCTGGGAATGGATGATCTTCCGTAACAAGACCAATTACCTGATCATCGCCTTCGGCTTGTTCCTGTTCGTCTTCTGGGCCTCGTGGCTGATCCGCAAATCGCGCCTGGGGCACTACTTGCTGGCCATCCGCGAGCGCGAGGACGCGGCGCAGGCCGTGGGGGTGAACACGGCCAGCAAGAAAACGCAGGCCGCCGTGCTGTCGGCCATGCTCACCAGCATCGTCGGCACCTTCCACATCACCTATCTCACCTTCGTCGATCCGCAATCCGCCTTTTCGCTCGAATTGTCCATTCAGATCGCCATGTTTGCGCTCATCGGCGGCATGGGCACGCTGGCCGGGCCGATTGCCGGTACGTTCCTGGTGCTGCCGATTGCCGAACTGGCGCGCGCCTGGCTGAGCGGCGTGAGCAACGGGCTGCACGGGCTGATCTATGGCGTCGTGCTGGTGGTCGTCGTGCTGACCATCCCGCAGGGGCTGGTGGGTTCGTTCGGCGCCCGCGTGGGGCGCTGGGTGTCGCGCCTGCCCTACCTGGGCCGGGCTCCTGTGGCGCCGGTGCGGGCTGGGCGGCTGGCACAGGGCTGCGCGCGTCAGGAAACGCCCGTGCTCGAGGCGCGCAATCTGTTCAAGAACTTCGGCGGCCTGCGTGCCACCAACGACGTGTCGCTGACGCTGTTTGAAAACGAGATCCTGGGCATCATCGGCCCCAACGGCGCGGGCAAGACCACGGTATTCAACCAGCTCTCGGGTTTCATCCGGCCCGACCAGGGCACGATCCGCCTGCGCGCGCGCAGCGGCCAGTGGGCCAGTTGCAACGCGCCTTATGAATACGCGCACCAGGGGCTGAGCCGCACTTTCCAGACCGCCTTGCCCTTCACCAGCCTGACGGTGCTCGAGAACATCATGCTGGGGGCCTTCATCAACACCACCGACCGCCACGAGGCCGAAGCCGTCGCGCTCGAGGTGGCCGACCTGACCGACCTCACCGAGCTGCTTGGCGTCGAAGCACGCAACCTGACGGTGGGCGGGGTCAAGCGCCTGGAAGTGGCGCGTGCCCTGGCGACGCGGCCCAAGATCCTGCTGTTGGACGAGGTGATGGCGGGCCTGAATCCCACCGACATCGACCGGGCCATCGCGATGATCCGCCGCGTGCGCGAGTCGGGGGTGTCGGTGGTCATGATCGAGCACATGATGCAGGCCGTCATGGCTTTGTCCGACCGCATCATCGTCATCAGCGAGGGGCAGGTGCTCACCAGCGGCTCGCCGCGCGAGGTGGTGGAAAACCCGCAAGTGATCGAGGCCTATCTGGGCCGGGAGCAGCAGCATGCTTAAAGTGACCAATCTCTGCGCCGGCTACGGCAAGACTCAGGTGCTGGACAAGGTCAGCTTCGACGTCCAGGCGGGCGAAGTCGTCACCCTGATCGGTGCCAACGGGGCGGGCAAGACCACCATGCTCAAGGCCATCTGCGGCATCATCCCCGTCACGCAGGGCGTGGTCGAGTTCGAGGGGGTCGATCTGGCCAATCGCAACGCGTTCGATGTGGTGGCTGCGGGGATCACGATGATCCCCGAAGGACGGCAGCTGTTTCCCGGCTTTACCGTGCGCGATAATCTGTTGATGGGCTCTTACAAGCCCGCGGCCCGGGCGCAGGCGGCGCGGCGCATGGCCGAGGTGTTGGAGATCTTTCCGCGCGTGCAAGAGCGCCTGAACCAGCTGGCGGGCTCGCTGTCGGGCGGCGAGCAGCAGATGGTGGCGATTGCCCGCGGCCTGATGGCCGGGCCCCGGCTGCTGATTTTCGACGAGCCTTCGGTAGGCCTGTCGCCGCTGCTGGTGCAGCAGATGTTCGACATCATCGAGCGCATCACGGCCAGCGGCATGACGGTGCTGCTGGTCGAGCAGAACGTCTTCCAGACGCTCAAGCTCGCCGACCGCGGCTACGTGCTGGAAAACGGCACCATCGTGCTGGAAGGCACGGGCGCCGAGCTGCTGGGCAACCCCCACATCAAAAAGGCATATCTGGGGGGATGAGCCAGGACACAGATCAGCCCCTGCGGGCTGATCTGTGCCTGGCGAATCGGATCGGCCTGCAGGCCGATCCGTGGAGAGCTGTCAGCACCAAGACG